>CAVWFN010000006.1:0-787235 GCA_963754285.1 uncultured Actinomycetota bacterium
TCGACGAGCAGGGCCAGCACGTCACGCTCGCGATCGGTCAAGGCGTCGAGTCCGCCGGCGCCGTCGCCCTGCCGGGATGCCGGCGTTCCGAGGGCTCGCAGTTCGTCGAGCAACGGACGGGCGCCCATCGCCCGGGCCGCAGTACGGGCGAGCGTCGCCTGCTCGGTGGCTTCGGCGGTGCGCCCGGCGCCGCGCAACACGGCGGCCAGTCGCGCACGGCTGCGCGAGAGCTGCAGTTCGTTGCCATAGTCGAACGCGGCCGCAGTCTCGGTCCACTGGCGCACGAGCTCATCGGGATCCGGGGCATCGACGCCGGTGAGCCAGCGCAGGCGTGCATGCTCGGCGTGCAGCCGCTTGATCCACGCACGTCCTTCGATGCCCATCTCGCGGCCGGCGGGGAGCCCGCGCTCGGCCGCGGTGAGCCCGCGCGTGAGCAGTTCGTCGGCGTGCGTGGCCAGCTCGGCGTACTTCGCCGCCGGCGCGGTCGCGCTGGCGACGCACAGGGACGAGATCACCTGTGCCGTGGTCTGGATGAGCGCGAGCGGCCACGGGTCGGTCCAGATCTTGCCGAGCACGCCCACCGCTTCGTCGATGACGCCGAGTGCGAGCTCGTACTCACCGCTGAACTCGTACAGGTCGATGCACGCCAGCGAGAAGTGCATCGCGATGCGGCCCTCGCGCTCCCAGTCGGGACGAAGCGAACGGGCCAGGTCGATCACGGCGCGGTCACCGCGCCCCGCACGTACGAGCGCGGCTGTCGACAACAGCACGGCCCGAGCTACGTCCGGCGGACGCTCGCGCGAGATGTCGAGCAGCGTCAGGGCTTCGTCCCAGTCGCCCTGCGCAAAACGAACGACGCCCGCGCTGGCCCGCGCGTGCATACCGAACAGGTCGAACTGCCGGCCGGTCTCGCGGGCGCGCGTGCGCGCCTCGTCGAACGCAGTACGTGCCTGGTCGAGATCGCCGATCTCGAGGTAGAGCGCGCCGAGGCTGTACCGGCTGCGCACCTCGGCGCCGGCATCGCCGAGCGCCTGGGCATCGGCGGCCAGCGTGCGCAGGCGTTCGACGACCGACTGCGGTTCGTTCGCGCGGCGGGCGACCACGATCAGCGTCGCGCGGGCGTCGTTGGCGCCGATGCGTGCACCGATGCGGTCGCCGACTTCGATCGCCTCGCGGGCCGACCGTTCGGCCTCGACGTCGCGTCCGAGGATGAACGCCACTCGCGCGTGCTGCGCGAGCACGCGTACACGGAAGGCCGTCGGCGGATCGGCCGGGACGAGTCGCAGCGTCTCGTTCGCGGCGTCCAGGGTCTGCTCGTCGATCTCTTCCCCGAGCGCCGCGCGGACGAGGGCGAACAGCACTCGCGCGCGGTGCAACGGGGGCGCGTCGGGCGGCAGCTCCGCCAGCGCGTGTCGCGCCAGCCGTAGGCCGCGGGCCGAGTGACCCGCTGCGTCGGCGGCGTCGACGGTCGAGACGACGAGCTCGGACCGGTCGGCATCTGCGGTCGCTGCCCGGGGTGCGAGTTCGAGCGCGACCTCGTAGTGCTGCATCGCCTCTTGTGGGGCGGCGACCCGCATCGCCTCGTCGCCGGCGCGGACGCTGGCGAGATAGGCGGTGTCGAGGTCATGAGAGGCCCGCGCGTGACGTGCAAGCTCGGCTGCGCCCATGTTGCCGGCGCGCGTGGCGAGCACCGTCGCGTACGCCGCGTGCAGGCGCACCACCTCGCCGGGGAGCAGATCGTCGTACACGGCTTCGGCGAGCAGCGCGTGTCGGAAGATGTAGCCACGTCCGCTGCTCGTCAGCTGCAGCACATGCGCGTCGATGGCTTCGCGCAAGGCGGCGTCGAGACGCTCGGGCGGCAGGTCGACGACGTCGGCGAGCATCGTGTGCGCAACGCGGCGCCCACCGACCGCGGCGACCCGGACGACCTCGCGTGCGTCGTCGGACAGCCCTTCGAGGCGCACGAGCAAGAGGTCGGCGAGCTGCCACGGCAGGTGTCCGGCGTCGTGGCACTGGTCGGCGGCGTCGACGAGTTCTTCGGCGAAGAAGGCGTTGCCGTCGGCTCGGGAAACAATGTCGTTGACCGCCGCGTCGGTGAGCGGTCCGGGGTGGATCGCGCGGATCAGGTTGCGAACGTCGTCGGCCGCGAGCGGGTCGAGCTGCACGCGTGTCACGGCAGGCAGTCGCGCCCACTGCGCGAGCGTCGGACGAAGCGGGTGACGGCGGTGCAGGTCGTCGCTGCGGTAGCTCACGATGATCGCGAGCCGCTCGTCACCGATTCGGGTGAACAGGAACCCGAGCAGGTCGCGGGTGGCTTGGTCGGCCCAGTGCGCATCTTCGATGACGAGAAGTACCGGACGCCGAGTGGCCAGGTCACTGAGCGCGCCCAGAACGGCTTCGAACAACTCGCCGCGGTCGAGACGGTCTTCGGCACCGCGGGCCCCACGGCCGGGCAGCAGCGCGGCGACTTGCGGATGGTCGCGCAGCAGCTCTTCGATCCGGTCCGGGTCGGCCGCGGAGAGCCGGACGAAGGCCTCGCTGATCGCGAGGTACGGCGGCGGCGTATCGCCGAGGTCGACGCAGTGCCCGAGCAAGACCGTCATGTCACGCGCGGTGGCGGCGGCGACCGTCTCGGTGAGCAGCCGGGTCTTGCCGACACCGGCGTCGCCGCCGAGCACGGCGACGGCGGCTTTCGCGTCGGCGGCGCTGTCGAGCACGCCGACCAGATCGGCGAGTTCGCTCGAACGCCCGACGAGTGCGGCGACGGTACGGGGCACCCGGACATCATCGTCCGGTCCCCCGACACCGTCGCCGTCGGTCGAGGTTTCGATCGTCGGAGCGGTCGCCGCGGCGATCGCTACCGCTGCCGTCATCGGCGGCGGTCAGTCGGTGCTCTGCGGGCGGCGCCGCCACCAACGTCCTCGGGGCTGAGCCTGCCCGACCCGGTTGCCGACCAGCTGTTGGCGGCGGTAGGCGAGCTCGGCCTGGATCGCGTCGGGGTTCAGCGCGCGGATCTCGTACATGGTGTCCTCCTGGCTAGTGCTGATGCTTTTGATGACACCGATGAGATTCGTCGTCTGAGGGGTCCTCAGGCATCGGAAGAAGTCCCTATCTCGAGCCGGGCGCAGGCCTTAGGGATGTGGACGGCCGAGCGGGTTGTCCACAACGGCCGATCTGGCTTGCCACGACTGGGCCCGAGCGGGCCATGGTCAGGTCATGAGGCGCGGGTTCGGTGTGGTCGTGGTGCTCGTCGCGGTAGTGATGTCCGGCGCGTCGAGTGCGCCGGCGGCCGCGCCGTCCGGCCCCGTCGCGATCGACTACGCCGCGCCGGTCGCTCCAGTGACGGTCGTGCGCCCGTTCGAGGCACCGACGACGCCGTTCGGGCCCGGACACCGCGGGGTCGATCTGGCGACTCGTTCCGGCGAGGCGGTCCGTGCGGCGGGACCGGGCGTGGTCAGCTTCGCCGGGTCGGTGGCCGGCCGAGGCGTCGTGGTCGTGCAGCACGCCGACGGCGTCAGCACCGAGTACGAGCCGATCGAGCCGGCCGTCGAGCGCGGCCAGCGGGTGCAGCTCGGTGCCCTGCTCGGGCATGTGCATGGTCGGCACGGCGCGTGTACGGCGGGCGGCTGCCTGCACTGGGGTGCGCGCCGCAACGGCGAGTACTTCGATCCGCTGCTGCTGTTGCGAGCGCTGGGGCCGGTGCGGCTCCTGCCGTGGAATCCGGACTAGTGCAGCTCGATCAAGCCCGTGGGTGCGCCTTCGCGTAGGTCTGGCGCAGCCGCTCGACGGAGATGTGCGTGTACAGCTGGGTCGTCGCGAGGCTCGCGTGGCCGAGCAGTTCTTGCACCGAGCGCAGATCTGCGCCGCCGTCGAGTAAGTGCGTGGCGGCCGAGTGCCGTAGCCCGTGCGGGCCGATGTCCGGCGCGCCGTCGACGGCGGCTACTGCGCGGTGGACGACCGTGCGCACCGTGCGCGGGTCGATGCGCCGGCCGCGGGCGCCGAGCAACAGCGCGGGGCCGCTGTCGGCGGTGACAAGCACGCTGCGTGCCTGGTCGAGCCACGGCGCGAGCGCGCGCTCGGCCGCGACACCGTACGGGACGGTGCGTTCTTTATTGCCCTTGCCGAGTACGCGCGCGACCCGGCGCGAGCGGTCGATGTCGTCGATGTCGAGGCCGGTCAGTTCCGACACCCGGATGCCGGTTGCGTAGAGAAGTTCGAGCACCAGGCGGTCACGCACGGCGAGCACCGTCGCGATGTCGTCTGCCTGCGCTGCGTCGCTCGGGGCGGCCGGGACGCTCATCACGGTCGCCGCCTCGCGAGCGTCCAGGACCGGCGGCAGCGTCCGCAGCGCACGCGGGCTGGCCAGCAGGGCGCCGGCGTCGATCTCGGCGCGCTGCGACCGGTGCGCCCACGCGGTGAACGTGCGCAGCGCGGCCGCTCGACGCGCCAGCGACGTGCGGGCCGCGCCCCGGTCGCGCAGGATGGCCAGCCAGCCACGCAACATCGCCAGATCGATGTCGTCGAGGTTGGTGCCGCCGAGTTTGGCGAGGTGGTCGAGGAAGGCGACCACATCGCCGACGTAGGCGCGCACCGTGTGGGGCGAGCGGTTGACCTCGAGACGAAGGTGCCGCTCGTAGGCGTCGACGACCGCTTCGAGCTCGCCGGGAAGCCCGCCCCGGGCTGCAGCGACGTCGAAGCTCACACGTGCGACGGTGCGCGCCGCGACGGTGCGATGCAAGCCGCCACGCGCGGTCAGCGGATGTTGATCACGGGCCGGTCGGTGCGCAGCATGCGCCCGATGACCCGGCGGACTCCTTCGCCCGCGATGACAAAGGCCGGCGCCGTCAGCACGAACACCATCGCTACCTGCATGACTCGCAAGAGCGGGCGCCGGCCGCGCTGATACACGGATCAGGCGGGCCGCGTCATCGCCCGCACCCGCGCCGAGATGCGCAGGCCGCTGCCGTCCCGCTCGACCAGTCCCGCCTGGGCGAGCGCGGGGAGTGCGCGGATGACTTCCAATGCGCTGACGCCGCTGCGCGCGGCGACCTCGTCGGGTCGGGCGTACCGGCGCGCGGGCAGCCCTTCGAAGACGGTGCGCGTCACCGGGTCCAAGAGGTCGAGCTCGGAGCGGATGTCAGCGACCGGCACCTTGTCGCCGGGCAGCCCTTCGCCGATCGACCCGACGACGGCGAGCACGTCCGACGCGGACGTGACAAGCAGAGCCGGGTCCTCCTCACGGCGCAAGAGGTCGTGGCAGCCCGCCGACATCGCCGAAGTCACCGGCCCCGGGACCGCCATCAGCGGCCGGCCGAGCGTGCGCGCGTGCCCGGCGGTGTTCGTCGCGCCGGAACGGGCAGCCGCCTCGACGACGACCACTCCGGACGAGAACGCCGCGATGAGCCTGTTGCGAGTGAGGAATCGTCTGCGTTGCGGCGAGCACCCCGGCGGGCTCTCCGAGACCAGCAGCCCCTCGGCCGCGATCTTGTCGAACAGCCCAGCGTTGCCCGGTGGGTACGGCCGGTCGAGCCCGGCCGCCGACACCAGGACGGTCGTGCCGCGTGCGGCCAGCGCGGCACGATGCGCCGCCGCATCGATGCCGTACGCGCCGCCCGACACGATCGCCACGCCGCTGGTCGCCAGCCCGTAGCCGAACTCTGCGCTCACGTGATTGCCGTAGCTGGTCGCCGCACGGGCGCCGACTATCCCCGCCGAGCGCACGGCCAACGTGCACGGGTCGGCAGGACCCCGCATCCACAACGCAAGCGGTGGGACCGGATCACCCGACTCGCTGCGCCGGAAGCGCCGCTCGGCGTGTGCCGCCGCCAGGGGCAGCACCGACCGTTCGAGGCACGCGAGCGCGAAATGCGGCCACTCGGCCGACTCGGGGACGACCAGGCGCACACCGTGCCGCTCGGCGGCTGCGAGATCGGCGTGAGGGTCGGCCTCGCCCCGGCGCGATGCAGTCTCACCGAGCAGCGACGGCCACGCCCGCTCGCCGCGGATCTCGCGCATCGCCTCCACCGGCCCGACCGCCTGGACGTAGCGCCACAGGCCGATGCTGGCCGGCTCCCCGACCCGACTCAGATACGCCCGCGCCAACAGCACCTCGTCGTCCGTGCCCGTCACGCGGCACGACCCTGATCAACGCCGGTGCGGAAGAACAGCGCCTCCGCCACATCGACAGCGGTCGGCGCGACGCGCCCCGACAGATCGGCCAGCGTCCACGACAACCGCAGCACGCGGTCGAAACCGCGGGCGCTGAGCTCGCCCCGCTGCAGGTACTGCTCGGCCGGCGCCATTGTCGCCGGCGGCAGTGACCACGGCCGGCGCCGCAATGCCGAGCCCGGCACGTCCGCGTTGCAGCGCCACGGCGTCCCGTCCCAGCGCTCGGTCGCCGCCGCTCGGGCCGCAGCGACCCGCTGCGCAACCTGTGCGGTCGTCTCCCGCAGGCTGATGTCGGTGTCGAGCAACTCGGCGTGCGCGACCGGGTCGACCTGCACCCGGACGTCGATGCGATCCAGCAGCGGACCCGACAGTCGTTGTTGGTAACGCCGACGCACCTGCGCAGGGCACATGCAGTTGCCGGACCTCGCCGCGCACGGACACGGGTTCGCGGCGAGCACGAGCAGGAACCGCGCCGGGTAGGTGATCGCACCGCCGCTGCGGTGCAAAACGACCCGGCCGCCCTCGAGCGGTTGCCGCAGCGCCTCGAGTGCGCGCGGCGCGAACTCGGGTGCTTCGTCGAGGAACAGGACACCACGATGAGCGAGCGAGATCGCGCCGGGTTGCGCGAGGTGCGGGCCCCCGCCGACCAGCGACGCCACCGAAGCACTGTGGTGCGGCGCCTGGAACGGCGCGCGCCGCACGAGCCCGGCCGGTTCGCCCAGCAGGCCGGCGACCGAATGGACGGCGCTGACCTCGAGCGCGGCCCTGTCGTCGAGCTCGGGCAGCAGCCCGGGCAGCCGTTCGGCGAGCATCGTCTTGCCGGCACCGGGCGCGCCCTCGAGGAACACGTGGTGACCGCCTGCCGCGGCCAGCTCGATCGCGCGCTTCGCGACGGTCTGCCCTGCAACCTCGGCGAGGTCCGGCCAGGACGGCGCAGGCGCTTCGCCGCCGGCGGTCGGCGTCGCCGGCGGCGGCCCGGCGCCGTCGAGCCAAGCGACCAGCTGCCCGATGTCGTCGGCAACCCGCACGTCGACGCCCGGCACCAGGGCGGCTTCGGCGCCGTTCGCCGGCGCAACGACAACGCGACTGATGTCGTGGTCGCGGGCAGCGACGACCGACGGCAGGACGCCACGCACCGGACGCAACCGCCCGTCGAGCCCGAGTTCGGCGATCCACACCACGTCGCGAACGGCGTCGGCGCGGATGCGGTCGCTCGCGGCGAGCACCGCCATCGCGATCGCGAGGTCGAAGCGAGAACCGCTCTTGCGCAGATCCGCCGGCAACAACGCGATCGTGATCTTGCGATTGGGCCATTCGATGCCGCGGTTCTGGATCGCGGCCCGGATGCGATCGCGTGACTCGACGACCGACGTGTCGGCCAGACCGGTGAACCCGAGCCCGGGCAAACCCTGTCCGAGGTCGGCTTCGACCTCGACGAGTTGTGCGCGCACGCCGGTCAAAGCCACCGCACGAGTGCAGGCCAGTGACATCGTCAGAACGCTCCGCGCAGATGCCGCACCGAGGGCCCGTCCGGTCCGCGACGTACGACGGCAACGACATCGAAGCGCACCTGCGGCCAGTGCGGGTCGGGATGTTCGACCAGCCACCGCACCGCCAGCCGCCGCAGGCGCGCTGCTTTCGAGCGGCTCACCGCCTCGGCGGGGTCACCGAACGCGACCGAAGTGCGCGTCTTGACCTCGACGAACGCCAGCGTGTCGCCCTCGCGGGCGACGATGTCGATCTCGCCGTCGGCGCAGCGCCAGTTGCGCTCGATCACAGTCAGCCCGTCGGCCACCAGCGTGTCGACGGCAAGCTGCTCGCCGAACCGTCCGACCGCGTCTTTCACCCGCATGACTCGTAGCCAAGTCGGATCCGGCGTGCTCGGCGGCACTCACGGGCATGCTGTGGACAGTCGCCCGGGTTGTGGACGGGCTTCTTGACAACGCTGCAGCGTCTGCTTGGGATCACCGATGCGGACAACGCCCATCAACGAGTCGGTCTCGCCGAAGTCGCGCGGCGTACACAGATGACTCCATTGCTCGACACCGATCACGAAGTAGTCGCGTGACCTCAGACCGGCCGGCACAGCGACGGTCAACTCATGAGTGCGCAAGTCTGTTGTTCGCACCGCGGCGCCGCGTGCGATGACGTTCGCGCGGCGGAACATGTCGTCGGACGAGAGCGACGGTGGGGCTCCGATCGCCTGCGGCACGTCTTCGTACGCGCTCCTGACCACGACGAGCCGTGTCGTCACGACGGCTCGGATCGCAAACTTCCCGCTGCCGTCCCTGCCCGAGTACGAAACGACAGCGTGCGCCTGCACGGGACGGCCCACGGGTGCTCGCGCCATGATGCGTAGCCGGCCGTGGTCGTACGGGCCGGCCGGCCCTATGGACGTCGGCGGAAGGGCCGCGAAGTCACCGCCCGCCCACGGGCAGCGGGACACCGATGATCCGGACGGCCGGGCCGGCCCGGGCGGGCGGGCCGACTCGCGCGCTGTCCCCGTGCAGCTCGTTGCGACGACGAGCACGGCCATCAGCGCTGATGTGCCGATCGCGTTCGTTCGACGCCGGCTCGCGGTGCCACGAACAACCCGCAGCAGCGCCGCCGACTCCTCGGCGACGAACCGGTCGAAGCGCGCCTCGTCATGCGGCGGCGCATCGACTGCGCGCTGGGAGCTCACGAGAGCTGGACGACTTGGCCGGGACGAACCGTTGTCATGCCGCCGATCTTCTCGCGACACGCTCCCGAAACAGGGCGTCAGCACGATGAGGTTAGAAAACAATACCTCTGAGGTATTGTCGATGCGACATATAGATTTAATGGAGGTCCCGTGGCTCTCCCCGACTTCCTCGTCATCGGCGCGCCGAAAGCCGGCTCGACGGCCGTCCACGAGGCCCTCGTCCAGCATCCGCAACTGTTCCTGTCGACGCCTAAGGAAACCAAGCACTTCCTGACCGGCGGTATCCGCCCGCGTCGCGACGAGCAGCGCGGGCCCGGCGACGCGCACAGCGCCCGCGAATGGGTGTGGCAGCGCGAGCGGTACGAGAGACTCTTCGACGCCGCGCCGCCCGGCACGCTGCGCGGCGAGAGCACGCCGTTCTACCTCTGGGACAAGGCGGCGCACCTGCGCATCCACGATGCGCTCCCGAACGTGAAGCTCATCGCGATTATCAGGGACCCGGTCGACCGCGCTTACTCGAACTGGACGCATCTGTGGTGCGACGGCCTCGAATACGAGGAGGACTTCGTCATCGCGTGCAGGGAGGAGCCGACTCGCATCGCCGCCGGCTTCGCACCGTTCTGGCGTTACCTCGAGCTCGGCAAGTACGGCGAGCAGTTCGAGCACCTGTTCCGCGTCTTCGCCCGCGAGCAGGTGCACGTGCTGCGGTACAAGGACCTGGTGGACGAACCGGCCAAGAGCATCGACTCGATCTGCGAGTTCCTCGGCGTCGAGGCCGGCGTGGTCGACACCATCCCGCACTCCAACCCGTCGGGATGGGCAGACGGCGGCACCCTCAATTCGGCGCTGCGAGGCGTGGTGCGTGGCGGCGCGGCGGTCGGCTCGTTCCTGCCTCCGCAGGTGTGGCGTCGTGCGCACGCTCCGCTGATCAAGGCGCTGCGCCGCAACAAGACCCACCGTCCGCAGCTCCAGGTCGAGCAGCGGCGCGAACTCGTCGGGCACTTCCGGCAGGACATCGGCCTGCTCGAGGAGCTACTGGGTCAGCCGTATCACGATTGGTTGAGCGACTCGGGACGCGGAACGTACGCCGTGCGCAAGTCGTGAGCGCCGTCGACGCGTGATGCCTCCCAATAGAGCCGGTAGCCCTCAGGCAGCTCGACGACGCTGAGATAGCGCACGGTCTGGCCGGCCGGCGTCGGCGGACCGTCGGCGGTGAACGAATCCGGGCCCGCGCCGAACGCGACTCCGGTGCGCTCGTGCCAGTTCTCCTGCGCGCTCGCGCGGCCGTCGTAGAACGCGAGCCAGCCGCTGTCGACGCCGATCACGCTCGCGATGCGGGTTCCCCGCGAATCCCAGCGTCCCGGCGTCGGTACGAGCGCGGCACCGTGCCAGTTCCACGCGATGCCGTCGTCGCTGGTCGCGTACCAGCTGGTCATGCGGTCGGCCTCGTCGTCGCCGTCGTCGAGCGGGTGGCGACAGGCCCACATCTGCCACTCGGTGCCGGCGCGGTGCACGAGTATGTCCTTCCACGCGGTGGCGTCGTCGCCCGGCAGCACCATCGTGCGCGCTCCGACCTGGCCGTCGGCGTCGATGTCGACCGCCTCGACCCACCAGTGCTTCGAGTTCCAGGTCGAGCAGCTCACGTACATGCGGAACCCGCCGCCGTCGAGCGCGACGATCGCGGGACGCTCCAGCGACGCGCACTCGAACTCGTCACTGGTCACAGTCGCGACCGGCTCGAAGTGCACCCCGTCGGACGAGCGCGCGAGGACGTTGGCAAACCCGCGGCCCTGGTCGACCGGGCGGCGCAGCCGATAGGCCAGCCAGAACGTGCCGTCCTCGGCGTGGACGGCAGACGGGCCGCCGGCCCAGAACCCGACGCCCGATCCTGGTGGTTCGACGGCGGTCTCGACTCCGTTCGCGGAGTCGTTGGCGGCCAGGACGGCAGTGATGGCAGCACCGACATCGGCGCCGCGGGCAACAGTAGACATTGCTACAAAGTCTATCTAAAAACCCTGTTTGCCGTCGGGAAGCTCCAGGTCGGGCTTGTCGAGCTCCTCGATGTTGACGTCCTTGAACGTCAATACGCGCACGGTTTTGACGAAGCGCGCCGGTCGGTACATGTCCCAGACCCACGCATCACGCATGGTCACCTCGAAGTAGACCTCGCCGTCGGCGTTGCGCGGCTGCAGGTCGACGTCGTTGGTCAGGTAGAAGCGCCGCTCGGTCTCGACGACGTAGGAGAACTGCGCCGCGATGTCCTTGTACTCGCGGTAGAGCTGCAGCTCCATGTCCGTCTCGTAGTTCTCGAGATCCTCAGCGCTCACTTGTGCGGTCCGTCCTCATGCAATATCGACTCCTACGTCGTCGAGCACATTGTCCCCCATCAGGTCGCCACCGCGCATCGCGCGCCGCACGTTGACGTAGCGACGGCGGTGCTGCGCGCACGGGCCCCACTCGACCAGCGCCTGGGCGTGTGAGGAAGTCACGTACCCCTTGTGCTTGGCGAAGTCGTACTGCGGCCACTGCTCGTGCATCTCGGTCATGATCGCGTCTCGGGTGACCTTCGCGAGGATGGACGCCGCAGCGATGCACGCAACGGTCGCATCCCCCTTCCACACCGCGGTCGACGGGACGGGCAGCCCGGACACCGGGAAGCCGTCGGTGAGCGCGTACTGCGGCGTAGGTCCGAGCCGTCCGATGGCGCGGCGCATGCCGGCGAGGTTCGCGACATGCAGCCCGTAGGCGTCGATCTCGTCGGCGGAGACCACGACGATCGAGTACGACACGGCACGTCGCACGACTTCGCCGTAGAGCCGTTCGCGGCGCGCGGCTGTCAGCAGCTTGGAGTCGGTCAGCCCGTCGATCTCGCCGCGGCGTCCGCGGGGCAACACACAGGCGGCGACCACGAGCGGGCCGGCGCACGCACCGCGGCCCGCCTCGTCGGCGCCGGCGACCAGGCCGAAGCCGGCCCGCGCCAGAGCCGCTTCGTAAGCGCCGAGGCCGGTGTCGCGACGCACGATCAGCCGCGGCGGGGTTATGGCGGTGGAACCAGGCATGACGGTGCCGAGATTACCGATGCCGGATCACCCGGAACAGTTCACCGGGCAAGGATTGCCGCGAGCACGTCGCCGATGTCGGGTGGCACGAGCAGTTCGTCGGTCGCGCGAAGCTCGGCGACCGTCCACCACCGCGAACCCAGCCAGGTCTCGCGCTCGACGTCGGTCAGCGACTGAGGGTGCACCTCGAGGCCGTCCGGCACGTGCGCGAGGAAGAAGTGGTCGACCTGGTCGTACTCGATGCCGCGCCACGACCACAGGCGTCGCGTGGTGTGCACCGCCTCGGCATCGGCGGGCAGATCGATCTCGAGGCCCGTCTCTTCGACGGTCTCGCGGCGGGCAGCTGCACGGGGGTGCTCGCCGTCCTCGACGCCGCCGCCGGGCGTGAGCCAGTGCGTGCCGCCGTGTTCGAGGCGCTCGTGGATGAGCAGCAGCCGCGCAGATGCGTCGACGAGCAGCATCCGTCCGCCGACGCGAGCGACCGTCACCGCCGCTTGCGCCGGCGGCGCAGGACGAAGAAGACCGGCGCGACGACCGCGACCGGGACGAGCCCGGTTCCGGCGAGGCCGGCCGACGCGGTCTCGAACGTCTTCGGGGTGCCGAGCGTCGTCCACCGCGACGGCGGCCAGGCAATCAGGACGGCCTTGCCGATCACGTCGCTGATCGGGACGGTGGCGGCGGTGGCGTTGCAGGACGAGTTGTCGGGGCCTTCCGAACCGCCGTCGCCGCAGTGGTAGCGAGAATCGGCGCTGCGGTCACGGTGGTCGCCCATCACCCATAGGCGGCCCTTGGGCACGGTGATCGGCCCGAACTTGGCCTGCGGGTCGGGGCCGGTCTCGTAGACGTAGGTCTCGTCGAGCTTGCGGTACGGGCCCTTCGGGCCGGAGTTGCTGATGAACACGTCCCCGGCGGAGTTGCCCTTGACGGTCTGCCCACCGGTGGCGATCACGCGCTTGACCAGCACGAGGCCGTCCGGCGGCACGAAGCCGATGAGCTGGCCGAACCCGCGGATGACTCGAAGCACCGGATTGCTCGGGGGCTGCTGCGGCGGCTCGTCGTCCCAACCGGGTGGGGCGTTGAAGACGACGATGTCGCCGGGGTGCGGATCGCGGAAGTCGTAGACGATCTTGCTGACGAGGATGCGGTCACCGGAGCAGCCCGGACACCCGTGCAGCGTCTTCTCCATCGACTCGGACGGAATGTAGAACGGCTGGACGAGGAACGTCTTGACGAGGATCGCGATGACGATCGCCAGGGCGATCAGCGCCGGGAGTTCCCACCAGGGCGCCTTGCGTCGCTGCTTGCGCCGCCGGCGCCGTCCGGTTTTCGGTATCGACGACCTTGCGGCGACGGCGCCTGAATCTGGCGGCTCGGTACCCGAGGCCGAACCGGCCGCGGGTGGCGGTGGGGTCACCGGTGGCGGGTTCTGCGGCGCGACGGAGCCGCCTCGCGGTGTCTCGTCGGCGGCCTCGTCGATGTCGAACGAGTCGCGCAGGCTGTCAGACTCGGCATGCCGCTCGTGGTGCGCGTCTTCGGCGGAAAAGCCAGATTCGTCGGACGGGTCGTCCGAACGGCTCGAGCCAGTCATTCAGCGGCCGGCGCCGCGTCAGCGGGCGACGGTTTCCCGCTTCTCCTTGATCTTGGCCTTCTTGCCGCGCAGGTCGCGCAGGTAGTAGAGCTTCGCGCGTCGGACGTCACCGCGGGTGACGACCTCGATCTTCTCGATGACCGGCGTGTGCACCGGGAAGGTGCGCTCGACGCCGACGCCGAAACTGACCTTGCGCACGGTGAAGGTCTCGCGGATGCCGCCGCCCTGGCGCCGGATCACAGCGCCTTGGAATACCTGGATGCGGGAGCGGTTGCCCTCGACCACCCGCACGTGCACCTTCAGGGTGTCGCCGGGACGGAAGTCGGGCACATCGCTGCGCAGCGACTCGGCATCCAGCGTGTCGAGGGTGTTCATCGCGAATTCGCTTTCTTCATCGGCTTCAGATCAGGGCGTGCGCCATGGCACGCGAGAGGCCCGGCACTACGGCGGGCAACCCCTCGATGATGCCACAACACACGCTCTGGAGTCGCATTGCCCTCAGCTGCAGCAGGTCAGCCCAGCAGATCAGGACGGCGCGCAGCCGTGCGCTCGCGCGACTGCTCGGCCCGCCAGCGCGCGATCTCGCCGTGATGTCCCGACAGCAGTACCGGCGGGACGTCGAGCCCCCGCCAGCTCGCCGGCTTGGTGTAGGCCGGCGCCTCGAGCAGCCCGGCGGGCCCGGCGCCGAACGAGTCGTCGGGCGCGGACGCCGCATTGCCCAGAACGCCCGGAAGCAGGCGCGCGACGGCCTCGACGATCACGAGCACCGCGGCCTCTCCACCGGCGAGCACGTAGTCGCCGAGGCTCACCTCGTCGACCGGCATGCGCGTCGCCGCGTAGTCGAGCACGCGGGCATCGATGCCCTCGTAGCGGCCGCACGCGAACACCAGCCACTCCTCGCCGGCGTACTGCTCGGCGAGGGCCTGGGTGAACGGGCGCCCGGCGGGCGTCGGCACGACCAGGCGCGGCTGCGGTGCATCGGGCGGGGCGAGCTCGTCCAACGCGCGTCCCCACGGTTCGGGGAGCATCACCATGCCGGGTCCGCCGCCGTAGGGAGTGTCATCGACGGTGCGGTGCACGTCGTCGGTCCACGTTCGCAGGTCGTGGACGCCGAGTTCGAGCCGCCCGCGTTCGATCGCCCGTCCGAGCAGCGAGTGGCGCAGCGGGTCGAGATAGTCGGGAAAGATCGTGACTACATCGATCTTCATGGGCCGTCGAGTCTCATGGCGCGCCTACAGCTCGAGCAGACCGTCGGGCGGATCGATGACGACCGCGCCTTCGTCCAGATCGACGGTCGGGACGATCGCCGAGACGAATGGCACGAGCACCTCGCGGCCCTCGACGTCGACGACGAGGTAGTCGGCGCCGCCGGCGTGCAGGACGTCGCGCACCGGGCCGAGGTGCGCGCCGGCGACCGTGCTCGCCGCGAGTCCGATCAGGTCGGTGTCGTAGAAGTCGTCCGGGTCGTCGAGGACGGGACGATCGGAGACCGGCAGCAGCAGTCGCACGCCGCGCAACGCCTCCGCACCCTCGCGGTCGTCGACCGACGCGAACTGCACGACGAGCTTGCCGCCCGCGGTGCTCGACGACGCGACGGTCAGCGGGCCGGGCTCGGGCGGGTCGGTCGCCAGCACCACGCCGGCGGCGAAGCGTTCGTCCGGGTCATCGGTCCAGGGTTCGACGAAGCAGGCACCGCGCACCCCGCGCGGCCGGCCGATCCGGCCGACCGCGACGAGGTCGTGTTCGGCCATTGCCGATGAGCTGGTCAGCGCCTGTCGACGTCGATGACGTCGACGCGGATGCCCTTGCCGCCCACTCCGTGGACGACCTGGCGCAGCGCCTTGGCGGTACGGCCGTTGCGGCCGATCACCCGGCCCAGATCCTCGGGATGCACGCGCACCTCGAGCCGCTTGCCGCGGCGGTTGTCGACGAGGTCGACCCGAACGTCGTCGGGGTGGTCGACGATGCCACGGACCAAGTGCTCGAGGGCTTCCTCGAGCACGTCAGCCTTCCGCGGGTGTCTCGGCCGAGGCCTCGGCCGGTGCGTCAGCCTTCTCGGCCGGCGCGCTGTCGGCGCTCGCTTCAGCGGGTGCCGCTGCAGCTGCCTCGGCAGGTGCCTCGGTCGGTGCCTCGGTCGGCGCGTCGGCGGCCTTCTTCTTGGCCGGGGCCCGCTTCTTCGGCGTGGTCGCCCCGGAAGTCACGGGGTCGCCGGCGTCGCCGGACACCTCGGCCAGCGCCGCGTTGAACACGGCCTGCTTGTCGGGCTTCGGCTCGGCGACCTTCATCGGGGCCGGCGCAGCTTCGCCCTTGAACTTCTGCCAGTCGCCGGTGACCTTGAGGATGGCGGCGACGGCCTCGGTCGGCTGCGCGCCGACACCGAGCCAGTAGGCCGCCCGCTCGCCGTCGACCTTGATGACCGACGGGTCGTTCTTCGGGTGGTACTCGCCGATGGTCTCGATCGCCCGGCCGTCCCGCTTGGTGCGGGAGTCGGCGACCACGATGCGGTAGTGCGGCTCACGCATCTTGCCCAGACGCATCAGCTTGATCTTCGTTGCCACGAGAGAGGGTGCTCCAGTTTCGCTACGGGTTGGACGGCGCGCGTCGGCGTGGGGACACCGAATCGGTTCATCCGGATGGACTGGGCGCGGCGTGGTTGAGAGGGACCAGCCGACGCCCGGTACTCAACGCGCCATTGTGCCAGACCGCGCAGCCGGGCCCTAAATTCACAGCCTCGGTACGGTCGGAACATGACCCGAAGCTTCCCGCCGGAATTCACCTGGGGCTGTGCCACTGCCTCGTACCAGATCGAGGGCGCAGTCAACGAGGACGGCCGCGGCCCGTCCATCTGGGACACCTTCAGTCACACGCCGGGCAAGACGCGCGACGGCGACACGGGCGACGTGGCGTGCGATCACTACCACCGCATGCCCGAGGACGTCGCGCTCATGGACGAGCTGGGCCTGCAGGCCTACCGGTTCTCGATCGCCTGGTCACGGGTCATCCCGACGGGCTCCGGCGAGGTGAACCCGGCCGGGCTCGATTTCTACTCGCGGCTGGTCGACGAATTGCTCGCGAAGGGCATCTCGCCCGTCGCGACGCTGTACCACTGGGATCTGCCGCAGCCGCTGGACGACGAGGGCGGCTGGACGAACCGGGCCACCGCCGAGCGCTTCGCCGAGTACGCCGGCGTGGTCGGCCGCGCGCTCGGCGATCGGGTCGACGTGTTCACGACGCTGAACGAGCCGTGGTGCGCCGCGTATCTCGGCTACTCGGCCGGCGTGCACGCCCCTGGTCACACGAGCAACGCCGAGTCGCTCGCCGCAGTGCACCACCTCAACCTCGCGCACGGTCTCGGCGTCGAGGCGCTGCGCAGCGAGGTGCCAGACGGCACACGGATGTCGATCACGCTCAACCTCGCGAATGT
Source organism: uncultured Actinomycetota bacterium (assembly GCA_963754285.1). Taxonomy (GTDB): domain Bacteria; phylum Actinomycetota; class Actinomycetes; order Mycobacteriales; family Jatrophihabitantaceae; genus RYN-133. Next base: position 16,923 of record CAVWFN010000006.1, read on the forward strand.
CCGCGGAGCAAGCGCCGCCGACGCCGACGCCGTGCGCCACGTCGACGGCATCAGCAACCGGATCTTCCTCGACCCGATCTTGCGCGGCAGCTATCCGTCCGACGTGCTCGACGACTTGCGCCACATCACCGACTGGGGCTTCATCAAGGACGGCGACACCGAGAAGATCAACGCTCCGATCGACGTCCTGGGAGTGAACTACTACTCCCCCGCGCTCGTCGCGGCGGCGACACCCGAACTGCTCGCCGAGGCCAACTCGCGCACCGCGAACGATCCGCACGCCACCGAGGGCCCCGCGGCATACCCCGGCACCGACCTCGCGGTCTCGCTCCCGCAGGAGGGCCCGTACACCGAGATGGGCTGGCGCATCGAACCCGGCAGCTTCAGCGAGTTGTTGGAGCGGGTGCACCGCGACTACCCGGGCACACCGCTGATGATCACCGAGAACGGTGCCGCCTTCGCCGATGCCGTCGCCGACGACGGCAGCGTCCACGACGACGACCGCATTGCGTATCTGGACGGGCACATCGGTGCAGTGCTCGACGCGATCGAGTCGGGCGCCGACGTGCGCGGGTACTTCTGCTGGTCGCTGATGGACAACTTCGAGTGGGCGCACGGCTACTCGAAGCGGTTCGGGATCGTCCGTGTCGATTACCCGACCGGCGAGCGCACGATCAAGGACTCGGCGCGCTGGTACGGCGACGTCATCGCACGCAACGGCCTCGCCTGAGGCGACCTGCCCGGACGCCGGCCTCGGCAGTGGTCAGTTCGAGCGTTCAGTGGTCAGTTGCAGCTGACCACTGAAGGCCGAACTGACCACTGCCGTTAACTCGGCGTTCGCGCGCCGGATCGTGCGGTACGCCACGATGGCGGCGTGCCTACCGCTCGTGGCGGGTACACCTTGCTAGAAAAGGTGTGGGCCTCGGCGAAGTATGAGTTCGCCGAGGCCCACGGTCAGCTCAGGCGTGACGTCCTGTGCCGACACGAACTCTCCCCGATCCCCGCGATCGTCACCTGCGGCTGCCTCGGGTTTGACCCCGTGGCCGGTGTCGGTTCTTGTCCGTGCCCCGCCTCTCTTCGGTTTGACCCTCCGAGCGGCGTGATGCAATTTCTACCCGGTCTCGTGAACGCCCGCAAGCCCCAATATCCAGACCTCTGGTGGAGGGTTAATCGCTTAGCTGGCAGCGGATTCGGGCCAGTGCTCGTCCCAGAAGAAGCGCCGGCGAACCCGCACGGGAACGGCGATGCCGTCACGCTGCTGCGCGGCCAGTAGGGCGCGCAGACGGCGCACCCAGACCACCACTCGCAGCGTCCCGAACGCCTGCACCGCGATGGGGACGAGCAGTGCCCACCGCAGCGTCGTCGCGGACGTGCCGCCGAGCATGGTGAGCACCTGTCCGAACACCATCGCGACGATCGCCGTGGCGACGAAGCCGCCGACGTTCACGACGCCGGACGCCGTGCCGATGATGCGCGGGCTGTTGTAGTCGCGGGCGAGCGCGAAGGCGACCATCGACGCCGGCCCGCCGACCGCCGTGAACACGAACAGCGCGATCACGTAGGCCTGCGGCGGAGTGTTGCCGAGCACGAACACGATCGCCAGCCAGCCCGCGATCGTGACAGTGCACAGGGTGAGCACGAGGGCGACGCGCAGGTTCGCGTGGCGCCCGATCGCCCAGCCGACGGCCGGACCGGCGAGACCGCCGAACAGCACGCTGGCCATCAGGATCGCGCCCGCCGCCGAGGTCGAGAAGCCGGCCCCCCGCTCGAGGTACGGCACGCCCCAGAGCATGCCGAGTGCGGGTGCGGTCGACATCGATGCGAAGTGCACCCAGAAGCCGACACGGGTGCCGGGCTGGGCCCAGGCGGTCGCGACACGTTTCGACACGGCGACGACGCCCGCACGCAGCTCGTGCGCGCGGCGCAACCGCCGTGGCGGCACCGCGCCGTCGTCCAGCAACAGCCAGACGGCCACCGCGCTCACGACCGACAGGCTGCCGGCGATGCCGAACCCGGCGGTCCAGCCGAGACCGTGCAGCAGGGCCGACAGCGGGAGCGTGGCGAACAGGTTGCCGACCGTGCCGACCGTGCCGGTCAGTGCCACCAGCACGGGGTAGCGCCGCGCGCTGAACCGAGCGGCGACATAGCGCAGCACGCTCACGAACGTCATCGCGTCGCCGCAGCCGAGCAGCACGCGCGCGAGGAGGGCGAGTGGGTACGACGGAGCGAACGCGAAGGTCATCTGACCCAGCGCCATCAGCGCGGCGGCCGCGACGAGCATGCGCCGCGGGCCGTATCGATCGACCAGCACGCCGGTCGGGATCTGCATCGCGGCGTAGACGCCGATCTGCACGAACACGAAGACGCCGAGTTGGGCGTCGGTGATCCCGAAGCGCTGTTCCGCGAGCAGTCCGGCGACGCCGAGCGAGCTGCGGTGGAAGACCGCGAGGAAGTAGACGGCGACTGCAAGCATCCAGCCACGGACGTGGGGACGGGCAGCGGTGTCGCGCAGCGTCGCAGCTGCGGCGAAGGTGGTCATCGGAAGTCTCGCTCAGGTTTGGGCGTGGGCGGTGAGGTCGGGGGTCGCGCGGTGTGCCTATCGGCGCAGCTGTTCGGCTGCGCGATCGAGATGCGCGGTGACGGCGCTCTCGCCCGCACGGATCGCGCGCGTCGAGATACCGGCGAGGATCGCCTCGTGGTCGGCGATGTTGGCCCGCATGCGGGCGACACCGGCGTGGTCGAGCTCGCCGGTGCGCTCTTCGAGCAGGTTCACGACGCCCATGCGCAGCTGCCGGTCACGCAGCGAGCGGTAGAGCGTCGTCAGGATCGCGTTGCCCGTGGCCGCGACGATGGCCTCGTGGAAGTCACGGTCGGCCTCGATGTACGCGCGGGCGTCGCGGTTCTTCATGGCGGCGCGCATCTGTGCGAGGTGCTGTTCGAGCTGCGCCGGCAGACCGGCGGTTGCGGGCGAGGTGATCGCCTTGCGTACTGCGAAGGTCTCGACGAGGCGGCGGGTCTCGAGCACGTCCGAGACCTCGTCCGGGGTCACCGGGAGCACCAGCGCACCGCGCTTGGGGAGCAGGCGCACGAGTCCGTCCGCCTGCAGCCGCAACAGCGCTTCGCGTACCGGAGTGCGCGAGACGCCGACCGCGTCGGCCAGTTCGCCCTCGGTCAGGAGGTCGTGCACGCCGAGCCGTCGCGAGAGGATCGCGTCCTTGGCATAGCCGTAAACGCGATCGGCCGCGCTCACGGTATCTATCATGTATCTATCGTACCGGCCGCTGTCCCCGACTTTGACCCGCTACTGGTCGTGATCTCAGCCGGACAGCAGCCGATACAGGGTCAAAGTCGATCAGGCGACGACGGTCCCGTTGAGGACGATGCGCTGCGGGTCGAAGATCGCGTTGAGGTCCGAGCGCGGGTCGGTGTCGAACACGATCAGGTCGGCGAAGGCACCCTCGTCGAGGCCGGGCAGGCCGAGCCAGTCGCGTCCGCGCCATGACGCCTGCGCGATCACGTCTGCCTGCGGGATTCCCGCTCCGATGAGCGCGCGGATCTCGTCGCGGATCAGTCCGTGCGGCAGCGAACCGCCCGCGTCGGTGCCCGTGTAGACCGGGACGCCGGCCTCCCACGCGTGGCGGATGCGGTCTCGCGAGGTCGAGAACAGATCGCGCATGTGGGCCGCGTAGGTCGGGAACTTCGCATCGGCGCTGGCTGCGATGGACGGGTTGTTGTCGATGTTGATCAGCGTCGGGACGACGCACGCCCCGCTCTGTGCGGCGAGCGCGATCAGGTCGTCGGTCAGGCCCGTCCCGTGCTCGATCGAGTCGAGCCCGGCGGCGAGGAGCCCGGGCAACGCGTCCTCACCGAACACGTGCGCGGCGACCCTCGCACCGAGTTCGTGTGCGCGACCGATCGCCTCTGCGAGCACCTCATCGGGCCAGACCGGAGCGAGGTCGCCGAGGTCACGGTCGATCCAGTCGGCGGCGATCTTCACCCAGCCGTCGCCGGCGGCCGCCTGGCGCTCGACCTCGGCGACCAGACCGTCCGGTTCGACCTCGATGCCGAGCCCGCGGATGTAGCGCTTGGGACGGGCGATGTGGCGCCCGGCACGGATCAGTCGTGGCAGGTCGTCGCGCGCCTGCACCGAGCGGTTGTCGACCGGCGAGCCTGCATCACGCAGCAGCAACGCGCCGGCGTCGCGGTCCATCCGCGCCTGTCTCGCCTGGCCGTCCGGATCGGGTTCGTGCCCGGTCGGCGACAGCCCGATGTGGCAGTGCGCGTCGACGAAACCCGGTATCACCCAGCCGCCGCTCGCGATCGTGTCGGCATCGCCGCTCGGCCGGTCGAAGGTCAAGCGACCGTCGACGAGCCACGCATCGCGCTCGGTCTCGTCCGGCAGGAACACACCACGCACGTGCAGCGCCATGCGATCCAACCTAGTGCGGCCAGCTCTCGGCGATCTTGGCGCGCGCGTCGGACAGCAGTTCGGGCAGCACGCGCGTGTGCGCGACGACCGGCATGAAGTTCGTGTCTCCGCCCCAGCGCGGGACGACGTGCTGGTGCAGGTGCGCGGCGATCCCGGCCCCGGCGACGACGCCCTGGTTCATGCCGATGTTGAACCCGTGCGGTGTCATCACCGCACGCAGCGTCGTCATCGCCGTCTGCGTGAACGCACCGAACTCGGAGGTCTCGTCGGCGTCGAGGTCGGTGTAGTCGGACACGTGCCGGTACGGCACGACCATCAGGTGCCCTGAGTTGTACGGGTACAGGTTCAGCACCGCGTACACCAGCGAACCCCGCGCGACGATCAGCCCGTCCTCGTCCGAACGCTTCGGTGCGGAGCAGAACGGGCAGTCGTGTTCCTCGTCGCTCGACGGCTTGTCCTGGCCCTTGATGTAGACCATCCGGTGCGGCGTCCACAGCCGGCCGAACCCGTCCGGTTCGCCGGCGAAGTCGTCACTGGACTCAGTCATACAACTCCGCGGACGGGGACGCGTTGAGCCGCTGCGCGATGACGTCGGCGATCTCGTCGATGGCCTGGTCGATGGCGATGCCGTTGCGCTGCGATCCGTCGCGGTAGCGGAACGACACCGCGCCCGCCTCGGCGTCGGTCGCGCCGGCGATCACCATGAACGGCACCTTCGCCTTCTGTGCCGAGCGGATCTTCTTCTGCATGCGGTCGTCGGAGGTGTCGACCTCGACCCTGATGCCGCGTGCCTTCATCTTCGCGGCGACGTCGTAGAGGTAGTCGTCCTGGTCGTCGGTGACCGGGATGCCGATCACCTGTACCGGCGACAGCCACGCCGGGAAGGCGCCCGCGTAGTGCTCGGTCAGCACGCCGATGAACCGCTCGACCGAGCCGAACTTCGCCGAGTGGATCATCACCGGACGGTGCCGTTCGCCGTCGGCGCCCTGGTACTCGAGTTCGAACCCGCGCGGCTGGTTGAAGTCGTACTGCACGGTCGACATCTGCCAGGTGCGCCCGATCGCATCGCGCGCCTGCACCGAGATCTTCGGGCCGTAGAACGCCGCGCCGCCCGGGTCCGGGACGAGTTCGAGACCGGAGTCGAGCGCGACACGTTCGAGGACATCGGTCGCGACTGCCCACTCCTCGTCCGTGCCGATGAACTTCTCGGTGTTCGCGTCGTCGCGGGTCGACAACTCGAGGTAGAAGTCGTCGAGGCCGAAGTCGCGGAACAGGCTCAGGCAGAAGTTCAGCAGGTGCTTGATCTCGTCCGGCGCCTGCTCGGGGGTCACGTACGAATGCGAGTCGTCCATCTCGAGGCCACGCACACGGGTGAGCCCGTGCACGACCCCGGACTTCTCGTAGCGGTACACGTGCCCGAACTCGAACAGTCGCAACGGCAGCTCGCGGTACGAGCGGTTGCGCGAGCGGTAGATCAAGTTGTGCATCGGGCAGTTCATCGCCTTGAGGTACATGCGCCCGCGTCCGCCTCGATCGGCGGGAACATCGTGTCGGCGTAGTACGGCAAATGGCCGGAGGTGTGGAACAGCCCCTCCTTCGAGATGTGCGGTGTGCCCACGTACTCGAAGCCTTCGGCGATGTGACGCTGCCGCACGTAGTCCTCGAGCTCGCGCTTGAGCACGCCGCCCTTCGGATGGAACACCGGCAGGCCCGAGCCGATCTCGTCCGGGAAGCTGAACAGGTCGAGCTCCGCGCCGAGCTTGCGGTGGTCGCGCTTGGCGGCCTCCTCGAGGCGGTACAGGTGGTCCTTGAGGTCGTCGCGCGAGGCCCACGCGGTGCCGTAGATGCGTTGCAACTGCGGGTTCTTCTCGTTGCCGCGCCAGTACGCGGCCGCGCTGCGCATCAGCTTGAATGCCGGGATGCGCTTGGTGGTTGCCAGGTGCGGTCCGCGGCACAGGTCGGTCCAGACGCGGTCACCGGTCCGGCCGTCGAGGTTGTCGTACATGGTGAGCCCGCCGGCGCCGACCTCGGTCGCCTCCTCGTCGGTCGCGGTCGACTTCAGGCCGATCAGCTCGAGTTTGAACTTCTCGTCAGCCAGTTCCTTGCGCGCATCGTCGTCGTCGATCGGCCGGCGCGAGAAGCGCTGCGCCGCCTTGACGATGTCGTTCATCTTCTTCTCGATGGCCGCGAGATCGTCCGGGGTGAACGGGCGCGCAGGCAGGAAGTCGTAGTAGAAGCCGTCGGCGATCGGCGGCCCGATACCGAGCAGGGTGCCGGGGAACAACTCCTGGACGGCCTGCGCCATGACGTGGGCGGTCGAGTGCCGCAACACCGCAAGGCCGTCCGGCGAGGACGCGGGCACCGCCTCGACGTCTGTGTCCTGCTCCGGTGCCCAGGCAAGATCCTTGAGCACCCCGTCCGGATCGCGCACGACGACCGCTCCGTCGCGGCCGTTGAGGCTCACGCCGGCCTCGCGCAGCGCGTCGGCCGCCGTCGTCCCGGCCGCGACCCGGATGGGCAGGGCTGGGGTGGACGGGACGATGCTCGCGGACACGCGGGGCTCCTAGCGGTGAGGTCGACGGGCCGATCGGCCGGTCATGAGGAATGCTAGTGCGGTGCGTGTCGGCCCCCGATTGGTTATCGCCGCTCTCACGGCCGTCGTGGCAGGCCTGGCCGGGTGCACCTCGTCGGGTTCGCCGGACAACCCGACGGTGTCACAGCCGCGATCGATCGGCGCGACGCAGTCGTCCGGTTCCGGCGGCAGTCCGTCGACGAGCCGCCACGGCGGCCCGCCGGCAGATCCCGGGGTGTTCACGATCGCGTTCGCCGGTGACGTGAACTTCATGGACCGCACCCGCCGGCGGCTCGACCGGAACCCGGCGACCGTCTTCGCGCAGGCGGCGCCCGGATTGCGCCGCGCCGATCTCACGATGGTGAATCTCGAGACCGCGGTGACCACCGGCGGGATCAAACAGACCCAAGGAGTACAACTTCCGCACTCCGCCCGTCGCGCTGGCTGCGCTGCGCGACGCGGGCATCGACGTCGCGACGATGGCGAACAACCACGGCGCCGACTACGGCCTGCCCGGGCTGCGCGACACGTTCCGCGCGATCAAGCGCTACCACTTCCCGGTGATCGGCATCGGCCCGAACGAGAACGCCGCGTTCGCGCCGTACCGCACGACGTTGCACGGGGTGAAGGTGGCGATCTTTGCCGCCGACCAGGTCAAGGACGAGACCACGCTGTCGTTGTTCTCGGCCGGGCCGGGCAAGCCGGGCGTCGCCAACGCCTATTACCCGCGGCTCGAGCGCGACGTGCGCGCCGCCAAGCGCGCGGGCTACGTCGTCATCGTCTACCTGCACTGGGGAATCGAGTACACGACCTGCCCGTCGTCCGACCAGACCTCGCTGGCTCAGCAACTCGCCCAGGCCGGCGCGAGCGCGGTCATCGGCACGCACGCCCACGTGCTGCAGGGCGCCGGGTGGAAGCCCAACGGCACCTACGTCGCCTACGGGCTCGGCAACTACTACTGGTGGATGTCGTTCGACAACAACCAGGACGACAACGGCGTCCTGACATTGACGTTCCATCGCAGCAAGGTCGTTCGCGCCCATTTCGCGGCGTCGCACCTGGACGACCGCGGCGTGCCGATGCCGGCGACCGGGGCAACGAAGCGGCGCATCGACGCCGAATGGAACGCCGACCGCGGTTGCGCCGACCTGGCCGCCCGACCGCCGCACTAGGAGACCCGATGCCGCTGTTCGAGTACGAGGGCAAACGCCCGTCCATCGCCGACGACGCGTTCATCGCGCCGACCGCCACGATCATCGGCGACGTCACGGTCGAGGCCGGCGCCTCGGTCTGGTACGGCGCGGTGATCCGCGGCGACGACGGTCCGATCGTGTTGCGCGAACGGTGCAACGTGCAGGACGGGTCGGTGATCCATACGACGCCCGACGTCACCACCGAGATCGGCGCCGGCGCGACGGTCGCGCACCAATGCGTCGTCCACGGTGCTGTCTTGGAAGAAGAGGCACTGGTCGGTAACGGTTGTGTTGTTCTCGACGGCGCGCGGATCGGTGCCCGGTCGATGGTGGCAGCGCTGTCGCTGGTCTCGGCCGGGATGCAGGTGCCGCCGGGGATGTTCGTCGCGGGCGTCCCCGCGGTGGTCAAACGTCCGCTCGAGGGAACCCCCGCGCAGATGTGGGTGCAGCTGAACCCGACCTACTACCCGGCGCTGGCGCAGCGGCATCGAGCTGGAATCCGTCCGATTTGACCCGGGCGGCAGACGGCGCGCGCCTTTAGGATCACCGCCATGACGAGCTACGGACCGCCCCAGCAACCGCAGAGCGCGCCAGGAACTCCCGCCGGTTGGTACGCCGACCCGCTCGGGCGGCACCAGATGCGCTACTACGACGGCGCGCAGTGGACCGAGCACGTTTCGTCCAACGGCCAGACCTCGATCGACCCGCCGGTCGGGCAGGGCCACGTCCCGACGGTCGACCGCGCTCCCGAGAAGGTGATGCGCGACGTGCAGCGCGCGGGCCAGGCCGGGGTGTCGGCGTTCCAGGGCGGCGGCTCGATCTTCACCGAGCCCATCCTGGTCGTGAACCAGAAGGCCAAGCTGATCGAGATCAACAACGAGTACGCGATCTACGACCAGAACGCGCGGCAGCTCGCCGCGGTGCGCGAGGTGGGCCAGAGCCAGTTGAAGAAGGCCGCGCGGTTCCTGACCTCGCTCGACCAGTACATGACCCACCAGCTGCAGATCGTCGACATGAACGGCAACGTGCTGCTCGGTCTGACCCGGCCGGCCAAGCTCGTCAAGTCGCGCATCATCGTCAACGACCCCAGCGGCAACGAGGTCGGTCAGATCGTCCAGCAGAACGCGATCGGCAAGATCCGGTTCGGACTCGAGTCCGGCGGACGCACCTACGGGACGATCCAGGGCGAGAACTGGCGCGCCTGGAACTTCCGCATCGAAGACCACACCGGGACCGAGGTCGCGCGCATCACCAAGACGTGGGAGGGCCTGGCCAAAACCATGTTCACGACTGCGGACAACTACGTTGTGCAGATGCACCGGCCGCTGGAGGACCCGCTGCGACTGCTGGTCGTTGCGTCGGCGCTGAGTGTCGATACGGCCTTGAAGCAGGACTCACGCGGGTTCGGCTGATCGACACCGACCGCGCGAGCGCGACGAAGAAAGCGGCCTGGAAGACGAGCTGTCCCCACAGCATCGCTGTGTCGTAGCCGAGCACGGACGTGAAGCACACGAACCCGCCGGCGAATTCGACGGCGAACAGCGCGGCATAGCCGCGTTCGCGGGTGCGGATCGTAATCAGGAGCGTCCACAAGAGCTGCGCGACGAACAATGCCGACCCGAACGTCATGTGCACGGCGTTGAACATTCCGCTGACGGTGTAGGGCGTCACCGTGAGGCCGACGAACAACGGCGCCATGACCCGAAGCAACAACCGGGTGACGCCGTCGGTGAACGTCGCCGCATGGGCGAACAGACCGGCGGCGGCCAGCATGCTCAGCGTGTACGGGACGATCGAGGCCTTCTGCGTGCCGAACCAGCTGTAGCCGTTCTCGTAACTGACCCTGCCGAGCGTGTGTGCGATCGAGATCGCGACGCCACCGGACAGGGCTGCTGCTGCAGTGACGACCTCGATACGGGGCGCATCGGTGGATACCTCACGGTCCATGCGTTTTATGGTGCTCCCACTGCGCAAGATCGTCAGGGGTGTCGAGGTCTGCGGCGTCGCCCACGACAGCGATCTCGTCGACCAGATCGGGCTTGATCCGCATCAGCGCCCGCGCGCCGGCGTCTGGTTGCGCGAGCTGAAGCGCCTCTCGCCACAGCGGTATGCCCATCACGGTCGGGTGGCCGCGGCGCGTTCCGGGGTACCTGCCGACTGCGATCCGGCCGGGCTGCCAGCCGGCGATGACTGTCCGTACCGCATCGGCGCCGATGCCCGGTGTGTCGACAAGCAACACCGCGAGTGCCTCGCTCCCCCCTGCGGCATCGACCGCGAGTTCGAGGGACGAGCGCATGCCCCGATCGGGATCGACGTTCACCACCGGGCTCGCACCGGTCACGTGCGTGCCGTCGCGAACGACCGCGATGAGCGGGTCGCACCCGGCGTCGCGCAGCGCGCCGACAGCGCGATCCAGCAAGCGAACACCGTTGACGACGAGTTCGGCCTTCGGCCGTCCCATCCGCTTCCCGGAACCGGCAGCGAGCACCGCACCGGCAACCGTCCGCGGGGTGAGTGGCACAACCACGAGTATGCGGGGGATGCTCGATGTATGAAGGACACCGAGTGATGTTCGCCGACCCCGCCGCCGTGGCCATCGCGTTGAACGACGCGGGGTACCTGCCCGACGAGGGGCTCGCCACCGCCGCGTATCTCGCCCTGCGACTCTCGCGGCCGCTGTTCTTGGAGGGCGATCCGGGCGTCGGCAAGACAGCGCTCGCGCAGGCGCTCGCGACGATCACCGACGCCCCACTCGTCCGGCTGCAGTGCTACGAGGGCATCGACGCGAGCCAGGCGCTCTACGACTGGGACTTCCCGCGGCAGGTCCTGCACCTGCGCGCCGCCGGTGACGCACTGACGTCCGGCGACCGCGACGCGCTCGAAGCGTCCTTGTACGACCGTCGCTTTCTCGTCGCCCGGCCGATCCTCGCGGCGCTCGAGACGTCGCCGTCGGTGTTGCTCGTCGACGAGATCGACCGCGCCGACGACGAGTTCGAGGCGTTCCTGCTCGAGGTGCTCGCCGACTACGCGGTGACCGTCCCGGAACTGGGCACGATCAAGGCCGGCACTCCCCCGCTGGTCGTCCTCACGTCCAACCGCACCCGCGAGGTCCATGACGCGCTCAAGCGCCGGTGTCTCTACCACTGGGTGGCACACCCGTCCTTCGACCGCGAGGTCGAGATCGTCATGCGCCACATCCCCGAGGTGAGCGCCCGGCTCGCCAGCGACGTCGCGGCGGTCGTCGGCGGCCTGCGCGCTGCCGACCTGCTCAAGTCCCCTGGCGTCGCGGAGACCATCGACTGGACGCAGGCCCTGCACGTGCTCGGCGCCGACCGCCTCGACCGCACCCGTGCGATCGCCACGCTCGGTGCGGCGGTGAAGTATCACGAGGACCAACTCCGCGTGGAGCGCGACCTGCTTCCCGACCTCATGGCCCGGCTCGCGTGAGCGCTCGCCGAACCCCTGTCACCGCGAGTGGTCACTTACGCGTCGAGTGGCCACTTATAAGTGACCACTCGGGCCATAAATGACCACTCGCGCGGAGGACGGACCGGTTGTCGAGCGGGCGGACGTGGTCGGGTCGCTGACCGGGTTCGCGCGCGCGTTGCGGGCGGCCGGTGTCAACGCCGACCGGTCGCGGCTGACGACTGCGCTCGCCGCGCTCGACCAGGTCGATCTCGGCCGCGCCGACGACGTCTACTGGGCGACCCGGCTGTCGCTGTGCTCGGAGCCCGATGACCTGCCGCGCTTCGACGCGCTGTTCGACATGTGGTTCCGCGGCGTCCGCCCGGCGATGCCGGCGCCGACGCGCGAGGTGGCGCCCAAGCAGGACCTCAGCCCGGTCGCCGCCCTCGGCCGTAACGAGCAGAGCGAGCAGGGCGTCGACGACGATGACGTGCTGCGGACGGCGGCCAGCGAGGCGGAGATCCTGCGCCATCGCGACCTCGGCGAACTGACCGGCGCGGAGCGCGAGGAGATCCATAGGCTCATCGCGTTGCTCGCGCCGCGGGTCGGTAAGCGCCGCACGCTGCGCCGCACTCCTCGTGGCGGACGACCGGGTCGACGTGCGCCGCACGGTACGGCGGTTGCTACGCGACGGAGGCGAGCCCGCCGAACTGCGCTACACCGGCCGGCGTGAGAAGCCGCGCCGACTCGTGCTGCTGCTCGACGTCAGCGGCTCGATGGCGCCCTACGCCGACGCGCTGCTGCGGTTCGGGCACGCCGCCGTCCGCGCCGCGCCGGCGACGAGCGAGGTGTTCACGCTCGGCACGCGGTTGACCCGGGTGACGCGCCAGTTGCGGCTGCGCGATCCCGATCTGGCTCTGGCCGCGGCCGGGAACGCGATCCCCGACTGGAGTGGCGGCACCCGCCTGGGCGAGGCGCTGCGCGCGTTCCTCGATCTGTGGGGTCAGCGCGGGACGGCCCGCCGATCGGTCGTTGTCATCGCGAGCGACGGGTGGGAGCGCGGCGACGCGCAACTGCTCGGCGAGCAGATGCAACGCCTCGCCCGGCTCGCGCACCTGGTCGTCTGGGTCAACCCGCATCGCGGCAAGCGCGGCTTCGCACCGATCACCGGAGGTATGGTGGCGGCCCTGCCGCACGTGGACGAACTCATCGCCGGGCACTCACTCGACGCGCTGCGGCACCTGGTGGAGGTGGTAGGTCGTGCGTGACGTGATCGACGACCTGGCTCGCTGGTGGTCTGCCGGCGAGACCGTAGGCCTCGGCACGGTGGTCGGCACCTGGAAGTCGTCACCACGCCAACCGGGCGCCGCCATGCTCGTCGGCCCGGACGGCACCGCCGTCGGCAGTGTCTCCGGTGGGTGCGTCGAGGGTGCGGTCTATGCACTCGGTGAGACAGCCCGAGACGACGGGAGGCCCGTCCTGCAGCGGTACGGCGTCAGCGACGACGACGCCTTCGCGGTCGGCCTCACCTGCGGCGGCATCATCGACATCTTCGTCGAGCAGGTCAGCCAAGAGACCTTTCCGCAGTTGGGTGCGATCGCCGACGACATCCACCACGGCCGCCCAGTCGCTGTTGCGACGGTGATCAGTGGCGACGACGACCTGATCGGGCGACGACTGGTCGTGCGTCCGGACTCGGTCGAAGGAACGCTCGGCACCGAGCGGCTCGACGACGCCGTGCGCGACGACGCGCGCGGCCTGCTCGTTCAGGGCACGACGACAACCGTCCACTACGGCACACACGGCGAGCGGCGACTCGACGACATCGCTGTGTTCGTGGCGTCCTACGCTCCGAAGCCGCGGATGATCGTGTTCGGTGCGATCGACTTCGCGGCGGCGGTGGCACGGGTCGGTGCGTTCCTCGGTTACTTCGTGACGGTGTGCGACGCGCGCGAGACGTTCGCGACCGCGAAGCGATTCCCGGACGCCGACGAGGTCGTCGTCGAGTGGCCGCATCGCTACCTCGCTCAGACCGAGGTCGACGAGCGCACCGTGTTGTGCGTGCTGACGCACGACCCGAAGTTCGACGTGCCGCTGCTCGAGATCGCGCTGCGCAAGCCGGTCGCCTACGTCGGCGCGATGGGCTCGCGGCGTACCCATGACGACCGGGTGAAGCGGCTGCGCGAACTCGGCGTGAGTGACGACGAACTGGCGCGCCTGCACGCTCCGATCGGTCTCGACGTCGGCGCACGCACCCCGGAAGAGACTGCGGTGTCCATCGCGGCCGAGATCGTCGCGGCCCGCTGGGGTGGGACAGGGGCGCAATTGCGGAGAACTGACGGCCCAATCCACCGCAACAGCGGATCTCCTGCAGCGTAAGGAGATTGTCCGCCGTTGCAGCGTCAATGCAGCGTCGTAATCGCGGTCACATGGCGATAGCGTCCGGGGTAACGACCGGCTCGGCCATGGAGGCGCGATGACCAAGATCAATATCACTGTCGACGGGGTGCAATACACCGACGAGGTGGAGCCGCGGACGCTGCTTGTGCACTACCTGCGCGAGCAGCTGGGCAAGGTCGGCACAGTGGTCGGTTGCGATACAAGCAATTGCGGTGCGTGCACCGTCGACCTCGACGGCCGCAGTGCGAAGAGCTGCACCGTGCTCGCCGTGCAGGCCGACGGGAGCAGCGTCACGACCATCGAGGGACTCGCCGAGAACGACACGCTGCACCCGATGCAGCAGGCCTTCCACGACAAGCACGCACTGCAGTGCGGCTACTGCACTCCGGGGATGATCATGGCGGCGCGTGACCTGCTGCAGAACAATCCGAACCCGACCGAAGAAGAGATCCGCGAGGGCATCGAAGGCAACCTCTGCCGGTGCACGGGCTACGTCAATATCGTCCGAGCCGTGCAGCAAGCGGCAGGGGCAACCTCATGACGGCCGTGGACGAGCGCCCCGAGGTCAAGCCCGAGATCGGCCAGTCGCGGCGGCGCAAGGAAGACAAGCACCTGATCACCGGCCGCACGACATGGGTCGACAACATGACGCTGCCCGGCATGCTGCACCTCGCGGTGCTGCGCAGCCCCATGGCCCACGCCAAGATCACTTCGATCGACACGACCGAGGCCAAGGGACGCCCCGGTGTCGTCGCGGTCTACACCGGCCAGGACTTCGCCGAGACGCAGGGCAACCTGCCGTGCGCGTGGCCCGTCACGCCGGACATGGTCAACCCGGGTGCGCCGAGCATCGCGGTCGACCGGGTGAACCTCGTCGGCGAGATCGTCGCCGTCATCGCCGCGCGCACCAAGGCCGCGGCGCAGGACGCGCTCGAAGGCATCGACGTCGAGTACGAGCAGCTGCCGCCCGTGCTGAACATGGAGGACGCGCTCAAGGAGGGTGCGGACCTCGTCCACCCCAACACCGAGTCCAACAAGGCCTACACCTGGATCTTCGAGTCGGGTGCGGCAGGCACCGGCGAGCCGATTGACGGTGCGCTGAACAACGCCGAGGTGACGGTCAAGCGTCGTTTCATCCAGCAGCGCCTGATCCCCGCGTTCATGGAACCGCGCTCCTACCTCGTGCAGCCGGTCGGCGAGGGCGTGACGATGTGGTCGTCCACCCAGACCCCGCACATCATGCGCACGATGCTCGCGCTCACCCTGGGCATCGCCGAGCACAAGGTGCGCGTGATCGCGCCCGACGTCGGCGGCGGCTTCGGCGGCAAGATCCCGCTGACGCCCGAAGAGGTGCTGACCACTCTCGTCGCGCGCAAGCTGAACAAGCCGGCCAAGTACACCGAGTCGCGGTCCGAGTCGCTGATGGCCGCGCACCACGGGCGCGACCAGATCCAGGACATCACGATCACCGCCAAGAAGGACGGCACGGTCACCGGGCTCGACGTCCACCTGCTCGCCGACATGGGTGCCTACCTGCGCCTCGTCGGCCCGGGCGTCCCGATACTCGGCGCGTTCATGTTCAACGCGATCTACAAGTTCCCTGCCTATCGCTTCGTCTGTGACGGCGTCTTCACCACGAAAACGCCGACCGACGCCTACCGCGGCGCCGGCCGCCCGGAAGCGACCTTCGCGATCGAGCGGATCATGGACGAGCTCGCGCACGAGCTCGGCATGGACCCGATGGAGCTGCGCCGCAAGAACTGGATCAAGCACGAGGAGTTCCCCTTCACCACGGTCTGCGGGCTCACCTACGACACCGGCAACTACGAGGAAGCGACCGCCAAGGCGCTCGAGCTGATCGGGTGGGACGACCTCCGCCGCGAGCAGCAGGAACGGCGTGACCGCAAGGACCCCGTGCAGCTGGGCCTGGGCATCTCGACCTTCACCGAGATGTGCGGCCTCGCACCGTCGCGGGTGCTCGGCTCGCTCGACTACGGCGCGGGCGGCTGGGAGAACGCGTCCATCCGCATGCTCGCCACCGGCAAGGTCGAGGTCGTGACCGGGTCGAGCGCGCACGGCCAGGGACACGAGACGGCGTTCTCGCAGATCGTCGCCGACAAGCTGGGCGTGGCCTGGGAGGACGTCGAGATCATCCACGGCGACACGCAGTCCTCGCCCAAGGGTCTCGACACCTACGGTTCGCGCTCGCTGGCCGTCGGCGGCATCGCGATCGTCAAGGCGGCCGAGAAGGTAGTGGCGAAGGCCAAGACGATCGCCGCGCACCTGCTCGAGGCCAATGAGGACGACCTCGAGTTCGAGAACGGATCATTCTCCGTCAAGGGCTCACCCGGCTCGTCGATGGCGATCGGTGAGGTCGCCTTCGCGGCGTTCATGGCGCACAACTTGCCCGACGGTGTCGAGCCCTCGCTGGACTCGGACGCGACCTACGACCCAGAGAACTTCTCCTTCCCGCACGGCACGCACCTGTGCGCGATCGAGGTCGACACCGAGACCGGTTTCTCGAAGATCCGCAAATATGTGTGCGTCGACGACGTGGGCACGCCGATCAACCCGCTGATCATCGAGGGCCAGGTGCATGGCGGGCTGGCCCAGGGCATCGCTCAGGCGATGTTCGAGGAAGCCGTGTTCGACGACGCGGGCAACCTGACGACCGGCACATTCGTCGACTACACGTTGCCCTCGGCAGCCGACCTGCCGACGTTCACCACCGAGCGCACCGAGTCGCCGTCCACGAGCAACCCGCTCGGCGTCAAGGGGGTCGGCGAGGCGGGCACGATCGCCTCCACGCCGGCCGTGGTCAACGCGGTCGTCGATGCGCTGCGGCAGTTCGGCGTGAACGACGTCCAGATGCCGATGACCCCCGAACGCGTGTGGCGTGCGATCCACGGTGCGGAGAAGTCCGACCGTGCCGAGGAGGGCACCAACGCCTATGGCGGCGCGAGTACAACGACCTCGGACGGAGGCAACTCATGACCGTATCCCCACGAAACTGCTCCGCAAAGAACACTCCGCACTTCCGAGGGGGCCCCCGGTGATTCCCGCTGAGTTCGACTACGTGCGTCCGTCCTCGATCGCCGAGGCCGTCACCGCGCTCGGTGAGGCCGGCGAGGACGGCAAGGTGCTCGCCGGCGGGCAGTCGCTGATACCGGTCCTGCGGCTGCGGCTCGCATACCCGTCGACGATTGTGGACGTCGGCCGCATCGACGACCTGCGCGGTGTCCGCGACGACGGCGACGCGATCGTCATCGGGGCGATGACGACCCACGACGACGTCATGCACGACTCGCTCGTCCAGCAGCACGCGCCTCTCATCGCGCAGGCGACGGCGACGGTCGCCGACCCGCAGGTGCGGCACCGCGGCACGTTCGGCGGCGCGCTCGCGCATGCCGACCCGGCGGGCGATCTCGGTGCGGTCGCGTTGACCCTTGACTGCGAGTTCGTCGCGTCCGGCCCGTCGGGGGAACGACGCATTGCGGCGGCCGACTTCTTCCAGGACTACCTGACCACGGCGCTGTCGCCGGAAGAGATCCTGACTTCGATCCGCGTCCCGAAACTCGGCGACGGCTGGAGCTCGCACTACGAGAAGTTCAACCGCGTCGCGCAGGCATGGTCGATCGTCGCGGTCGCCGCGGTGGTCAAGCGCTCCAACGGCTCGATCGAACAGGCTCGGGTCGGGCTGACCAACATGGGGTCGACGCCGCTGCGAGCGAGCGCCGTCGAGTCGGCACTGGCCGGTTCGGACGCCTCGGCCGAGGCGATCGGCGCCGCTGCCGAGCACGCTGCAGAAGGCACCAGCGCCCCCAGTGACCTGTCGGGCAAGGCCGACTACCGTGAGCACTTGGCTCGGGTTCTGACGAAGCGGGCCGTCCTTACGGCGTCTGGAGTCTAGGTTGCAGCTCGAGCATTCCTTCACCGTTCCCGTCGGCATCGACGACGCCTGGAAAGTGTTGCTCGATATCGAGCGCATCGCGCCGTGCATGCCTGGCGCTGCCCTCGAAACGATCGACGGCGACAACTTCACCGGGACGGTGAAGGTCAAGCTCGGCCCGATCTCGCTCACGTACAAGGGGAAGGCCAGCTTCGTCGAGAAGGACGAGGCGGCGCATCGCGCGACGATCAATGCCCAGGGCCGCGATGCGCGCGGTAACGGCACAGCATCGGCCAATGTCACCGCCACGCTGACCGACGAGAACGGCGAGACGAAGGTCGACGTCGTCACCGATCTCGACATCACCGGAAAGCCTGCTCAATTCGGCCGCGGCGTGATGGTCGACGTCGGGAACAAGCTGATCGGACAGTTCGCCGATTGCCTCGCCGGGAAGCTGGGCGGCGCGAGCGATGCGCCGGCCGAGACCCCGGCGACACCGGCGGCTCCCCCGGCGAGTGATACCTCGACGGCCGCGGTTGCGCCTGCGCCCGAGCCGGCGACGGAGCTCGCGACGGAGGCCACCGCCGCGAAGAAGGCCCCGGCCAAGGGGGCGACGACGGCCAAGAAGGCGACGGCCAAGAAGGCCGCCCCCGCGAAGAAGATCGCTGCCGCGGCCTCGCCCGCGCCGACCGTGTCAGCGCCTGTCGACACGGCGCCGGCCGGCGAGCCGTCGCTCAACGTCGGGTCCGAGCCCGTCGCCGCCGCGGCGCCGACCCCCGCAAGCGAGCCAACGCCTGCCGCTCCGGCGCCCGTCCAGTCCGGACCGCGCCGCATCGCACCGATCGAGGTCGAACCGATCGACTTGCTCGAGCACGCCGGCCCCGCGGTGGCCAAGCGGCTCGTGCCGGTGGTCGCGGCCGTCGTCCTGCTCCTGATCATCCTGCGCCTGCGCAAGCGCTGACCGCTTTCCCTCTCTCCCGCGAGTGGTCACTTACGCGCCGAGTGGTCACTTATATGTGACCACTCGCGCCATAAGTGACCACTCGCGTGGGTGTGGAGCCGGGCTCGGGGGTGCGGGTCTCGCGGCGGTTGCGGCGCACGGACGAGACCAGCGCCGCGCCGATGAAGCCGACGCCGAGACCACCGGTGAGCCACTCCGGCACCTCGTGCCCGATCGACACGACGAGCACCGCGGCCAGTGCACCGATCGCCCACATCGCGCCATGCTCGAGATACACGTAGCGCGCCAGTGACCCGGTGCGCACGAGGTAGATCGTGATCGACCGGATGAAGAACGCACCGACCCCCAGGCCCAGCGCGATGATCACCGGGTCGGACGTGATCGCGAACGCACCGACGACGCCGTCGAAGCTGAACGACGCATCGATCACCTCGAGATAGAGGAACAGGAAGAACGCCGCCCGACCTGTCGCCAACGCAAGCCGGGACGGACCGTCGTCCGGGGCCTCGCCGTCCATGCGGTTCTCGAAGAACGTGCCGAGCCCGTTCACCGCGAGATAGACACCGAGTCCCAGCAGCCCGCTGAACAACACGGTCGAGGTATGGCCCGCGGGTGCGAGCAGGTACCCGCCGACCGAGAGCGTCGTGATCGCGACGAGCACCGACAGGTTGGCCACTCGGCCGACTCGGCTGAGCACGCGTTCGACCGGCTTGATCCAGTGCTCATCGCGATCAGCGAACACGAAGTCCAGGAACAACATGAGCAGGAACATCCCGCCGAACGCTGCAATCGCCGGGTGGGCCTCATGGAGCAGGTAGCCGTAGCTGCCGGGCGTGTCCGGGTCGCCCTTCTCGAGTGCCAGCCGCACCGCCTCGACCGGACCCAGTGACGCGGTCACCCCGACGATGAGCAGCGGAAACACCAACCGCATGCCGAACACCGCGATCAGCACACCGACCGTCAAGAAGATCTGCTGCCAGAACCGGCTCATCCGCTGCAGGATCGTCGCGTTCACCACCGCGTTGTCGAACGAGATCGACACCTCCAGCACGACCAGCACCGCGGTCAACACCAGCGCGGTCGCGCCGCCGTAGAGCGCGCCGGCCGCGAGGCCGAGCGCGGCGACGACCACCGACACACCGAAGATTCGCAGCATCATGCGGGTTGAACGAATGCTGAGAGACCGTCTCTCCCGATAGTCAGTCCTGCACAGCTGATGCTGCAGTCACGCTGAACCAATGCACGATCTCGGCGCCCGCCGCGATGCCGCTCGCAGCCGTCGTCGTCACCGTCGGTGCCGTCCAGCCCTGGTCGTAGAGCTCACCGTGGCGTGGATGGATCCCGCGGTCAGCAGCGAGCAACAGATCAACGTCCAGCAGCGAGTCGCCGGCGGCGAGCACGCACCCGGCGTCAAGGCGCGCGGCGACCTCGCGCACGGCCGTGCTCTTGCTCAGCCGCTCGGGCACCCAGTAGAGCTTGCGACCCTGCAGGGACGTGCGCCAGCCGCGTTCGGCGGCCCACGCGGTCAGATCGGCGACGAATCCCTCGGGCACCCGCGACGGATGCACGACCGCGTAGCAGAACAGGTCGGACGCGTTACGCAGTTTGACGGTGAAGTCGGGATGGCAGACCTGCGCGACGTGCGTCCAGACGTCGTCGAGCGGGACGGACACCGCGAGGTCACGCGCCACGCGATGCGACCAGTCGCGATCCGCAATGCCGTCGACGAGCAGCACTCCCCCGTTGGCCACCACGGCGAACCTGGGCGGTGGGCCGGGCAGCTGCACACGCCGATACTGCTCGAGGACGCGCGTGGTGACTGGAACGACCGCACTGTGCTCGGCAAGCTCGCTCAACTCGTCGGCAGCGGCCGCGGTCATGAACGACGCCTGTTTGCCGTCGTGCACCTCGACGCAACGCGCCGATTCGTCGTCGAGGCCGAGCTCGCGCGCCTTGCGCGAATAGATCAAGGTGCGGTCGAGGTCAGACGCGATGAGGACGGTCACTGTTCTGTCAGCCGATGCAGCGGGTGGATCAGCCCGACACAGCTGTACGCCAGATCGGGAACTTCCTCGACCGGCACACCGCGCTGTTCGGCCAGCATCAGCACGTGCCCCAACTCGGCGCGGGCGTCGGGCCGAACGAGCACGCGCCAGGGCACGCGACGAAGCAGCACCCGGGTGGTCTCGCCGACGCCCGGCTTGACCAGGTTGACGCTGCCGATGTCGTACTGGGCCGCGATGCGCTCGACTTCCGCCCAACCGGTCCACGTCGGGGTGCGGTCGCTGTCGCGAAGTGCGGGCCAATCGCCGGCGACATCGCTCGCGACTTCGGCGAAGCACGCAGTGACGGCATCGAGGAATTCGCCGGACACGTCGGCCGACGCGAGATCCTTGTAGAACTTCGCGCCGTGGAACTGCCCCGGGGCGAGGATGCGTTCGTTCAGCACGGTGCGTGACACCAAGCCCGAGACGGTCGAGTTCAGGCATGCGGACGGAATCAGGTAATCGGCGCGCGTGCCGTAGAGATCGACGCACGAGCCGGTATCGGCAAGCACCGCGAGGTCGGCGGCGAACGGACTGCCGGCCAGTGCGGCCGCGAGTTCGCGCGCGATCGCG
Organism: uncultured Actinomycetota bacterium; assembly: GCA_963754285.1. Taxonomy (GTDB): domain Bacteria; phylum Actinomycetota; class Actinomycetes; order Mycobacteriales; family Jatrophihabitantaceae; genus RYN-133. Next base: position 38,390 of record CAVWFN010000006.1, read on the forward strand.
CCCTTGCCTGTCCACCCATCCACGAACATCACGCGGGACGGGTCGTGCCGGGCGGCGAGATAGCGCAGGGCAACCGCGTCGATGCCGCGCCCGCGCACGATCGACACGGCGTAGTGCGGCACGTCCAGCTCGTGCGCGAACCTCGCCCACCGCCGCATGAGAACCCCGACCGGCGTGCCGGCGCGGGCGAGCGAGGCGAGCACGACATCAGGCCCGCGGCGGTCGAGCACGAGCTCGGTGACGACTCCGACCGCGTGGGCCAGCCGCGGCGCCGACTCGCCCAGCGCCGTCGTGAACAACTGCTGGTACTCGCGGCTGGGTTGGTACTCGATCGGCAACGACTCGGCGTAGTGCGCGCCACCCGACTGCACCGCTTCCTCGCGCTCCTCGGTCGGCGCCTCGAGCGCGATGTCGGACAGATCAGTGAGCAGCCAGCTCACCTCGTCCGGCGCATAGCTGCCGAAGGCGGGACCCCGCAGCGGGCTCGGCAACACCGGTCGATAGCTCGGCAGCCGCACGACATGCACGCGGTCGGTGACCGTGCGCAATGCCTCGATGAGCTCGGACGATTCGGTGTCGGTGACGACGACGATGTCGTCGAACCCGGACGCGACGTTGTAGGCGTAGCGCTCGCCCTCGGGACCGTCGAAGCGCAACGCCGAGCGGATCGGATAGCCCGCTTCGTCGACCGCGAGCACGGGTGATCGGGTCGTCGACGAGAACAGCACGTCGCCCTCGACGCGCTCGGCGAGCTCGAGCGCGACAAGCAGCGGCGCGTACATCAACTCCTCGGTGCCCAGCACGAGCACGCGGGATCCGCGCGGCGTGACCAGCGCCGCCTGCGCGCGCGCAGCGCCGGCAGCCGCCTGCTGGTCGAGAGGCGAGAAGCCGTGCCGACCGCCGTCGCGAACATCGCTCGGCCAGCCGGACGGCACCGCGATGACCTGTGCCGGTCGGCGATCGCCGTGCTGCGGACGCTCGTAGGACGCCACGAACTCGGCCGCGCGCGCCGGGAAGTCCGACGGCCAGCTCGCCCGGCCGTGCGCGAGCGCAACCACCTCGATCGCCGTGTCGAGCTCGCTCGCGCGCTGTTCCATCGACGGTGCGATCGCCGTCGGAGCGCAGGTCGACCAGCGCGGCGATCACGTAGCGGCGGCGCGGGCACAAGCGCTGCAGCTCGGTGATCGTGTTCAGCGCGGTCGCGCCTGTCGAGAGCTCGTCGTCGACCAGCACGACGGGGCCGGGACGGGCGAGCACGGCGGGATCCTCGGGCGACAGCAGGTGGCCCGTCGCGTGGCTGTGCTGTTCTTCGAACGCGCCGCTCGTCGCGACCGAATCAACGACCCGGCGCGTCGAGTGCAGGTAGTAGGTACCAAGGGCCTCGGCAACGCAGTGACCCAACCCCGTCGCCGTCTCGGCGTAGCCGATCACGAGCTCGGGCTCGACCACCGCGGCCACGGCACGTCCGAGGCGCAGGCCGGTGTCGTGCACGACCCGTGGGTCGGTCGGGATGTGTTTTCCGAGGACCGTGGACACCAGCAGATGCGCACGACGCGGGTTGCGCCGCAGCGCGAGCTCGACCAGCCCGTCGGCGCCGCGCACTTCGACGCCGAACCTGTCTTCGACCCAGCTCATCACTTATTGATGCAGGCTCGCGGCGAGCAGATCGACGAAGGACACCTTCGGCTGCGCCACGCCGAACACGCGGGCACGCAGCAAGGTGCGACGGGCCCACGCGGTGTGTGGCTTGCTCTCGTTCATCTTGTTCCGGTACGCCGAGGACGACACGCCACCCGCGTGCGAGGTCTCGAGGATGTCGGTGGCGTCGAGGAACTCCTCGTGCGAGACCACGGACAGCGCGTTCACTGCCGCGACGTGGCTGGGATGGATGACGGTCTTGCCGGTCAACCCGTTCGCGCGGTCGAGCGTTACCTCGCGGATCAGTCCGTCCAGATCCTTGGCGATCAGTTCGGCGCGCAACGTGCGCTCGTCGCCGCGGGCGAACGGCGACTCGCGCAAGAGCGGCTTGAAGATCCGCTCGCTGCCGGAGAAGTACTCCCACACCGGGCCGGTGATCACGTAGCCGAGCTCGGCACGCCCGAGCATGTTGACCACGTCGCCGATGACAGCCGCCAGCACGGCGACGTCGTAGACGGTGTGCTCGCGCAGCCGCCGCAGGCCGTACTGACCCGACAGGTCGGTCGCGCCCAGACGCACGGCGAGCACGTGCTCGCGATAGTCGCCGAGCACCTGACGCAGCGCGGTGAGTGTGGCAAGGCGCGTCTCGGCGCGTCCGATCTCCGGAGCTTCGAGCACGGGCATCGCATAGACGCGACGTCCGACGCGTCGGCTCGCGTCGACCACCGCGTTCAGGTACGGACGGGCGTTGCCGGGGTCGAACTTCGGCAGCACGAACCCGGTCACCACGCCGCTGTCGGCACCGAGGCCCGCGATGATCATCGGGATCTGCTCGGGATAGCGCACACGGACGAAGACAAGCGGCCCGTCCGGCGCGGTGCCGGCGTAATGGCCCAGCTGACTGATGGCGTTGCGTTCGCCCTCGACGAGCGCGTGGTCGGGAATCGAATCCTCGAGGCACACGACGGTGCTGGTCACGCCCTGGCGTGCGCGGCGGGCGATGTCGTCGGCGAGCTTCGGTCGGGTGGCCGGGCTGTACAGCGTCGCGCCGAGGGCGACCGCCAGGAACTCGCGCTCGGCGCGCGCATCGAACGACTCCGGGGCATTAAGGAACAACCGCCCACGGTCGTCGTCGTCGAGGAAGTCGAAGTGCCGCATCGCGCCCATGTTTGCATGTTCAGTCCGGTCCCGTCTCTGGCACGATCCAGGAATGACTTCGATGTCAAAGGGTGGAAACCTGCCGGTAACCGCGGGGCTCGTGCGAGCCACCTTGTTCTGGTCCGGCGGAGACGGCGTGCCCGACGTGGATGCGTCGGCCTTGCTCTTGCAGGCCTCCGGGAAGGTCGGCTCCGACGCCGACTTCGTCTTCTACAACCAGACCGAGGACGCGTCGGGACGGGTCAAGCACGCCGGAAAGCAGACCGGGCCGGCCAGCTACGACGTCATCGACATCGACCTGACCGGGCTGCCGGCCAACGTCGAACGGGTCGCGCTGGCCGCTTCGACCGACGGCGGATCGTTCGGCCAGGTACCCGGGCTGCGGCTCGTGATCTCGGACCTGGGCGCCGGCGGCGACATCGCCGAGTTCGCGATGACCGCGTCGCAGGAGTCCGCGTTCGTCACCGGCGAGCTGTATCGCCGCGACGGCGGCTGGAAGTTCCGTGCGGTCGGGCAGGGTTGGACGAGCGGGCTGGCCGGGCTTGCCGGCGACTTCGGCATCGACGTCGGCGGTGGTGCCGATCTCGAATCCGAGCCTGAGGTTGCCCCCGAGCCGGCACCGGCTGCGGGCCCGGTGTTGCCGCCCCCGTCGTTCAGCGCGCCCGCCGCGCCTGCCGCCGCCCCGGTGACGCCGGCCGCACCCGAGCCGGGCATCGCTTCGGCGTTCGAGCCGGCAGACACCTCGCTCGATCTCGATCCGTCCTCGGCCGCACCGGTCGCCGCACCCGAACCGGTCGCCGCACCCGAACCGGTCGCCGCACCGGAACCGATCGCTCCACCCGAGCCGATCGCCCCACCGGAACCGATCGCCCCACCCGAGCCGATAGCCGCTGCAGCGCCGACCGCCGCGCCGGAACCGACTGCCGCTCCGGAAGTCGCTGCGCCGCCCGCGGCCGAGCAGTGGAGCGCCCCGCCGCCGTCGTGGGACGTGCCCCCGACCTCGCCGCCGCCCCCGCCGCCACCGGTGACCGAGCAATGGGCGACGCCAGCACCTCCGCCGCCCCCGCCGGCGGCGCCGTTCACCCCACAAGCCGCGCCGATGCCGGCTCAACCCCCGCAGATGGCGGGATCTGCGCCGACTCTCGACCTGGCTTCGGTTCCGACCTCCGGCCCCGTCCAGCTCAAGCGCAACGAGCGCATCACCCTCGCCGGCCCGGCCGGCCCGCTGTGGCGCATCATGCTCGACCTGGCGTGGGAGCCCGCACCGGGACGGCTCAGCGTCGACCTCGACGCCTCGGTGATCGCCTTCGATTCGGCGGCGAAGAAGCTGGCGATCGTCTGGTACCAGCACCAGAACGACTTCACCGGCGCGCTGCAACACACCGGCGATGCGCGCGGTGAGGGCACGCAAGGCGCCAGCGAGCGCATCCTGGTCGACCTCGGACGGATGCCGAGCGAGGTCGACTCGCTCGTGTTCACGATCAACTCCTTCCACGGGCACACGTTCACCGACCTGAGCCGTGCCTCGTCCACACTCAGCGACGACACCGGACGTCAGATCGTCGTCTACGACCTCACCGACACGCAGCCGAGCACCGCAGTGCTGATGGCCATCGTGCGGCGCGTCGGCGACGTGTGGCAGATGCGCGCCATCGGCGAGTACCACGACTGCCGCACGGTGAAGAAGCTCGTCGATCCGGCGGCCCGCCAAGTCGGGATCCGATGAGCGCTCGCGCGAAGAGCGGGAAACACAGCCCGCGACGTCGGGAGCGGATTGCAGCGCCGACTGGCCCGAGCGGAGCGAGTGGTCACGAGGCGATGCAATGACCCAACTCGCCAAGGGCGCGAACGTCGCAGTCGAGTCGTCAGCAGTACGCGCGACGCTGCGCTGGACGGGCGGACCCGGCGTCCCCGACGTCGATGCGTCCGCGCTGCTGCTCGACGCGGGCGGACGGGTCGGCTCGGACGACGACTTCGTGTTCTACAACCAGCCCCAGCATGGCAGCGGCGCGGTGCGGCATCTGGGCAAGAGCGGCAGCAGCGACGCGCTCGAGGTGCAGCTGTCCGCGGTACCCGCGGGCGTCGATCGGATCGTGCTCGCAGCATCGGCCGACGGCGGTACGTTCGGCCAGGTCCCTGACTTCCGCGTGGCCATCGCCGACGCCGCGACGGGTGCTGAGCTTGCCGGCTTCGCGATGTCCGCGACGGACGAGACCGCGTTCCTGTGCGGCGAGCTCTACCGGCGCGGCGGCGGATGGAAGTTCCGCGCCGTCGGGCAGGGCTGGACCAGCGGGCTGGCCGGGTTGGCCGCCGACTTCGGCATCTCGGTCGCGGACGACGCGCCGGCCGCGCCGCCATCGCCCCCGCTCGCAGTGCCGCCGCCTCCGCCTCCGGCAATACCGCCGCCTCCGCCTCCGGCAATGCCGCCGCCTCCGCCGCCACCCCCGCCGTCCGCACCGCTTTCTCCGCCGCCACCGAACGCGGGCTTCGCCACCGGACCGACACCTCCCCCGCCGCCACCGCCACCGAATGCGGGTTTCGCCACCGCGATCCGACACCACCGCCACCACCGCCGCCGAACGCGGGCTTCGCCACCGGACCGACGCCGACCCCGCCGCCACCGCCGAACCTCGACGCGGGCCGGGTCAGCCTCGTCAAGGGTGCCCGGGTCAGCCTGGTCAAGTCCGGCGCACCGGCATTGGGCATGGTGACGATGGGTCTGGGCTGGGATCCCGCGCCCGGGCGGCGCAACATCGACCTCGACGCGTCGGCCATCGGTTTCGATGCATCCGGCCGCAAGCTCGCGATCGTCTGGTTCACCCACCTCAACGACTTCGGCGGCGCGTTGCGCCACGGCGGCGACAACCTGACCGGCGCCGGTGAGGGTGATGACGAGCAGATCCACGTCGACCTGCAGCGGATGCCTGCCCAGGTCGCCTCGCTCGTGTTCACGATCACTTCCTTCGGCGGCCAGAAGTTCACCGAGGTGGCGCGCGCGTTCTGCCGGCTCGTCGATGCGTCGACGGGCCAGGAGCTCGTCCGTTACGACCTGTCCAACGCCGAGCCGCACTCGGCGGTGCTCATGGCGATGTTGCGGCGCACGGCGTCCGGTGCCTGGGAGATGCGGGCGATCGGCGAATTCCACGACGCGCGCACCGTCAAGAAACTGGTCGACCCGGCCGCCCGCTGGGCCGTCGCGCCCTGACCCGATCCCGCGAGTGGTCACTTACGCGTCGAGTGGTCAGAAATATCTGACCACTCGCGCCATAAGTGACCACTCGGCGATACGGGGAGGTGGTCAGCCGAGGGACTTGTCGACGAGGCCCTCGACCCAGCTCACGAGCTTGCTCAGCGACGCCGACTTCGGGACGAACGCGCGGGGGTGGCTGGGTGCGAGCTGCTCGGCACCGAGCGCGCCCTCGCCGAGCTCGGCCAGCGTGCTCGCGTCGAGCGCGGACACCAGCTGCGGGATCAGCGTCGACGCCTGACGATTGATGTGCTCGTCGAGCGCACGCTCGAGCTCGGCGATCGTCGCGTCGACGGGCTGCGCGTCATCGTCGTCGAGGCGCCGCAGAATCTTCTCGATGCGCTCGTGCTCGGCGAACTCCTCGTCCGAGATCTGCTCGCCGCCGTCGAGATGCTCGCGCACGGCCGGCAGCAGGTACTGCTCCTCGGCGACGAAGTGCCGCACGATGTCGGCGCTCAGTTGCGTGAACCGCTCGCCGGCGCCGGACGGGTCGGTGCGCAATGCCGCGAGATCGCGGGTGATCGCGGCATGATCACTGCGCAGCACGGCGTCGATCGGGTCCGGCTCAGTCGAGGTCATGCACCGAGCCTACGAGCCGAGATCACTCGACCGGCGTGCGGTCGTCGAGCCAGCTGATCCGGTCGAATCCGTACGCGCGCGCGGCTTCGCGCACGTCGCCGAACAGCGTCTCCATCTCGGCACGGATCACCAGCTCGCCGCGCACCTGGTACATCGACGCGAGCACCGCGATGGTGCCGCCCTGCAGGCCGTCGAGCGAGATCTCGATGCGCCCGCCGCCGAAAGTCGTGATGACGAGCGTGCCACCCCACTTCAGCGGCTGACGCGTCTCGGAGAACGCGTACACGATGACGCGACGAACCTCGCGGCACTGCCGCAGGTCGACCTGCACGCGCTCGAAACGATCGTGGCCGCCGACCAGCACCGGACGTTTCGAGTGCGGCGGTGCGAACCGGTTGCCCTGCGTCATCTGCATCGTCAGCTCGAGATCGGACGCCAGCTCGTAGGCGCAACCGAGCCGCAGATCGCCGACCTCGTCCGAGGCCGCGGCTTCGATGGTGAGCGTGCCGATGCCGCTCTGGAGGCGGTTCAGCGTGACGGTCGGATCGGTCGGGCTCATCAAGAAGCGCTCACCCGGCTTGATGCGGGCGTCGACGCGCCGACGGCGCGGCTCGGGTTCGGGCTTCGGCGCCGGGCGGGCGGGTGCCGGCTGGTCCAGGTCGAGGGACGTTGTCGGTGGTGTCGACGCTGCGGGTGCAGGCCGCGTCGGGGCCGGTGCGTCAAGGTCGAGCGAGGACGACACCGGTGCGGGCGTCGCTGGAGGTGCCGGCGCAGGTGCCGCCGCGGGTGGCGCCGCGGGTGGCGGGGCCGGCGCCGGCTGATGGTGCGTGGCGTGTCCCGAGATGAAGTCGCCCAGCCCGCCCGAGGACGTCGAGGTTTGCGGCGACGGTGCGGGCGCGGGACGGGATGCGCGACGGCGTCGCAACCAGGGCAGGTCGGACCGCTTCGGCGCGAACCGCGGGTCGGCGATCATCCGGGCTTCCCGTGGCCCCCGCGAAAGTGCGTAGCGCTCTTTGCGGAGCCGTTTCGTGGGGTGCTCATAGTGTCAATCCGTAGTCGGACGCGATGCCGGCGATGCCCTTCGAGTAGCCCTGCCCGAGCACCTTGAACTTCCATTCGCCGTTGTGGCGATACACCTCGCCGAGCGCGAGCGCGGTCTCGGTCTGCAGCCCGGTCGACAACTCCTCCGAGCGCACCAGTTCGGCGTTGCCGTCGAGGTTGAGCACGCGCACAACACATGAGCGCAGCTGTCCCAGCGTGCGCTTCTGCGCCGGCCCGTCGTTGACGTAGACCACCACCACGATCCGGTCGACCTGTGCCGGCACCGAGTTCAGGTCGATCTCGACCTGCTCCTGATCGCCACCGAGCGCAGCGTCGATTTGCTGGACCGACAGGTCGGGTGACGAGAGCTGATTGAAGAAGACGAAATGCTCGTCGGACAGGGCGCGTCCGTCCGTCCCGCACAGAATCGTCGCCATCGTCAGGTTGTCTCCGAGCGCGGTCTCGGACCCGACGTTCCACTTCACACCGACGACCAGGCCTTTGAGGCTCGGCACCTCGCGGGTGAGCGACACATTGGCGCCGCGTTTCATTTCAGCCAAGATCGTTCCGTCTCGATCGTGGTGGCCCCGCGAAGCGTCGGCCAGAGTTCACTGCCATATCGAGAACAGTTCTACAGGTCGAGGTCTGAGCCGCTGAACTTCGTCCTCAAGAACGAGCCCTGCGACAGCAGCGCGTCCGCGTCGTGAGCGCGCGCGGCCTCGAGCAAATCCATCGCGGACGCCCACAACACGTCCAGTTGCTCGATGAACGATTGTGACGGCGTGCGGCCGCTGGGCCGCTGCTGATCGAGCACGGACGGATCGATCGCCAAGTACGCGTGCAGGGTGGTCGGCAGGTAGTCCTCGAGCATGCCGCGGATGCTCACCACGACCCGCACGTCGAGCTCGTGTTCGGACGAGGTCTCGATGACCTCGCGCACGACGTCGAGCACCCGCCGCGCGACGACGACACCTTCGACGGGAAGCCGTCCGGCGCTGGCATTCACCTCGCGGGTCAGCGCGAACATCGATGCGAGCAGCGCCTCAGGCTTGTCCTTCGGATCCTCCTGCGGGCCGAGCTCGTTGTGCGCGTGCTCGCTCGCACGCCGAAACCATGTCACTCAGGCAGCCTCAGGACGGCAGCTGGGTCTGCTCGGCGCCCTCACCGCGACGCGTGCGCTCGAGGTAGGGCTTCGCGCGCTCGATCTGCCCCTCGAGCGCCGTCACCGTCTGCGCCATCGAGTCGACGGCCTGCGCGCGGAACGTGTCGATCGCGTCCATCGTCTGGAACACGTTGTCGAAGGCCGCCTGCAGCTTCTGGATGTCGACGGTGCTGCTGGCCGCCTGCTGGTTGATCTCGGCACCCTGGATGCGGAGCTGGTTCGACGTCGACTCGATGAGGTTGGAGGTGGTCTCGTTCAGCGCCGTGATCTGGTCGAGGACGAGCTTCTGCCGCGCCAGCGCCTGCGACACGATGACCGCGGTGCGCAATGCCGACACCGTCGTCGTCTGCGCCCGGTCGACACCCTTGATCAGCTCGACGTTGTTCTTGCGCACCAGGTCGAGCGCCATGTAGCCCTGCACCGACACGGCCATCTGGGTCATGATGTCCTGCCGGCGCTGACGGATCGCGAACAGCGCGTCGGACTTCAGCGCGTTCGCCTCATCGGCGCGACCGGCCGCCTCGAGTTCGGCGACCTTCTGCGTCACGGCGTCGTCGAGGGCGGCCGAGAGCTGCTGATACTCGCTCAGCTTGCCCATGGTCGTCCACATGTTGGCCTTCTCGGTCTCGATGGACGCGTTGTCCTTGCGGAGCTCGTCCTGACCGGAGTCCAGGGCCTTGATGATCGCGTTCAGATGCGACTGTGCCGACTCGTACTTGGCGAAATAGCGCTGGATCTTGTCGCCACCGGGGATCCACTTCAGGAGCTTCTTCGCGCCGCCGAGGTCAGCTCGGTTCGGGTCGAGCTCGGTCACGGTCGTGCGCAGGTCGACCAGGGTGCTCGCGACTCTCGTCTGCGCGTCGGCGCCACCGCCGCCCTTGCTCGCCTTGATGACGGCGGCCGGACGGTCGAGCATGCGGCTGGACACGTTGGCCGAGGCCCGCAGGTCCTTGTCACCCATCGAGGTGATCGAGTCGACCTTCTTGGTGAACTCCGGCGAGCGCGGGTCTATCGACGCGAGCTCGTTGGCGAACGCGGCAGCCTTGCGCTGCAACTCGGTCTTCGTCGCGTCGTCGACGGGGATCGCGCCTGCCGCTTCCTCGTCCTTCACCGCGGGGACGGGCGCCGGCGGTGACAACACGAGCCCGCCGGCCGGGGCCGGCGCCGCGGCGGTCGTGGCCGTCGGTGCGGTGGGGGTGGAACCGAGGTCGAGCTCGGACATGGCTGTGACTCCCTTGAACTGCGTACTTACAGGTAACCAGAAATCGTGGGCAGTAGATCGTGGAACGTGCGTCCGGAGGCGGTCGCGCCGATGGCCGTCATCGTCCAACCGGCGCCGTCGCGCGACAGTTTCGCCATCACCTGGGCGGTGTGGTGGCCGCTGCCGGACAGGTCGTAGCGGGCGACCTCGGCCTCGTTCGACTCGTCGATGAGCCGGCAGAACGCATTCTCGATCTGCGAGAAGTCCTGGCCGGTGAACGAGTTGACTGTGAACACGATCGTGCGGACGGCCTGCGAGATGCCGTCAAGATGGACGCGGATGGACTCGTCGTCACCCTCGCCCTCACCGGTGAGGTTGTCACCGGTGTGCTGCACCGCGCCGTCACGGCTGGTCAGCTGCTGGAACCACACTTGATCGACGAGTTGGCCGCCGCTGTCGAACAGCAAGGCGGACGCGTCGAGGTCGATGGTCTGGCTGCGCGAGCCGAAGAAGCCGCGCTTCTTGACCGCGTCCCAACCCAGGCCCATGCGCACCTGGGTCAGCCCGCCGCCGCCGGACTTCACCAGCGAGACGCTCTGTCCCTTGCTCAGACTGACACCCACGATGTCCTCCTACTTTCGACCTGCGGTCCAGCGCATGCCCCAGTTGTACGCCTCGTCCAAGGCACGCTGTCCGCCGTTGATGTAGTTGACTTCGCGGCGGACCTGCAGCGCACCGCCACGTACCTCGAGCATCGCGATGGCGCAGATGCGCGCACCGTCGCGTGGATCGTCGAGCCGGATGGTGACCGACGGGCCGACGGCCGGGAACAGCGTCGCGACACCGTCGGCGGCCGCCCAGTTCGCGGCACCCTCGTAGATCAGGGCGAAAACGAGGATGCGCTTGATGCGCTCGACGTGGGCCAGGTCGATCAGCAAGTTCTCGCCCGCGGCGACGTTGCCGGAGCGGTCGTCACCGTCGAGGCGGATGACCGTGGCCCGGCTCGTGCGATCGACCGCGGCGAAGGAGTTGCCCAGCGCCTGGACGACACCCTTCGACCCGTCGCTGAACTCGTAGAGGCAGCCCAGGTCGAGGTCGAGGGCGGGGTCGGCCTTCTTGAAGAACCCGCGCGCCTGGGTCGGTCGCGCGTTCCAGTTGAGGTTCACCCGCAGCGTGCCGCCGCTGCTCTTGGCCAGCGACACGGCCGGCGCGGCCTTGGTCAGCACGACCGGGCCGGACGATGTCGGCGGTTGCGCGGGCGCCTGCGCCTGTTCCGGCTGCTTGGGGCGCTTGGTGTAGTCGATCGGCATCAGGGCGCCGCCGTTTGCAGCTCGGCCGGTTCGTCACGCTCGGCATGCTTGTTGCGGTAGACCGACGACGCGAACGCGGCACCGATGAACCCGACCCCGATCAGGCCGGTCACGACCTCGGGGACGTCGTACTTGATCGTGATCAGCAGCAGCACCGCCAAGGCGCCGATGGCCCACAGCGCGCCGTGCTCGAGGTACACGTACTCCGACAGCGTGCCCTTGCGCACCAAGAACACCGTCAGCGATCGGATGAACATCGCGCCGACGCCCAGGCCGATCGCGATGATGATCGGGTCGGAGGTGATCGCGAAGGCGCCGACGACACCGTCGAAGCTGAACGACGCGTCGAGCACTTCGAGGTAGAGGAACAGGAAGAACGCCGCCTTGCCGACGGCGCCGACCACCGCTGCCGCACCAGGACGCTCGGCCTCGGTGATCTCTTCTGCCGCCTCGTCGTCGGTGTCGAAGAACTGGCCGAGGCCGTTGACGAGCAGGAACGTCGCCATGCCGAGCACCCCGGACACGAGCACCGTCGAGATCTTGTTGTCCGGCGCGAGGGTGTAGGCCGAAATCACCAGGAGCACGAGAGTCAGCACGACACCGAGCTGGTCCAGCTTGCCGATCTTGGCCAGCGGCTTCTCGACCCAGCTCAGCCACGTGATCTCGCGCTCCTCGAACACGAACTCGAAGAAGATCATCAGCAAGAACACGCCACCGAACGCCGCGATCGCCGGGTGTGCCTGGTGCAGCAGGTAGCCATACGTGCCGTGCTTGTCGGGATCGCCCTTCTGCAACGCGAGCCGGATCGCCTCGGCCGGGCTCAACTTCGCGGTGATGCCGACAATCAGCAGCGGGAACAGCAGCCGCATGCCGAAGACCGCGATCGCCACACCGACGGTGAGGAAGATCTTCTGCCAGAACGGGTTCATGCGCACGAGCACCGTCGCGTTCACGACGGCGTTGTCGAACGACAACGAGACCTCGAGGACGGCGAGGATCGCGGTGAGCGCCAGCCCGGTCGCACCGCCGTACAGGTAGCCGAGGAGCAGGCCTACGACGGCAACGACGAGCGACGCGCCGAAGGTCTTCAACAACATCAGGGAGCTGGATCAGCCGACGTTGACGCCGAAGTCGCGAGCGATGCCGGCGAGCCCGTTGGTGTAGCCCTGCCCGACGGCGCGGAACTTCCACTCGCCGGAGTTGCGGTAGACCTCGCCGAAGACCATCGCCGTCTCGGTCGACGCGTCCTCGGACAGGTCGTAGCGGGCGATCTCGGCGCCGCCGGCCTGGTTGACGACGCGGATGAACGCGTTGCGCACCTGCCCGAAGGACTGTCCACGCGTTTCGGCGTCGTAGATCGAGACGGCGAAGACGATCTTGTCGCACTCGGCCGGGACGGCCGCGAGATTGACCTTGATCAGCTCGTCGTCGCCCTCGCCCTCGCCGGTCAGGTTGTCACCGGTGTGCTCGACGGATCCGTCCGGGCTGGTGAGGTTGTTGAAGAAGATGAAGTACTGGTCGGACAGGATCTTGCTGTTCGGGTCGACGAGCAACGCGCTCGCGTCCAGGTCGAAATCCGCGCCGCTCGTGGTGCGTGCGTCCCAGCCGAGTCCGACGTTGACCGCGGTCATGCCGGGGGCTTCCTTGGTGAGCGAGACGTTGCCACCCTTGCTCAGGCTGACACTCATACGTGCTTCCTCCTCATGATCGGCCCGGTTGTGCCGGGCCCTAGCCGGAAAACGTGCTGGTAGGCGTCGCGGTTCCCGCTAGAGCGGCACCCCGAAGTCGCGGGCGATGCCCGCCAGTCCCGAGCTGTAGCCCTGCCCGACGGCGCGGAACTTCCAGTCGGTGCCGTTGCGGTACACCTCGCCGAAGACCATCGCGGTCTCGGTGGACGCGTCCTCGGACAGGTCGTAGCGGGCGATCTCGCTGTTGTCGTCCTGGTTGACGATGCGGATGAACGCGTTGCGCACCTGCCCGAAGTTCTGTCCGGCCGCCTCGCCGTTGTAGATCGACACCGGGAACACGATCTTGTCGAGGTCGGCGGGCAGCGCGGCCAGATTGACCTTGATCTGCTCGTCGTCGCCGGCGCCCTCGCCGGTGAGGTTGTCGCCGGTGTGCTGGATCGCGCCGTCCGGGCTGGTGAGGTTGTTGAAGAAGATGAAGTGCTGTGGCGAGAAGACCGTCCCGCCGGCGTTGCATGCGATCGCGCTGGAGTCCAGGTCGAAGGCCTGCCCGTCGGTGGTGCGGGCGTCCCAGCCGAGGCCGACCACCACGGCGCGCAGCCCGGGCGCCTCCTTGGTGAGGGAGATGTTGCCGCCCTTGGTCAGGCTGATGCTCATGATGTGCTCACCTTTCGAGAACGTCGTCGCCTCACGCGCGACCGTGCTGGCCGAGCCTAGCGGGCCGCGCGAGGCCCTACTGCCCCGTTTGGGCTGATTGCGGGGTGGGTACCGCGAAGTGGTGACGACCGCCGAAGCCATCGTTCTCGACGGCCGCTACGTACTGGGCGAGCTGCTCGGCAGCGGCGGCATGGCGCAGGTGTTCCGGGCGCGTGACACGGTGCTCGGGCGCGCGGTGGCCGTGAAGGTCTTCCATCAGGGCGGCGTGCTGCCCGATGCCGACGTGCGCCGCGGCGGCGAAGTCCGGCTGCTGGCGGGGTTGAGTCACCCCGGTCTGGTGATGGTGTTCGACGCCGGACGCGACACGTCCGACCCGTTGGCGCCGTTCGCATACCTGGTCATGGAGCTCGTCGAGGGGACGACGCTGGCCCGTGAGCTCGACGGCGGGCCGCTCGAGCCGCACCGCACAGCCACGGTCGGGACGCAGCTGGCGAGCGCGCTGGCCTACGTCCACGAACGCGGAGTCGTGCACCGCGACATCAAACCCGCCAACATCCTCATCGCCGGCGGCGGCTCGCACGTTGCGAAGCTGACCGACTTCGGCGTCGCGCGGCTGATCGACAGCACCCGGCTGACGGTGCACGGGACGACGCTGGGCACGGCGAACTATCTCAGCCCCGAGCAGACCACCGGTGGCGACATCGGCCCGGCCAGCGACGTGTATTCGCTCGCCCTGGTGCTACTCGAATGCCTCACCGGTCGGGTCGCCTTCCCCGGCTACGGCGTCGAGGCAGCGCTCGCCCGGCTCCAGCGCGGGCCGGCGATCCCCGCGTGGCTCGATCCGGCCTGGCGCGAGCTGCTCGCCGCCATGACGGCATCAGAAGCTGCCGACCGCCCGGGCGCCGGCGAGGTCGCCGCCCGCCTGAGCGCACTGACCGCGCCGGCCAGCGACACCACGCCGACGTCGACCTTCGCCCCGCTTGCCGTCGCCGCGGCCGATGCACCCCGTCAGCGGCGCAGGGCCGCGTGGCTGGCCGCGGCCCTTGTCGCCGCGATCACCACGGCCACCATCGTCGTTGCAAGCAACAGCGGCACAGCAACGCCCGCTGCCGCCGCCGTCGACACGAGTGCCTATCCGCACGTCGCGGGCAAGCTCGGCGCCGACCTGCACACGCTCGAGTCGGTCGCACCGGTGAGCCTTCGCCGCGGCGTGACGACCGTCGCTCGGCGCAGCTCCCTGCGCGATTTCCACGACGCCCAACAAGCCTTGTCGGGCGTGCTCGACCGGCTCGGCACGCTGCATCAGAACGGCACCGTCGACGACGCCCTCAACGCCAAGGTCGCTACCGCAATCGCCGTCGTGTCAGCCGACCTGATGCGCGCGCAGCTCGCCGTTGACGCCGCGACCAGTAAGGCCACGGCGCGCGCCGCGGCCCGCAGGCAGGCGAGAGCCGCGACCCGGGCCGCCGCGGCGGCGCGGGCAGCCGAACGGGCAGCGGCCCACCGAGCGGCGCACCGAGCGGCGCACCGAGCCGCCCTCGAACGCGCGCGGCAGGCCGCCGAGCTGGCCGCCGCCCGGGCGGCACGTGCCACCCGGACCGCGCGGCCCGTGCACCCGCACGCACGTCATCACCTCGCCGGACCCGGCCCGGGGCCCGGCCCCGCGGCCGCCCCGAAGCCGGCCCCGCACGGCCCGGCGGCGGCAAAAGGCCCGCAACCGGGCCACGGCCCCGGCAAGCACTGAGCCCTAGCGGCCGCGTCTCTCGGTTCCCGCGGGTTTCAGTGGCCGCGAGCGATCCACTCGTCCAGATCTGCGGCCTCGGACGCGATGGTGGTGTCGTCGCCGTGGCCGGTGTGGACGACGGTCTCCCCCGGCAGCGTGAGCAGGCGAGCACGGATGGATTCGATGATCGTCGGGAAGTCGGAGTACGACCGTCCCGTCGCGCCCGGACCACCCCGGAAGAGGGTGTCGCCGCTGAACACCACACCGAGGTCGGGCGCATGGAGACACACGGCGCCGGGCGCGTGGCCCGGGGTGTGCAGCACTCGCAGCGTCGTTCCCGCGATCTCGACCGTCGCAGCGTCGGCCAGCTCGCCGTCCGGCTCGCGCTCGGGGTGCGTCATCTGCCAGAGGACCAGATCTGCGCTGTTGAGCAGGATCGGCGCGTCGGCCACCTCCGCCACCGCGGGAGCCACGTTGACGTGATCGTCGTGCCCGTGCGTGCACAAGATCGCGGCGACGCGCCTGCCGTCAACCGCACGCAGGATCGCGTCGGCATCGTGCGCGGCGTCGATGACCACGCACTCGTCGTCGTCACCGACGATCCACACGTTGTTGTCGACGTCCCAGGTACCGCCGTCGAGGCTGAAGGTGCCGGACGTGACAAGGTGATCGATCCGTGCGGTCATGGCTCGATCCTGTCAGGCCATGCTCGCGCCGTCGGCCCGAGCTAGGCCAACTGCACGGCGCACTTGCGGCACAACCCCGGATGGGCGGCATCGGGCTGGTGCCCGCCGGTCACGCGGCACCGGGCCGAGAGTTCCTCCAGTTGCCGATGCACCTCGCTGGCCATGCGCATGACCTCGCTGTCGAGGACGCGGTAGCCCTCGTCGACGCGCGTCCACAGTCCGGCCGTGCACAACTCGAGCGCATCGACCGACGTTTCTGCCGTTACCGCGTCCAGATAGGCGTCGGTCACGAGGCCTGCGGTGTCGGCCTCGATGCTGGCGAGCACGGCGTAGACGTGCAGCCGCAGCGCGCTTCGCGACACCACCCTGTCAGCAGCGGACCCGCGTTCTCCACGAAATCGGACGAACACGGGGTACGCGGCCTCGTCGGCCCGTCGGTCCACCCGACGAGTGTCCCGCGCCGCACGGCTGTCGGGCTATGGGTACTTCTCGCCCAAATCATCGCTCAACGGACGAGACTCCACCCGTGTTGTCCGGGTGATCATGTGCGTAGTCTTGCCGTGAGGGGGTGCATGATGGCCGGTCGCGAGTCACACGGTGGCTGGCCGCTTTTGCGCCAACTGACCGGGACGGACCGATGGGGCCGTGGTCAGGCGGTGAAGTCGCCGGCCACCGCCGCCAAGATCGCGCGCACCGAGACCGCAGACCGGGTCGTCCAGAGTGTGTGCCCCTACTGTGCCGTCGGGTGCGGCCAGCGGATCTTCGTCAAGGACGACCGCGTCACCCAGATCGAGGGCGATCCCGACTCACCGATCTCCCGTGGCCGGCTGTGCCCGAAGGGTTCGGCGAGCGAGCAGTTGGTCAACTCGCCGGGGCGCCAGACGGCCGTGCTGTATCGGCGGCCGTACGGCACCGACTGGGAGTCCCTCGATCTCGAGACCGCGACCGACATGGTCGTCGACCGCATGATCGAGGCGCGCCGCAAGCACTGGGAGGACAAGGACGATCAGGGCCGCTTCCTGCGCCGGACGCAGGGCATCGCCGCACTCGGCGGGGCGACTCTCGACAACGAAGAGAACTACCTGATCAAGAAACTGTTCACCGCGCTCGGCGCCATCCAGATCGAGAATCAGGCGCGTATTTGACACAGCGCCACCGTTCCCAGTTTGGGGACTTCCTTCGGTCGTGGCGGGGCCACCACCTTCACCCAGGATCTGCAGAACTCCGACTGCATCGTCATCCAGGGCTCGAACATGGCCGAGTGCCACCCGGTCGGGTTCCAGTGGGTCATGGAGGCCAAGGCGCGCGGCGCGAAGGTGATCCACATCGATCCGCGCTTCACGCGCACGTCAGCGGTCGCCGACCTGCACGTGCCCCTGCGCGCGGGCAGTGACATCGCCTTCCTCGGCGGCATCGTCAACTACATCCTCGAGAACGAGAAGTTCTTCCGCGAGTACGTCGTCAACTACACCAACGCTCCGACGATCCTGCGTGACGACTTCCAGGACACCGACGAACTGGACGGCGTGTTCTCCGGGTACGACCCGGAGACCGGCACGTACGACACGTCCACCTGGCAGTACGAGGGCGTCGACGAGGGGTCCCCGTCCGGCGAGGAGACCCAGGGCGAGCACGACCAGTCGCGGCAGTCACGCGGCGCCGGCCACGAGATGGGCGGACACGGTGCGTCCCTGCACGCCTCCGACGTACGTCGAGACGAGACCTTGCAGGATCCGCGGTGTGTGTTCCAAGTGCTCAAGCGGCACTACGCGCGCTACACCCCACAGATGGTCGCCGAGACCTGCGGCGTCCCGGTCGAGGCGTTCGAGCAGGTGTGCGAGGCGGTCACCGCGAACAGCGGACGCGAGCGCACGACCGCGTGGGTGTATTCGGTGGGCTGGACCCACCACTCGGTGGGCGTGCAGTACATCCGCGGGTCGGCGATCATCCAGCTGCTGCTCGGGAACATGGGCCGTCCGGGCGGCGGCATCCTCGCGCTGCGCGGGCACGCGAGCATCCAGGGATCGACCGACATCCCGACTCTGTTCAACCTGTTGCCGGGCTACCTGCCGATGCCGAAGGCGGGCGAACACGACTCGCTCGACGATTACGTCGCGACGATCACCAGCCCGTCCCAGAAGGGCTTCTGGGCCGACGCGCGCAAGTTCACCGTCAGCCTGCTGAAGTCGTACTGGGGCGACGCGGCAACCGCCGACAACGACTACGCGTTCGACTACCTGCCCCGCCTGACCGGCGACCACGGCACGTACGCGACCGTCATGAAGATGCTCGAGGACGAGGTCGACGGGTACTTCCTGCTGGGACAGAACCCGGCCGTCGGCTCGGCGCACGGCAAGATGCAGCGGCTCGGCATGGCGCATCTCAAGTGGCTCGTCGTCCGCGACCTGAACATGATCGAGTCGGCGACGTTCTGGAAGGACGGCCCCGAGATCGAGACGGGCGAGTTGCGCACGGCCGACATTGCGACCGAGGTCTTCTTCTTCCCCGCCGCATCGCATGCCGAGAAGGACGGCACATTCACCCAGACGCAGCGGGTGCTGCAGTGGCACCACAAGGCCGTCGAACCCCCGGGCCAGTGCCAGAGCGATCTGCAGTTCTTCTTCCTGCTGGGCAAGAAACTGCGCGAGCGGCTCGCGGACTCGACAGATGCGCGCGACCGGCCGTTGCTCGACCTGACCTGGGACTACCCGGTGACCGACGACGGCGAGATCGTCGCCGAGTCGGTGCTGAAGGAGATCAACGGCTTCCACCTGACCGGCGACAAGGCCGGCCAGACCCTCTCGAGCTACCTCGAGATGACCGACGACGGGTCGACCAGTGGCGGTTGCTGGATCTACACCGGCGTGTACGCCGACGGCGTCAACCAGTCCGCGCGCCGCAAGCCCGGCCGCGAACAGTCGTGGGTCGCGCCGGAGTGGGGCTGGGCCTGGCCGGCAAACCGCCGCATCCTCTACAACCGTGCCTCCGCCGATCCCGACGGGAAGCCGTGGAGCGAGCGCAAGGCTTACGTGTGGTGGGACGAGGACGAGCAGAAGTGGACGGGGCACGACATCCCCGACTTCGAGCCCACCAAGGCACCGTCGTACCGGCCTGCGCCCGATGCCGGCGGCATCGAAGCCCTCGCGGGCGACGATCCGTTCATCATGCAGGCCGACGGCAAGGGCTGGCTGTTCGCTCCGGCCGGCCTCTTGGACGGGCCGATGCCCGCGCATTACGAACCGTCCGAGTCCCCGGTGCGCAACCCGTTCTACCGGCAGCAGGCGAACCCGACGCGCGAGGTGTTCCCGCGCAAGGACAACCTGCAGAATCCGTCGCCGCCCGAGGCGAACTCCGAGGTGTTCCCGTATGTGTTCACCACCTACCGGCTCACCGAGCACCACACTGCCGGCGGCATGAGCCGCTGGCTTCCGTTCCTGTCGGAGTTGCAGCCGGAGTTCTTCTGTGAGGTGTCGCCGGAACTGGCTCGCGAACGCGGGCTCGAGAATCTCGGCTGGGCCACGATCGTCACCGCGCGCACCGCGATCGAGGCGCGTGTGCTGGTCACCGAACGGATGAAGCCGCTGCAGGTCGCCGGCCGCACCGTGCATCAGGTCGGTCTGCCCTACCACTGGGGCGTGGGCGGATCCGCTTTGGTGAGCGGCGATTCGGCCAATGACCTGTTCGGTGTGACCCTCGACCCGAACGTCCACATCCAGGAGTCGAAAGTCGCTTCGTGCGACATCCAGCCGGGCAGACGACCGACCGGGCCCGCGTTGCTTCGCTTCGTCGAGGAGTACCGCAGCCGTGCGAACATCACCGTCGACACCGGTAACCGGCAGCGGACGGAGCGTTGATGCCACAGCTGAGCGGGCCTGACCCGAAGGTCGCGACCAACGCCGGGTGGCAGGACGCCCCGGCACGCAAGGGATTCTTCACCGACACGTCGGTGTGCATCGGCTGCAAGGCGTGCGAGGTTGCTTGCAAGGAATGGAACGGGGTGCCCGACGACGGGTTCAACCTGTTGGGTTCGTCGTATGACAACACGGGCGCACTCGGCGCGTC
Source organism: uncultured Actinomycetota bacterium (assembly GCA_963754285.1). Classification (GTDB taxonomy): domain Bacteria; phylum Actinomycetota; class Actinomycetes; order Mycobacteriales; family Jatrophihabitantaceae; genus RYN-133. Next base: position 58,539 of record CAVWFN010000006.1, read on the forward strand.
GACGTGGCGCCACGTCGCGTTCATCGAGAAGTCCTCGCCCGCGGGTGACCTGCAATGGCTGATGTCCTCTGATGTGTGCAAGCACTGCACGCATGCCGGCTGCCTCGACGTGTGCCCGACGGGCTCGCTGTTCCGCACCGAGTTCGGCACGGTCGTCGTGCAGGACGACATCTGCAATGGTTGTGGCTACTGCGTTCCTGCCTGCCCGTACGGGGTGATCGAGCGGCGCACCGGCGACGCCGGAACGAAGAACGTCGGCATCGCCCAGAAGTGCACGCTGTGTTACGACCGCCTCGACGCCGGCCACATGCCGGCGTGTGCGCAGGCGTGCCCGACCGAGTCGATCGTGTACGGCGACCTCGATGAACTCCGAGCACGTGCGGCAGCGCGGCTCGAGACGTTGCACGACAACGGCGTAGCGCAGGCTCGTCTCTACGGCGAGGACCCGAACGACGGCGTCGGCGGGGCCGGGGCGATGTTCCTGCTGCTCGACGAGCCGGAGACCTACGGGCTGCCGCCGGATCCGGTCGTCCCGACCCGCGATCTGCCCCAGATGTGGGGCCATGCAGCGGCGGCGGCCGGGGCGCTGGCGGCGGGCGTCGTGGCGACCTTCTTCGGACGGAAGCGGCAACGGTGAGCGACCGCACTGCGCGCCGACGGCGGCGGGGCAGTTCCGACGGTGCCCCGGTCGTGCCCGATGCGACGTTCACCTCGTACTACGGACGTCCGGTGGTCAAGGCATCGCCGTGGGAGAACGACATCCCGGCGTACCTATTCCTCGGTGGACTGGCGGCGGGCTCGTCGATGCTCGCGGCCGGAGCAGATCTCACCGACCGCCCGACACTGCGCCGTACCGGACGCGCCGGAGCGCTCGTCAGCATCTCGCTGAGCTTCGCCGCGCTGGTGCATGACCTCGGCAAACCGGCCCGCTTCGTCAACATGCTCCGTGTTGCGAAGCCGACCTCGCCGATGTCGGTCGGCACGTGGATCCTGACCTTGTACGGGCCGGCCGCCGGCCTGGCAGGTGCCGCCGAACTCCCGTTCCTGCCGCGCTTCATGCGCCGGCTCCTGCGCCCGTTCGCGCGGCCGGCAGGGATCGGCGCAGCCGTCCTCGCACCGGCCGTGGCTTCGTACACCGGCGTCCTGCTCGCCGACACCGCGACACCGGCGTGGAATTCCGCGCGCCGCGAATTGCCGTTCGTATTCGTCGGTTCGGCCGCGTCTGCCGCCGGTGGCCTCGGCATGATCGGGGCGAGTTACGCCGATGCCGGGCCGGCCCGCCGGCTGGCATTCGCGGGGCTGGTCGGCGAGGTGCTGGCACAGCGGTCGATGGAATCGTCCATGGGTATCTCGGTCGAGACGCTGCAGTCCGGGCTGGCCGGCCGGATCGAGCAGGCCGGCAAGGTCTGTACAGGCGTCGGCGGCATCGGCGCGCTGCTGGCCGAACTGCTCGGCCGCCGCAACCCCAGGCGCGGTCGAGCGTTCTCCGTCATCGCCGGGCTCGGGCTGCTCGGCGGGTCGGCGTGCACCCGCTTCGCGATCTTCGAGGCCGGCCAGGCATCTGCTCGCGATCCGAAGTACACCGTCGTCCCGCAGCGCGAGCGCCTCGACGCCCGCTGACTGCTTTCCCCGCTGGTGCTCGTTTCTCGCCGTCCGAGCGAGCACCAGCGGGGAACCGCCCGGGGCTTTCCCCGCTGGTGCTCGGTTTCCGCGCTGTGAACCGAGCACCAGCGGGGAAACGGGTGCGGTCAGGCCGGGGCGACGACGGCGCGCTTGCCCAGCCGGACGGGTAGCTGCGAGTACCCACGCAGAATGCGGGTCGTTCGCCGCTGCGCACCGGGGAGCGTGCGCAGCTCGGGATAACGCTCGAACAGCATCCGTAGCCCGACTTCGCCCTCCATGCGGGCAAGCGCCGCGCCGAGGCAGAAGTGCCGTCCGGCCGAGAACGACACGTGATCCTTCGCGTTGTCGCGCGTGACGTCGAAGCGCGTCGGATCGCTGAAGACCTCAGGGTCGCGGTTGGCCGCCGCGAGCACCGTCGTCACCAGCGTGCCTTGCCGGATCGGCGTGCCCGACACCGTCGTGTCACGGCGCGCGGTGCGTCCGGTGAGCAGGACGGGCGGATCGAGCCGCAAGATCTCATCGACGGCGTTCGGCCACAGCTCGGGCTGGCTGCGCAGCAGTTCGAGCTGGTCACGGTGGGTGTCGAGCAGCACGGCACCATTGCCGAGCAGGTTGACCGTCGTCTCGAATCCCGCGGCGAGGACGAGCCCGGCCGTCGCCTTGAGCTCGCGTTCGTCGAGGCCGACGCCGTCGTCGCGCGCGGCGACGAGCTGGCTGAGCAGGTCGTCGCCGGGGTGTTCGCGCAAAGTGTTGAGGTGGCCGCCGAGCCACGCGTCGAACTCGGACAGGGCGGTTTCGACCGTACGGAACTGTCGCCAGGTCAGGCCGAGATCGAGACTCGGTGCAGCTGCCGCGCCGAAACCGAGGACGCGCTCTCGCTCGCTGGCCGGAACGCCGAGGATCTCGGCGATCACGGTCACCGGCAGCAACGTGCAGTACGCCTCGACGAGGTCGACCGGATCGGACCCGGCCAGCCCGTCGAGCAGCTCGGCAGCGATCTGCTCGGTGCGGCTGCGCAGGTTCTCGACCGCCCGCACGCTGAACACGCGCGTGACCAGCTTGCGGTAGCGGGTGTGGTCGGGCGGCTCGGTGACGAGCAGCGACGGCGGCACGAGCGGCCCGAGCGCGTCGCTCTCGGCGGCCCAGGCGAAGGCGCGTCCGATCGGCCCGCTCAGATCGCCGGGTTCGAAGCCGGTGCGGAAGTCGTTGCTGGACAGCACCTCACGCACGACCGGCAGCGACGTCGTGACGTAAGCGAACTTGCTGCGGTAGAGCGGGCCTTCGGCGCGGATGCGCTCGAGCACGGGGAACGGATCGCCGCCGCGCGGCACGCTCACGAGTTGCCCTTGTAGGTCACCGCGGCGGCCCGCGACGCGCATCACCGTGCGCGGCATGACGTGCCCGAGCCCCCATCGGGTGACCTGCCGGACCGAGTCGCGCGTCTTGTCGCGCACCGTGCCACGAGTACTAGCCGTCATGCCATGCACGCTAGCGTCCGTGCTCGGCCAGTGTCGCCACCAGTCGGTCGAGGAGCTCGCTCTGGCCCTTCACCAGTTTGGGACGAGCGGCGTCGAGGTCGAACCAGGCCGCGCGATCGACTTCGGGAAACGACTGTCGGCGCCCCGACCGTGGCGGCCACTCGACCTCGAAGGTGTTGCTGACGATCGTGTCCGCGTCGAGGTCGCCCTCGACGGCCCATGCCGTGACGAGCTTGCCGTTGGCCTGCCGCACGTCTCCGAGCGCGAGGTAGCCGTCCTGCGGCGGTGTCGACCCGAGCTCCTCGGCGAACTCGCGCCGCGCCGCGGCGAACGCGTCCTCGTCTTCGGCGTACTCGCCCTTCGGGATCGACCACGCGCCGTCGTCCTTGCGTGCCCAGAACGGGCCACCCATGTGAGCGAGCAGCACCTGCAGGTGCGGCTCGCGGCGATACAGGACGAGGCCGGCGCTTGTCCGTGTGGCTGCCACGCAAACACTGTCGCACCCGTGACGAGAATGAGTGCCATGACCTGGACCGCACCGCCGCTCGAACGTCCTGACCCCCCGAACGTCGCCGACGAACGCACGGCGCTGGAGGCGTGGCTGCGCTTCCACCGCCAGACGCTGCTGCAGAAGTGCGCGGGTCTCGATGCCGACCAGCTCAAGCAGGCGTCGGTGCCGCCGTCGATCCTCACGCTTCTCGGGCTCGTCCGGCACATGACCGAGGTCGAGCGGTCATGGTTCCGGCGTCGGTTCTCGATGGAACAGATCGACCCGCTCTACTACACCGAGGCTCAGCCGGACGGCGACTTCGAGAACATCGCCGATGCCGACGCCGAACACGACTACGCGGCCTACCTCGCCGAGTGCGACGCGGCCGACGCGGTCGCGGCCGGGCACAGCCTCGACGACGTCTTCGTCCATCCGCGTCTGCAGGCCGACATGGACCTGCGCTGGATCTATCTGCACATGATCGAGGAGTACGCACGGCACAACGGGCATGCCGACTTCATCCGTGAGCGCATCGACGGCGTCGTCGGAGACTGATCACCTGTGCGCGCGGTTGTGATCGACGAGTTCGGCGTTCGTCCGCAAATTCGTGACGTCGACCGTCCGGCGTGTGCCTCCGACGGCGCGCTCATCCAGGTCGAGGCGAGCGGGGTGTGCCGCAGCGACTGGCACGGTTGGCAGGGACACGACGCCGACATCTCGGTGCCACACGTCCCGGGTCACGAGTTCGCCGGCCTCGTTGCCGAGGTCGGTGCTGACGTTCGCGAGGTCGTGGTCGGCGCACGCGTGACGGTGCCGTTCGTGTGTGGCTGCGGCACGTGCGAGCAATGCCGCGCCGGCGACGCGCAGGTGTGCCCGAACCAGACCCAGCCCGGCTTCACCCACGCCGGATCGTTCGCCGAGTTCGTCGCCGTGCGGCACGCCGATTTCAACGTCGTGCATTTGCCGGACGAGATCGATTTCGTCACTGCGGCCGGGCTCGGCTGCCGGTTCGCGACGGCCTATCGCGCCGTCGTCCTGCAGGGACGGGTCGCGCCGGGCGACTGGGTCGCTGTTCACGGCTGCGGTGGCGTCGGTCTGGCCGCAGTGATGATTGCGGCCGCTCGCGGCGCACAAGTGATCGCCGTCGACGTCAGCGCTGAGGCTCTCGACCTCGCCCGCACGGTCGGTGCCGCGCACGCCGTGTCGCCACCGTCGGCCGAGGTGATTGACGAACTCACCGACGGCGGCGCGCATCTCGGCATCGACGCGCTCGGCCGCGCGACCACGTTCGCCGATTCGCTCGCCGGGCTGCGACGTCGCGGCCGACACGTGCAGGTCGGCCTGCTCGTCGCCGACGATGCGAACCCGCCCGTCGACATGGGTGCCGTGCTCGCTCGTGAGCTCGAGATCGTCGGGAGTCACGGCATGGCCGCGCGCGACTACCCGGCGATGCTCGCCGAGATCGCCGCCGGCCAACTCGACCCGAAACGCCTGGTCACGCGCACGATCTCCCTCGACGAGGCGCCCGACGCTCTCGTGGCGATGTCCGCGGGCAGCGCACCCGGCACCACCGTGATCGAGCGGATGATCAGCGGATGGTGATCATCGACAGCCCGTCGGAGGGCACCAGTTCGCCGATCACCGGCGCTCCGGGAATCTCGCCCGCGACGAGCAGGCCGCCGCTGGTCTGCGCGTCGGCGAGCAGAAGCAACTCGTCCTCGTCGACGTCCGTTTCGACGGCCGGGCGCACCCAGTCGAGGTTGCGACGGGTGCCGCCGCTGACATAACCCTGCGCAAGTGCCTCGCGGGCACCATCCAAATAGGGCACGGCGGCCGAGTCGATGACCGCCGAGACACCCGACGCGCGAATCATCTTGAACAGGTGGCCGAGCAACCCGAACCCGGTGACGTCGGTGGCCGCACGCGCTCCTGCGGCCAGGGCCGCAGCGGCTGCGTCGGCGTTGAGCGAGGCCATCGATTCGACAGCCTGCGCAAACACCTCACCGGTCGCCTTGTGCCGGTTGTTCAGGACGCCGACTCCGAGCGGTTTCGTCAAGGTCAGCGCCAGGCCGGCGCTCGCCGCGTCGTTGCGGAGCAGCCGACGGGGGTCGGCGATACCCGTGACTGCCATCCCGTACTTCGGTTCGGGGTCGTCGATGCTGTGCCCGCCGCCGACCGGGCAGCCGGCCAGCGTCGCGACGTCCAGACCGCCCCGCAGAACCTCGGTCAGCAGTTCGAGTGGCAGCACGTCGCGTGGCCAGCCGACCAGATTGATCGCGACGATCGGCCGTCCGCCCATCGCGTACACATCCGACAAGGCGTTCGCCGCCGCGATGCGTCCCCAGTCGTACGCATCGTCGACGACCGGTGTGAAGAAGTCGGCCGTACTGATCACGGCACGGTCCTCGCCGAGTGCGACGACCGCGGCGTCGTCTCCGGCGTCGAGGCCGACAACCAGGGATGGCACTTGTTGGCCGCCGAGGCCGGCGACGACCTGCTCCAACTCCCCGGGCGGGATCTTGCATGCGCATCCGCCGCCGTGGGCATACTGCGTGAGCCGAACGGTCATGTGTGAACGGTACGGTGATGATCGGAGGCGTAAGGGTGCCTGGTGGTCCTCCCGGTCTTCAAAACCGGTGAAGTCGAGTAGCTCGTCTTGGCGGGTTCGATTCCCGTCCGCCTCCGCCACAATGTCCGGTCGCGCTGAGGGAGGGCGTCCGTTGTCGGATCCGCGTCGTCTTGTTCCTCGCACAGACGCAGTGCTCGCCGACCCACGGTTGATCGCCGCGGTCGAGCAGTTCGGACGTGCGCGGGTCAAGCACGCCGTCGTCTCTGGCTTGCAACTCGTGCGCGACGGACGGATCGCACCGGACGAGGTCGCCGACCAGGTCGTCGCCCTGCTCGGCGAGCCTGCCACGTCATTGCGTCGGGTCATCAACGCGACCGGGGTCGTGCTGCACACCAACCTCGGCCGGGCCGCGTTGTCTGACGCTGCGCGCGAGGCACTCCAGTCGGCCAGTGGCTACGTCGACGTCGAGTACGACCTCGAATCGGGGCAGCGTGCCAAGCGCGGTCGCGGCGCACTCGCCGCGTTGATCCGAGCGGTTCCTGCCGCCGGCGAAGCGCTCGTGGTCAACAACGGCGCGGCTGCGCTCGTCCTCGCGACGACCGCGTTGGCGCGCGACCGCGAGGTGATCGTCAGCCGCGGCGAGCTCGTCGAGATCGGCGACGGATTCCGGCTGCCTGACCTCATCGCATCGACCGGCGCGCGGCTGCGCGAGGTCGGCACGACGAACCGGGTGACGCGCGACGACTATGCGGCGGCGCTCGGCCCGGACACCGGCTGCATCCTCAAAGTGCACCCGAGCAACTTCCGCATCGAGGGATTCACCAGTGCCGTCCCGGTTCGCGAGCTGGCGCAACTCGGTGCGCCGGTTGTTGTCGACATCGGCAGCGGTCTGCTCGCGCCGCACCGATTGCTGCCGGACGAGCCCGATGCCGCCACAGCACTCGCCGACGGCGCCGACGTCGTGACCGCGAGCGGCGACAAGCTGCTCGGCGGTCCGCAGGCCGGGCTCGTGCTCGGCCGCACCGAGGTAGTGCAGCGCCTGCGCCGGCATCCGCTCGCGCGTGCGTTGCGGGTCGACAAGCTCACCCTCGCCGCGCTCGAAGCGACGCTCACCGCGCAGACAACACCGACGTGGACGGCGATCGAGGCCGACCCGGACTCGTTGCGGCTGCGCTGTGCCGCCTTGGCCGAAGTTGTCGGGGGCAAGGTGGTCGCCAGCAGCGGCGTCGTCGGTGGCGGCGGTGCTCCCGGTCTCGAACTCGACGGCTGGGCCGTCGCGCTGCCGTCGCAGTTCGCTCGGCCACTGCGTGCCGGCCGACCACCGGTCATCACCCGCGTCGAGCACGAACGCTGCTTGCTCGACCTGCGGTGTGTCGATCCGACCGACGACACGCTCGTCCGCGACGCAGTTCTGCGTGCTGTCGACGCATGATGCATGTCATCGCCACCGCGGGTCACGTCGACCACGGCAAGTCGGCACTCGTGCGCGCGCTCACGGGCATGGACCCCGACCGCTGGCCGGAAGAGCGGCGCCGCGAGCTGACGATCGACCTGGGCTACGCGTGGACCGAACTGCCCGACGGCAGCGAGCTGGCGTTGGTCGACGTACCCGGCCATGAGCGTTTCATCGCGAACACGCTCGCCGGCCTCGGCCCGGTGCCCGCGGTGTTGTTCGTCGTCGCCGCCGACGGCGGCTGGTCCGCGCAGTCCGAGGAACATCTCAACGCGATTGATGCACTCGACGTCCGACACGGCGTGCTCGCGGTGACCCGAAGCGATCTTGCCGACCCGCACACGGCGATGACCGAATCACTCGAGCGGATAAGGCAATCCTCGCTCGGAGCTGTGAGCGCAGTCGCGGTGTCTGCGACCACCGGCCTCGGCCTGCCACAGCTGCGCACGGCCCTCGTCGAGCTCGTCGCGACACTGCCGACTCCCGATCCCGATGCGCGCGTGCGGCTGTGGGTCGACCGAGCGTTCTCGATCCACGGCGCCGGCACGGTCGTCACCGGCACGTTGGCGGCGGGCACAGTCACGCCGGGTGATCGGTTGTTGCTGGGTCGGCGTCCCGTCGTCGTGCGCTCTGTACAAAGTCTCGGTCGTGATCGTGATCGCGTGAGCGGTGTCGCGCGCGTTGCGATCAATCTGCGCGGTGTCGACCGGACAGACGTGACCCGCGGCGACGTGCTGCTCACTGATGCGGCCTGGCACCGCACCCGCGTGTTCGACGTCCGCCTGCGCCCCATCGACCCCGCCGTGCGGTGGCCGTCGCGGCTGACAATGCACATCGGCACGCTCGCAACGCCCGTGCACGTACGCCCGCTCGGTGCCGACACGGCTCGCCTGACCCTGCAGCATGAATTGCCTGTGCTGGCGGGTGATCGTGCCGTGCTGCGCGACACGTCGCAGCACACCGTCGTCGCCGGGGTCGAGGTGCTCGATGCCGATCCGCCACCGCTTCGCCGGCGCGGCGCGGCGCGCGACCGCGGCGACGAACTGGCCGACGGACGCCCCGACGCATATCACGAGGTCACCCGTCGCGGTGCCGTGCGCGAAGAACACCTTGCCGTGCTCGGCATCGACCTGCCCGATCGTGACGATCTGCACCGCCACGCCGGCTGGGTGATCGCCGAAGGCCAGTGGCAGGACTGGCTGGCCGCCGCACCCGACGCCGTCGTGCAGTGGGCAGCCCAGCACCCGCTCGACCCGGCGATGCCGCTCGGCGTGCTCGCGCAACGGCTCGCCCTGCCCGACGAGGAGTTGCTCGCGCCGGTCCTGGCGGCTGCGGGACTGGCCGAAGGCGGCGGACGGGTCGCCGCCTCGCTGGCGGTCACGCTGGGCCCGGCCGAGCGCTCGGTGCGCTCGATCGAGTCGTGGTTGTTCGAGCATCCGTTCCACGCCCCTGACCGCGACGAGCTCCGCGCGCTCGACCTCGGCCGGCGTGAACTCGCCGCCGCCGAGAAGGCGCAGCGCCTGGTGTGTATCAGCGACGACATCGTGCTGCTTCCCGCATCGATCGAGCAGGCTGTCGCATTGCTGCGCGAATTGCCTCAGCCATTCACCTCGAGCCAGGCGCGGCAGACGCTCGACACCACGCGCCGCGTCGCGATTCCACTGCTCGAGTACCTCGACAACACCGGGTACACCGTGCGGCTCGACGGCACGCGGCGCACGATGGCTCAGTCGCCGCCGCCGTCGGACGACGCGAACGAGCGCACCGACCCCAACGCCGACTGAATCGACTTGTAGGCCGGAGTCGTGATCGCGCCGCGGGCGCGAAGGTCGGCCAGGTGCTGGGCGAAGTCGTCGATCGGCCCGGACAGGCCGGCAGGCGCGGGGTCGCCATGGCCCTTGGCCTTGCCGTTCCCGTGACCATCACCGGGTCCGCCGCCTGGTCCGCCGCCAGGTTCGCCACCTGGTCCACCGCCAGGTCCACCGCCAGGTCCACCGCCAGGTGCGCCGCCCGGTCCGGACGCGGCCGTGCTCATCGCGTCGACACGATGGAGCAGGTCCTGCGCGTCGGCCGCCGACAGTGCGTTGTCCGCTTGCGCTGCGCTGATCGCGCTGCGAAGCGCGCTCAACGCACTGGGCAGATCCGACGGGCGCGATGTCGGTTTCGGCGTTGGTTTCGGTGTCGGTTTCGGCGTCGGTTTCGGCGAGGTCGCCGGACTGCGGTGTGCAGAGGTCCGCGCGGTCGAGTGCGGGCTCCGGCCACCGGCCACCGGTGTGCCGGTGCCGGGGGTGTCGCTGCCCGTGTTGGCAAGGACGATCACGACGACGAGCACGGCGAGCGCGAGCGCGATGCCGAGCGCGATCAGTCCCGTGCGTGACCGCGGCCCAGATCGGGTCGGCGGCGCGGCGGCTGCGATCACCTGCGTCGACTCGGTCGCCGGGCCGCCCAGGGCGGCGGTCGGTGCGAGCGCAGCCGCCGGCGGACCGTCGAGGCGCTCGATCACATCGGCAGCGCTGGGACGTGCGGCAGGATCCTTTGCCAGCAGTGCGACGACGAGGTCGTCGAGGTCCGGCGTGACGTCGCCGCGTACCGCCGACGGGCGCGGAGCCGGCGCGTGCACGTGCTGCGCCATCGCCGCCATCATCCCCTCGGCGTCGAACGGCGGCCGCCCCGTGAGCAGTGCGTAGAGCACCGCGCCCAGCGCGTAGAGATCGGCGGGCGGTTCGGGCGTCGCGCCCGTGATCACCTCCGGCGCGAGATAGGGCACCGTCCCGAGGATCGTCCCCGCCTGGGTGAGTGCAGGCTGCGTGGTCGCCGCGCCGTCGAGTCGTGCGATGCCGAGGTCGAGCAGCTTGCACGTGCCGTCGGCGGCGAGCATGAGATTGGCCGGCTTCACGTCGCGGTGGGTGATGCCCGCCGCGTGGGCCGCGGCGAGTGCGCTCGCGCTCTGCCGACCGTAGCTGCGCGTCTGCACGATCGACAGCGGTCCGCGCTCGGTGACCAACTCCTGCAGCGTCGGCCCGGCCAGCAGTTCCATGACCAGCCAGGCCTGCGCATCGTCGGTGCCGAAGTCGAAGACCGTGACGACGTTCGGGTGCGACAGTCCCGCGAGGAACTGGGCCTCGCGGCGGAAACGCTCGAGCGCGGCCTGCGGAGCCGACTCGACGTCGAGCAGCTTCACCGCGACGTCGCGGCCGAGCAACTCGTCGTACGCGCGGTGGACCGCGCCCATGCCGCCCCGGCCCAGGACGGGACCGAGGCGGTAGCGCCCGGCGAGCAACTCGCGCTGATCCACAGCGCGATTGTTCCGCGCTGCCGCTCGCGATTCACATTGCGCTCAGGTGGCATCGGGCGGCGCCGGAGCCCGAAAACTCGGGGCGAGAAGGGCCTCTCGATACCACCGATCCCGACCGCAGCCAAGGCGCCACGCCGCAGAGGGTTGTGAATCTGTGTGTCATGTGTGACGGTTGATGCTTGTGTTGTTTGAGGCTAGTGGTGTGAAGGACGGGACATGAGCCGATATCTGGGACGGTCGAACCTCGGCTCGACCCCGTCGACAACGTTCTTCGCCGACTGGGACGCAGATGCCCCGAGCGCGGCCGCGCCCTCTGAACGACAAGTCGACACATCGATGAGTCGACGAGTCGAGCTGCGGCAGCGGGTCGCACCCGCGCGCCGGCGCGCCATCGCCCTGAGCGCCCTCGCCGCGAGCGCCGCCGCAGTCGCCGTGTTCGCTCCCGGGCCGAGCGCCAACGCCGACCCGTCCGCGCACACCTGGTACCGGCTGCGCATGTGCGAGTCGAGCGACAACTACAAGATCAACACTGGCAACGGCTACTACGGCGCGTACCAATTCGATCTGTCGACCTGGCGCAGCGTCGGCGGCACCGGCTACCCGAACCAGGCCTCGCCCGGCGAGCAGGACGCCCGCGCACTGATCCTCTACCGCATGCGCGGCTGGCAGCCCTGGACCTGCGCCGGCATTCTCGGCCTCCGTGACGACGCCGATGCCGGTTCCGGTCGTATCGGCGACATCCACGTCCCCGGCTCAGGCGGCGGGTCCGGCGGCTCGACAGGCAGCCATGCCATCCCGGCCTTCCCGGGTTCGCGCTGGTACTACCTCGGCGACTGGAACAACGACATCAAGCGGTTCCAGAACGAGATGCACCGTCGCGGCTTCTTCCCGGCCGGTACCGGCCAGTACGGGCCGCTCACCTTCGCCATGGTCAAGCGACTGCAGGCGCTCAACGGGCTGCCGGTGACCGGCTACATCGGTCCCAACACATGGCGCCTCGCCTGGACCGGCAAGTACAGCAACCCGCCGGCGGGGCACCCGCAGCCTTCACCTCGTCCCGGTTCCACCCACAAGGCTCCGGCGTTCCCCAGTCGGCACTTCTTGCGCTACGGCCAGTCGAACAACGACATCAAGCGGTTCCAGAACCAGATGCACAGTCGCGGTGTCTTCCCTGCCGGCACCGGCCAGTTCGGCCCACTCACTCTCGCGATGGTCAAGAACCTGCAACAGTCCAACGGATTCACCGCCAACGGTGTGATCGGCCCCAAGACCTGGGCACTGGCGTGGACGGGCAAGTATTCGGCCAGTTCGAGCGCCAAGGCCTCGCACAACCCCACGTCCAAGCCCGCACCGACACCGACGGTCGCCGTCCCGCGCTTCCCCGGCGTGCGCTGGTACCGCTTCGGTGACTGGAGCGCCAAGCTCAGGGTGTTCCAGAACGAGATGCACCACCGCGGCTTCTTCCCGGCCGGCACCGGTCAGTACGGCCCGCAGACGCTGCGGATGGTCAAGCAGCTGCAGCGGCTCAACGGGCTCATCCCCAACGGGCTGATCGGGCCCAAGACCTGGCGACTGGCCTGGACGGGCAAATACAGCCGACCCTGAACCTGAGGTTCATCCGGTTGAGGGCGGCTCCGGCTCGAACAGCGCGAGTAGTCCCCCGATCTCGAGCACCCGGCGCACCGCGGGTGGGACGTCGCGGATCAGCACCTGCTTGGCCAGCGAGACAGCGTGCGTGCGGATCTCGACCCAGCAGCCGATCCCGGTCGAATCGAGGAAGCTGAGGGCGGCCAGGTCGAGGACGAGCGAGCGACATTCGTCGCGGTCGAGCTCGGCCGTGGCGACGGGGAGAAGCTGCGGCACGGTCGCAATGTCGAGCTCGCCGGTCAGGCTCACGATCGTCGTGTCGCCCGCGCGCGTCACCGCCATGGAGAACGTCGCCACCGGCATACTGTGACACACCGGCGTTGCCGGGTCGTTCGCGTGCCGGAACTTGCGAACAGGTTTGGCCGGTCGTCCGGAAGGGGACCTCTCGCAGTATGGCGCAGAGCACGCTGGCCACCCTGGCCGGTGACGTGCATGCGCCGGCGCACGCGCGACGCTTCGCGGCGCAGTTCCTCGCCGACCACGCGCCCCGCCGAGCCGGCCTCGCGAGCGACCCGGCCAACGACGTCGCCACGGTGATCAGTGAGCTGGTCACCAACTCGGTTCGAGCCGGCGCGCACACGATCCGGGTTCAGCTCAGTGTCGACGCTGCGCGCGTCCGGATCGAGGTGACCGACGACGTACCCGGCTGGCCACGAATTCGCGAGTCGAGCCCGAACGACCCGGGCGGACGTGGACTGCCGCTGGTGGCCGCGCTGGCCGAGGGCTGGGGCGTGTCCCGGGTGCCCGGTCGCGGCAAGCTCGTGTGGGCCACGGTTCGGCTCGACTGAGCCTCGATCGCGCCGGTCAGTGCCGCCGGCGCACGGTGAGGACGGTGACATCGTCGTCGTGTTCCCCGTCGCCGATGAGCGCGCTCACCATCGCCGAGGTGCCGCCGGCAAGCGGACCGACGCCAAGTACGGCGGCGGCCTCGGCCAAGCGGTTCAGACCGGCGTCGACGATCTCGCCGCGGCGCTCCACGAGCCCGTCGGTGAACATCACGAGCACGTCCGCGCCGCCGAAGGCGACTGTGGTCGTCGTGCGTTCGTCACCGCCGGCTCCGAGCGGCAGCCGCGGCGCTGTGACCAGTGAGCGCGGCTCGGCATCGGGCGAGACGACCATCGCCGGATAGTGCCCAGCGTTGGTGAAGGTCAGCGTGCCGGCGGCAAGGTCGGCCACGGCGTAGAACATCGTGACGAGCCGCGTGATCGCCAGGCGCGCGAACATCGTGTCGAGATGCGCGATGACCGCTGCCGGGTCCGGATCGAGGCTGAGGAACGCACGCGCAGCCGACCGCACTTGGGCCATCGCCGCGGCAGCCCGCACGCCGTGGCCCATCACGTCGCCGATCGCCAGCGCGAGGCTCCCGTTCGGGAGGGGCACGGCGTCGTAGAAGTCGCCGCCGACACCGACCCGGCCCCCGGGCTCGTAATGTGTCCCGACCTCCCAGTACGGGATGTCGTCGACACCTTCGGGCAGTACGGCGCGCTGCAGTTGCAGGGCGACATCCTGGCTCTGTCCGTACAGGCGCGCGTTCTCGATGGCGACGCCGGCGCGGCGACCCACCTCCTCTGCCAACACGAGATCGCTCGGAACGTAGGGCGAGCTGCCGTCGGTGCGGATCAGCGTCAGCACGCCCAAGGTCGCATCCCGTCCCGGGATAGGGATCACGACCGCTCCGCGCAGGTTGAGCTCACGCGACAGGCGCAGGTGCTCGTCGTCGCGCGCACCCGCGACGAGCATCTCGTCGGTGATCTCGGGATAGAACTCGCTTCGTCCCGTGCGATAGACATTGCCGGCACCCGTCGCCGACTCGTAGTCGGTCGGGTATCGCTCCTGGAGCTCCCGCGCCCACCGCACCTTGTCCGGGTCGACATGTGCCACCGCCAGCGTGGTCGGAACACCGTCGGTCGCGATGTCGACGGCACACCAGTCGCCCAGCGTCGGCACGCAGAGATTGGCGACGTTCGCGAGCGTCGACTCGTAGTCAAGGCTGCTCGAGAGTTCGAGCGAGACGTCGGCCAGGAACGCCAGCTCCCAGTCGTGCTTTGCTGCCTCTTCGGCAGCGAGCACCCGCCGCACCGCTTGCCCGCAGGCCTCTGCGAACACCTTCAGCAGCGCGAGTTCGGCCTCGCCGGGCACCCAGCCTTCCTCGAAGGTCAGCCCGATCACGCCGACGGCCGGGCCAGTGTTCTCGAGGGGGACGCACACCAACGAGCGTCCGGTCGGCATCTGCGAGCGCAGCACGGGGTACTCGCGCTCGACCGTCTCGGGATCGGCAAGGACGACGGGCCGCCCGGTGCGCGCCGCCTCGCTGGCCGGGTTCACGTCGTCGAGGCCGAAGTTCTGCCAGTTCTCCTGCACACCTTCGCGCAGCCCGTGACCGGCAAGCAGACGCAGATGGTCGCCTTCGGTCAGCATGAGCGTGCTCACGGCCGCACCGACGGCGGCCACGGCATGGTCGACGGCCGCCGCGACGATGCCGTCCATGGTCGTTGCCGAACTCAGCTCTGCGCTGACCCGCGCGATCTGCTCGATCCGTACCGAGTCCGGGTCGTCCGGGACGCGAAAGCCCGGCTCGTCCGGCGATCCGGACGGTGCTCGTGGGCGCTCCGGCATCGCCGCAGTCTGGCAGCCGGGTAGCGCGGTGTCACCCGCAGTGTCGTCCGCAGTGTCACCCGCAGTGCCACTTGCGAGGTCGGCGCAGCCGCACCCACTCAGAGCTCGCGCCAGCGCGCCTCGCAGAACCCGAAGACTCCGAACAACACCAGCCCGAGAGCAACCGCGGCGAGCAGCCAGGGCCCGAGCGGCGTGTCGCGCAGTGCCCGCAACGCGCCGTCGACGCCGCGAGCCTGTTTCGGGTCGAATTGGACGGCGGCGGTGGTGAGCAGCACGCCGATCATCGCGACGACGATCGCGCGGGCGCAGCTTCCGACGACGCCGAAGAACACGGTCGCCTTCCGGGCCGCGGTGCTCATCCGGCCGAGTTCGAAGTGCTTCTCGAACTTCCGCTTCGCGCCACGGTAGAACAACACTGCGCCGACCACGACTACGACGACGCCGGCAAGGCCGATCGCCCATCGACCACCGGTGTGCTGCATGATTCGCGCCGTCCACGTCTGCTGGCTCTTCGACTGGCTGGTCGAGTGCCCGGACACGACGACGGCGAACGCACTGACCGACAGCGCGCCGTAGCCGATGCCGCGTGCAGCGTTCGCCCAGCGTTGTTTCGCTTCGTCGTCGCCGAAGACACCGTGGATGAGTTGCCACAACGCGTACGCGGCAAGACCGACGGCGATGACCAGCAGCAGCACCTCGCCGCCGGTCGTTCGCGCGAGCGTGTGCAGCGCGCCGCTCTGGTCGGTCTCCTTCGACCGGTCGCCGAAGGCGAGGGCCAGGGCGAGGACGCCGACGAGCAGATAGATCGCGCCGTGCCCGGCCATACCCACACGGGCCAGCACGCGGAACTTCGAACTGTGTGCCACGCGGTGCGCGGATGCCGCCGGCCGCGGCATGGCGCGCGTCGTTGCGCTCATGTCCTGGATGTTCCCGACAATTGGGAAGGACTAACTGTGCTCAGGTTTTGCGCCACCGGGCCTCGCACAGGCCGAACAGACCGAACATCACCAGGCCCAGCGCTACGACCAGCAGCAACCAGGGCCCGGCCGGGGTGTCGCGCAACGTCCGCAGCGCCTCGTCGATGCCGCGCGCCTTACCGGGGTCGAACTGGACCGCAGCGATCACGAGCAGCACACCGGCAACACCGAACACGAACCCGCGCGCAGCCGTGCCGACCGTGCCGAGGAACTCGGTCACGCGACGTGCGCCGCGGCTCATCCCAGCGAGCTTGAGGTACTTCTCGAACTTGCGTGTGACCCCCTCGTGGACGAGCACCGCGCCGACCACCACGACCACGACGCCGAGCAATCCGACCAGCCATCGTCCGGCGGTGTACTGCATGAATCGCGCGGTATAGGACTGCTGCTGCTTCGCCTGGCTCTTCTCGTGGCCCTGCACCAGGATCGTGAACGCGCTGACCGCGAGGAAGGCGTAGACCAGTCCGCGGAGCAACGACTGTGCGCGGGGGCCGGCCTTCTTACCCTCGCCGGCGACACCGAACGCGGCTTCGCTCAACCGCCACGCGGAGTAGCACGCCAGTCCGATCGCGACGATCAGGACGAGCACGAATCCGCCGCTCTGCTGGGCAAGTTCCTGCACTGCGCCACGCTGGTCGGTCTCGCCCTTCTTCTTGCCGAAGGCGAGCAGGACGGCGAGTACGCCGATCACGAGGTAGATCACAGCACGCGAGACCAGCCCGAGGCGGGCCAGCCGATCCATACCCTTGCTGTTGGCGGCTCGGCGTGCCGAGACCGTCGCGGAGGCGGCACTCATTGACGCTCCATGTTTGTCCGGGGGTTTGCTCAAGAGGCTGCCCCGATCGTTTCAGGAGCAAACCGCACGATTTTGTGCAGTTTTTTCGGTTCTCTGCGGGAAACCTTCCGGGCGCGCCGTGTTCCATGTAGCGCGTGCTTGTTGCCCGCCTCACCCGCATGTCGCTCGCTGTGGTCGTTGCAGTCGGTGCGGTGACCTACGTCGGGCTGCGCATCGCGGGGACGGAGGTCCGCGCTGACGCGGCCGCTCCCCCGACGATCGTCATCGGGCACAACGCGGCTTCGCGCGGCTACACGACCAAGCGACTGGTGATCCAGAAGGGTCAAACCGTCACCGTCGTCAACCACGACACCATGCGGCACACGGTCACGTCGAACGCGACCAACTCACATCACCAACCACTCTTCAGCGCCTACCTCCTGGCCCGTCAGACGACGAAGCTGGCGACGTCAAAGCTGGCTCCGGGTCGGTACCCGTTCCACTGCACGTTCCATCCGACGATGCACGGCGTGTTGATCGTGCGCGGCAGCGGTGGCGGAACGGGCGGCGGCCAGTCGTTCAACATCCCGTTGCTGATTCCGCCGGTGCGCACCGGCGCGAAGATCACGATCCCGGTCGAACGCAAGCAGGTGCGCGTGTTCCCGCACGGACCGACGACGTGGATGTGGACCTACGGCGGCACGTATCCCGGCCCGACGATCATCCGACCGGCGGGCAAGGACACCCGGGTCACCTTCGTCGACAAGCTGCCCAAGTCGGTCGGGTCGCTCAGCGTGCACCTGCACGGCGACCACCATGAGTCGCGCTTCGATGGGCAGCCGGCGTCGTCCTTGTTGCTACCCGGCCACTCGCGCACCTACGACTACCCGCTCACCGACGGTGGTCAGCGCGAGCACGCGAGCTTCTTCTACTACCACGACCACCGCATGCTCGAGACCGGCCGCAACAACTGGATGGGCATGCAGGGCATGTTCATCGTGACGCGTCCCGACGAGCAGTTCGGGTTGCCCACCGGGAAGTACGACGTCCCACTCGCGATCTCGGACCGCTCCTTCACCTCGACCAACCAGTTGCGCAACCCGTTCCCGGCACATCCGATGATGGAGATGACCGGCCCGTCCGCGCCGCCGAACGACGAGACGGTCGGCACCACGATTCTCGTCAACGGGCGCTACTCGCCCTACTTCAACGTCGACACGCATCGCTACCGGCTGCGGCTGCTGAACGCATCGAACTTCCAGTCCTACGACTTCGAACTGTCCAACGGGCAGACGTTCACGCAGCTCGGCTCGGGCGACTCGCTGTTCCCGCACCCCGTGACCCGCAAGGACATCCTGCTCGGCCCGTCGCAGCGGGCCGAGGTGGTCGTCAACTTCGCCGGCGATCTCGGCAAGCGGATCGTGCTCAAGAGCGTGCCGCGGGTCAACCGGCCGCCGAAGGGCATCGGGACGCCGAGCGCGTCGCTGATGCAGTTCCGCGTGACCCGCAAGACCGCGTCGGCCGGCAAGCCCGTCCCCAGCACGCTCTTGACGCTGCCGGCTCTTTCACCGGTCGCGTCGATCTCGAAGACGTGGGCGATCACCGTCGAGCACAACGCGCAAGGCTCGTACTGGGCGATCAACGGCAAGATGTTCGACCCGAACCGGGTCGACTACACCGTCAAGGCCGGCACCACCGAGCAATGGGAGCTCGTCAACAACAGCAACATCACGCACTACTTCCATATCCACGAAGAGCAGTGGCGCACCATCTCACGCGACGGGAACCCGCCGAAACCGTGGGAGTCGGGGCTGCAGGACACGTGGCGACTCGACCCCGGCGAGAACGTCGTCGTCCAGGCCACCTTCACCCGTGACGACCTCGGCACGTTCATGCTGCACTGCCACATGCTCGACCACGAAGATCACGGGCTGATGGCTCAGTTCAAGGTCGTGCCGTAGCGATCGCGACCGTCGATGCGCGGCTGTCGTCGGCATCGATGCGTGCTGACAATCCGGCTGCGCGCATCAGTGCCAGCGTGCCCTCTGCTTGCTCGTCACTCGTCTCGACGAGCAGGTGAGCGCCCGGAGCCAGCCAGGTCGGCGCGGCAGCGATCACCCCACGCTGGACATCGAGTCCGTCGCCGCCTCCGTCGAGCGCAACGCGGTGCTCGTAGTCGCGTGCTTCGGACGGCATGAGCGCGATCGCGTCGCTGGGCACGTACGGCGCGTTGGCGACGATGAGGTCGACCCGGCAGCGCAACCGATCCGGCAACGGGTCGAACAGGTTGCCCTCGTGCACACTCGCGCCGACGAGATTGCTTCGTGCACACTCGGCAGCGACCGGGTCGATGTCGACCGCGTGCAGTTCGTCGACGGCCGACCGCGCTGTGATTGCAGCGCCCAGCGCGCCGGTGCCGCAGCAGACATCGACGACGATCGCGCCGGGACCGATCAGTGCCAGCGCAGTCTCGACGAGAAACTCGGTGCGCCGGCGCGGCACGAACACCCCCGGCGCGACGGCGATGTGCAGCCCGCAGAACTCGGCCCAGCCCAGGATCTGTTCGAGCGGCGTGCCCGAAACACGGAGGCCGACCATCGCGTCCAGCTCCGCGTCCGAACGCGCGGCGTCACGCAGCAGGCGCGCTTCGTCTTCGGCGAACACGCAGCCGGCGGCACGCAGCCGCCCGACCACGGCATCGTCGTCGAACACGGCCCCAGCGTAGTTACGGCATCGGCGATACTTCGATCATGGATGTCGCCGAACTCGCTGCGATCCGTGCCGTTCTCGGACGCGCCTACGCCGACGATCCGCTCAGCGCATGGATCTTCACCGACGCGCAGACCCGCGTCGACGCCTGCGCGACCTGGTACGGGCTGTTCGCCGAGAGCTACGCGCGTGGTGCGCAGGTCACCTGGCTCGCCGACGAGCAGGCGCTGTGTCTGTGGCACACGCCGGACGACCCGGAGTTGGTGTGGCCGACCGTCCCGACCCTCGCCGGCGTGCTGACTGCGATCGTGGGCGCCGAGCACGCCGAGAAGGTCGGCAACGCGCTGCATCCGATTTCGGAGCTCACTCCGTCCGAGCCGCACGTGTACGTGAACTTCCTGGCCGTCGACCCGTCCCGGCAGGGACGCGGCTCCGGGCAGCACGCCATTGCACCTGTGCTCGAGTTCGCCCGGTCGGCGGGCCTCGGCGTGCGCCTCGAATCGACCAATCCGCGCAACCTGCCGTTCTACGAGCGGCTGGGTTTCCAGCGGCGAGCCGAGCTGGCGTTGGGCGACGGCCCACTACTCGTGTCGCTGTGGCTGGACCCGGCCGAATGACCGATCAGAGCGGGTCGCGCCACATCGGATAGAGCGGCGGGCAACCGTCGGGCAGTTCGAGCACAGCGCGGTCGACGAAGCCGTGTCGCCGATACAGCTCGCGATTGCGTTCGTTCGTCGCCTCGAGGTACGCGGGCACCCCTTGCGCGTCGCACTCGGCGAGCTTCGCCCGCAACAGCGCGCTGCCCCGTCCGGTCCCCTGCGCCTTCGCCAGCGTCCCGATGTAGAGCAGATACCAGTGCGGCTGCGCCGGATGGTGCTCGATCATCCTGACCAGCACCTGCGTCGCCAACGGCAGTCGCCGTCCGAAGACCCACATCGACGCCGGACCCTGCAGGAACGTGCGCAGCATCGGCTCGCGCCACTTGTCAGGTGGGTACCAGATCGCTGCCGCGCTGGCGTCAGCGGCAATCCACGCGCCGTCGCAATGACGACTGCGCGGCACCTCGAGCGCGAACATGGTGCGCAATCGAGCGTCGCGGTTGCGCACGCCCGGCGGGATCAGGTGACTCACGACTGGATCCTCAGAGAACGCCTCTCCGAGCGCACGGGCCATCGCACGGCGATCGCCGCGCGTCGCCAGCCGTACCGTGCCGGAGCTGTTCATGACGTCCTGAGCCTGACACGAGGCGGTGCTGTCGAACTGAGCGGGTCACGCTCGTCGTGGTTACAGACGCCCCACCAACAGAGGAGAATCGCGCCATGGCAGACAGCATCTGGCCGGTCGTCCACGCAGAGCGCCAGGCGCTCATCGACGATCTGTCGGGGATCACCGACGAACAGTGGGCCACGCAGTCGCTGTGCACCGGCTGGACGGTGCACGACGTACTCGCCCACCTTCTCGCCGCAGCGCGCCAGACCCCGCCGTCATTTCTCGTCAAGTTCGCCGGCGCCGGGTTCAACTTCGACCGCTTCGCAGCCAAGGACGTCGCCAAGCAGGGTGCCGGCGGCCCGGCCGCGACCCTGGCCGCATTTCGCGCCGCCAAGGACCGCACCAGCGCGCCGCCCGGGCCGAAGGACACCTGGTACGGCGAGGCGTTCGTCCACGGCGAGGACATCCGTCGTCCGTTAGGGATCACGCACTCGTACCCGCTGCCCGAGGTCGCGCGGACGATCGCGTTCTACTCCAAGAGCAACGCGATCATCCACGGACGGGACCGGGTCGCAGGCCTCACGCTCACCGCGACCGACACCGACTTCGTCAGCGGCGACGGTCCGCTCGTCGAAGGTCCGGCGATCTCGTTGCTGCTTGCGGCGGCCGGTCGCAAGACCGCGCTCGACGACCTCAGCGGGCCGGGTGTCGAGCAATTGCGCACGCGCGCGTAACTCAGTCGCCGTTCGCCTCGCGTGCGGCCTGCTCGACCCGCTCGCAGTACGCCGACCACCACGCCTTGTCGCCCGGTGCCATGTTGTCGTTGGTCGGGCGCAGCCCGACAGCGCCGTCGATGAGCTCGCGGACGATGTCGGCCTGGCCTGCGTGGCGGGAGGTCTCGTCGACCATGTGCACGAGGATGCGGTGCAGCGTCACCTCGCGATGCTCGGCCGACCACCACGGCACCTGCCCGGGCGCGTCGAGGTCAAGGGTCTCGATGGTCTCGTCGGCATGCGCCCATGCGCGGTCCCACAGCGTGAGGATGTCCTGTCGCGACTCGTCGGCGGGAACCCACATGTCCGCGTTGGGTTCGGCGTCGTCGGCGAACCACGGAATCGGGATGCCGGACGGGCGGGCGAACGTGTCGCCGAAGTAGCCGTCAGCGACCGACGCGACGTGCTTCACGAGCCCGAGCAGGTTCGTGCCGGTCGGTGTCATCGGCCGCCGAACGTCGTACTCGGACAGCCCGTCGAGCTTCCAGATCATCGCTTCGCGGACGTTCTTCAGGTAGCGGTGCAGGTCGGCCTTGGGGTCGCTCATAGCCCGAACCTAACGCCGGCCACCGACAGCGACGCAACGGTTTACGTCAGCCCCGCAGCACGCGAGACATCTCGTCGGCAACCGCGTGTGCGCCGTCGTCGGCCTCGGCGCGCAGGCCGGTGATCACGCCGTCCTGATCGGCTTCGGAGCGGTTCTGGCTCAGCTTGGCCTTGCCCTCGGCCCGCTCGACGACCATGTCGATCCCGACGATCGCGCGCAGTTGACCCTCGACGTATTTGTCGGGTGCGTCAGACACCGCCCACGGGTGTGCGCGCGCATGCTCGTGATTGGTCGTCAGCTCAGTGACCGCTTCACGTACCCAAACGGGATCGTCATGGACGGTGACCCGTCCGGTCAGGTGCACGGTGGAGTAGTTCCAGGTCGGCACGACCTTGCCGTGCTCGCGCTTGCTCGCGTACCAGGACGGCGAGATGTAGGCATCCGCGCCGGTGCACACCAGCAACGCGGGCGAGTCAGGGGCGATGGCGCGCCAGTGCTCGTTCGCGCGCGCCATGTGCGCGATCACCCGGTCGCCGTGCCACAGCACGGGCAACAACGTCGCCGACGGGTACCCGTCCGCGCCTACGGTGATCAGCTGCGCCGTGCTCACGGCGGCGACGAGGCGTCGCAGCTCGTCCTCGGCGGTCATCGCGTTGAAATGCGGGACGTACATCGTCATCGCCTCAGGTCGAGGTCGAGCCAGGCAGCGAGATCGGCGATCTCGCGATCGACCTTGGCGGCCATCGTCTTCGTGAACGGGACGTCCTCATGAACAGCGTGCACGTGGAACACGCGTGCCTTACGGTCGGCCGTCGCGTCGAGTTTTCCGACGAGGCGGTCGCCATAGAGGACCGGCAGCGCGAAGTAGCCCCACTTGCGCTCGGCGGCGGGCTTGTACATCTCGAGTTGGTAGTCGAACTCGAAGATCTCGCTCGTGCGCTTCCGGTCGTGCAGCAACCGGTCGAACGGTGACAGCAACGCAGCACGGCCGCGGAAGGGCTGGCCGAGATAGGACGGGTCGACGCGCCACTCGCCCTTCACGCCCTCTATGACGGCCGGCTCGCCCGTCTCGCCGACGTCGAGCGGCTCGACCGGGCACTCCGGACCGCGCACGCGCGCGATGCCGAGGGCGTGCAGCCGGAGCTCGTTGCGCACCCGCACCGCCTCCTCGACCGGTACCGGCGTCTCGTCCGGGTACACGCGCTCGGCGAGATCCCACAGCCGCTCGCGGCCGAAGCGCCCGGCGACCGCAACCTCGCCACGTCCGACCATGATCTCGAGCAATTGGGTGACGTTCTTGTTGTTCGTCCACCCGGTCGACCGCCACGGCTGCACACAGGTATCGGGAAGTTCCCGCGATTGGAGCGGGCCGTCCGCCTTCAGCCGCTTCAAGATGTCGCGGCGGCACGCGTCATTGGCGGCGACCCACTTCGCCGTGCCGGTCTGCCACCGGTGCAGATTCTCGCCACGTCGCGTCTGATCCATCCGTGCGCGGTAGAGCGCGAGGTGCTCGCTCGGACGTAGGAACGCGCGGAGTTCGATGAGCTCGCGCGCCTCGAGCGCCTTGACGAGGTCTGCTGGTTGGAACGTCGAGCCGAGCCGGCTCCACGCGACGAGATCGGCGTTCGGCGCGATGGCGGCGGTGGGGTCGAGCTGCAGCAGCGTCAGCTGCCGGACGGTGTCGAGCAACCGAGCCGGACGGGCGCTGTCGAGCAACTGCGCCCGCACCGCGATCCGGCGGGCGTCGGTACGCGAGAGTTCGTGGACGACCACCTCGTCAGGCTAATCGACGCCTGCACGCCGGTTGTGACCCATTGCACGCCTGGCGACGATCCCGGATATCTGCGCGTGACGTCGGGGAGGCTTGATCAATGCCAGACACACTCCTGCACAAAGAACCCGCCGAACTCGCCCGCGATGCCGGCGCTGCCGTGGCGACAGCAGGGGCGCGCGTCAAGGACGGCATCACGAACAACCGCACCGAGATGCTCATCCTGCTCGGCACGATCGGGTTCGTTGTGGCGATGACGCTGCTCGGCTTCGCTCTGCTCAGCGTCGGCTGAGCGGACGGGAGGCGCACGCTGGGAACAGGCCCGCGCGTACGCGCCCGATGCGGGACACGGCGAACTCGTTGCCGGGGGTAACTCGCTAGTAATAGCCCGGACAGGGCAGGCTCAGAGGCATGGTGTCGAGCAGCGCAGCTCCGGAACGTCCCACCTTCCGACGAATAGCCGTTGTCAACCGCGGTGAGTCGGCGATGCGCCTGATCCACGCCGTGCGCGACTTCAATGCCGAGAACCGCGACGGCGACCCGATCAGCACCATCGCGCTGTACACCGATGCCGAACCTGCCGCGATGTTCGTGCGCGAGGCCGACGCGGCCTACTCACTGGGCTCGGCAGCCGCGCGCCCGTATCTCAACCACGACCTGCTCGAGTCGGCGCTGCTTGCCACCGGCGCCGACGCGGTGTGGGTCGGCTGGGGATTCGTCGCCGAGGACCCGAACTTCGCCGACCTGTGCGCCCGGCTCGGCATCACCTTCATCGGCCCGTCCGCCGACGCGATGCGCAAGCTCGGCGACAAGGTCGGCTCGAAGCTGATCGCCGAAGAGGTCGGCGTCCCCGTCGCGCCGTGGAGCCGCGGGTCGGTCGACACCCTCGACGCGGCTGTCGTCGCCGCGAACGAGATCGGCTATCCGCTGATGCTCAAGGCCACCGCCGGCGGCGGCGGCCGCGGCATCCGCGTGGTCCATGACGAGGACGAGTTGCGCGATGCGTACCAGCGCACCCGCGACGAAGCCGGGCGTGCCTTCGGCAACGACATCGTGTTCCTCGAACGACTCGTCACCGGCGCACGCCACGTCGAGGTGCAGGTCATCGCCGACAGCCACGGCACGGCGTGGGCACTCGGTGTACGCGACTGTTCGGTGCAACGACGCAACCAGAAGGTCATCGAGGAGTCGTCGTCGCCGCTGCTCACCTCGGCCCAGACCGACGAGCTGAAGGCCTCGGCCGAGCGGCTCGCCCAGGCCGTCGGGTACTGCGGCGCAGGCACGGTCGAGTTCCTCTACCACCCCGGCGAGAAGTCGTTCGCGTTCCTCGAGGTCAACACCCGCCTGCAGGTCGAACACCCGATCACCGAGATCACCACCGACACCGACCTGGTGCGGCTGCAGCTGCACGTGGCATCCGGTGGCCGGCTCACCGGCGAGAAGCCGCTCGAGATCGGCCATGCGATCGAGGCCAGGCTCAACGCCGAGGACGCAGACCGCGACTTCGCGCCCTCCCCCGGACGCATCGAGTTGCTCGAACTGCCGAGCGGACCGGGTATTCGCGTCGACACCGGCGTGAGCGAGGGCGACACGATCCCGGCGGACTTCGACTCGATGATCGCGAAGATCATCGCGTCGGGGCGAACTCGCGAAGAGGCGCTCGCCCGGCTGCGGCGGGCCGTCACCGAGACCGCCGTCGTGATCGAGGGCGGAGCGACGAACAAGAGCTTCGTGCTCGACCTGCTCGACCAGCCCGAGGTCATCGACGCCACCGCTGACACGGGGTGGATCGACCGCGTCCGCGCCCAGGGTCGGCTCGCCGAAGACCGCCATTCCGGCGTTGCGCTCGTAGCGGCGGGCATCGAGGCGTACGAGGACGACGAGCAGGTCGAACTCACCCGCCTGCTCGAGACCGCACGGGGCGGCCGGCCGCAGGTGCAGCACCGCGTCGCGAGACCGGTTGATCTCAAGCTGCGCGGGCAGGGCTACAAGGTCGCGGTGGCCCGCATCGGGCGCCAGCGCTTCCGGGTGACGGTGACCGACAACGGCACCGCGCACGTCGTGAACGCGACGATGCAACGTCTCGGCACGCACCGCACGCGGCTGATCGTTTCCGGACGCCCGTACCGCGTATTGACCGCGACCCACGGCCCTGTGCATTTCGTCGAGGTCGACGGTGTCGCGCACCGCATCAGCCGCGACGAGGGCGGTGTTCTGCGCTCGCCCGCACCTGCTTTGGTCGTCGCCACCCCGGCGGCAGTCGGCGCCGAGGTCGCGGCCGGTGCACCAGTGCTCGTGCTCGAATCGATGAAGATGGAAACGCGGATCAACGCGCCGTTCGCGGCGACCGTGCGCGAGCTGCACGTGTCGGCCGGCAGTCAGGTCGAGACCGGCGCGCCGTTGATCCGGCTCGAGCCGATCGGCGACGACGTCGAGGCCGCCGTGCGCACCGATGTCGACCTCGAGCTCACGACGGCCAGCGACGAACCCGCGGAGGCGCTCGCCGATCTCAAGGCAGTGCTGCTCGGCTTCGACGTCGATCCCGGCGACGACGGCGGCACGTTGCAGCGCTACCTCAAGGAGCGCGACGCGTCGGCCGAGCGCGGTGAGGACGTCTTGTGCGGCGAGATCGACGTGCTGAGCGTGTTCGCCGACTTCGCCGAACTGAGCCGCAACCGGCCCGCCGACGAGGAGGCCCGCACCGAGTTGCGGGTGCACAGCCCGCGGGAGTACTTCCACAGCTACCTGCAGGGTCTCGACATCGAACGCAGCGGGCTACCCGAGCTGTTCAGCACGAAGCTCAAGAGCGTCCTTGCGCACTACGGCGTCACCGATCTCGAGCGCACGCCCGATCTCGAGGGTGCGGTCTTCCGGATCTTCCTGGCCCAGCAGCGCTCAGCGCCGGACCTCGAGATCGTCACCGCGATCCTGCAGCGCTGGCACACCGAACCCGCGCCGGACGATGACCGGGCCGTGCAGGTGCGCGAGCTGCTCGACCGGTTGGTGCTCGCGACGCAGTTGCGCTTCGCGGCCGTCGGTGACCTGGCCCGCAGCGTGCGGTTCCGCTGGTTCGACCAGCCCGTCGTCGACCGCGAGCGCGCCGACGCGCTCGCCGGCGTCCCCACCGAGGTCGAGTTCCTCGCGAGCAACCCCGACTCGCCCGATCGCGCCGAGCGGATGGACGCACTGGCGGCGATTCCGGAACGCATCGTCAGCTTCCTGAGCGACCGCCTGCAGGAAGGCGTCCCGACGCGCGAGCCGCTGCTCGAGGTGCTGATCCGTCGTCACTATCGCGAGTACGCGCTGCAGGATCTGCAGTCGTTGCAGGTCGAGGACCGCCCCGTCACGGTGGCCGACTACGTGCTCGACGACCGTCCCACGCACCTCGTGTCGACCGTCGGCACGATCGACGAACTGGCGCCGGATACCAGCCTGACCCGGGCGATCAGCGAGCAGGTGGCTGCCTGCGCGCCGGGTCAAGAGGCAGTGGTCGACCTCTATCTCGCGTGGCCGCAAGCCCCGACCGATGCGAACGAGTGCTGCGGTGCGCTGCTCGAACGGCTGAGCTTGCTCGCATTCACCCAGGACGTGCGTCGCGTCGCCGTCGGCATCTGCTGCCCCGGCCGTGCGGTCTCGTACTTCACCGTGCGGCCGCGTAACGGCGCGCTGTACGAAGACGATCTCGTGCGCGGCCTGCACCCGATGGTCGGCCGCCGGCTCGACCTGTGGCGGCTGCGTGACTTCGACATCACGCGTATCGACTCGCCCGAGGACGTACTGCTCTACCACTGCATCGCCAAGGACAACGAAGCCGATCAGCGCCTCGTCGCGATGACCCAGGTACGCGAGCTCACCGTCGTGCGCGACGACGACGATCACGTCAGTTCGCTGCCGCAGGTCGAGCGCGCGATCGCCAACTGTGTCGAGGGGATCCGGCGTGCGCGTGCCTTGCGCGCCACGCGGCAGATCGCGCTCGACATGAACCACGTATGGGTCCACATCTGGCCGCCCATCGAGGCCGACCTGGATCAGTTGACCGCGCTGCGCCGAAGCATCGCCCCGATCACCGCGGGCGCAGGCATCGACGAGGTGCTCGCCCAGGGCCGGGTTCCGATCACCGGCAGCGACTTCGCGCCCGTCGCAGGCCGGTTCTATTACCAACCCGGCGCCGGTGTGCAGTTCTCGGTGGGCCCGCCGCCGACCGAGCGGCTCAAACCGATGGACGACTACGCGCAGAAGGTCGTGCGCGCACGTCGGCGCGGCACGATCTACCCGTACGAGCTGCACGCAATGGTCGCCGGCGAAGGGGGTTCGGTCGTCGAGCACGATCTCGACGACACCGGCCGGCTGGCGCCCGTCGACCGTGCACCCGGACTCAACAAGGCAGCGATCGTCGCCGGCGTGGTGACCACGCCCACCGATTCGCATCCTGAAGGCATCAAGCGCGTGCTGCTGAGCGGCGACTCGACGCGCGCCCTGGGCGCGCTGTCGGAGCCGGAGTGCGCACGAGTCATCGCCGCACTTGATCTCGCCGAGCAGTTGCAGGTGCCGATCGAGTGGTACGCGCTGTCGGCGGGTGCTCGGATCGCGATGAACTCGGGCACCGAGAACATGGACTGGGTCGCTCGCGCGCTCAAACGCATCATCGAGTTCACCCAGGCGGGCGGCGAGATCAACATCGTGGTCGCCGGCATCAACGTCGGCGCGCAGCCGTACTGGAACGCCGAAGCGACAATGCTCATGCACACCAAGGGCATCCTCGTCATGACACCCGACAGCGCGATGGTGCTGACCGGCAAGCAGTCACTCGACTTCAGCGGCGGCGTCTCGGCTGAGGACAACTTCGGCATCGGTGGCTACGACCGGGTGATGGGCCCCAACGGGCAGGCCCAGTACTGGGCGCCGGACCTGAAGAGCGCCCGAGACATCGTCCTCGCGCACTACGAACACGCCTACATCGCGCCCGGCGAGTCGACACCGCGTCGTCTGGCGACGATCGACGCGTCCGACCGCGACATCACGACCGCGCCGCACGACGTCCCGGACAGCGACTTCACGACGGTCGGTGACATCTTCTCGGCAACCGCGAACCCCGATCGAAAGAAGCCGTTCGACATCCGCACCGTCATGCGCGCGCTTGCCGACCAGGACCACGCGACGCTCGAACGCTGGGCCGGCATGGCCGACGCCGACACCGCCGTCGTGTTCGACGCGCATCTCGGCGGGCACCCGGTGTGCCTGCTCGGCATCGAGTCGCGCACCGTGCCGCGGCGCGGATACCCGCCGACCGACGGACCGGACACCTACACCGCGGGCACGCTGTTCCCGAAATCGTCCAAGAAGGCCGCGCGGGCCATCAATGCGGCAAGCTCCAACCGTCCGCTCGTGGTGCTGGCGAACCTGTCCGGCTTCGACGGCTCGCCCGACTCGATGCGTAACCTGCAACTCGAGTACGGCGCCGAGATCGGCCGCGCGATCGTCAACTTCGACGGACCGATCGTGTTCTGCGTGATCTCGCGCTATCACGGCGGTGCGTTCGTGGTGTTCTCGAAGGCGCTCAACCCGCGCATGACGGTGCTCGCGGTCGAGGGCTCGTACGCGTCCGTGATCGGCGGAGCTCCGGCGGCTGCAGTCGTGTTTGCGCGTGAGGTCGATACGCGGACGGATTCGGATCCGCGCGTGCGCGACCTGCAGCGATCATTGCGCTCGGCCGACGAGGCCCACCGTGCGCCGGTCGCAGCTGCGCTGCGCGACATCCGTACCGCGGTGCGCGCGGAGAAGCTGGGCGAGGTCGCTTCCGAGTTCGATCGCATCCACAGCATCCACCGCGCCGTCGAGGTCGGCTCGGTCGATGCCGTGATCGGTGCGCACGAACTCCGCGCCCGCATCATCGCCGCGCTCGAAACCGGGTGACTTCAAGGCTGCCGAATTGGGTAGCCAGCTCCTATGACAACAGTGGAACGCTCCTTCACCGTGCAATTGGCGCCCGACCAGGTCGTCGAATACCTCAAGGACTTCGCGAACGCCGAGCAATGGGATCCCGGCACCGAAAGCTGCGAGCAACTGGACGCCGGGCCTGTGGCCGTCGGCACCTCGTGGCACAACACGTCCAAGATCGCCGGCGTGACGACCGAACTGACGTACACGCTCGTCGAGCTCACTGCCGATCGCATCACCTTCCGCGGAGTGAACGATTCGGCGACCTCGACGGACACGATCACGGTGCGCCCGGACGGTTCCGGCAGCGAGATCACCTATCACGCCGAGATCGAGATCTCGGGCCTGATCGGCAAGCTCGCCGCACCGGCCACCAAGCTGCTGTTCGAGAAGCTCGGCCATGACACCGAGCGTCAGATGACCGAAGTGCTGAACAGCCGCGCCGCTCAATGAGCGGCGCGGCTGCGCAATCGTTCTGAATGTGCCGACTCAGGCCTTGTGCTGCATCGACTCCCGTGCCGGGTTGCCCTGGTCAGCAGCCTTCGGATCCTTCTCGTCGCTCTTGGCGCGAACACCTGATTCGATGCGGTCGCCGAGATCCTTGTCGACGTTGCGCCAGTACTCGAATGCGCGTGTCAACACCGGTTCGCTGACGCCGTTCAACAGGTGCCCGACGATGTTGTCGACCAATCGACCGCGTTGTTCGTCGTCGAGCACCTCGCGGACCATCGTGCCGGCCTGACCCCAGTCGTCGTCCTCGTCGTGCGAGACGTACGCCGACCGCACCATTTCACCGTCGGCGTACCAGTGCCCGCCGTCGTCGGTCAGTTCCGGCTGAGCAGCGGGTCCGCCGTACGAGTTCGGCGCATACACGGGATCGGACACATTCTTGATCCGCATGGCGCCGTCCTTCGAGTAGCTGTGCACCTCGACGTGCGCCGAATTCACCGGGATCTGCTTGTAGTTGACCCCCAGCCGCGCGCGGTGGGCGTCGGAGTACGAGAACCCACGGGCGAGCAGCATGCGGTCGGGCGACAGGCCCGTCCCCGCCACGATGTTGTTCGGCTCGAAGGCCGCCTGCTCCATCTCGGTGTGGTAGTCGGTCACGTTGCGGTTCAGGGTCAGCTTCCCGACCTGCTGCAACGGATAGTCGCTGTGCGGCCACACCTTGGTCAGGTCGAACGGGTTGAACCGATACGTCTTGGCGTCCTCGAACGGCATGATCTGCACGTACAACGTCCACGACGGGAACTCGCCGGCTTCGATGTGGTCGTACAGGTCGCGCTGGTGGTAGTCGGTGTCGGCCGAGGCCATCTGATCGGCCTCGTCCTGGGTGAAGCATTCGATCCCCTGGTCGGTCTTGAAGTGGTACTTCACCCAGAACCGCTCGCCGGACGCGTTGATCCACATGTAGGTGTGGCTGCCGTACCCGTTCATGTGTCGCCACGTGCGCGGAATCCCGCGGTCACCCATCAGCCAGGTCACCTGGTGCGCCGACTCCGGCGACAGCGTCCAGAAGTCCCACTGCATGTCGTGGTCGCGCAGGTTGTTGTCGGCGCGCCGCTTCTGTGAACGGATGAAGTGCTGGAACTTCATCGGGTCCTTGATGAAGAAGACCGGGGTGTTGTTACCGACCAGGTCGAAGTTGCCCTCACGGGTGTAGAACTTCAGCGCGAACCCGCGCGGGTCACGCCACGTGTCGGGGCTGCCGCGCTCACCGGCGACGGTCGAGAACCGGGCGAGGACGTCGGTCTGCTCGCCCGGCGAGAACACCGCCGCGCGGGTGTACGCGCTGACGTCGTCGGTCACCTCGAAGGTGCCGAACGCGCCGCCGCCCTTGGCGTGCGGCTGCCGCTCCGGGATGCGCTCGCGGTTGAAGTTCGCCATCTGCTCGATCAGGTAATGATCTTGAAGCAGGATGGGCCCGCCCGGCCCCACTGTGAGCGAATGCTCGTCGCTGGCGACCGGAACGCCGCCGTCTGTCGTTGTCGGATTGGCTTGCTGATCTGTCACTACGGTCCCCCACTGCATCGAGAGGCGAAATTCGTTCATAACGCCTGTAGGTTGCATACCCCGCTCGGGAGGTCTCAAACGCACAGTCAGATGGTTCAGCACACGCGCTAAGGAATCGGACGGCCCTGCCGATCGGGAGGGACAAGGGTGTGCCGGCCGTAACAGTCACCCCGATCGCTGCGGTCCGGTACACCCGTTCCTGCGCGGTCCTTGCGATCGTCTTACCGATCGGCGCCGAACCCGGCGACCGTCGCGATCGGCAATTAGCGTCGGCGCCATGGTGCGTGCGTCTGCGTGGGTGCGCACCTGGCCCGGACGTGGGCTGCTCGCCGTCACCGCCCTCGTGCTCGCCGGCCTGCTCGTCCCGGCGATCTTCCAATGGCATGTGCACGCCAACGCGTTCGCACCGCTCACGGCACGGTGGCGCCCGCGCTTCGGGCCGGGCACCGTGCCATCGGTCGCGATCGCCGCCGCTGCCTGGCGCTGGGGTCCGACGTTGTCTCGCCGGTTGGCCTGGCGCCCGCTCCTTCTCGCCGCCTTCGCAGCGGCATTCGCCTGGCTCACAGCCCTTGCTCTCGTCGACGGACGGGCTGGTCTGGCAGCGACCATCGAAACACCGGGCGAGTATCTGGTGACGGCGCGGCACGTGCAGGGCATCGCCGCGCTGCTGCACCACTTCGTCGCGCACATCGGACCGAACTCGCCCCACTCGTGGCCGACCCATGTTGCGGGACATCCACCAGGCGCGCTGCTG
Organism: uncultured Actinomycetota bacterium; assembly: GCA_963754285.1. Lineage (GTDB taxonomy): Bacteria > Actinomycetota > Actinomycetes > Mycobacteriales > Jatrophihabitantaceae > RYN-133. Next base: position 91,175 of record CAVWFN010000006.1, read on the forward strand.
TTCTTCGTGCTGCTCGTGCGGCTGCATCTCGGAGGTGCGCTGGCCGCCGCACTGGCCGTGACGGTCGTCGCGGCGACGACGCCGATCGCCGTGGCGCTCACCCTGCGCCGGCTGGGGGCCGAGCGTGTCGTGCGACGAGCCTTGCCGTTCCTCGTGTTCGGGCCGGCGGCGATCTGGTCTGCGGTGTCGGCCGACGCGGTGTTCACCGCCGTCGCAGCGTGGGGGCTGTGCGCGTTAGCCGAGTCGGCCCAGGGCGGTCGGCGGGTCGGGTGGGCCGTGCCCGGCGGGCTGTTGCTCGGCTTGTGTGCGTACCTGTCGTACGGGTTGGCGCTGGTCGCGCTGTTGGCGGTCGCGGTGCTCGTCGCAGCGCGGACGTGGCGCCCACTCCCCTTCGCAATCGTGGGCGTGGCCGCAGTTGTCGCGGCATTCACGGCGAGCGGCTTCGAGTGGTGGCAGGCCCTACCGGCCCTCAAGGCGCGCTACGAGGCGGGAATCGCCTCGACCCGTCCGGCGAGCTACTGGTTATGGGGTGACCTCGCCGCGCTGGCGATCAGCGCGGGACTCGCCCTGGGTCCGTCGCTCGGTGCGGCGGCGGCGCGGGTGCGTGGGCTCGCGAGCAGCCGGCTCGAATCACGTCCGGTCACGGTGCTCGTCCTCGCGGCCGCAGCGTGCATTGCGGCGGCCGACGCATCGCTGCTGAGCAAGGCCGAGGTGGAGCGCATCTGGCTGCCGTTCGTGCCGTGGCTGCTGCTGGGCGTCGCGCTGCTGCCGACGCGGTGGCGGCGGCGCCTGTTCGCCGCGCAACTGGTTTCGGCATTGCTCGTCCAGACGCTGCTCTACACCCGCTGGTGAGTCAGCTGCTGGTCGCGACGAGGTCGGCGAGCCCGTCGAGAAACTCGACCCGGGGTCGCCAGGCGAAGCGCTCGCGCAGCAGCGTCGAGTCGGCGGTGATGTGCCGCACGTCCCCGAGGCGGAACTGGCCGGTGACGACGGGAGGCGGGCCACCGGTGACAGTCGCGAGGGCGCGCGCCAGTTCGCCGACCGTGCGTGGAGTACCCGACCCGACGTTGACGGCAATGACCCCTGCATCGTGCTGTTCGAGTGCTGCCGCGGTCGCGCTCGCGACGTCGCGGACATGCACGAAGTCGCGGCGCTGCCCGCCGTCCTCGAACACCCGCGGTGCCCGACCGTTGCGCAGCTCGGACCGGAAGATCGCCGCAACGCCTGCGTAGGGCGTGTCCTGCGGCATCCCGGGCCCGTAGACGTTGTGGAACCGAAGCGCACTCACGCTGCCACCGGTCGCGCGCGCCCACGACCCGGCGAACTGCTCCTGGGCGACCTTGCTGGCCGCGTAGCCGTTGCGGGGGTCGAGCGGAGCGCTCTCGGTCACGACGTCGGGCGCGAGCGCCTCCCGACACGTCGGGCACGGCGCCTCGAACCGCCCGCGCTCGAGATCGGCCGCGGTTCGTGGTCCGGGCGTGACGCGACCGTGCTCGTCGCATCGCCCGACGCCTTCGCCGTAAACGACCATCGAGCTGGCAAGGACGAGGCGCCGCACCCCCGCGAGCGCCATCTCGGCGAGGACGACTGCGGTTCCGGACACGTTGACATCGGCGTAGTCGGGCAGGTCGCTGACGCCGACGCCCAGGCCGACCTTCGCGGCCAGGTGGCACACCGCGTCGACTCCACGAAGCGCGCGCTGCACCGCGTCGGCATCGCGCACATCGCCGATCACCGTCTCGACGTCCAGCGGGGACCGGTGCAGGTCGAGCGCGTGCACGTCGTGGCCCGCCGCGACCAGTTGCCGGCACACCTCGGAACCGATGAAACCGCCACCGCCGGTGACCAATACGCGCACCCCTCCACGATCACACGCAGCACGGACGTTTCTCGACAAGCGAGGGCTTACGAAACAATGACCGCCTCGGCGAATCCGCGCTTGCGGCGCTCGATCGCAACTAGCGTCCGGAACCGTGCACACGACGACCGACATCGTGCTGCCTTGCCTCGACGAGGCGGCAGCGCTTCCCTGGGTTCTCTCGAGAATCCCGAGCTGGGCAAGCGCGATCGTCGTCGACAACGGTTCGCGCGACGGGTCTGCAGCGCTCGCACGCGACCTCGGCGCAACCGTCGTCCCTTGTGCGGTGCCGGGATACGGCGCTGCCTGCCATGCCGGACTCGTAGCGGCCACGGCCGACATCGTCGCGATGTGCGACTGCGACGCCTCTATCGATCCCCGCGTGATCGGTGACTTCGTTGCCGCGCTCGAGCACTCCGATCTCGTCATCGCCCGACGCCGCCCGGTCTCGCGCGCGGCGTGGTCGCTGCCGGCCCGCCTGGCCAACCGCGAGCTTGCCCGACGCGTCTCGCGGCGCAGTGGCGTCAGCGTCCGCGACCTGGGTCCTGTCCGCGTCGCGCGGCGCTCGGCACTGCTCTCGTTGGCGGTCCGCGACCGCCGCTCGGGCTATCCGCTCGAGACCGTGCTTCGGGCGGCCGATGCCGGCTGGCAGATCGCGCAGATCGACGTTGCTTATCACCCGCGCATCGGGACTTCGAAGGTCACCGGAACGGTCGGCGGTTATCTGCGTGCGGTGCGTGACATGTCGGCGGTGCTTGCTTCATGACCGACAACGTGATCGGTACCCACATCGTCATTGCGAAGCGGCCCGTGCCCGGGCGGGTCAAGACCCGGCTGTGCCCGCCGCTGACGCCTGACGACGCGGCCGCTCTTGCTGCGGCAGCTCTGACGGACACGATCGCCGCCGTCGCGACGGCCTCCGCGGCGACCAGGATGCTCTGCTTCGACGGTGACGTGACCGGATGGCTGCCGCCGGGGTGGAGGTATCACCGCCAACGACCTGGCGGTCTCGACGTCCGCCTCGCCGGCGCGCTCGTCGCCGCCGAGGGCCCGGCGATGGTCGTCGGCATGGACACCCCGCAACTCGACGCCCGGTTGCTCGACAAGTTCGATGCCGAACGGTTCGACGCCTGTCTGGGCCCTACCGCCGACGGCGGGTATTGGACGATCGGCCTGCGCAACCCGGAGCTCGCGCCGGCTGCCCTGCTCGGCGTTCCCATGTCGACCGAGCACACGTGCGCCGACCAACTCGCACGGCTGCGCTCACTCGGGCTCTCGGTCCAGATGCTCGACGAACTCATCGACGTCGACACGATCGCCGACGCGGTCGAGGTCGCCCGTCGGGCACCGCACACGTGCTTCGCCGAGGTGTTCACCGAGCTTCGTGCCGGAGCCGCCTGATGGAGATCGGTGCACTCGCCCCGTACGAGCGATCGCTGACGACCGGCGTGCCTTTGCAGCTCCGCCACGGAGACGGTCGCACCGTCACCCTCGATGTCGCCCGGTGGCTCTCACCGGCCGACCGGACCGATCTCGAAGTGATCGCCCGCGCCGGGGCGCCGGCGCTCGACGTCGGGTGCGGCCCGGGCCGCATCGTCGCCGCCCTGACCGAGCACGGGCGGTTCGCACTCGGCATCGACATCGCCGAGCGCGCCGTGACGTTGACGCGCGGTCGAGGCATGAATGCGCTGCAGCGCAACGTCTTCGACCGGCTGCCGGGTGAAGGGCGATGGGCGACGGTGATGTTGCTCGACGGCAACATCGGCATCGGTGGTGACCTCGACGCACTGGTGGAGCGGGTGCGGGTGCTGCTCGCGCCGGGCGGCCGAGCGCTCGTCGAGGTCGATCCCGACGACGCGGTCGATGAGTCGGCAGCCGTCCGGTTCGCGATCGGCGACCTTCCGCTCGGGCCGCCGTTCCGGTGGTGTTTCGTCGGCCTCCGCGCGCTGCGCGCCAGCGCCCGCAGATGCGGTCTGGATGTCGTCGACGACTGGACGCGGGGTGGCCGTCGCTTCGCAGAACTGCGGTCGGGGTCCCTGCCGTGAGAGCCCGTCCTGACCGCTGGCCGCACTTCACCAGCCCGCTGCGCTCGACCGCAGTCACCGCTCGGCTCGGACGGGTGCTGGGCATCTGCTTCGGGATCTGCTTCGTCACCGGGCTGCTGAGCCACTACCAGTACCACCCGTGGACGTGGCTGCCCGAGCCTGCGAGCCCGGTCTGGTTCTACCGGGTGACGCAGGGCGTCCACGTCGCGACCGGCGTGGCGAGCATCCCGCTGCTGCTCGTCAAGCTCTGGTCGGTCTACCCCAACCTGTTCCGCTGGCCGCCGGTGCGTTCGATGCGGCATGCAGCGGAGCGGTTCTCCGTGTTCGTGCTGGTGTCCTCGGCCCTCGTCCAGGTCTTCACCGGGTTCTTGAACACGCTCGACTGGTATCCGTGGCCGTGGGGCTTCCTGCCCGTGCACCGCTTCCTCGCGTACGTCGTCATCGGCTCGGTGCTGCTGCACATCGGGATCAAGCTGCCCGACATCAAGTACGGCCTCGCCGCGAAGCTGCGCGACGCCGACGTGCTGACCGAGATCCCGTGGAGTGAGAATCCCCGAGCGCACAGCAATGCCGGCGATGTCGCTCCGCCGCCGACCCGTGCCATCAGCCGCCGCGGTCTGCTGCTTGCCACCGGCGCAGGCATCGGAACGGTCGTCGTAACCACGATCGGCCAGACGGTCACTCCGTTGTCACCCATCGGGCTGCTCGCGACGAGGCAAGCCGACAAGGGCCCGCAGGGCGTGCCGGTGAACAAGACCGCGACCCAGGCCGGTGTGATCGCGGCAGCGACCTCGCCGACGTGGCGGCTGCACGTCGTCGGTCCGCGCCCCTTCGACCTCACCGTCGACGATCTCGCGGCGCTGGCCCGGGCCGAGAGCGACCTGCCGATCACGTGCGTCGAAGGCTGGAGCGTCGGTGCCCGCTGGCGCGGCATCCCCGTGCTCGATCTCGTCGAACGTGCCGGCGGGACAGCCGACTCCCACGTGCATTTCGCGTCACTCGAAACCGGCAGTCAGTACAGCCAGAGCGATCTGGAAGGGCCACAGGTGTCCGTGGCGCTGCTCGCGACCCATCTCAACGGCGAGCGGCTCGACATCGACCACGGCTATCCACTGCGGCTCATCGCACCGAACCGGCCAGGTGTGTTGAACACCAAGTGGCTCAGCCGGATCGAGGTGAGCTGACATGCGGCGCTGGCGGATCGCGCTGTGTACCGCGGGAATCGCCCTCGGCCTGTTCGGGGCGTTCCGGCTGCTGACCCAGGTCCCGATCACCAGCGTGTTGCTGCTCGCGAGCTGGATGATCGCTGCGGTCGTTATCCACGACGGTGTGCTCTCACCGCTCGTGATCGGCGTCGGCGCTGTCGTCGCTCGCGTCCCACCACGAGCCCGTCGCTATCTGCAGGCCGGGCTGATCGTCGCCGGATGTGTCACGGTGATCGCGCTGCCGCTGATCGCACGGCGCGGCTCGCAACCGTCGGTCAAAGCGATTCTCCGACGCAACTACGCAGGAAACCTGACGATCATCGTAGGGATCGTTGCCGCGTTGTCTCTTGCCCTCTACGCCGTCCACGTGGCCCACGACGTCGCGCGCGGACGACGTTGCGATGATGCCGAGCCGAAATGAGCCATACAGTGGAACGCATGCCATGCGTGCTGGTCGTCGACGACGACGACACGCTCGGATCGGTCGTCGCCGATTATCTTGAGCGGGCAGGGCATCATGCGCGTCGCGTGGGTGACGGCGAGAGCGCGCTGCGTGTCTTGATGTCGGATCCGATCGACCTGATGATCCTCGACATCATGCTGCCCGCGATGGACGGGTTGGAGGTCTGCCGGCGTGCTCGGCTGAGCTGGCCGAACCTCCCGATCGTCATGCTGACCGCTCTCGGCGAGGCCGAGGATCGCATCGCCGGCCTCGAGCTGGGTGCCGATGATTACGTCACCAAGCCGTTCTCGCCCCGCGAACTGATGCTACGGGTCGACTCGGTGCTGCGTCGCGTGCAGCGCACAGGGCCGGGCGCGCCCGGCGGTGAGCGGCTGCGGGCCGGGCGGATCGAGCTCGATGAGCCGGCGCGGCGGGCCTATCGCGACGGTGTCGCGCTCAGCCTGACTGTGCGCGAATTCGACCTGCTCGCCTACCTACTCGGCCACCCGAACACGGCGTTCTCGCGCGATCAGCTCATGCACGAAGTCTGGGGTTGGACCTTCGGCGACACGTCGACCGTGACCGTCCACGTACGACGACTGCGCGAGAAGATCGAGGACGACCCGGCGCAACCGACCCTGATCCGCACGGTGTGGGGCGTCGGCTACCTCCTCGAACCACCTGAGGCGGCGTCGTGAACGACATCATGATGTCGATCCTGTGGGCCGCCGTGGCAGCCGCGCTCGTCTGGGCCGTGACCTGGCCGCTGCGGCGCCGCTCGGTTGGCGCGCTGCTGCTGTCCCTCACACTCACCTGTACCGCGGCGTCGGCCGGCGCGATGCTCGGCGCCGTCCGTTCGATGCTCGTGCCGATGGGCCACGAGACCGCCGTCCTCGTGGTCTCCGTCGCCGCAGGGTTGCTCACGGCGGTAGCCGCGGTGGCCGCCGCGCGCCGCATCAGCAAGCAGCACGAGGTGTTGCGCGCCACCGTCGTCGAGTTGAGCGAGTCGCGCGAGCGCGAGCAGGCGCTCGAGCGGTCGCGACGCGAGCTGGTCGCGTGGATGAGCCACGACCTGCGCACGCCGCTCGCGGGACTGCGCGCGATGGCCGAGGCGCTCGAGGACGGCGTGCCCGACGACCCGGGCACCTACTACAAGCAGATCGGCGCGGCCGTCGACCGTCTCGGCGGCATGGTCGACGACCTGTTCGACCTCTCGCGCATCCAGGCCGGCTCGCTCGGCCCGTTGAGCGAACGGGTCGTCGTGGCCGAGGTCGTCGACGATGTCGTGACGACCTTGGCGCCGCTGGCCGAAGCAAGCGGAGTGCAACTGACCGGCCACCGCGCGGCCGGACCCACCGTCGTGCGAGGCGACGCGGCGATCCTCGACCGGGCGGTGACCAACCTGGTCGCGAACGCCATCCGGCACACCGGCGACGGCGGCCGGGTCGACGTTCGTGTCAGCCTCGAGCCAGCCGAGGTCGTCGTCGACGTCGACGACGAGTGCGGCGGTATCGACCTCGAAGTGCTTCCTCGCGTTTTCGATCTGGGCTACCGCGGCGCTCCCGACCGTCCGGCCGACTCACGCACCGGCGGAGCAGGCCTCGGCCTGGCGATCACCCGCGGCATCATCGAGGCTCATCACGGCAGCGTCGGCGTGGTCAACACCCGGTGCGGCTGCCGATTCCGGGCAACGCTCCCCCGCGGGTAGCCGCCGAGGACGTCAGCTCCAGTTGTCGATGTGCACGTCGTTGGGCGTCGGCGCGCCTGTGCCGGTCTCGAGCAGCTGCTTGAGGCTGACCATGAACACGCCCCACTTGGTGCTGCAGTGGTGCATGAACTCGATCGGCTCGGCCCAGCCGGTGTGCTTGAACAGGACGACCGTGTAGTTACCGTCCTGCTTGATGTCGAAGTCGATTTGCGTGCCGAGCCATTCGTCGGGGCCCTCGGTCACGCGCCAGCTGACCCGCTCGTCGGGACGCTTCTCGACGACCTCGGCGGCGATGCCTTCGCCGAAGCGCAGCGTTCCGCCGACGGCGTCGTCGCCGCTCGTGCCGCCGATCCACCACGATGCGACCCCGTCGCGGGTTGCGACGGCGTCGAACACTGCGCTGGGCGCGACGTCCTTGGCTGCGATGCGATGCAGGATGTCGACCATTTCTTTCGTCTCCTTATCTCGGTGTCTTCTTCTTCTCGACCGCCTCGGCGATCCGCTTGATGCGACGCATCCGCGCGTCCCACGCGGAGCCGACCGCGGCGAGTTGGGCGACGGCGCGGGCGAACTGTGCGTCGTCGAGTTGGTAGCGCACCTCGCGTCCGGCGGGTGCGCCGTGGACGAGCCCGGCTCGATCGAGCACGGTGAGGTGTTTGGCAACCGCTTGTCGCGTGACCGGGAGGTCGGTGCTCAGCGAGGTAGCTGTCGCGGGCCCCTCGGCGAGCAGGCGGTCGAGGATGCGTCGCCGGGTCGGGTCGCCGAGCGCCGACCACAGCGTGTCGTCGACCGCCGTCGTCCCCGCGGTCATCTCGGTCGGCTTTCGGCGCGTGCCTTCAAGCGCGGCAGGTAGAAGGCCCAGCCCTGCACGTGATCGTTGTATCGCGCTTCGAGCACGGCGGCTTCCCACCCTTGCTCGCGGAAGCCGGTCTCGGTCATCCGCAACACGGTGCCGCCCTCGTCCGGTGTCAGCTCGAAGGTGACGAGCATCGAGTTGGACGCATGCAGCGGGCCGTCTGCATCGTGGGTCCAGCGGAAGGAGAACAGGCGCGGCGGCTGGGCATCGGCGACTTCGATGCGGGCGACGTCGCAGCGACCCGTCTCAGCGTCGGTCCATACGAGTTCGCCGGTACTGCCGGGCGTGGCGTCGATGCTCGTGTCTGCAGACCACCAATCGGCGATGTGCTCCGGGCTGCTGACCACGTCGAACACCACGTCGGGCGTGGCATCGATACGCAGTTCCCGCTGGATGCTGCCGTGCTCCATGTCGTACGTCCTCTCGCAACCTTTGGTTGCATGAACCGTACTCGATGCCATCCTTGTTACGCAACCTTTGGTTGCATCGACTTGGCAGCCCGCTCGGCGAAGTCGACCTGCACGAATTGCGGGATCGCCTTGACCGGCTGCCCTTGAGCTGCGCGATGTCAGCGGCGCGCTCGTGTGCGCGATCAGCCGGAACGCCGGGTCGGGCCTGGCCATATACAAGACAGCTTTGTAGCTGCGTCGCTACGATGCGCACATGCCGTTGAGCGGGCACGTGCCCGAACTGTCCGCGATCGAGGTGCTGCTCGCCGTCGCGCACGCCGGCAGCTTCAACGCCGCCGCCGCGGAGGTCGGGGTCAGCCAGCAGGCGATCTCGGCACGAATTCGGTCCATCGAAGCGCAAACGGGGGTCCCGCTCGTGCGGCGCGGACCGCGCGGGTCAGAGCTGACCGACGACGGGATCGTGGTCGCTGAGTGGGCGGCCCGGTTGTTGGACGTGGCCGCCGAGTTCGATGCCGGCCTCGCCTCACTGCGGCAGGTGCGTCGACAGCGGCTGCGGGTGAGCGCGAGCCTGACCGTCGCCGAGCAGCTGTTGCCGGGCTGGCTCGTCGCGTTTCGCACGATCGGCGCACGGCGCACGGGACGCGCAACAGAGATCGAGCTGACGGCCGTCAACACCGACACCGTCGTGACACATGTCCGCGACGGGTCGGCCGACCTCGGCTTCGTCGAAGGGCCGCGCGTTCCGTCCACACTGCGGACGCGCGTCGTCGCGCACGACGAACTGTTCGTTGTTGTCGCACCCGATCACGCATGGACGCGGCGCCGGAGGCCGTTGACGGCCGGCGAACTGGCTGCGACCTCGCTGGTGACGCGCGAGCACGGCTCAGGCACCCGCGATGCGCTCGATGCGGCGCTGCGCGCGGTGCTCGGCGCGTCCTACGAAGCAGCCGAACCGGCCATCTCGCTTTCGACAGCTACGGCTATCCGCGCCGCCGTCGCCGCGGGCGCCGGTCCGGCGGTGCTGAGCTCGCTCACCGTTCGCGACGACATCAGCCGCGGCCAACTGGCCCGCATTCCGGTCGCGGAGCTCGATCTGCGCCGCAGCCTGCGCGCCGTGTGGCAGGGCGACCGTCAGCCGCCCGCCGGCGCCGCCCGCGACCTGATCGGACACATCACCAGTTACCAAGCTGAGTTGTAGCTCGACAAGCGCGACACCACTACCGGGCGCACGCTGTTCCGCGCACCGTAGGGGCATGACCAGCGCACTCCTCTCACGGCTCACGACGCAACCTGCAGCGACGGCGCCCGAGCGGTCGGTCGCCGCACCGACACGCCGCCGGATCACCCCGAACCTGTTCGCGATCAGCTTCGGGATCGCCGGTCTCGCCCAGACCTGGACGACGGCGGCCAGATTGACTCCTGCACCAGCAGCAGTCGCGGGCGCGCTGTGGGTGATCGACGGCGCGGTCTGGCTGGCAACGCTGGGGTTCTACCTGCGCTCGCTGCTCGTCGGGGACCGGTGGCGCACCGAGCTGTCCGACCACGTCTTCGGCCCGTTCGTCAGCGTCCCTGCCATCGTCGGCATGTTGCTGGCCGGTGGACTGGAGCCGCACGCGCGCGTCGCCGGGTTGGTCCTCTACTCGGTCTCGCTGGCGGTCGCACTCGCCCTCGCCGGGCATCTGATCGCGGTCTGGGCGCTCGACGACGCTCCGTCCACGCACTGGCACCCGGGCTACTACCTACCGTCAGTCGGCGCACCGATCGTCGGCGCCGCGGAAGCGGCCACGTTCGGCTACGCGAGCCTCGCGCGGCTGCTGTTCGGATTCGGCGTCATCAGCTGGGTGCTGATCGGCGGGATCCTGCTGCACCACCTCGTCGGACAGGAGCGCCTACCCAAGCCGTTGCTCCCCACGATGGCGATCCTGGTCGCACCCCCCGTCGTCGCAGGCAACGCATGGTTCGCGATCAACGGCACCCATGTCGACAACCTCGCGTTGGGGCTGGCCGGTTACGCCGTGCTGATGGTCATCGTCCAGATCAGCCTGATCCCGGCCTACCGCACCGCGCCGTTCGGGCCGGGCTGGTGGTCGTTCTCGTTCCCGTACGCCGCCACGGCCGGCAACGCCGTGGCATGGCTGGCCGCCGAGCACGTCGCCGGCCAGACCGCATGGACCTACCTGTTGCTCGCCGCGATCACCGCGTTCATCGGCTACCTGGCCGTCCGGACGATCGGCGCGATGGCACACGACACGTTCGTCCCCCGGCCGGCCCGCTAGCCGGCCTCAGCCACCTCGTCACGCAACCCGTGCAGATAAGTCGCGAAACCCTGCGGGGCGCGTCCGGCCAGCCGCGCGCTCGTCACGACCGGGCTCGCACCACTGCGCGTGATGACCAGGCCGGCGGCGATCGCGCGCTCGACGAGATCGGCGTCCTCGTGCACCGCGAGATCGGCCCAGCCGCCGATGCGGACGTAGGCCGCTCCCGAGATCCCGATGTTCGCCCCGTGCACGTGCGGGTGCCCGTCCGCAAGGTCGTGGCGTGCGTACCACGCCTGTTCGACCTGCGCCGACAGTCCCGGCGCGGGCCGCAGCGTGCCGAGCACGAGATCGCTGCCGCCCGCGGCGATTGCTGCGTGCTGGGTGAGCCACGTAGCCGGCACGCGGCAATCGGCGTCAGTACTCGCCAGCCACAGCTGATCGACCGGGCCAAAGGTGCGCAGCGCATACGCGGACGCTGCGCGGCGCGCCGCCCCGACTCGCCGGGCGCGGCACTCGATCGCATGCACATGGGGGAAGCCGGCGACGATCGCGGCCGTGCCGTCGCGGCAGTCGTCGAGGGCGACGACGACGTGCCCGCGCAGCGACGTGCGCGCGTGCAACTCGGCAAGGGCCAGGTCGACGGACGTCAAGCAATCGCCGATCTCGTCCTGCTCGTCCGCGGCCGGGATCGTCACGACGACGTCGCGGATCACTCGCCGCCGCCCGCGACAATGCCGGTCTCGACCGCGACTGACTGGCCGGTTCCGGTCCACACGTGCAGCAGAAAGTCCGCCTCGACGTGCGCTACTACCGGCGTGTGCCCTCGACCGAGGACGTCGTGCACAGTCTCCGCCGTGTGCGGGTGCAGCGCGGCGGGGTGACGCCAGTGGCAGGCGACGAGGGTGCCATTTGCGGTAAGGCTGCTCCACGCCTTGTTCGCAAGCCGATCGAGATCCGAGCAGTAGTAGCCGAGCTCGGACACGATGATGAGGTCGAAGCTCCCGTCAGGCCACTGGTCCGGCACTGCTCCTCGTTCGACACGGACGTTCGGCGCATGCGCGAGACGGTCCGACGTCTGGTCGAGAGCGCGTTGCGCGACGTCCCAGGCGATCACCTCGTCGCACCTCGAAGCCAGCGCGGTCGTGATCAGACCGGTGGCGCAGCCCGGCTCGAATGCGCGCCCGAAGCGTGGGCGCGGCAGCGCGTCGATCAGCAGCGACCGCTTGCGCACCTCGTAGAAGCGGGTGTCCAGGCCCCACGGATCGTCCTCGCGGGAATAGAGCCGATCGAAGAATCCGGGGGTGGTCACGTCATCGGCCTCGACCACGACGAAGGTCTCGAACGGGCGGTCGAAGTGCGCGACCATGCCGGGGTCGAGGATCGCTTCGTCACCGGGACGGCCCGACAGTGCGCTGTGTTGGCTCACGTGCGCGGCGATCGCGCGCCGCTTGGTGGCTTGTTCGGCGGGCGCAATCGCGACGAGACGCGTCGATGCCCACGGCAGTGTGCCGTTCGAGGCCGGATCGCCCCAGTGCCACGCCCAGATCGGGTATTGCCAGCACTGCAATTGATGGCGGCCCGCCGCGAGCGTCGCAGCGCGTGCGCACGCTTCGTGATCGGGATGACGATCGTGCTCCCACGTGGACACGACGTGAGTTGCGCTGCGAGCGAAGAACTCGACCTGCGCCTGCAGCGCTTCGCTGAACTCGCCGAGGCGGCCGTCCGGCAGCCCGAGGAAGTGCACCTCGGTAGTCACTCCGAGCTCGCCGACTGCTTGCTGCACTTCGATACGCCGCCGCCTCGCCAGCATCTGCGGCGTGTGCGTGGGCGATGCCGGGTGCGAGGCGTCGCCGTCGGTGGCGACGACGATCGTGACCCGGGCGTCGCGTCGCACGGCAGCGGCGATGAGACCACCAGCGCCGAGCGTCTCGTCGTCGGGGTGCGCGGCGAGCACGAGCAGGTGGTCCCCCGCCCCCGGCACATCGAGCCACGCGCATTCGGCCAGTCGCCCGCTGAGCCACTCGCCGTCCGGCGGGCCGTCTTCGCTGTGGCGGAACGCGCTCATGAGCGGGTGATCCGTTCGCCGATCGCGGCAAGATCTCGTTCGCCGTGGTGCTGCCGGACGTAGATCGTCAGGTCGGCGACCCGCGCGGCGTGATCGGCGTCGAACCCGAGCGGCGCCGGGCCGAGCGCGCGTCCGGTCTGGTGCAGGACGCGCTCGGCCGCTTCGGCGACCACGGTGCGCGCTCGCATCGCGAGCAGCTCGGGGTCGTCGACCGTCCCTGAGTCGATCGCGTGCGCCGCGTCGCGCAGCACCGCGCCCGCAGCATGGAGCGCGACGTCGACGATGCCTGCATGCAGTGCGGCCAACTCACCGGATCGTCTCGCCGCCGACCGGAACACTGCGGCGGCGAGGCCGACGCTCGCGCCGTACCAGCACGCCGCGACGCCGATGCCGCCCCAGGCGAATCCGTCGCGTCGCAAGTACCAGCCGGGCTCGCCGACCGGCGACGCGGGCGCGTGGTCGAACTCGATCGGCACGCTCACGACGGTGCGCAGCCCGCGGGCAACCCACTGCTCAGGAGGGTGAGCCCGTACCTGTGGCTGGGTCAGATCGACCTGGTAGAGCCCGCGATCCTCGCCGACGTGGGCGGTGACCAGGGCGCGGTCGACGTCGCCACCGAGGGAGCACCATGGCTTGACGCCGGTGAGGGTGGTGGATCCGTCACGCTGTTCCGCATGCACGGCGCTGCCCGGCGCCTCGGCCGCGTAGACACCCCAGCTTCGGTCAGGCTCGGTCACTGCCCCGGCCTCGGCGAGGATCGCGAGCGCGTCGGTGTGTGCCTCGAACACCCGCGCGACCGTGAGGTTCACCTCGGCGATCCGGGCGAGGACGCTCCATCGCTCGAGTGTCCGGCCTGAGCCGGGAAGCGCGAGCCGCACGCCGAACTCACGTGCGAGGGCCAGCGCGGTGGGGATGTCCTCACCGGCCGAAACTGCGCGTTCGACGAGGTCGGAGAGCCAGGTGGGGCCGGACTTCAGGTCGAAGCCGAGCATGAATGGGCGGATCGGAACACGATGATCCTTGAGTTGTCGAGCTGAAGGCGGTTGCTCCACCTCTAGCCAACGTAGCCGACGCTTCCGACATCGCGGTTGTGCTGCCGCGCGGATCGTGCCGTCGCTGCGAATAAGTGCCGACACCAGAGGGAAGAATGCTCCTCGGACAACATCCCCCGGTCCGACAACAGCAGAGGAACAACTTCATGACGCCATCCGCAACGCAACCGGTGCGCCGCGGGTTGATCCAGAAGTGGAACGAGAGCCGTCTCGGGCGGCACATGAACGAGGCTCGCGAGAAGGACCTCGGCGCTCACATCCTCGCCATCAGCGCGCAGCAGCTGCTCTGCACCGCGCCGCTGGCGATCGCGCTGGCCGCCGTCGGCAAGCGTGTCACCGGAATATCGTTCGCCAACTGGATCACCCACATGTTGCAACTCTCGACCGCCGCCCGGAAGGAAATCATCGAGGCGTTCGACGGATCACCGCGTGTCAGCCTCGGGGCACTGCTCATCAACCTCGGCCTGGCCGTCGCCTTCGGCGTCAGCCTCGCGGCGACTCTTCAACGCGGCCTCGAGCTGATCTGGAGAATGCCGCGCGCCCCGTATCTGCGCAGCCTGCTTCGTCAGTCCATCTGGGCCGTCGCCCTGCCTGCGATGATCAGCATCGTTGTGCTGCTCAGCCGCGCCGGCCACTTCCTCGGTCGGCACACGACCGGCATCGTCGAACTCGGATTCAGCGTCCAGGTGCTCGTCATCGCGGCGTTCATGTGGTGGACGCAGCGGCTGCTCCTCGCCGGCCGGGTGCAATGGCGCCGGCTGTGGCTGCCGACCATGCTGAGCACGCTCGGCATTGCGATCGTGGTCGTGGCCGGTCGGCATCTGATCTCGGGCCAGATCATCCCGGCCTACCGCGCCTACGGCTCGGTCGGCATCGGCATCGTGCTTTCGGCCTGGGTCGCGATCGCATCGAGCTCGTCCACGGCGGGCCTGGCGCTGGGCTGCTGGCTCGGCGGTCGGCGTCGTCCACCGGCAAGACCGGACGAGCGCGACCCAAACCCCCGCTCGGGTCGCGCCCGTCCTGGTCAGCCGTGGCCGGCAGGCTCCAGCGAAGTGGCCCCCACAACCACTGCGGAACTCGATGACCGGCCGGTTGCGCTTCCCCGAACCCCCGCTCGGGGAAACATCTTCCAAGGAAGACGTTAGCTTGACGTGAAGTCAGCTGCAACTCGAGCCAGGACTTTTCTCCGGCGCGTATCGGGTGGACGCCATGGCTCGTTCACCTGAGTACGAGATGACTTCACCCCGTGTCGGTTCGATTCATCGATCGACTGAGGTCGTCCGGGTTGGAGGTCCGCCATGCGCGGCGCAGTTGCACTCCACGATCCGCTTGTCGACGTCCGGTCGGTCGACCAACTCGCAGCGGAGTTCCCCGACGTCCCGGAACGAATCCTGATCTCGGTGCTGGCGGCCTACCGACGCCGGGGCGTGGCTCGGGACGTCGCGCTCGATTTCGCGCGCCACCGACTGCTGGACGCCTGCGCCCCCTGACTACGACGCGGAGCGCGACTCGCGGGCTGCGCGAACGCTCGCGAGGTCGATACCGATCATGTCGAGGAAGTAGCGGCACTCCGCCGCGTCACTCGCTCGGTCGGCCACGGCATAAACAGCGCGGCGGACCGCCTCGCGGTGCACCGCAACCTTCTCAGCCGTGCGTTCGACGTCGACCGCGGACAGCGAGGAGCCGTCAATGGTCGGCGTGCCGACTTGTTCGGCGGCAGGCTCGGCTGCCGCCGCGGCGCTTTGGGGGTTCATTTGCTTGCTCGCAGTCAAGAACGAAAAAATGGCTGCTGTCGAGCCAACCCAAATTGTGTACCTGACGTCCGACGAGGCGCTCGGCAGGGTTCGACTGTCAGCCGCCAAGGGTGCTGCCGACAGCAGCAAGGCGCAGCTGCTGCACCAGCTCGAGTTGTTCTTCGGCACGCTCGATCAGCACGTCGAGCTCAGCACTGTCCAGTCCCGCTCGCGACGGCGCCAGCTCGCGCAATGCCTGCCAGCCGGCCCGTTTGCCGGTGATGCCCAGCGCCAACATCTCGTATTCGACGATGTCCGACAGCGGCGACCGACGCACCACGGTGCCGTTGCTCTTGAACCGCCCCACCCGCTCCGCAACTACGGCGAACGGCTCTTTGTAGAACGTCCGCCGCAGGCCGAGCCGGGCGATGATCGCAACGAGCGAGTCGCGATCCTCGGCGATCTGTTGCGCAAGCCGCTCGGTCTGCTCGCCGACCGATCCGGTCCGGGAGCCGGCGACGCGCCGGGCCAGCGCGACGCCGCCCGCCGCGCCGGCCAGGTGATCGTTGAGATAGATGCCGAGCAGATCCGACATCAGCTTCGGCCTCGCGTAACCATCAGTCGTCGCGCGCCACGTCGCCGCGCCACGCGCCGCTCTCGTTGCCGCGACTTTCGATGAACTTCTTGAATCGATCGAGGTCGTTGGCCACTTGGTGGTCGTCGACATTGACGGCGGACGCGACCTTCTCCAGCGCTCCGTCAGGCTCCCAATCGATCTGCACCGTCACACGAGTGCTGGCGTCGCTGAGCTTGTGGAACGTCACCACGCCGGCGTGAGTGACGCCGTCGACGCTCTTCCAGGCGACGCGCTCTTCCGGATGCTGCTCGGTGATCTGTGCATCGAAACTGCGCTTCACGCCGGCCAGGTTCACGTGCCAGACCAGGTTGCGATCGTCGCGTTGCTCGATCTTGTCAACGCCACCCATGAACTCGGGGAAGGTCTCGAACTGCGTCCACTGGTTGTATGCGGTCGCGATCGGGACGTCAACGTCGACGGACTTGGTGATGGTTGTCATTGCTACCTCCGGTTACTTGCTGAACACATCGGTGAGCGCGTCGTTGAACGCGCTGAGGTCGTCAGGCTTGCGGCTCGTGATGAGCGGGTATCCGCTCGCGTCGGACGTCACGACTTCGCTGTCCTGCCAGGTCCCACCCGCATTGCGGATGTCGGTCTGCAGGCTCGGCCAGCTCGTCAAGGTCTTGCCTTCGACGACACCCGCCTCGACGAGCGTCCACGGACCGTGGCAGATTGCGGCGATCGGCTTGCCTGCGGACGCGAACGACTTGACGAACGCGACCGCGTCGCTGTCCGTCCGCAACTTGTCAGGGTTGGCCACTCCGCCGGGCAGAACGAGGGCGTCGAAGTCATCGGCATCGGCATCGGCCACGGCGAGATCGGGCTCGAAGGTGTCTCCCTTTTCGATGTCGCCGTTCATCGCCTGCACCTCGGACTTCTCCACGGCGATGAGCACCGGTTGGCCACCGGCTTCCTGCACGTGCTCCCACGGACTGGTCAGCTCGACCTGCTCGACGCCGACGTTCGCGACGAGGAAAGCGATGCGTTTTCCGTTCAGAACTGCGGTCATGGTGGTTACCTCCGTCGCCGAGCACGGCGCACTCGCGTGCTGCGGCGAAACAAGATTGGGAGTCGGTCGATCCACTGCTGTCCAGCGCGTCCGCTCGGTATTGGCCTACCCGGCTGGGATTTTCTGAAACTTCGCAGCCGAACCGCGATCACGTGCGCGAACGCGGGTAGCCAGTTGGTATGACGAAGTACGGCTACACCCTGATGACCGAACAATCCGGCCCGCGCGAACTCGTCCGCGACGCCCAGACCGCCGAACACGCAGGCTTTGACTTCGAAGTGATGAGTGACCACTACTCCCCGTGGCTCGACAGCCAAGGGCACGCACCGAACGCATGGGCGACCCTCGGCGCCGTTGCGCAGGCGACCGAGCGGGTCGAGTTGATGACCTATGTCACCTGCCCGATCATGCGGTACCACCCCGCGGTCGTCGCCCAGCAAGCCGCGACTGTCGGCTTGCTGAGCAACGGCCGGTTCCTGCTCGGCCTGGGCGCGGGCGAGAATCTCAACGAGCACGTCGTCGGGCACGGATGGCCGTCGGCCAACGTACGGCACGCGATGTTCGACGAGGCGGTGCAGATCATCCGCGAGCTGTTCCGCGGCGAGTACGTCAACTTCGACGGCGATCACTTCCGCGTCGACAGCGCAAAACTGTGGGACGTCGCCGACCAACCACCGCCGTTGGCGCTGGCCATTTCGGGGGCGCAGTCGGCGCAGCTCGCCGGCGAACTCGCCGACGCCATGATCGCCGTCGAGCCCGACGCCGACCTGGTGCGCCAGTTCGACGAACGTGGTGGACGCGGCAAACGCCGCATCGGCCAGGTGCCGATCTGCTGGGATCCCTCGGAGGACGCGGCCGTCAAGCGGGCACACGACCAGTTCCGATGGTTCGGCAGCGGGTGGAAGGTGAACGCCGAGCTGCCCGGAACCGCGGCCTTTGCCGGCGCGAGCCAGTTCGTGCGTCCCGAGGATGTCGCCGAATCGATCCCATGCGGCCCGAACGTCGACGCCCATGTGGACGCGGTGCGCGCGTTCGAGAAGGCGGGCTTCACCGATGTGGCCGTCGTGCAGGTCGGCGGCGACACACAGCCCGCCTTCCTCGAGTGGGCCGAGCACGAACTATTGCCCGCGCTGCGGGGCTGAGATGCCCACCGGCGTGATCTTCGATGTCGACGGCACGCTCGTCGACACGACGTTCATCCACACCGTGTGCTGGGCCGACGCGCTGGCGACTGCCGGGCACATCGTGCCGATGGCGAGCGTCCACCACACGATCGGGATGGGCTCGACGGAGCTGCTCGACTACCTGCTGCCCGACCGCGACACGAGCGACGACGAGCAGATCGTCACCGCTCACCTAGCGCTGTACCGGCAGTACTGGGGCCGGTTGTGCGCGTTCGACGGCGCCGCCGACCTGTTGCGAGCCTGTGCGCAACGCGGGCACAAGATCGTGCTTGCGTCGTCGGCATCGACCGACGAACTCGCGGCACTCAGACAGGCACTCGACGCCGACGACGTCATCGACGTCGCCACCAGCTCCGCCGATGCCGGGAGCGGCAAACCCGACCCGGACATCCTTACCGCCGCCCTCGATCAGTCCGGCCTCGATCCCGGCTCTGCCGTGTTCGTCGGCGATTCGGTGTGGGACGCCGAAGCAGCCGGCAAGGCGGGCATCGCTTTCGTCGCCGTGGCCTGTGGCGGGACGCCCGCACGCGAACTGCGTGAGGCCGGCGCGATCGAAACCTGGCGCGATCCCGCTGACCTGTGTGATCACCTGGACGACAGCGTCGTCGATAGGCAGCCGTGACGGGCGGGTAAGGCACCGTTAGTGGCATCGAACTCTGAACCCACAGAGTGCAACTGTCGACTGTGGGGACGTATATGGCTGGACAACACACGGCCGGAAATTTGAGCGGGGATCAGCCGTCGACCGGCGACCTGGTATCCCAACTGTCAGAGCAGACATCGCGCCTGATTCGCGACGAACTCCGGCTCGCGCAACTGGAACTCACAGCAAAGGGCAAACGCGCCGGCGCGGGAGCCGGCTTGTTCGGCGGCGCCGGGATGTTCGCGCTGTACGGGCTCGCCTGTCTGGTCGCGGCCGCAGTCCTCGCGCTGGCCAATCCGCTGCCGGGCTGGGCGGCGGCGCTCATCGTCGGCGTCGCGCTCTTCGTGATCGCCGGTGCGGCCGCGTTGATCGGCAAGCGCGAGATCTCGTCGGCCACTCCGCCCTTACCGCAGGAGGCCATCGCCGGACTGAAGCAGGACGCCCAGACACTCAACCCCAGAGGCAACTCATGACAGACGCGCAGCACAACGACTCGGACGAGGCCGAAGCGGTCCGGGCCGAGATTGCCGAGACCCGCGCCGAACTCGCCGAGACCGTCAACGCGCTCACCGACAAGCTCGACGTCAAACAGCACGCCGCCGACAGGGTCGCGGACGCGAAGGAGAAGGTGGCGCAGACGTGCCGCGCGCGCGAAACAGTCCGCGCCGCAACCGGTTCAACAGGCGCTCGACACCGCAGCCGCAAAGGCAGGCCCGGCGGTCCATCAGGTCGCGGTCAAAGCCAAGCCGCACCGCAGCAAGATCGTCGCCGGGCTCGCCGTTGCGACCGTTGTCCTGATCGTGATCCGGCGCAAGCGGGCGAATCGATGAAGGCGCTGTATCAGCCGATCGGCTTGCTGTTCAGCGTTCTCGGCGGCCTTGTTGCCAGCGCACTGTTCAAGCAGGTGTGGCGCGCCGTCGCCGGCGAGGACGACGCACCGGACGCGAAGGACCGCGAGCGTAGCTGGGGCGAAGTACTTGCTGCGGCGGCGCTGCAAGGTGCGGTGTTCGCAACGGTCAAGGCCCTCGTCGACCGGGCCGGCGCCACCGGGTTCGAACGTGCGACCGGTACGTGGCCCGGCAACACGGCCGAGCCGTGATCGGGTCCGTCATGACCGGACACAACGTCATCGCGGATCGATGGACCATCGAAATCGTCGAAGACTACGACGCCAACTGCATCACCCCGTTCCGCGCGGCAGAATTTGGCGGTGGTCACAGGGCAGATCGCGAATAACAGCCGCTGGGTAGGTGTTCCAGCAGGTGAAAGGAGACAACCATGATCTCCACGGGGCGCCATCGTGTCGTCGTGATCGGCTCAGGTTTCGGCGGGCTGATGGCTGCGAAGAAGCTGCGACGCGCCAATGTCGATGTGACGCTCATCAGCCGCACTACGCACCACCTGTTCCAGCCGCTGCTCTACCAAGTCGCGACGGGGATCCTGTCCGAGGGCGAGATCGCGCCGGCGACGCGCGAGATTCTGCACCGCCAGCACAACGTTTCGGTCGTGCTCGGCGACGTCGAGGACATCGATCTGTCAGGACGCACGGTCACCTCCTATGTAGGAACTGACCGGACGATCACGCCCTATGACTCGCTGATCGTCGCGGCCGGCGCGCAGACCTCCTACTTCGGCAACGACCGTTTCGAGACGTTTGCTCCCGGCCTGAAGTCGATCGACGACGCTCTTGAGTTGCGCGGACGAATTCTCTCGGCGTTCGAGTTCGCCGAGCTCGCGGCCGACAAGAACGACGAGCAGTCCGCACGTGACTGGCTCACCTTCGTCGTCGTCGGCGCGGGCGCCACCGGCGTCGAGATGGCCGGCCAGATCGCCGAACTCGCCCACCGCACACTCAAGCGTGACTACCGCGCGATCAGTTCGCGCACCGCGCGGATCGTGCTCGTCGATGCGGCGGACGCGGTGCTGGGCAATTTCGGCACGAAGCTCGCTGCCGGCGCTGCCGACCAACTACAACACCTTGGCGTCGAGGTGTGGCTCGACGAGAAGGTCGTCGATGTCGACGACCGCGGCATCACCGTCGAGGACAGCTCTGCCAAGCGCAACCGCATCGACACCCGCACGATCGTGTGGGCTGCGGGTGTTCGTGCTTCAGCTCTCGGCAAGACGCTGGCGAGCCAGTCCGGCGCCGAAATCGATCGCTCCGGCCGCATCGCCGTACGTCCCGACTGCACCCTGCCCAACCATCCCGAGGTGTTCGTCATCGGCGACATGATGACCCTCAACAACTACCCGGGTGTGGCCCAGGTGGCGATGCAGCAGGCGTCGTATGCGGCGAAGGAGATCCGCCGGCGGCTACGTGGACAAGCGCCGCAGAAGCCGTTCGACTACTTCGACAAGGGCAGCATGGCGACCGTCTCGCGGTTCAAGGCCGTCGCCAACGTCGGACCGTTCCGGTTCGGCGGTTTCATCGCCTGGCTGCTGTGGCTCGCCGTGCACCTGCTGTATCTGGTCGGCTTCAAGAACCGCGTGACGACCGTCTTTCACTGGGCGGTGAGTTTCCTCGGCCGAGGCCGCTCCGAACGCACCCTGACGAATCACCAGCTCTACGTGCGCACCGGGTCGCCGGCGCCCGAACATCTCGCGGTCGCCGATCCCCCGCTCGCGCCGACGACTTACGCGCAAAAGGACTCGGCCTGATTCCCCACAAACGGGATTCATCGAGCCAGCTGCCGGGTACAAAGTGATCATGAGCGACGAGAAAACCGCGGGCGACGGCATTTCGGACGACGAGTTGGTCGAGCAGGTCAACAAGCAGACCGACAGCGAGCTACAGCAGAAGGACTTCTTCGAACGCGAGTCGAGTGGCACGACCACAGACACCGAAGCGGCCGAGGCGGACGCCGACGAGATCGCCTCGAACTAGTGCGCACGGACATGGGCATGGACATGGGCGCAGAGCGAAGCTCGTCCTGGGGCAGGGCCACAGCCTGACGAGTCGGACCGGCGTGTCGTACATAGGACCTCGGACCCTGGCTATCGCCGGGCCACGTCGAACCAGACGATCTTGCCGGCGCCCATCGGCACGGTGCCCCACGCGGTCGCCAAGGATTCGACGAGATGCAGTCCCCGGCCCGACAACTCGTCGGGTCCGGCCCGGTGCGCACTGACCGAACCGGCACCGGGGTCGAAAACTTCGACATGCACGAAGTCGCGCTGCAGGCTCACTCGCACGTCGGGCGTCCCGGTGGTGTGGACGATGACGTTGGTGACCAGCTCGGTGACCAACAGCTGCACGGTCTCGATCGGGTCGACGGCGTCCCAGGACGCGAGCGTCGCGGCGATGAAGCGCCGCGCCGCATAGGGAGTGCCGAGGTCGCGCGAGAAGGACGTGCCTGCGGACGCTGACAACGACTCGTCGACGGCGTCGAGCAGATCGGCTCCGCGCAGCAGCTCGTCGAGCAGTTCCGTGATCGGCGTGGTCTTCTCTACGTAGGCGACCGCGCCTGCTTCCAGGGCCGCACGACCGTGCACGCTGGTCGGGAAGGCTGACAGCATCACGATCCGCGTGTCGGGCGCGACCGCCTGCAGTTGCGGCAGCGCAGACAGCCCGTCCAGCACGGGCATCTCGATGTCCAGTACCAAGAGATCAGGCTGCAGTCCCGCGGCCAATTCGATGGCAACGGCGCCGTCACCCGCCTCACCAACCAGCTGCAGATCGGCGCGATCGGCCAACGCCGTTCGGAGCAACAGCCGCATATCCGGCGTATCGTCGACAATCACCACACGTAAGGGCCGTTGAGTAACGGCATCGTCCACGTGGCGTCTCCGAGCTGGAACCGGCGGGCGGGAGTCCCCTTTTTCTGGTCGTACTGCATCGGCCGCTGCAGAGCAACCACTGCGCCCGCTGCGGCGCGGTATCGGCGTCACCGCGGGCTGCTCCTGACTAACCCGCGACGGTCATCGGAAGCCTGCTACCAGATGCTGCGCCGCGTGGGCACGCGGCGCAGCATTGTCGTCGTCCGGGACGACCTTGGTAGGACGTGAAGTGTCGGAGCGTCAGGCAGGAAGGAAGCAGATGCCGGCGTGTCCGGAAACACCTGCGCACTTGTTGGTGCCGTCATCGTTGTCGCTGGCGATCCAGAGTCCCGCCGGGTTGCTGGTGACGATCATGTCGTCCGCACCGTAGCCGCGACCGCGCGTCGGATCCCAACTCGTAGCCGAGCCGTCCGAGGGAGCCAGACCGGCCAGGCCCGGGCGGGCGACGGCGCCGGGTCCAGCGCTGTCGCAGCCCGACGCGTTGTCGGCCCAGCGTTCGTGTCCGGCGACATAAACGTCGTTGGTGTCTGCGGCGGTCGCGTAGTACGAGTCGCATCCGGTGTAGTTGACCCAGGTGTGCGCCAGCGTCGAAGAACTCGTGCTGGGGAACGCCGCAGCCGCGTCGCACAACCCGCCGCGCGGATCCGAAGTGTTGTAGCCCAAGCCGTTGGCCGGTTTGTAACCCGTGGTCGCGATGTAGATGTTCGAGCCGTCAGGTGACCACGCGGCCGCCTGCAGATAGAACGGTTCGACCGTCGCGCAGTAGGCGTTGAACTCCGGTGAGTACCAGGCATCCAGGGTGGCGCTCGACGAGCCGAGGTCGAGCATGAAGATCTGTTGGCGGCCCACCCCGGCGACTGACGTGAAGTCGCCCATTACCAGCAGGCGTGTGCCATCAGGGCTGAGCGAGAAGTTGTACACCCGGCTGGCGTTGCCGGTGACCGCGTTACCGCCGTCGTCGGTGTAGACGTAGTGACCCGAGATGTTGAGGTTGACGTAGCCGTCGTCGAGCCCGGTCGTCGGGTTCACGCTGAGCATGTAGTGCTTGGTCGAACCGTTGGCGGCCGTGAAGTAACCGCCGACCAGCACGTGGTTCCCGGTGACCAGAAGCGCCTCGACCTGCTTGTTCGCGTTATGCGCAAAGCCGGTGTTCACCACACCGGAAGAGGTGCTGACCGAGGCCAGGTTGGTGACGGCGGTGCCGTTCACAGAAGAGAAGAGCCCGCCGAGGTAGGCGGTGGAGCAGTCCGCCGAGAGCGCGATCGAGTTGACGGTGCCGTTGACGTTCGGGTTCCAACTCGTGACCGCACCAGTTGACGCGTTGAAACTGAACGCATTGTCGCGGGTGTAGGTGGTTTTGCCCTGCACGATCGACGTGAACGTCCCGACCGCGTACATCGTGGAGCCGCACTCGACGAGCTGGCGCACCCGCGACGCCGGCGATGTCGAGGACGGGAAGTGCGGGGTCCAGGTCGCCGGCGTGGTGGAGACCGGACCTCCCGGCACTGCCGCGGCGGCAGGCGTACTCACGGCAGCCGTCACGCCGGCCGCCAACAAACAAACACACAACAGAGCCCTGAAACGCATGTGTCCTCCCGATATGCTGCTGCTCTGGAGACACGCTGGTGTTTCAGGTGTAGCCGAGCTGTGGCCGGTCCGATTCGAGTGAGAGTCGAAGCAACTCGGACGTAGCCATCGACTCGGTTCAGTTGTTCGAGTGCAGGGGATCCGAGAAGATCCCGCACACTCCGCCGGCGATCCGAAGATGCCGAAAAACTATTGCTTCCAAGGAAGATATTAGTTCAGTTTCTGTTAGGTGCAACTCGTAGCGGGCCCGATCACAGGACTGCTCGCGATCCGCGATCGCGGCGGCCGCCATCGCCGTGGTGATCTTGCGCGCCGCTGGGGGCGGGCTTATCGTCCCGCCCTAGGCGCCGGATCCGGCTGCCACACGCCAAGGCGTTGGAACGGCTAGTGGGGACATGACTCGAATTACCTTCGCATCTCGGAGGCTCCGCCGGGTTGCGGCGGTGTTCGCTGCGACGGTGATCGCGGTGGCCGGGAGCGTGCAGGCCGCGGCAGCGTTGTCGGTTGACAGCAGTTGGAGCACCGCAGTCCTTCCGCAGGTCAACGTCAGGACCGCGGTGCTCAACGCCGTGTCGTGCCCGACCGCGACGTCGTGTTTCGCGGTCGGATCGACCGAACCGGCCGCGCCGGAGTTGCACACGGTCGCGTTGCGCAAGGTCGGTTCGTCGTGGGTGGACATGGGCGCTCCGGACGCGATCGGTAGCTTGTACACCCAGCTGACCGGGATCTCCTGCGCGTCCACTACTCAGTGTGTGGCCGTCGGCATCAACGGCGACGACCGCATCGGCGGTGTTGTCGTCGCCTATGCGGTGAAGTGGGACGGCACGTCGTGGACCCGGATTCGCCCCGCGTTCAACACCCCGCTGGCCACGGAAGGATCGCGGTTCAATGCCGTCTCCTGTCCTGCGGTGAACAATTGCACCGCAGTCGGAAGCCTGGGCTACGACGAGGATCGCGCGCTGATCGAACACTGGAACGGCACGAGGTGGCACATCGTCGCGTCCCCGGTCCCGTCGGACGCCCTTTCATACCTACATGCGGTCGACTGCGTGAGCACCTCGTTCTGCGTCGCGGCCGGCCGGGTGCAGGAGTCGTCGGGATCCACCCGGCCGCTCACCGAGCAGTTGACGAACGGACGGTATGAGTACCGGCGCCCCATCGGCCCGGCGGAGTCGTTCTCAGCCGTGTCGTGCACCGCGCGGAATGCGTGCACCGCGGTTGGCGACATCGACGACGCCGGGCAGATCCGACGCTGCGACCTATGTCTGGAACGGCAGGTCGTGGACCGGCAGAGGCGCTGCCGCGCGGACCGGCTGCAACCTATTACCGCCGGCTCACCGCAGTGTCGTGCCTGAACGCAACCTCGTGCGTCGCGACCGGCTTCAGCTTCGCGACCTCGACGGAAGCGAACGCGCGCCCGTTCCTCGCAATCCGCAGCGGAAAGACCTGGCACATCGACTACACCGGCACCGACAGCGACCCGAACGGGAAGCTCAACGGCATCGGCTGCCACCGGTCCTGTGTTGCCGTCGGACAGACGAACGCACGCTATCTCTTCGTCACCCGCACCGGCGCCGGATTATCACGCCATCTGCAGACCAAACCGGCCGGCTCGCGTGGCGGCTCAGTGGACGCGGTGTCGTGCGCGAACGGCGGCTTCTGTGCGGCCATCGACGACGGCTATCTCGACGAGCCCGCGCTCGTGCGGATGCGGCGCACCGCGACGGCGACCTGGACATTGAACCGCGTTGTGAACACAGGCGGTGTCGTGCTCAATGACATCAGCTGCCCGTCGTCGATGTTCTGCGCCGTCATCGGCCTCGCCGGCGACTTCAACCACCCGGACGGCCTGTCCGAGTTCTGGGACGGCACACAGTGGACGCCGAAGCCGCTGCCCTTCCACGGTTACCAGGCCCATATCGTGTGCGCATCATCGACGTCATGCCTGGCGTTCGGGCGCACCAACGGCCAGGTCACACCCCCCTCGTACTGGGACGGCTCGAGCTGGTCATCCGCCCCGCCCGCGCTGCCGAGCGGCGCGACCACCGTCGACATCGAGCAGGTGTCCTGCGCGGTCGAAACGTACTGCGTCGGAATTGGCCACGATCAGGCTGACAACGTGGTCGCCGAGTTGTGGAACGGAAGCGCGTGGTCTCTGTTGCCGGCCCCCACCGACTCAGGACTGCTCTCGTGCCCGACGCTGCACCACTGCGTCATGCTCGACACGAACGCTTCGCCGGTTCGCACGGAGACCTTCGACGGCTCGACCTGGACGTCCACGGCGGGTCCGCCCTCGCCCGGGCTCAGCGATTACCCCGACGCCGAGTACACCGACCTCTCGTGCGTGTCGGCGACGCAGTGCACGGCCACGGTCACCGCATACTCCGACGACGAGGACACCAAGGACTGCCCCATGACCTACAACGTCCAATGCTCTACCGCCGTCGTCACCGAATGGGACGGCACGAGCTGGCAGGACGCGCTCCTACCGCTACCTGCGGAGACTCTTCCGAATGACGTCACCGTGCCCAGCGTCAGCTGCGCGAGCGACGGCGGCTGCACCTGGGTCGGCACGGCGTACGGGTACCACAACCAGCCGATAGAGGGCACACGAAGCGCCTGATCGCGCCAAGTGAACGGCGACGTTCATCTGGTGTAGCCGCTACTACCTAACCGGATTGGCTGCAGTGCGCGCTGCACGGATCTGGCAAGCGTGACAACGAGACGTCCTTTTGAGGCGACCAGCAAACGTCGCCGGGGGTTCCCTCTAGCGAGTCCCACGTCAAGCGCGGCGACCGCGTTCTCGGCTCCGGCAAGGAGTTGATCGAGAAGCTCGGCAGGAACGATCCCTGCCCCTGCGGTTCCGGCCGGCGCTTTCGGGCGATGCTGCCGCTCGGCAGGTCGCTTCGACGACAGCCTCGGGCACTACTACGTACGCGAGTGAGGACACGCGCCTCGAGAGGTCGCAGCAACGCGCCCGCACGTCTTCATTGACGCACGCCATCCATCGCTCGGCGTATTCGCTTGTGCATGGCTGACGCGCGCGGTAGCCGTCGATCTCGCGCACGACGAGGCGTCGCACATGGAGCGCATATGAGTCCGTATGCGCTCATCGGTTTGCCGGCTTTGCCGAATGGAGTGCCGTAGAGAACCTTCCTGGACTTCCGTATCGTCCACCAGTTATGAACAGGGCTTGTCGAGCGGCGGCTGCGCCGGTCGTCCTGCTCATCCTCTTCGTGCTCGGACTGTCAGCCTGCACGGCATCGGACCACAGCACAGGCATTATCTCGGGGAGGGCAGAGCCTTGCGTAGGTCCGTACATCCCGCACGCCCACTACATAGTGCCGTTCGTGCGTGTGACTGCAGGGACGCGCATTGTGGCCATGCGCAAGAGCCTGACAAAGCCGTTTCGATTCAAATTCACTGTGCCGCCCGGTACCTATCGAGTGAGCGCCGCGACGGACGGGTCGACTGAGGTTGACGTGGTCCGAGATCAGGTGGTCAGCGTCGTGCTACACAACTCGTGCAACTGAGAGTCCGAGCGAAGCGCGCTCTCATCAGCGTGGCGGTGCCGCTTCGCCGTGCACGCACCTGCCGCGAAGAGCGCGCGCAGTGCCGACGTTCTGGGCGCTGTGGAAAGCGTTCATCAACGCCGCGTTGCGAACCAGATACGACCAAATCTCGGCGGTGATCAAGCGCGGTCATCGGCGATAGCGCGCACACCGGGCGAGAATGATGCGGACCGCTAGATCGGTTGCGCGCACCGCGCCCTCTTTCTCCCTACGGGTGCGGATATCCAGGCCACGCCGGCGAACGGCGTAGCGATGCGCCGACCGCTGGAGCCACTCTGGTGTACTCGCTGTCATCCACCGCTCGTTGCACGCCGAGCTGTACCGAGCCCTCGCAGGCCCGTGCAACGTGTACCCGTGTTCACCACTCGGCGTCGTGCACCACGCCGAGTGCGCGGTCGCGATCGTTCCGAACTGATCACTCGCAGCGAGCGGACAGTTCGCGCAATTCTACGGCGCGGCGCAGGCGATCACTCGCAGAACCGAGCGCGCGTTGCATGTCGGAGAAGGACTCGGTTCGGCCCGCGACCGTGACGTCGAAGCCACCTCGGGTCATTGTGATCGTTACCAGGTTGGTCATGGCGCTCTCTCGCGGTCAGCTCGACTGTTCCGCAATGAGCGCCTCGGATTCGGGGTCGTCAGCGCCTGTCTCGCGGGTGCCTTGGTCCCGCGGAAAGTCCCTCCGACCGCCGTCGAATCCCGACTAAAAGCAGGACCTTGGACCCGTGCCCTGGGGTCATCGGCGGCCCACCCTGGAGGCAACCCTGGATCGGTCCAGGGAGAGGAGTGTGGCGATGTCCACCCTGCCCGCCCATGCCGTCGCGTATCTGCACGTCGGCGTGGTCCAGATATCGATTGCGAATCTCATCGTGCTCATCGCGATGATCGTCGTGTTCATCCTCGCGCTCGTCGTGCCGTTCCCGCGCGGGCACGACCGATCCCCGGAGGACGAGCATGAGAACCACTGACCGTACGAACTGGACGGCACGACTGGGCCGACGCATCGACGAGGCTGTCCCGGCGGGCCAGCGCCTGCCGGACCGGCAACCCGCGTACGTCCGGTCATGGATCTACGTCTTCGGCGTGGCGACACTTGCGGCTCTGGTCTTCGTCCTGGCATCGGGCCTCGCGTTGGCCATCGGCGGCGCCGAGTGGTGGCACACCTCGTCCCTCGGACATTTCGCCAACTCTCTGCACCTGTGGAGCGTGGAGCTGTTCTTCGCCTGCATGACGATCCATCTCTGGGGCAAGTTCGCGATGGCTGCCTGGCGCGGCGGCCGCGCACTCACCTGGATCACCGGCGCAGTCGCGTTCGTCGGATCGATCGGGACTGCATTCACCGGCTATCTGTCACAGAGCAACTTCGACGCGCAGTGGATCTCGACGCAGGCAAAGGACGGGCTCAATGCCGTCGGCATCGGCGCATTCTTCAACGTGCTCAATCCCGCGCAGATGTTGCTGTGGCACATCGTGTTGCTCCCCTTGGTCGTCGGCGTACTGATCGTGTTCCACGTGATCCTCGTGCGCAGGCACGGCGTCGTCCCGCCGTTCGACGCCACCCCGCCGGCGAGCGAGCTGCCGTCGCGACCACTCGCGTCGCGGCCCACCACCCAGCTTGCGACGCCCGAGTCTCACCCGCAGGGACAGTCATGAGTCGCGGTGCGTCACGGCGACGCGACATCACGCCGGACGCGCATCTGTTCCCGACCCGGCCGTACGACCTGGTCAAGGAGTTCGTCGTCGCCCTGACCGTGCTCGGCGTCCTCACGGTCACGCTGGCAGCGATATTTTCCTCTCCCGACCGCAAGGCGATAAGCCTCGCCCAATGGGCGCGTCACGCACCCGATGATGTCGTCGCCACCGCCGTCGGAGAACTCGCCGGCACCACGACCAGCGCGAGCTACGGCGCGCCGTACAACACGGCGTCATCAGGGCAGAAGCTCGGACCGCTGTCGCTGCAGAAGTGGGCGGGCGTCCGCATCCCCGTCAACAGCGCGAACGATCTCGTGATCAACCCGCTCCGCGACGTCGCGAGCACCGATCCGAGTTTGCGAACCGCGATCACGCGGTGGGGCGCCGCGT
Source organism: uncultured Actinomycetota bacterium (assembly GCA_963754285.1). GTDB lineage: Bacteria > Actinomycetota > Actinomycetes > Mycobacteriales > Jatrophihabitantaceae > RYN-133. Next base: position 121,295 of record CAVWFN010000006.1, read on the forward strand.
CATCGACCCAACAGACAGCGTGGGCGCAGCATTACGCCGACGCCCTCGCCGCGCACCCGACGCTCTACCGCACGCAGCGACCGACCGCCGGCTACGGTCCGGTCCCGACGCTCGCCATCAAGTTCCTCGCTCTCGCGCGAACCGGCGCCCTGCAGAGCCTGATCGAAGGCCGGCCGTCGTTCTACGCGAGCGATCAGACCAAACCGCTGTTGCTGCTCTCGGACGGCGCCTACCTGGAGGATCAGGCCCGGGCCGAGCATCTCGGCGGCGACCAGTGGGGAATGATGAACGAGACCGGCAACTATCCCGGTCAGCCCTGGATGTGGCTCTACACCTTCTGGTACCAGATCAAGCCGTTCTCGACCTCGGGCAACGCCGACGCGCTGGTGTGGGGGCTCATGGTCGTGCTCACCGCGGCGTTCGTGTTCGTGCCGTTCATCCCGGGTCTGCGGTCCCTTCCCCGCTACCTCGGGCTGCACCGGCTGATCTGGCGCCGCTGACGACTCGCGTCTGGTGGGAAGGGGACTAGGTCCCTTCCCTGATGCCGCGGCGATGACCTTGTCCCCTGACGCCGGGCGTGCCGCGCGCGTTGACTGGAGCCATGAACGGAGATCCTCACTGGCACATCGACGTCGACATCTACGGTGACGACGAGGTCACTTTCGCAAGCGCGACGTTGACCACACACCACTCGACCCTGGTCGGTCGAGGTGCGGCTCGGACAAGTACGTGCACGTCGGCCGATCGCTCGATCGGTGACTCGGCGGCCGTCGCTGCCGCGCTGCAAGACGTCGCCCGCCGGCTTGACCCACACACGGCGACACGCGCACCCGCTGCCCTCCCACCACGCCGCACTGCCCACACCGTGCGAACCGCGTGAACACCGGACGGCGTGATGCCTGCCGACTGCGGGGAGTGCCGAAAGTCCCGTGTAGTGCGAACGCAGGTCACCGGTAGAGGCGACGTTCGCCCGGCTCGCAGCAGCCGCCGACAGCTGGAGGATCGATCCGCGGCCAGGTTGGTCGCGGTGACCGACACACGGAGACTCTCATGACTCGCAAGACGTTCGATCGGCTTGTCAGCGCGATCGGCCTGGCGCTCGCCGTCCTGCTGATCGCGGCAGGCAGCTTGTTGACCTGGGCCCACAGCTTCGTCCATGACGAGGTGCACACTCAACTGGCCGCGCAGAAGATCTACTTCCCACCGGCAGGCAGCTCGGCGATCGCCGGACCCGAATTCGCGGCAATGCGCCAGTATGCCGGCGACCAATTGGTGACCGGCGCCCAGGCCAAGACCTACGCCGACCACTTCATCGCGGTCCACCTGCAGGAGATCGGTGGCGGCAAGACCTACGCGCAGCTCAGTGCACAGGCACTTGCAAATCCCACGGACACCAAGCTCGCCCAGGTCGTCGACACCATGTTCAAGGGTGAGACCCTGCGCGGCCTCCTGCTCAACGCGTATGCCTTCGACACCGTCGGCAATATCGCTGCGATCGCGGCCTGGGTCAGCTTCGTCGGCGCAGGCGTCATGCTTCTGCTCGGCGGTCTTGGCCTGGTGCACGCGCGCCGGGTACCTGCCGAGAACACGCTGTTCGACCACGTGTCTCGGCCACGCGCCCCGGTTTCGCCCGACGTGACTGCGGCGGTGTGAGCGCCATGTACAAGACGATCGTCGTCGGCACCGACGGTTCCATCGAAGCCGACTCAGCCTTCGCCTTCGCAACAAAGCTCGCGGAGCAGGACGGCGCGCGAATCATCGTCGTCCACGTGCAGGAGTTCGTCGGCGGCAAGGGCGGCATCTATCCCTTGCACATCGACGAGGACGAGATCATGGAGCGCCTACATGCAGCGCTCGACGACGTGAGAGGTCGCGGCATCGACGTCGAGTTCGATGTGCAGCAGATTCCGTTCGGCGGTCCGGCACACGTCATTGCCGAGGTCGCCAACAAGGCCGATGCCGACCTGATCATCGTGGGCAACAAAGGCCGAAATCCGGTGAGCGAGATCGTCACCGGCAACGTGCCGATCCGTTTGCTGCACATCGCGCACCGCCCGGTCCTCGTCATTCCAGCCGACGAGCAAGGCATCGCGGCACCTGAGCTCTCGAGGAGCCTCACATGACCAAGAGCCATACCCAGGCGTTGATCGTCGTTGGCGTCGACGGATCGTCATCATCTCGCACAGCCTTGCGCTGGGCGGCGTCGTTCGCTGCGACATCCGGCGCCCGCCTGGAGGTCATCATGGCGTGGCACATCCTGACGACATACGTCGGACCGGGTTACGTCCCTTCCACGTTCGAGCTCTCGATCGACCACGAGAAGATTCTGAACGAGGTCGTCGACGACGTGTTCGGTCCCGATCGGCCGACCTACATCACCCTGCGTGCGGAAGAGGGCAACGCGGCCCATCTCTTGATCGAAGCGAGCAAGGAGGCGGAGCTGGTCGTCGTCGGGAGCAGAGGTCACGGAGGATTCGCCGGCCTGCTCCTGGGCTCGGTCAGCGCCAAGCTCGCCGAGCACTCGTGCTGTCCGGTTCTGATTCACCACGGCGACATCGACGCCGCGGGCGATGACTGACAGGCAACCCGTTTCGGTATCAACGGATTCCGCCGCGTGACGCGTGACCTATGACGCGTTGCCGGCAGGTCATTCGACCCGACCTCCGACAACTGTGCATTGACCGGCGAGCCCTCGTCGGCGAGCCGCGCCGCCGCCTCGACCAGCACGGCCCTCACGCCATTGACGTCCGACTGGCCGGGCTGCAGCGCCGTGCAGGTCGACGTGCACAGCGGCCAGATCGCGACCCGTCCGACACGCCTCGTCCGACACGCCTCGTCGTGTGACCACTCGAGAGCACGCCATGCCTCATGGGAGCCGTCGACAAAACGACGACATCGCCGCCGGGTTCCAGCGGGGTTGGGTCACGACTGCGGTCTTGACATTCAGTGGCCGCGCACATGCACCTGCACAACGCCCGGAACCGTGGCGGCAAGGTTCGTGACGGCCGCGCGCTCCCGACGGTCGACGTGGTGACCACGCACTGTGACGACGCCGTCTTCAACGCTCACGTCCCATCGGTCGGGCTCGCCGGCGTAGGCGGCGAGGCGCTCGCGGATGTCCGCGCGGATCGCCGTGTCGTCACGGAGCAGGGTGCGAAGCACGTCGCGGCGGCTGACGATGCCCACCAGGTCGCCGCCGCGCAGGATCGGGACGGCGCGAATCCGGTTGTCGACCAGAACCTGCGCCAGGTCGGCGGCGTCGGCGTTCTCGGACAGGCACACCACGCTGTCCGACATGGCGTCGGCGACGGTGCGCGGCGGATTTCCGGCGTCGGGCTGTTGCAGCATGTGCAGCCGCGGATCGTGCGGAATGCGCGAGCGCAGCAGATCGATCTCGCTGACGATGCCGATGACGTCTCCGTCCTCGTCGACCACTGGTAGTGAGGTGAAGGAATGCTCGGCCAGCAACGCAATTGCCTCACGCGCCGACTGATCCGGTCTCACGGTCACGACGGGGCTGCTCATGATCTCTTCAGCCTTCACGGTCAGCTCCGGTGCGGTCCGTAGTGGGCAAGACTCTTCGCGCCGGGCCCCTCGGCAACCACGTTGCCGCGGTCGTCGACAACGGCCACCGGGCAGAACGCGTGCTCGAGATACCAGGCGGCGATCGATGCGTCCTGACCGAGGTCGTCGCCGACCACCAGCACCGACGCGCCCCGGGTGCGCTCGAGCAGTTCGGTGTAGAGGTCGCCGGGCGCGAAATCGACCAGCACCTGGAGATCGGGTGCAAGCTCGCGCGCCGTGTCCGCCGCTCGCTCGAGCAGCGCCTCGTCCCGCTTTTCGTCGCGCGCGAAGCCACCGACCTCGGACGCCGGAGCAGACAACAGCCAGTCGACGGTTCGCCACACCCGGACGATGTCGATCGCTACGCCGTGCTGGCGTGCGCGCCTGATCGCAGTGGGAATGAGCGCATCTGCCCCGGCGTCGGGAACCCCGATCAATACGTGTCCCGCCTTGTTCGTACGCGTCATGCGACAGCCTCCATCTCGCTCGATCTGTCGTTCTGAACACAGCCTCCCGCGGGCGGACGGGCGGCGCAGTCGACCAAGGCCCGCATCCGGCAGGACCTTCGTCCCTGTCTTACATACCGGGCCGCCGACCACGCTGGACGAAACGCTTTCTCCCGCGAGATGCGAGACGAGGACGGCCGATGACAATCCCCGCCACCGACACAGTTCTGGCTCGAACGCTGCGTCGCGCGGCGATCCGGGCCACTCGCGCACCGTCGGTGCACAACACCCAGCCGTGGCGCTTCGTCGTTCGCGACGGCGGACTCGACATCATGGCCGACTGGTCACGGCGGCTCACCGTGCTCGATCCGCGCGGCCGGCAGTTGATGATGAGCTGCGGGTGCGCGGTGCTCAATGTTCGCGTGGCACTGGCGGCCGCGGGCCACGGCGTCATCGTCGAACGATTCGGCGACCCCACGCGACCCGACCTCGTTGCTCGCGTTGTTCCGTCAGGTTCCTGGGAGGCGCAGCCAATTCTCGCGCGGCTGGACCCGGCGATCGACACCCGCCAGACCAACCGCCGCCGCTTCATCGACGAGCCCGTACCTGACGAGGTCGTCGACAGCCTGCGTGCGGCAGCGCACGCCGAGGGCGCGGAGCTGTTCCACATCACCCGAGAGGAGCACCGCTTCGCGTTGGCGCGTCTGAGTCAGCTCGCGGACGAGCTCGAGAATGCCGACCCGGGTTACCGCGCGGAGATGCGGCGCTGGACCACCGATGATCCGCGCCGCCTCGACGGAGTTCCCGCGTTCGCGGTCCCGCGTGTCACGGGCCAGGCGCACGACGACATCCCGCTGCGCGACTTCGACACGCGTGGGATGGGCTGGTTGCCCGACGAGACGCGTTCGTCCTCGCGACAGTGTCTCGTGGTGCTCGGCACGAACGCCGACAACTCCGCTGCGTGGGAACAGTGCGGCGAGGCGCTGGAGCGCGTACTGCTGGAAGTGTCACGACAGGGTTACACGTCCAGCCCGCTCACTCAGGTGATCGAGGTGCCGCGCACTCACGGCGCACTGCGCAATGAGCTCGGACTGCAGATGCACCCGCACATCCTGATCCGGATCGGCAGGGCGGCCGTTACCACGCCGACCCGTCGCCGCCGCCTGGTCGACGTCCTGGCCGTCGAGGAGTGACCGAGACGGCCCTGTTCGCGTTCGGCGGCGATAGGCTCGCGCCCATGGAGGACGGCGGCCGGCACGCCGAGCCCGCGCGGCACAGCTCGTCCCACGTGCTGCCGAGTCTCGCTCTGGACGACCTGCTCTCGCAACTGGTCGAGCATGCCGACGACATCCGCATGGCACATCAAAGGCTGCGCGGGCTGGTGTCCGCCAACCGGACGATCATCGGCGATCTGAGCCTGCCCGCCGTACTGCGCAAGATCGTCGACGCTGCACGCACGCTCGCCGCTGCTCGTTACGGCGCACTCGGCGTGATCTCGCCTGCCGGCGACGGCCTTCAAGCCTTCATCACTGTCGGCATCGACGAGGACACCGCGGCAGCCATCGGTGATCTTCCCAAGGGGCGAGGCCTGCTCGGCGCGCTGATCGACGATCCGCTTCCCATCCGGCTCTCGGACCTGTCCGACGACCCGCGCTCGGCCGGGTTCCCGGCCAACCATCCATCGATGTCGTCGTTCCTCGGTGTGCCCATCACGGTGCGCAACGAAGTCTTCGGCAATCTCTACCTGACCGAATCGACCCGCGGTGAGTTCAGCGCCGATGACGAGGAGGTCGTGCTGTCGCTCGCCGCTACGGCCGGCGTTGCAATCGAGAACGCACGGCTGTTCGAGCAGGCACAACGACGCCAACGCTGGCTCCAGGCGTCAATGGAGATCACGACGCAATTGTTGTCGACCGATGGCGACGAGCCGCTCGAACTCATCGCGCGCGAGGCGCGCGCCATCGCCGACGCCGACATCGTCACCGTGGTACTGCCGAACCCGCACAGCGACCAGCTGATGGTCGAAGTCGTCGCGTCACAAGAACCCACAGAGCTGGCCGGCTACCAGTTCCCACCCGAGAGCACGCTGTCCGGGCAGGCAATATCTGCCGGGCTACCCGTGATGATCGACGACGCCGCGCACCAGACGCTGATCGCCATGCACCTGTCCACGGCGATCGAGGTCGGTCCGGTGATGGCCGTGCCACTGTCGACGAGCAACGGCGTGCGTGGTGCTCTGGTGGTCGGCCGCGCCGTCGGCAGTCAGCCGTTCGACTCCGAGGACCTCGACATGGCGACGACCTTCGCGAACCACGCCGCAGTGGCTCTCGAACTGGCCGACGCGCGTGCCGGCGAACAGCGCGTCGCGCTGTTGGAAGACCGCGACCGGATCGCGCGCGACCTGCACGACCATGTGATCCAGCGACTGTTCGCGGCCGGGCTAAGCCTGGACGGCCTGGTCGGCGGTGTGAGCGGCCCTGCCGGTGAACGCATCAGCTCTGTCGTCGACGAGATCGACGAGACGATCCGGCAGATCCGCACGTCGATCTTCGAGCTGCGCGGCAGTCTCGGCCCCAACAGCAATTCGGTGCGTACCCAGCTGCTCGGCGTCATCCGCGAGGTCCGCTCGCTGCTACCTGCCGAACCGCAGGTCGACTTCGTCGGCCCGGTCGATTCGGTCATCCCGGACGCCGTCGCCGAAGACCTGCTGGCCGTGCTGCGCGAGGCTCTGACGAACATCGCCCGCCACGCGGAAGCGGACGCGGTGCAGGTTCGTCTGTCCGCATCGACAGGTGAGGCACACCTCGAGATTGCCGACGACGGTGTGGGCCTCGGGGCGAGCACCCGGCGCAGCGGGCTGGCCAATCTTCGACAGCGCGCCGAGCTGCGTGGCGGGACGATGACGATCGAATCGCCCGCAGACCCATCGTTGTCCGACACACCAGGAACCCGACTGCATTGGACGGTGCCACTGCCATGACCGACACGCCGATCCGCGTATTCATGCTCGACGACCACGAAATCGTGCGTCGTGGAATCGCCGACCTGCTCGAGTCTGCCGACGACATCACCGTTGTCGGCGAAGCCGGCACCGCTGCCGAGGCGCTCGCACGCATTCCGGCTGTGCGGCCCGACGTCGCAGTGCTCGATGCACGACTGCCCGACGGCAGCGGAATCGACGTTTGCCGCGACATCCGATCGGCGATGCCGGAGGTGCGGTGTCTGATCCTGACCTCCTATGACGACAACGACGCGATCTTCGCTGCCGTCATGGCCGGCGCGGCCGGCTACCTGCTCAAGGAGATCCGCGGAGCGAACCTGCTCGACGCCGTCCGGCAGGTCGCAGCAGGCAGGTCTCTGCTCGATCCTGCCGTCACTGAACGGTTGCTCACGCGTCTGCGCGAGGGCGCCCCTGAAGATCCGCGGCTGGCGTCGCTGACCCAGCGTGAGCGCGACATCCTCGGGCTGATCGCCGACGGTATGACCAACCGTCAGATCGGCGAGCATCTGTTCCTTGCCGAGAAGACCGTGAAGAACTACGTGTCCGCATTACTAGCGAAGCTCGGGATGCAGCGCCGCACGCAGGCCGCGGTGTACGGCTCCGAGATCCGCCGCAAATAGCCGTGCGGGCGATCAGGCATCGACGACGTCGCGTTTTTGCTGAAGGTGACGAACCCGACGGCACCGAGCACGATCGCCACGACGCCGGGCCGCGCCCGCAACGTGGTCGTCCTGCCCGCGCCCCACTGCCCTCACCAGCCGCTGCTCGTCCGGTCGGGCGGCGTTCGTATGGCACACCGTGCACCGTCCGACCGTCCTGATCGAAGGGACGAACGTCCCGAATCAAGCTGACCGATGTCGTGCGTTTGCGGGACCCACAGCCGCACCGCCGCGCCCGCGCGGTCACCACACTGAGGTGTGTTAAAGGCCGCATCAGGAGGCGTCATGACCAGCACACGGACCGTAAACGACCTGCGCGCGATGCGCACGCTCGCGCAGGCGGCACGGCATGCGCCGTCGGTGCACAACACCCAGCCATGGCACTTCGAAATCGGTCCGGAGACGTTCGACCTACATGCGGACCGCACCCGACAGCTGCACGCGCTCGACCCCACGGGCCGCCAGCTCATGGTCAGTCTCGGCTGCGCGCTGTTCAACGCACGCGTCGCCGCCGCGGCGATCGGCCAGCCGATGCACGTCGAGCGTCTGCCGCTCGGGCCCGAAGCGAATCCAGTCGCGCGACTGCGTCGATCCACCGACACGGATACTCACGAGGCTGCCCTGGCCGTACTCGAGCCACTGATTCTCGTCAGGAGCACCAACCGTCGCCGGTTCGCCGACGACGCAGTCCCGGTGGAGCTGGTCGACGCGCTGATCTCGGCAGCGGAAGCCGAGGGTGTGCGGCTGGTTCGTGTTCGCGACGAGTCGGATCGTTTGGCCATCGCACGTCTCAGCCAGCATGCAGACGCGCTGCAGTACTCCGACGGTGCCTACCGCGCTGAGATCCGCGCGTGGACAACCGACGACCCGAAGCGGATGGATGGCGTACCTGCCCGCGCTGTGCCTCACTTCGACGCCGGCACCGGTGACGAGGTCCCGATCCGCGATTTCGACAGCACGGGCGCTGGCTGGCTACCCACCGATACGCGGTCGAGTCACAATCAGTGCCTCCTGCTGCTCGGCACCGACGGCGATCGTCCCGACTTGTGGCTGCGTGCGGGCGAGGCGCTCGAACATGTTTGGCTCGAAATTGCGCGACACGGGTTCGTCATGAGTCCGTTGACGCAAGTCGTTGAAGTGCCCGCCGTGCGCTCGGAATTGCGTTCCGAACTGCGCACGACGATGTATCCCCACATCCTCATGCGCGTCGGCCGCGCCGCTCCGACTGCCGGAGTCGGGCGCCGCCACCTTGCCGACCTGCTGATCGAGGCGCCATCGAAGCGATGACCCGCCGCCGACCGCGGTCTGATCAACCCTGTCACCAGTCGCAGAACAGGAAGGCCATGTCCGCACCTCGCACCATGCTCGAGACGACGAAGGCCGCTGGATGAGTTCGGCCGGCACCGCGCTTCGCGCCGACGGCCGCCTGGTCACGATCCGGGCGGCGACCGGACGCGATCGAGCGGCACTGCACGCGCTCGACACCGCGGTGTCGGACCGTTCGATCCGTTTCCGGTACTTCACGGTGAGCCGCAATGTCGCCGATCGCTACAGCGATTCGATAGCGGACGCACCACAGACCGAACGGCGGGAGTCGTTCGTCGCTGAGATCGACGGCGACGTCGTCGGGCTCGCCGCGCTGGAGGAGGTTTCGCCCGACTGCGCCGAGATCGCCGTGCTGATCGCCGACTCGGTGCAGCACGAGGGCATCGGGACCTTGCTCGTCGAGGCTCTCGTGGTCGCCGCCCATGCCCGCCGGCTCGAGAGGCTGTGCGCGGACGTCCTCACCGACAACACGCTCATGCTCGACCTGCTCCGGGGTCTCGGTCTGCCTATGACGCACACCTATGAGGACGGCGTGATGCACGTCCTTGTCGACCTCGAAGCGGACATCGACCTGGCCGCCCGGGTAACAGAGCGCGAGCGGCGCTCCGAGGTCGCCAGCCTGCGACACGTGCTCGCTCCCACATCGGTCGTCGTCATCGGCATCGGCTCGCGCGAGAACTCGGTCGGACGTGCCGTCCTGCGCAATCTCATCGGGGCGGGCTACACCGGCGACCTCGCCGTCGTGCATCCACGCCATGACGAGATCCTGGGTCTCCGGACTGTCGCGTCGCCGCAGCAGCTGCTCGGCCCCCCGGATCTCGCCGTGGTCGCCGTTCCCTCGTCGCAGGTGTTGGGCGTGGTCGAGGAGCTGGGCAGGTGCGCCGCCAAGGCGGTTCTGCTGCTCACGTCCGGGTTCGGCGAGTCGGGGCAGGCCGGCGTAGCGGCACAGCGAGAACTGCTCGGCGTCGTGCGTCGCTACGGCATGCGCCTCGTCGGCCCGAACTGCCTCGGCGTGATCAACAACGACCCGACGGTGCGTCTGAATGCCACCTTCGCGGCAATGCCGTCGTCGCCCGGCGGCCTCGCGCTCGGCTCGCAATCCGGCGCGGTCGGTATCGCGGTGGCACACGCAGCGGCAGCGCGCGGACTCGGGTTGTCTCAGTTCGTGTCTATCGGTAACAAGGTCGACGTCAGCGGCAACGATCTGCTGCTCGCGTGGAGTGACGACCCGACGGTGCGCGTCATCGGTCTCTATCTCGAATCTGTCGGCAACCCGCGGAAGTTCGCCCGAATCGCTCGCGACGTGACGCGCCGCAAGCCCGTGCTGGCACTGAAGTCCGGCCGTGGCGCAGTGGCCCAGCGCGCCGGGCAATCTCACACGGCCGCTGCTGCGGCGACGGATCCGGTCGTGAACGCGCTGTTCGCGCAGGCGGGGGTGCAGCGGGTCGACACCATGTCGCACTTGCTCGACGCCGCGTGCGTGCTCGATCAGGCACCACTTCCCGCCGACAATCGGATTGTGATCGTCGGAAACTCGGGCGGTCCTGAGATCCTCGCCACCGACGCGGCCGAGGCGAGCGGACTGCGGGTGCCCGAACTCTCTACCTCGCTCCAGGAGAAGCTTCGTGCGCTCGTCCCGACGGCAGCCTCCTTGAGTAACCCGGTCGACCTCGGTGCCGCGGTTCAACCTGACGAGATCGCCCGCGTGTTGACGACGCTTGGCGGCTGCCTCGAGATCGACTCGATCGTCACCGTGTTCACCGAGACGCTGGCCGCCTCGCCCGACGAGGTACGCGATGCGGTGAGGCAGGCGTGCGTATCAGTGCAACTACCGATCGTCGCCACCGAGGTCGGCACCAGCGCGCGCAGTGTGCAGGTGCCGGGCAGCTCGCGGGTCATCCCGATGTTCGGCTATCCCGAAGACGCCGTTCGAGCACTCGGTGTCGCCGCGGCGGCCGCCCGCGCGATGACGCGGGAATCGACGCGGCCACCGAAACCTGCGGGTCTCTCGCTGAGTCGCATCCGCGAACTCGTCACCACCGAGCTCCGTAGCGGATCGCGGTGGCTCGAACCGGACGCAGTGGCCCGGCTGCTCGCGGCGTGTGGCCTCACGATCGCCGAGCAGCGGGTGGCGTCGGGGCGCGCCGAGGTGCTGCATGCTGCGCGCGAGCTCGGCTATCCCGTGGTCATCAAGCGCGCCGCGGGAATCCACAAGTCCGATACCAACGGCGTCGTCGTCGACGTCCGGAATGAGATGGAAGCGCGCAGGGCGCTGCGGCAGCTCGGCGAACCGACCGTCCTCGTCCAGCGCATGTACCGAGGCGGTCTGGAACTCATCGTCGGCGCGATACAGGACCCACGATTCGGACCGGTCGTAATGGTGGGCCCGGGCGGTGTTCTGGTGAATCTCACCGGAGAACACAACCTGGGGCTAACTCCGCTCGATACCGCTACGTTGGACGGCCTTCTCGGCACAGCGACGATGACTCGGCTGATGGCCGGGTACCGCAACCTTCCCGCCGTCTCACACGACGCGGTGGCCGATGTCGTGACGCGAGTCGCCTGGCTCGTCGAGCACTTTCCCGAGATCGCCGAACTCGACATCAACCCGTTGGTCTGTGCCGGCGACCGGTTGGTTGCGGTCGACGCCAAGATCCGGATCTCCACCGAGTTCGCCTTGCAGGACCCGATGTCGCGAATGCTGAGCGAGCCCGATCATTGAACCGAGGAAGGAAAGACATGACCGAGAACGAGCACACAATCACGCCACCGCGACGTGTCGTGGTGGGTGTCGACGGATCGGAGCAGTCGTGCACCGCACTGCGCTGGGGACAGGCGATCGCCAAGGCGACGGGTTCGCGGCTCGACGCGGTGATCGCGTGGAATTACAACTCCGGCTACGGCGCGGGATACCTGCCTACCGATGTGAATCCGAGCGACGATGCCGACAAGGTGCTCACGCAGACCGTCGACGCCGTGTTCGGCGCCGGTCGTCCGGAGACGATGCGATTGGCGGTGTGTGAGGGTCAGCCCGCGAGCGTGTTGCTCGGCGAGAGTGAAGGTGCGCAGATGCTGGTCGTCGGCAGCCGCGGCCACGGCGGGTTCATGGGCCTTCTTCTCGGGTCTGTTAGCGCAAGCGTCGCCGAACATGCGACCTGCCCCGTACTGGTGCTGCACGGGAACGAGCCGCCGCTCCCGTTGGTCTCGTGAGACTGCGGCCATTGGCGCACCGGCGTCCCCTCACGAGCGGCGTTCGACGGTGAACGTGCCGGTGCAGCGGGACTTACGGCCCGTCGAGCGGGCCCTTGGGTCCTCGGTCCAAAGTGACCACAGCAGGTGTGTGCGCTGCAATGGCCGGCGAGTCATCGTTGTTGCCATGACCGCTTCCACGCCATGGACCGACGAGCAGCTCGCAGGTTTGTCCGAGGCTTTCGCACCCTCGTCCTCGGACGAACAGTCCTTCGAGCGTGCCGATTGCTGCAGCGCGCGGGCTCTGTACCGCGCGGTCCTGCCGCCGACACCGGCTCGATCGCGAGGTGGCGAGTTGCTGCTGTGCGGACATCACTTCCGTGCCCAGCACGCCGCGCTCGCTGCGAGCGGCGTCTCTGTCTTCGACGTGATCGGCGCACTTCCTGGATGAGCCGGCAACGGTTGAGTGCTGGCAAGTCTGTTGTCCGGACGGCTCCATGCATCACGCCAACAGCGGCTCGGCTTCGGCGCGCATCTGCAGATCCTCGCGCGCGTGTACGACCAACGTGCTGACAGCGGCTCCCGGCGCTGACAGGTTCGTGGTGGTCGCCCCCACCTCGTGGTCGTCGCAGGCGACGCCGACCCAGCTCAGACCGTCGGCAACCAGGCTCCGCACGAACGCGGAATGCTCCCCCACACCACCGGAGAACACCAATGCGTCGAGCCCACCGAGGACGGCGATCATGCCGCCCGCCTGCCGAAGGAACCGGTGCAGCCACACGTCAATGGCGAACCGGGCCGCCTTGTCACCGGCATGCCACCGCTGCTCAATTTCGCGCATGTCTCCTGTGCCGCACAGTCCGAGCAGGCCGCTCTCGCCGTCGAGGACGTGCTCGAGGTTGTCGGTGCTGTGGTTGGCCATCCACATCAGCGCGCCGGGATCAATCGTGCCTGCGCGCGTCGCCATCACCAGGCCGTCGAGCGGGGTGAACCCCATCGTTGTCGCGACACTGCGCCCGTCCCGCACCGCACACAACGATGCACCGCCGCCGAGATGCGCGATCATCACCCGCCTCGACTCCGGAAGGGCGTTGCTCGCCTGCGTGCTCGCCCAGGCATGCGCCAGGCCGTGGAAGCCGTAGACACGAACCCGGTCGCGCCACCGCTGCGGTAGCGCGTAGGTGCGGGCGGCGGTGGGCATGGTGGTGTGGAACGCGGTGTCGAAGCAGGCGATGTGGGTCGTGTTCGGCCAGCGTTCGCGACACCGGTCGACGGCGTCGAGTGCTGGCGGCTGGTGCAGCGGAGCGAGCTCGGTGAGCTCGCGCAACTTCGCGACCGCATCGTCGTCCAAAACTTCGGGCTCGGTGCGATCCCCACCATGCACGATGCGATGGATCACCGCACCTGGCGCCGGTCCGCCGAGCGCATCGTCCAGCGATTCCGTGCGCCCGTCGGCATCAGCGTCGTCGAAACGGGTGACCTTCACCGACGTGGAGCCGGCGTTGACCGTGAGCAGGTCCCCGGCCGGTGCCGTCATGACGTGGTGCTGTACGGCCAGGTCCAGTCGGCGACCTCAGGGATGTCGGCGCCGTGTGCGCGCGTCCAGTCCCGGGCCCGCAGCCGCGCGTCGGCCATCTCCTGACGCAGCCCGGCTGCGGTGCTACCGAGACCGGCAACCCGGTCGATGACGTCCATGACCAGGTGGTACCTGTCGAGGTCGTTGAGCATGACCATGTCGAACGGCGTCGTCGTCGTGCCGCGTTCCTTGTAGCCGCGCACGTGCATGTGCTCATGGTTGGAGCGGCGATACGTGAGCCGGTGGATCAGCCACGGATAGCCGTGGAACGCGAAGATCAGCGGGCTGTTCGCCGGGAACACCGTGTCGTACTCGCGATCCGACAGGCCGTGCGGATGCTCGCTCTCGGGTTGCAGCCGCATCAGGTCGACGATGTTGACGAACCGCACGCGCAGATCGGGCAGCCGCTCGCGCAGGATCGCTGCAGCCGCAAGCGCCTCGAGAGTCGGGATGTCGCCCGCACACGCCAGCACGACGTCGGGATCGGTTCCGGTGTCGTCGCGGTGGCTGGCCCACTCCCAGATCCCGAGGCCCCGCGCGCAGTGCAGCCCGGCCTGCTCGGCGTCGAGCCAGTCGGCCGCGGGTTGCTTACCTGCAACCACGACGTTGACGTAGTGCCGAGACCGCAGGCAGTGGTCGTAGGTCGACAGCAGGGTGTTGGCGTCCGGTGGGAGGTAGACGCGCACGACGGATGCCTGCTTGTTGACGACCACGTCGAGGAATCCCGGGTCCTGGTGGGTGAACCCGTTGTGGTCCTGGCGCCACACGTGCGACGACAGCAGGTAGTTGAAGCTCGCGAGCGGACGGCGCCACGGCACCGCTGCGCTCGCCTCGAGCCACTTGGCATGCTGGTTGAACATCGCGTCGACGATGTGGATGAACGCCTCGTAGCAGGTGAACACGCCGTGGCGCCCGGTGAGGAGGTAGCCCTCGAGCAATCCCTGGCAGATGTGTTCGGACAGCACCTCGATCACGCGTCCGTTGCGGTCGAGCCTTTCGTCGTAGCGGCCGATCTCTGCCTGCCAGTCGCGTCCGGTGACCTCGAGGATGTCCTGCAACCGATTGCTCGCGAGCTCGTCGGGTGCGAACGTCAGGAAGTTGTGTGGATTGCGGCGTACCACCTCGGCCAGCCAACGGCCGAGCACCCGCGTCGGTTCGTGCACCGAAGCGCCCGGTGCGGCAACGTCCACAGCGAAGTCGACCCAGGGCGGCAACTCGAGGTCGCGCAGCACCTCACCGCCATTGGTCACCGGGTTCGCGCTCATCCGCCGCGCACCGTCCGGCGCGACGCTCGAGTAACTCGGCCACCGGTGCGCCGTCGTCGTCGAACAGTTCGTCGGGACGGTAGGAGCGCAGCCACTGCTCGAGCACTGCGCGGTGGCGATCATCCTCGCGGGCTGCGGGCAGCGGCACCTGATGAGCGCGGAACGTTCCTTCGACCTGATTGCCGTCCACCACCGGTGGGCACGTCCACCCCTTGGGTGTGCGCAGCACGATCATCGGCCACCGCGGTCGTGATGCATCGACGTCGTCGCGGGCAATCCGTTGGATCTCGGCAATGCGATCGAGCGCGGTCTCGAGCGCGGACGCGATCTGCTGATGCACCGAGGCCGGGTCGTTGCCGGCAACGATGGTCGCGTCGTAGCCGTAACCGGTCATCAGAGCCCGCAGCTCTTCCTCCGGGATCCGCGCAAGAACTGTCGGGTTGGCGATCTTGTATTCATTCAGCGCGAGAATCGGCAGCACAGCCCCGTCACGAGCGGGGTTGACGAACTTGTTCGCGTGCCAACTCGTCGCGAGCGGCCCGGTCTCAGCCTCGCCGTCGCCCACGACAGTGAATGCGACCAGACCGGGATTGTCGAACACTGCGCCATACGCATGCAGTAGCGAATACCCGAGTTCACCGCCTTCGTGGAACGAGCCCGGTGTCTCCGGGGCGCAGTGGCTGGGCACGCCGCCGGGATAGGAGAATTGTTTGAAGAAAGCCTGCATGCCCGGCTCGTCACGGCGGATGTGGCTGTATCGCTGTGAATAGGTGCCCTCCAGCCACGCACAAGCATTCGGGCCGGGACCGCCGTGTCCGGGCCCGGCGACGAAGACCGCATCGAGATCGCGGGTCTTGATGAAGCGATTCGCGTGCGCCCACACGAGGTTGAGACCGGGCACCGTGCCGAAGTGCCCGAGCAGGCGTGGCTTGACGTCCTCGGCGACAAGAGGCCTGCGCATCAGCGGATTGCTTTGCAGGTAGATCTGCCCGACGGCCAAGTAGTTGGCCGCACGCCACCACTGGTCGACGCGCCGCAGCTCGTCCGCCGTCAGCGGCCCACTCGCTTCTCCGAGTTCGTAGGCCACCGGGGCGATCGTCTCGCCGCTGCCGGTGGACGTGTCGTCAGCAGCGGTGTCGCCGCCCATGCTCGCAAGCTCGTTCATCGATCAAGCCTGGCACGCTGCGGCTGTGCGCCACCAGGCGTTGCCCCCAGCCTCGGAGGTAGCACGAAGTCAGACGTGTACCCCGGGCTCCGGGAGTGACCCTCCCACCGACTTGCGCGCATCGAATACGTGTTCTGATCGATCGGTACAGGGCCAGGGGGACTGTCCTTCATGGGTTTCCGCACATGCGCGTCCCGCGGGCCGACCACGGTTCGTGGCGCCCTGAAGCGGCGGATCGTGGGCTCTACCGGCCCGCGCGAACGGTCCCTATATTCAGGGCGTGTGGGTGCATTCGTTGTGGTCCCTAGTACGTGGGGATGCGCTAAGCGTCGCTGAAATTCTCGACGGGGAGACTCGCGGAGCGCGATCCGATCTCGGCGAGGCTGGGAGCCTGTTTCGCCAGCACATCGGCTCGGCTGATGAACTCGGCGATGATTCATGGTCCACGCGGCAAGAGGAAACACCGTCGAGAAGAGACCTGGTTGCGTTTTATGTACTTCCGGCGCGGCAGGTTGGGCTGACTGCGCAGGAGGTCAGGTCAGTGGTTGGAGTGGTCAGCCCTCGACCCGCAATCAACCACGCGATCATGGCTGATCTGCCATCGCAGATGGAGCCAACGAGTTTGATCCCTGCGTTGTCGAAACGAAATGTGTTGGACGTGAGCGGAGCTTCGGTGTATGAGGTTCGCGCCGAGGGCTCGGGTCGCGAAACGTCGATCACCTACCTCGACCCGTCAGGCGATGAGGCGCTCGAAGAATGGGCAAACGACACTGAGTTCAGCGCTGCGACCTTCAATTGGAACGGGCACCTTGTCAGCGCCTTCGCCGACGGCCAGTTTTGGTTCGACGGTGTGGAGCCCGACGCGGTCCCGACAGCGCTGGCGACCGTAGCCCTGACCCTGTGGGCGGGAGGGCCGGTGCCGTATGCCGTCTTCTAACAACTCGAATGTGTACCTCGAGGCGGAGGCCCAACCGCAATCGGTGACTGCGACCACCCCAGCTATTCATAGTTTCAAGGTCGAGAACTACAACCCGTGGCCCGCTGAGGTGACGGACTCCGTTGTGAGCGTTGTAGGCGGAGCCGGTTTGGACTTCGACCTCGGCGGCGGATCCCGCGCAACCGCCTGGAGTCCCGGGCGACTCGGCATCCTGCGCCACAACGGATCCACAAATCCCGTGAACACGACGGTGTGCAAGGTGACAGGAACGTATTCGGCCGCCGAAGAGGTCGAGGTCACCGTCACATTCAGGCGCGCGCCCTTACCCAACCGTCCGCAACCCAGCAATGCCGTCGCCCTACCAGTACGGGTACTAGTTCCAATCGGATGAGCGCGTCATCATCCGTAGGCGTTGCTCTCGCTGCCACGGCGGTCCTTCAAGCAGTTCTCGCTCTATGGCTGGACCGCACACCGATCACCGGAGCCGCCTACCGAAAGGTAGTGGAAGACGGGACTCGGAATCACGACATAGACGGCATCGCCGCGTTCTTCCATGATCCGCAGGTCGGGGCGGCGCGCGTGGACGAGGTCGTGCGAATCGGATCCCTCGCATCGCGCGTCACGACGCAGGTCTCCGCCCTCACTACCTCGCTCGCCAGCGGACTTGTGCTCATCGGTGTAGCCACCTTCGGCCATCACGGAGCCGGCTGGATTACGGTTACGACGGCCACAACCCTCGGGTCCTTCGGCGCACTCGCAACACTTGCAAACCTCATCCGCAAGGGATCACTACGTGATTTCCGGATACGAGGGGCAAGTCGACGAGATGCGTGGAAGACACCCGGTCCATACGTGCTTGTCGTCCTGGCAGCTTCCCTGGTCGGAGCCATCGCCGGGTTCAAATTCAGCTAGCCTTTCCAGCTCGACGAGTTTCTGACGACCTGGATCCACGCCGAGGACGCTGACCTCGCCGCCATCACGGCTACGTTCAACCCTCAAGGATCTCTACCGTCGTGGTCTTGCCCACCCCGTGCGCCCCAACAACGCGAAGACCTCACCCAGCCGGACAGTGAAGTCGATCCCCCGCAGAACGTCCGTCCCCGCCTAGGCCTTGCAGGCCGTGGACGTCTACCACGAGGCGCGAGCGGGGCCAGTTGTCTTATCGGTGCGATTTGTCTTATCGGTGCGATCCGAGCTTGGCTTCGGGGTCGAGGATGTCATCTTGACGCTCCGCGATCAGTTGCGCCGACGCATCCGCACTCGGAAGGGTCCTTGGACTCTGGTCACGATCTGCGCTGTTCACTAACTTTCGAAACGACGGAGAGGCCGACACCGTGGCTGTCGCGGTACGAACTGAACGGCTAACCAAGACCTACGGCGCGGTAGATGCGCTCCATGACCTTGATCTCGAGATCCATCATGGTGAGGTTGTCGGCTATCTGGGTCCGAACGGGGCCGGGAAGACGACGACGATCAGGTTGCTGCTCGGGTTGATCCGCGCAAGCCGAGGACGGGCGGAGATTTTCGGCTACGACTGCCAACGCCAGCCGGTCGAGGCCCACCGGCGTCTTTCCTACGTCGCCGGCGAGGCGAGCTTGTGGCCGTCACTGACCGGCGCGGAGACGCTGCATCTGCTCGCCCGCGTTCAGGGGAAGGTGGACGAGGCCTACCGCGACGTGTTGGTCGAACGGTTCGATCTGGACCCGTCGAAGAAGGTCCGGGCCTACTCCAAAGGCAACCGGCAGAAGCTGATCCTCATCGCCGCACTTATGGCACGCCCGGAGCTGTTGCTGCTGGACGAGCCGACCAGCGGTCTTGATCCGCTTATGGAGCAAGCATTTCGGCATTGCATCCACGAGGCGAAGCAGCGTGGGCAGACCGTCTTCTTGTCATCACACATTCTCAGCGAGGTGGAGGCTCTGTGCGACCGGGTCGCGATTCTTCGTGCCGGCAGGTTGGTCGAGATGGGAACGCTGGCGCAGATGCGTCATCTCGCCTCGCTCACTGTGGAGGCGACGTTCGACGGATCCGTTCCGGACCTGTCGCGAGTGGCAGGTGTCAGCTCGGTTCACGTGGAGGGCCGCGTCGTGCGCTGCCAGGTGCGTGGAACGGTGGCGCCGCTACTGAAGGTGCTTGCGAGTGCCGGAGTGCACGAACTGCTCAGCCGCGAACCGTCGCTGGAGGAACTGTTCCTGTCCCACTACGGAGTCAGTGACGACAGCGTGGACGTGAGCACCCATGTCCGCTGAGGTGGCCAAGGCTGCCGTGGTCACGTCCACGCGCGCTCCGGAAACGGTCATCGCGCAGGTCACCGCCAGCAAGGCGGCGCGGTCGGCAATCGTGTGGGGAGCGGTCTTCGGGCTGTATGTGGCCTCCTCGGCCCTCGGCTACGCGGCGACCTACAAGACGCCGCAGGCCCGCGCCCAGCTCGCCGCGACGTTCGGTGCGAACGCCGGCTTCAATGCCCTCATCGGACCTGCGCATCAGATCGGTACGGTCGCCGGCTTTACCGCCTGGCGCGCGCTGGGGGTCCTCAGCGTCGTCGGCGGGGTGTGGGGCCTGCTGACCGGCACCCGGCTGCTGCGCGGCGAGGAGGACAGCGGACGGTGGGAACTGCTGCTGGCCGGGCACACCACACCACGCGGGGCGACCGCGAAAGCAGTCGGTGGCCTAGCGGCGGGATTGCTCACCCTCTTCGGGATCACCGCGCTCCTCACTGTCGCCGTGGGCCAGCGCAGCACCGTGCACATCGGCGCGGGCGCCAGCCTGTACCTGACGCTCGCGCTGGTCGCAACCGGCGCGATCTTCCTCGCAGTCGGTGCGCTGGCCAGCCAACTCGCGCCGACGCGCCGCCAGGCTGCTGCGTACGGTGCCGCGGCACTCGGGTTGTCCTACGTACTGCGCATGATCGCTGACTCGGGCACAGGCCTGGGCTGGCTTCGCTTGTTCTCACCGCTGGGCTGGGTGGAGGAGCTGCGTCCGCTCTCCTCGCCGCAACCGTGGATGCTCGTCCCGATCACGACACTCATCGCTCTACTAGTAGGCGCCGCGATCCACTTGGCCGGAACCCGCGATCTCGGCGCCAGCGTCATCACCGACCGCACGAGCGCCCGCCCGCGCACCGCCTTGCTCTCCGGGCCGGCTGGTTTGGCGCTGCGCCTGACCCGCGGCGTGCTCACCGGCTGGGCCGTTTCGATCACGCTGCTCGGGTTGCTCATGGGGCTCATCGCCAAGTCGGTCGGCAAAGTGCTGGCTACCAATGCCGGGGACCGCCAGACGTTCGCCGAGATGGGCTTTCGTGGCCCAGGCGCCGTCCAGTACCTGGCCATCACCTTCCTGATCGTGGCGTTGTTGCTCGCACTCGTCGCGGCCGGGCAGCTCAACGCCGCCCGCAGCGAGGAAGCCGTCGGGCGCCTCGATCACCTTCTCGTCAGACCGCTATCGCGGCAGCGCTGGCTCGGCGGGCGCCTCGTCGTCGCGGCGATGGTGCTGCTGCTGGCAGGACCGCTCGCCGGTCTCGCCGCCTGGGTGGGCGCCGCCAGCCAACACAGCGGCGTCGGACTCGCCACCCTGCTCGCAGCTGGAGTCAACGTCGTGCCACCGGCCCTGCTCGTGCTCGGCGTCGGCACCCTCGCCGTCGGGCTATGGCCCCGCGCCGTCTCCCCGGTGGTCTACGGAGTGCTCGCCTGGTCGTTCCTTGTCGAGATCATCGGCGGGTTCATCAACGCTTCGCACTGGGTGCTCGACACGTCACTGTTCCATCAGATGGCGGCCGCACCTGCGATCAACCCGGACTGGACCAGCAATGCGCTCATGACGGCGATCGGAGTCTTGGCTGCCGCAGCGGGTGCTCTCGCGTTCGGCCGACGAGACCTCGCGTCGGCATGAGCGCACACCCACCTTGCCAAAACGCGTCGAGACCGCAGCGTTGCAACGCTTTCGCCAGGACGCAAGACCACGACGCCGCGCTATCAGCGCCCGTCAGAAGATCATCCGGGTCCGCCGGCGTTATCCACGGCTAGCATCGGCCCGGTGGGTGCGGAGCAGGTCACAGCTGTCCGCGGTTCGAGTTCGGGCTCTGCGCGCGTGCGACGGATCGCGCTCGGGGTTGCTGTGCTGCTCGTGGTCCAGATCGCCGTCGGGATGGTGGTCAATTTGTATGTGACCGTCCCCAAAGATCATCCTGGATCGCGTCCGTCGAACTACTTCGCAGGGTCATTCCACAGCCTCGCCTGGGCCCTGAGCCACGGCCCGATCGCCTTGGTCACGCATATCTGCCTTGGCCTCGCACTGGTGGTGGGGAGCCTGGGACTGGCCGTGCGGGCGATCCGGCTTGGTCGGCGATCGGTGTCTGTCGCGTGCGTGCTCGGATTCCTGTTCGTCGTCGGCGCGGGATTCAACGGAGCGAGCTTTCTCGACTTCGCCGGCAAGAACATCAGCTCGCTGATCATGGCCCTGCTCGCACTCGCCGCAGCGTGCTGCTATCTGGCTGTGCTCTATCTCCTTCCCGCGCGCCAACCCGCCGAAGGTGCTGACGAGTAGCCCCCACGCGACGGTATGCCGGCCATCCAAGACGTGCCACCGTCTGCGGGGGGTAGTCGACGTCGGCGAGTGTGGCTTCAGGTAAGGACCGAGAGGCCACCCGCGAGGACGGCGAAGCAACCGGAGCCAGCCGACGGGATCGACCGGCGTCCACTGTTGTGTGGCCGGGGTAGCAGGCGGTTAGTTATTTCTCGCGCAAGAGATCGGCCACTGCGGCTATGCCGGACTCGATGGCGCGCTGTCCGGTGTCGCCGAACCCAGGAGTCAGCTCCGCCGCTGATTCACCGTCTCACTTGTCGCCGGTCGAGCCGGCCCGCTGCAGCAATACGGTCAGGCGGCAAGCGCGGCGAGCACGCCGGCGACAGCGACGAATGTGGTGCGATAGCGCCGCCACATCACCCAGGCCAACCGTGCCCAGGGAACCGGTCGCAGTTGTGCCGGCGGCACGGCGGCGAGGGCGGTCACCGGCTCGCTCCAGCCGGAGTCGGGACCAAGGGGGTCGCGCCTTCGCGGAGGTAGGCGAGCGTGAGTTCCTCGATGCCGACCGGCCGTGCCCGGAACTCCGGCGGCAGCGGCGCATCCGTCGAGGCGACGCGGACGATCTGATGCGCTTGAGCACCCGCACTGCTCGACTCGATAACCTCCCACCCCTTTCACTCGGACGCCAGCAGGACCGGTCACGAGGCGGTGCCCGTCGAGCAAGTCCTCGACGGTGCCATGCAGTCGCACGTACCGCCGTAACCGCGCCCTAGACCCACAGCCTCGATCGCATTCACGCCGCGCCTCCCCGCTTGCGGCGCGACCGAGTCTTCGCGCCGCGAGCACTGCCGCGGCGCTCACCAAAATCCCGCAGCGTGCTCGTCACCAACGCGGCGATCCCCTGTTCATCCAGTCCGGCTGCGTCCGCCTCCTCGAGCCAGGAATGCAGGGACCGGCGCAGCTCGTCAAGCTCGGGAAGCGTCGCCGGACCCAGCGACCCGTCGATGAATGTGCCTTGTCCGGGGCGACCCGTGGTCAGACCCTTCTGCTCCAAGTCGCGGTATGCCTTCAACACGGTGTTCGGATTGATCGCCAATGTGGCGACCACCTCACGAACCCGGGGCAACCGATCTCCAGGACTGAGATACCCCAACCGCAGCGCCTGCTCCACCTGGTGGACCAGCTGCAGGTAGGTCGGAACGCCGGACGCGGGGTCGAGCCGGAAAGCGATCGGCGACTCGGCCGGCGACGTGTCGTTACCGACTTTACCTAGTGCCATAGTGAAAGCATATTGGTTTCGACGAGTGACGCAAGAGCCTGCTCAGACCGGGCAACGCGTCTTTGCCGATCCGAGCGCCGCAGCAGTGCCGCTGACCGGTGTACCGTCGATGGTGCTGAGAGCTTCAGCCAGTCCGGAACAGCCAGCCGTCCGCTGCTGACTCGCCGAGCACCAGCTCCGCGCCGAACATCCCGGTGACCGCGCACGTCGAGGATCACCATGAATGATTCGCGCGTCCTGAACCGCCGGGGCGAAGCCGCACCCTCACTGCCGGTGAGGCCGTGTCCTGGCACGGCGCCGTCGAGAACAACAACTCGATCATCATCTCAAGCGGAAGTCTGACCGTGCGCATTCTCGTTCTCGTCGTGATCGTCATCGTCGCTGTCCTCCTGCTGGGCGCTGCGATGTCCGCCAGGATCGTCAAGCAGTACGAGGACGGTGTCCTTTTCCGGCTGGGCCGCGTGATCGGCGAGCGGGCGCCGGGGTTCCGACTGATCATCCCGTTCGTCGATGTGCTGCACCGGGTTTCGCTGCGGATCGTGACCATGCCGATCCAGTCGCAGGGCATCATCACCCGCGACAACGTCAGCGTCGACGTATCCGCAGTCGCCTACTTCAAGGTGATCGACGCAGTGAAGTCGGTAGTCGCCATCGAGAACGTGCGCGCGGCGATCGACCAGATCGCCCAGACCACATTGCGCAAAGTCGTTGGCCAGCACACCCTCGATCAAACCCTGTCAGAGACGGACAAGATCAACCTGGACATCCGCAAGATCCTTGACGTCACCACTGTCGACTGGGGCATCGAGGTCACTCTGGTGGAGCTCAAGGACATTCAACTGCCGGACAGTATGAAACGCGCAATGGCACGACAGGCCGAGGCCGAACGGGAGAAGCGCGCGAAGATCATCAATGCCGAAGGCGAGTCCTTGGCGGCGGCTGCGTTAGGGGATGCATCGGACACGATGATGGCCCATCCGCTCGCTTTGCAGCTGCGCAACCTGCAAAGCCTCGTCGAGATCGGCGTCGACAAGAACACGACCGTCGTCTTCCCCGCACCGTTGATGACCACGATCGCCGAGCTCGGCTCGTTCCTGGCCAGAGAGGCTGCTGCCGCGAACCCGGGCGGAGCGCTCGATACGGCCGACCCGCCGGCGCCTGCGGCAGTGGCAAACAGGACTCCGGTTCCGCTTGCCAAATCCAAGTGACCTCCGACGGCTGCCGTGACTAGCGGTGCGACCGGGGCCGAGGAATCCCCGATCGGGCTGGCCGGCCGGATCGTGACGGCGACTCAAGGTGAAGCCGGACCTGGCGAGGTCGAACTTCGAATCCGCGGAGGCACCGAGGTCTTCATCGCGCGATCGGCTGATCCGCTCCCCCGCGGGCAAGCGGTCATCGTCGTCTCGACCCTCGGCCCGCGATCACTCGTCGTCCTGCCCTGGGCCGACCCGATCGACAGCCTGCTGACCCTGTAGCAGGCCAATCATGAGGAGCAACCCATGTTCGGCTACCGAGTTCCCGCCCCTGACCAAGCCATGCTCATCTCCGGAGGCAAGACCCAAGGCACCCCGTTCCGAGTCGTGACCGGCCACGGCGCATTCGTCATGCCGTTCGTCCGCAAGACGGAATTCCTCACGCTGGCGATGTTCGAATCCGAGGTCTCGGAGGCGTGCGTCACCAAGCAAGGCATTGCCCTCAACGTCACCGCGGTCATCGCCGCGAAAGTCGGCAATGACGTCGAATCCATCGTCAATGCGGGCCAGCGATTCATGTCCGACCAGAGCCAGATGTCGACGCTGACCGGCCGCATCTTCGCCGGTCACCTTCGCTCGATCATCGGGTCGATGACGGTGGAGGAGCTCATCACGGAGCGTCAGAAGCTTGCCACCGAGGTGCTCGAGGGGTCCAAGGAGGAGATGGCAAAGATGGGCCTGATCGTCGACGCTCTCCAGATCCAGTCGATTGACGACATGAAGCTCGGCTACATCGCTGCTATGGCAGCCCCCCACAACGCGCGCATCCAGCAGGCCGCGCAAATCGCACAGGCCGCGGCCGATCAGGCCTCCGCAGAGGCCGAACAGCAGTCGCTGCGAAAGCAGGCCGAGTTCGAACGCGATACGGCCGTCACGAGAGCCGGATACGCGGCCGAGACGCAGACCGCGCAATCCAAAGCCGACCAGGCCGGTCCGTTGGCGCAGGCGCAGGCGCAACGCGAGGTCATCGACGCGCAGACCGACCTTGCGCACCGACAAGCCGATTTGCGCCAGCAACAGCTTGCCGCTGAAGTCGTCAAACCCGCCGAAGCCGAAGCGCAGCGCATCCGCATCCTGGCCAAGGCCGGCGCCGAACGAACCGAGATCCAAGCGGCTGCCGCAGCATCGAACAATCGAGTCGCCCTGGATCAACTGCTCATTCAACAACTGCCGCTCATCGTCGAGAAAGCCGCCGCGGGGCTGGCCACCGCGAACGTGACCGTCCTCAACGGTGCCGACGGCCTGTCTGATCTCGTCACCGGGCTAGTGGGACAAGGGCTTGCAATCTTCGACACCCTGCGCGGCGAGATCGGTTCGACGACCGAATCCACGGCACATCCCGGAATCGAATCCGGAACCAGACCGACCTTCGCTGACAACGGCGGACGCGCTCGAGTCGAGCCAACGCGGCCAGGTCATTGATCAGCTGCGTTCCGCGACTATCGGTTGGACCGCACGGTCGACCTTCGAGCCACATCGCGGTCGTTGTTTATTGACGATCATCAACGATAAGGCAGGATTCTCGGCCGGTCGAGCGTAGGCTCGCGTCACCGACGAACGACTGCCAACAGTGGTATCAGTTGACTGAACGATGACCTGTCGCGTGAAGTGGACAGGGCGCCAGCGTCGGATGGACGAGCGATTGGTGCCGACCACGCAGGGCGTAGAGTTGTGGGTGCCGCTGGCCCCTCATGCTGACACTCGGTTGGTGTCGCCGCCGGTGAAGGTCGAATCGATCCGCTCAGTGCGGGTCTTCTAGGTGCTGGCACATGGAATCCGAGCAAGTCCACTCCATCGTTCTCGACACGGCACACTCTGCGGACGACTGCCAGTCCTGCGGGCTTCCCGGGCGGGCCCGTGAGGCTCGAGCACCGCGGTATTTCGCCCCAATGGGAGGACACACCAGATGAACCTCGATGAGCACATCCTTGAGGTTCTTCGGGGCCGCGTCGGTCTTACCCAGCCGTTGACGTTCCACGATTTCGCGCGCCGGTTCGGGACCACTGCGACGGTCGTCGCGCCGGCTGCCCATCGCCTCGTAGACGCAGGCCTCGCCACGGCGTCGACAGTGATCGTGCAGGGCGTCCCGACATTGCACGGGCTGACCGCGCGAGTGCCGGCGGATATGTCTCGGTAATACCGGCCCCTGTCGGCGCGAGCGCCGTTTGGACTGCGACGGCAACGCCTCGTAGTGCTGTAGGGACGTGATGTCGTTGTCTCGAGGTCTCGCCTCGCGGTGCCGTCGTGTGACCCGTCGTGTCAGAGCCACATGCCTCGCGCACGAGAAGAGGCCGAGACGATCTTCGCGGTGACCATTGCACGCGATCGTCTAGGCCGCTTGTGCGGATCGTTTGAGATGACTAAAGACGACTCGCGGCCCAGCCGTATGCAGGCAGGCCCCGAAATCCGGGACCGTGGCTCCCCGGTGGACTCGAACCACCAACCCTCTGAGCCACCCCACGGTCGTTGGTCAGTGACGATCGTCAACGATAAGCCAGGATTCTCGACCGGTCGAGCGTTGGCTCGCGTCGGCAACGAACAACTGCCGAAAGCGATATTGGATGACTAAAGATGACCTCCGCGTGCAGTGACAAGGGCGTCGGATCCGATGACAACCGTCGCACGAGATGACAGAGACGCCGAAGAGGTCGGGACGTCTGGAGCCGCCGGCAAACGATCATGGATGCCGAGACCACCACCGGTGAGCCCGCAGATCCCGTCTATCGGTCCATCAGGAGTCGTGCCGATGTCGCGGGAATGAAGGGTTGCGGCGCGCACGGGCCAAATGCCCGCGCGTCATCAGCGCGCGAAACCCAGCCATGACGCCGAGGCCGAATACCACGAGCAGGCCGCGCAGGATGTCCTTGAACACCACCGTGCCTGCCCTCTGCGCGGCATGACCTGGAGCCATGAGGATCGCTGCTGCCAAGACGATGATCGCGACCATGAGGAAGGCGATCACGAGGATCGTCTTCGCACACCGGCTTGGGCGCTTCGCGACTACCTGCTCGTGACGTCGTCGTGCCGGACGAACGCGCTGGTTCGGTCCTCGACCGGGATCGAGAAGCACAGCTGCCCGAGTACGGCGGACGCGCCGCCAAGATCGGTTCTTGGTTTGGGCTCTGAGCTGATCCGGGCAGGAGGTGTTCGAGGCGGCACCGCCCAGGCCCGTGTTGTCGTCGGTCATCAACGGCTCGCATCACCCTCTGGCCCACGCGGTTCGCGGGAATCGTTCCTGCACGACGTCGCAGTCGTCAACGCGCTCACCAATCACAGACAACCGGGCGCGTCGGGTATTGCGCGCTGACTGGCGAAGGATCTGCTGGCTTCAGCACACGCCGAACGTCCGTTCCGCGTTCAACTGGGCCAACTGGCGTGTTCGAACGCTGAGCGAGTGATCTCGCCTATGACGGCAGGTCATCATGGCTCGCGCTGGCCTCCGCCACCGCGCGTTCTTGCGGGAGAATCGTCTCCGCGCGAACGCGCGGCCGTCAATCTGGTCATGGATTAGGGACACAGCGACCCGTCAGCTATTGCGCGCAGACTTGCGAGGAAATCACCGGCGGCAGCATCGGGAGGGTGCGTCGTGGTACCGAGGGCAACCCGCGCCGCGCGAACGATCGGCCTTATCCAAGGTTGCGCCGGCGTAGTCCTGGCTGTGGTCCTCGGCGCCGTGGCAATCAGTCATCGGCCACCGCGCGACTGCGCCATGTGCGGCATAGGCGACATCGGCCTGTTGTTCGTCGCAGCCTTCACATTGTTGGCCTCGCTCGCGATATACCTGCCAGCCTCATTGGCGTTGCGCTCGCAGCCACGCGGCGAGTGGACCTGCCTGCTCCTGGCCGAGGCGTTAGTCCCGATCGTCATCGTCATAACAGACGCAGAGAACAACACTTGGCCGCTGGTGCGGTGGCCCTCGCTGGTCGTGGCATCCAACCTCGTCGCTATCGCGTTGCTGCTCACACCCGCAGCGATCCGCTACGCCTGGCGCCCGCCCACCGACCCGCCGGCATGACGACGCGGCCCCGTCCTCTCCGGACGGGGCCGCAGGTCACGTAGTCAGCGCACGGCGCGAGCACGTAGCGGACCGAGGACGACGGGACGAGGGTGCGAGTGTCGACCCTGTCCCACACACCGAAGTTCATTTCCGTCACCGTGATCGTCGACCCGGATACCCGGGTCACCCGGGTCACCCGGGCCACGTGGCCGTAGGAACCCGCGCCGTCCACGCCCGCGGGAAAGACCACGATGCTGTTGATGCGCGGTGTCGCCGACACGGTCCAGTGCCGGGCGAGCGCATCTCCTGCGCGCAGACATCGTCGCGGCAAAGATCAGCCGACATGGGGGCCATCAGTTCTAGTTGACGCAACCGCTCCCCCGGGGGGACTCGAACTTCGAACCCTTCGAGCCGCACCGCGATCGTTGGGAAGTGACGATCAACGACGGTCGCCGCGGTCGCGGGCTGTCCAGCGTTGGTCATACGCGAGCAGTCGTGATCGCTCGCAGCAGTATTGGATGACTTTGCGGCCGCCGTCAGCGACCAAGATCAGACGACCCGATCCACCGATGAGCGCGCGGCCAGGTACCAGGTCATCCGCGATGGGGGCCCTCGTGTCGTTCTGCCCACGCCTGCGTCGGACCGCTCAGCAAGTGTGTCGAATCGACAAGACAGACACAGCATCGGGCGCGACAGCCCTCGTCGGAACCGGCCTTGGCGATCGCTTCGGCCTTCGCACCGGGCCTGCCGCCGGACTAGGGCCTAGCCAGGTTTGCGCGGAGCTCCACCTGCCTGGCGGTGGCGTATGCGTATCGCACATACGAAGGGCTCGCTCGTCTGGCGACGGACGAGACGTGCATCAGGCAAGGACCGGATTAGCGGCCCAGCGGGCGGTACACGAGTTAGCGCTGCCGCCGCGCGATCTTCAACTGCAAGCGCGTAGCAGCGCGGCCGCGGGTGCGTTGCGGGCATCTACCGCTGGTTTCGGATTGCTGAGGTAGCTTCCGGCCATGTGGTTCGGGGTTCTCGGCGCGCTTGAGGTGCGCGCAGATGACGGCAGTCCCGTGCGACTTGCCGGGCAGCTGCGGCGCCAACTGCTTGCCGCACTGCTGTGTCGCGCCGGCCGGCCGGTCCCCGCGTCCGTGCTTGTCAGCGACTTGTGGGGCGAGGTGCCTCCGCGGTCCGCGACGAAGACGCTGCAAAGCCATATGGTCCGCTTGCGCGACGATCTCGGCCGCGACAGCTCGGATCTTGTTCGTACCGACGTCGGCGGCTACCGCATCGAAGTCGTCCCGGAGAAACTCGACGCGCTGCGGTTTGAAGATCTGCTGCGGACGAGCGGGCGCACCGATCCCGGCGCCGAACTCACCCGTCTCGGCGACGCGCTGCGGTTATGGCGCGGCGACGCTTACCGTGAGTTCGGCGAGGCGGCGTTCGCGGTCGCCGAACGACAGCGGCTGACCGAGTTGCGTGCAAGCGCTCAAGAACGGCGCACGGACCTAGGACTCTCACTGGGCCAGGCCCAGGAACTAATCGCTGAACTCGAGACTCGGGTAACCGCCGAGCCCTACCGTGAGCGCACTTGGGAACAGCTGATCCTTGCCCTGTATCGGTCCGGGCGCCAGGCAGACGCGCTCGGCGCGTTTCGCCGCATCCGCGACATACTCGCTGGCGACCTCGGCGTTGATCCTGGACCTGCGCTGCGTGACCTCGAGAAACGAGTGCTGCATCAGGAAGACGCGCTACTCGCCGAGGCGCCACCCGCGGGGCGGGTGACCAGCGCTGAACCCGGGCCGTGTCCGTACCGGGGCTTGGCCGGCTATAGCGGTCAGGACGGCTTTTTGTTCGTCGGGAGAGAGCGGCTGACTGCCGAACTAGCCGGCCTGCTTGCTGGCGAGCGTGCTGTGCTGATCACCGGACCGAGCGGGTGCGGCAAGACATCATTGCTGCGTGCCGGGTTGTTGCCGAGCCTGCGGGCGGGCGCGCTGCCCGGCAGCTCGGCGTGGCGCTCCGCCGTACTGACTCCGAGCGTGTTGGCCGGCGCGCTTGCCTCACCCGGCGACTTACCAGGCGACCTGATCGTCCTCGACCAGGTCGAGGAGCTGTTCACGGCGCTGTCGCTCGAGACGCGGTCGGCAGCGGTCGCACGGCTGGTCATGCACGTCGAGTCTGGTGCGCGCCTGGTACTGGCGATCCGCGGCGATTTCATCGAAGCGCTTTCCACCGTGCCCGAACTCGCCGCGCTGGCGCACACCACGCTGATCGTGCGACCGATGCGCGATGACGAGATCCGACGTGCTGTCGTCGAGCCTGCCGTGCGTGCGGGTTATTCGGTCGAACCCGGCCTCCTGGAGGCAGTCCTCGACGATGTGAGCGGCCATCCGGGAGTGCTTCCGCTGCTTTCTGCCGCCCTCGTGCGGACGTGGGAGAACCGAGACGGTTCCTTACTCACCCTCGCCGGTTATCGGGCCGGCGGCGGCATCCGCGGCGCCCTTGAAGCCGGTGCCGAGGACAGCTTCGATGCCTTGCCGGAATCGCTGCGTCCCGTTGCCCGTCGCGTGCTGATGCGCCTCGCGACCCGTGGCCCAACCGGCTGGGTGCGGCGTCCGGTGCACCGCGACGAGTTCGGAGAGGGCGACGAGGCTGCCGCGCTGGACCTGCTGGTGCGCGATCGATTGATCAGCGCCGGCCGCGACCGCGTAGAGCTCGTCCACGAGGCGTTGCTTACCGGCTGGCCGAGGCTGCGCGGCTGGCTGGACGAGCGTAGTCGGGTCTCGGGACTGCTAGAACACCTTGCCGCTGCGGCGCGAACGTGGGAGGGCACGCGACGACCAGCGTCGGATCTCTATCGCGGCGCGCGCCTGAACGCTGCCCTCGAATGGGCCGCCGAACACCCGGATGACCTCGGTGAGCTCGAAGTCGATTTCCTGGCCGCGTCCGAGCGTGCTGCGCAGAGCGAGCTGGCCGAGGCGCGAGCCCGAGCCGACCGAGAAGCGGCCGGGCGTCGCCGTCTGCGGATCGTGGTGGGTCTTCTTGCCGCCGTGATTGTCGCGACGTTGGTCGCATCCGTCGTGGCAGTCCGCGAACGCGGCGAAGCGCGGCGCCAGGCGCAGCGGGCCGCCTCGGCGGCGGTGATCGCTGACGCGCGGCGGCTGGCCGCCGAAGCGCTCACCGCCCCGGATCTGCGCACCGCATTGCTGCTCGCGGTGGCCGCGCAGCGTCTGCATCCGTCGGCCGAGACTCGGTCGGCACTGATGAGCGCGCTTGAAGAGGACGGAACCGCGCGATGGCGGGTGTCGACGCTGGAGCGGGTGCAGTGGGTAGGTGCACCGGTCAGCGGGACCGAAGTGTTCGCGTCGGACAACCAAGGCGACGTTATGCGCTACGACACGGCGACGCGTCATCTGCTCGGAACTTATCCCGATCATGCCGGTCGCGTGCAGGCGATCTCGCCCGACGGAAGGTTGCTGGTCGTATCCGGCAGCAACGGCACGCTCCAGGTCGGCGACGGAACCGTGCGTGTGCTCGATGCCGCGACCGGAACTACCCGCTACACGCTGGCTACCCCTACGCCCGACGGCGACACGGGCTGGCACACTGCGCTGTTCACCGGCGACGGGCGCCATCTTGCGATGCTGGTCGCTCGAGCACACGACGCGAGCCAGGCCGCGCCGCGGCTTGCGATCTACGACGCGCAACACCTCGACGCGGCACCGCGCCTGCTTGCCCTTGACGCGCCGGGAACCGCTATCGCCACGGGCACGGACACCATCGCAGTGAGCACGTCGCGCCACACCACCGAGGTCATCGACGCCGAGTCGGGACGGGTATTGCATACCGGCCCAGCGATCGCGCACGGTCCCTCGACCGTGTATGCGTTGTCCCCTGACGGGTCCGAGCTTGTAATGGGCAACGGCGTCGGGTCGACTCTGACTCTCGTCCCTATCGCTCATCTCGGCGTCGTGGCCCACACCGCGCAGGTCTCGGCTGACACGACGGAAGCGGCGTTCTCACCGGACGGAAGCGAACTTGCCTTAGGCGGCACTGACGGCTCGGTGACAGTGCTGTCGAGCGCGACCGGCCGGCCGGTGCACGAGCTGCGCGGCGACTCGGGAAATGTGCTCGGTCTGGCGTGGGCCGGCACCGCGCGCCGGCCCAGCCTGTTCTCGGGAGGGCTCGACTCGCAGGTGGTCTCCTGGGACGTTGTCGACGGTTCGCGCCTGGTCCAGATGGTCGGGCCGTGGCAACGCAGCGGCGCGTACGGCGTGGCGCACGGCGCGCTAATCGGGCTCGACCCGGTCCCGGACGTCGACGGCGGAACCGTGTCGTCAGACAAGCTTTCGTTGCAGCGCATCGACCTCGCCACCGGACGCTCCGAGTCCTGGCCACTGGGTCTCGGGCGCCACGATGAGCTGGCAAACGACAGCACCGACGCCGATGCACGCTACGTCTTGCTCGGGTTCTGGACCGATCGCACGGCACGCGAGTTCGAACTGTGGGACACGCGGGCCGGACGGCGGATCGCGACGCTGTCGATCAATCTCCCGAACGCGGCCACGGCCTACAGTGCCATCAACCAGCAGGGCACGCTCGCTGCCATCGCGACGGGTCAGCACCGGATCACGCTGTATCGGCTGCCAAGCTTCCGGGCGGTGCGATCGATCGGCGTACGTGTCCGCGCCGTGACCGCCGCGCGGTCACAGCTTGCGCCGCAGAGCTTCGACCCGACCGGGAACCTGCTCGTCGAGGACGCAGATCCGGGCAGCTCGAGACCGGGCGCACCGCCGCGCGAGCAAATGCTCCTGAGCGTCGACCCGCGCACCGGCGCAGTCGTCGGGCAGACCTCGCTCGGCGCCGACGGCTATGTCGAGGCGATCACGGTGTCGCCGGACCGAAAACGCCTCCTCGTCGCCGACAACGAAGGCAACATCTCGTTGCTCGAACTTCCCCACCTGCGACGGATTGCAACTGCTCCCGCAGCCGCAGGCTACGTATTCGCTGCGACCTACTCCCCGGACGGGCGCACGATCGCGACAACCGGAAGTGACGGCAGCCTGCGCCTGTTCGACAGCGCGACGCTGGTGCCGATCGGTACGCCGATAATGATGCCCAGCCAGGACTGGGTCTTCGGTGGGTACGACTCGCGCGACGAGGTCGCCGGCGTCGCGGCCGGCCCAAGCCCGGATACGCAGCGACGCTTCGTGTTCTCGACGTCGGTCACCGACTGGATTCGCACGGCCTGCGACATCGCCGGCAGCGGATTCACCCATGCCGAATGGCTGCGATATGTCGGCGATCGTCCGTATAGGGCAACGTGTTCGGCACCCTGACCGGCTGATCCCGGGTGCTGAGACGCCCATGCAACCGACGTGCAACCGGCGCCCTCCAGGCTGCGCGGCATCACCAGCCACAAGGGGGACCATCGATGAGACACATGATCCGCACTGTCGCACTAGTTTCCAGCGTTGCACTCGCGTCTGCGCTCGGAGTCGCTGCACCGGCCGAAGCCGGTGCCGCAAGCTGTCCTGCCAACTCGGTCGCGACGTTTGTTCCGCCGGCCAGCACCGACGACCCGTTCGGCGTGACCGCCGGGCCGGATCACGCGACCTACGTTGCGCACGGAGCGGTGATCGACAAAATCAAGGATGGACACATCACCGCGCTCGCGGTGCCGCATGCGTCCACCGCCGACCTGGGCTGGATCGCCTGGCGTGGTGGTCGCGCGTCACGGGTGTGGTTCGCCGATCGGGACGCGAACGGCGGGCGGCTGGGCACGATGTCCGCCAGCGGCACCGTCAGCGAGGTCGACGTGCCAGGTGACGGCAGCAGCGCGGCCCTCCCGCAGGCAATCGTGTTCGGGTCACACGGCCGGATCTGGTTCACCGACTACGCGAACAGCCGGATCGGGCGCTTCACCCCCTCCACCGGAGGCTTCCGGTTCTTCGACACACCGTCGGCCGAGTCGGGTCCGACCGGAATGGTGCTCGGGCCCGACGGCGACCTGTATTACGTCGAGCGCTCTGTCGGGCGAGTCGCCCGATTCGATCCGCGCACCGGGTTGTCGGCGGAGTGGACGCTGCACCATGGCGCCTTCCCCAACCGGCTCGTGGTCGCGAACGGTCAGGTGTGGTTCACCGACCTGGGCACGAACCACATCGGACGCATCACCCCGACCGGCCACCTTGTGCTCTACCCGCTCGCGGGCGGCCCTGTCGGCATCACCGCACACGGCAGCTACCTGTACTCGGCGCTAAACACCGCCGGCAAGCTCGCGCAGATCAGCCTCAGCGGTCATTTAGTCCGCACTTGGACACTGCCGCACGCAGGCGGAGTCCTCCAGCTTGCGGCAAGCAACGGGTTCATCTGGGTGGCCGACGGCTTCGCAAACCACGTGTATCGAGTCCGCGTCAGTTGCTGACCGCAACAACATGGCCGGGCGCTCGCCGGGAGGGAGAGCGCCCGGCCTGACTGTTGCACGCGGTTGTTAACCACTCACGGTCGGCGCCATCGCTACTCGATGGACAGCGACGAGGCGCTATTGATAATCTGCTATCAAAGTGATATCACTTTTCCTGCAACGCACGAACCGAAACACGAATTACCGAGGCCTGGTGACCGTGGCGACGCGACCACCGTGAGCATCAATCTCATCGACCGGACCAAACCGCGCACCCCGCTGGCGAGAAGGAGTTGCCGGATGACTCGCTACCGTGCGGACCGGCTGACCCGGGCGGCGACGGGCCTCGCAGTCGTGGTCGTTGTGATGTTGACTTCGTGTACCTCGGCCGAAAGCCCAGGTGGTCATGCGCACGCGTCGGCAGTTGGGTCCGACAGCCGTGCTCCCGGATCGAAGACGGGCCGGCGTTCTGGTTTTCCCCCGGTAATTCACCGCACCGGCTCGGCGCCGACGGGATACGC
This sequence comes from uncultured Actinomycetota bacterium, assembly GCA_963754285.1. Classification (GTDB taxonomy): domain Bacteria; phylum Actinomycetota; class Actinomycetes; order Mycobacteriales; family Jatrophihabitantaceae; genus RYN-133. The sequence goes on from CAVWFN010000006.1 coordinate 156,391, forward strand.
CGTGACCTTCCGCTACTGGGATCCGAGCGCGACTGCGGTAAGTATCACCGGCGAGTGGTCCTTCTCCAGCCCCGCGCACACCACCACGACCAGTTCACAAGCCATTGAGCCCTCGCACTGGGCGCCGGGTGACGTCCCGATCGTGCATCCCAACACGTTGCAAGGCCGCTGGCCGGTTACTGCGATGACCAAGGACGACACGACCGGCGTGTGGTCTGCCACCGTCCCGCTGCCATCCGGCACTTTCACCTACGGCTTCTTGGTCAACTGTTCCGCCCCGACTGCCAGCGGCTGCAGCGAGGTTCCCGACCCCAGCAACATGCCTTGGAACAGCCGAGGAAACTCGACCGCCGGCACAGCCGAAAGCAACAGCCAGGTGTACGTCCCGTCCGACCCGACCTTTCAGACCGTGAACTACTCCTGGCAAGCGCCCAACCCCATCCACGGCAACCTGGTCGATGCCGCTTACCCCTCCTCGGCGGCCAAACAGAAACAGGACGCCAACCGCCTGGCGATCTACACCCCGCCGGGCTACAACGCCAGGAGGGCCGTCCGGTACCCGACGCTGTATCTGAGCCACGGCTACGGGGGTAACGAGGTCGACTGGAGCACCACCGGTGTCGCATCAAACATCCTGGACAACCTCATCGACTCCAAGCAGGTCGAGCCGATGATCGTCGTGATGACCAACTTCAACGGGTTCGGCGACGACTGCATCACCAACAAGGCAGCCTGGTTGGCCGACTACGACAGCGACCTCATCGACCACGTAATCCCCTACATCCAAGCCCATTACAACGCCTCCCCGGAACCGTCTCGACGTGCTTTCGTCGGCCTGTCATGCGGCGGTGACCTCGCCAATTCCCTGCTCTTTCAGCACACCGGCGAGTTCGGGTACTACGGGATACTGAGTCCCTACGAGACCGGGTTGGCCGGCCTCGCCCCGGCCATCCGCGCGAAAGTAATTGCCTACTTCGTGGCTCGGCGACACGCGCTCGACAATGTCGGTGTGTTCCTCGGCGGCGGCTTGCAAGACCCCGTCCACGTCGAGGCTGCCGCCGAAGAAGCCATCCTCAACCAGGCAGACATCCCGCTGGACGCAACCTTCATCAACGGCGGCCACGAGTGGTACGTCTGGCGAATCTTGCTCCACGACTTCCTAATCCGCACGGCGTTCACGCCAACACCGCGATGACCCCACGCCTGATCTGAAAATGGTCAACACAACCGCACCCGGTTAGCGTGCGTACTCGGATTCCTGTTCGTCGTCGGCGCGGGATTCAACGGAGCGAGCTTCCTCGACTTCGCCGGCAAGAACATCAGCTCCTGATCATGGCCCTGCTCGCGCGGCGCCGCACCGTGCTCCTATCTGGCTGTGCTCTATCTCCTCCCGGCGCGCCAACCCGCCGAGGCTGCTGACGAGTAGCCCGTATGCAGCCGTGGGCCGGCCATCCAGATGTCCGCTTGTGAGCAACTCGACCCGACGGCAAGCCATCGGGTCGGTCGGGCGGACCGGCGCCGCCATCGCAACCACTTCGTCGCCTGACTCTTCTGTGCTCTGAGGTCAGGCCTGAGCCGGTCAGCGGCGGTGGTCGTAGGCCGCGAGAAATACTGCCACTGCGTGTCGTGCGTGCATGCGTAGTCGCCGCGCTCCGGGCGTCGAGGACGAGCCCAGCATCATGGCCTGGTTGAGCGGGCGTCCCATCAGCAACCAATTGAAGTCCTGTGCTGCTGCCTGTGCGTCGTCAACGAACAGAAGACCGTCTGCGGCGAAGTTGTCGATGGCTGCCGTGAGGATGTCGATCGACCGTTGTACGCCGTTGTCGTGGAAGGCGCGTGCAGTGGCGGGGAACCGGTCGGCTTCGGCGATCACGAGCCGGCGCAGCTGCACGACCTCCGGCGTCAATACCCCGCGCAATTGTCGTATCGCGAAGGCGAGCAGCCAGGCTTCGACGCCGCGGCGGTCGAGCCCTGTGTCAGGTGGGTCTGGAAGCTGCCGGGCGATCTGCAGTGTCAATTCCGCGACGCTCGCGACGAACAGTGCTTCTTTGCTGCCGAAGTGCGCGTAGATCGTCTGTTTGGAAACGCCTGATTCGGCAGCGACGACGTCCATGCTGGTGCCGGCAAATCCCTCACGCAGGAACGCGATGCGTGCCGCAGACATGATTGCAGCGTGTTTTCGCGCGCTGCGGCTCACGGTTGCGCTCGGCGTTGCGCTCGGCATCGACTCTCCTGTTGACATCAGACTGGACCGACTAGTTTGATTAGACCGGTTAGTCCAGTCTAGCCCTGGGGAGCGCGAGCATGGAGCAGGTGCGCACGACACGGCTGCTGGTCGGTGGGCGGTCCATGGTGGAGTCCGCACGGTGGCATAACGATCGCTGGTGGTTTGCCGACTGGGGAACGGGTGAGGTGCTGGCAGCCGAACCGGACGGGCGTGTCACGGTGATCGCCGAGGGGCCACCGCCGGGCCGGATGGGGTGGTCCATCGATTGGTTGGCGGACGGCTCGTTGATCACCACCGGTCCAGAGGTCACCCGCTACGGCGCTGATCAAACCAGCACGATCTACTGCGAGCTCAGCTGCAACGAGATTGCGATCGATCGGCGCGGGCACATGTACGTCAACGGGTTCGACTTCGACTTCGTCGGTGGCGCGAAGCCCGAGCCGGGCTGGATCGAACTCGTCGACCCCGACGGCAGTCATCACCGGGTAGCCGACGACATCCAGTTCCCGAACGGCATGGTGATCACACCCGACGGGGGAACGCTCGTTGTAGCCGAGTCATTCGCCGGGCGCTTGACCGCCTTCGACATCCAGCCCGACGGCACACTCGACCACCGGCGAACCTGGGCGGAAGAGCTCGGGCCGGACGGCATCGCGATCGACGCCGAGGGCGGCATCTGGTCACAGACCGCCGACACCTTCGCGCACAACGGCAACCCCGACGCACCGGCCGGCGCGGTCGTCCGAGTACTCGACGGCGGCAAGATCACCCACCGGATCGAGACCGAACTTCCATGTTTCGCCTGCGCGGTCGGCGGGCCCGCCGGCGGCCAACTACTCCTGTTGTGCAACGAATTCGCCGGCGTCGACCAGATGATTGAGGTGCAAGCTCGACACTCCGCGCGCGTCTTCGTCGCCGACATCTAGCTCGCCAGCACCACCCCGCCGACCCCGCCAGCCGCCAACGCCAACTCCTCGATCTCCAAAGGTGGCCGTCGCGCGGATCGGCGAATGCCGCGTCAACCAGGTTGCCCGGGGGCGGACGATGAACGTGCGCTACCTCTGGCGCCGTTCCCTAAGGAAGTGTCGTGGATACAGGCAAGCAGCTCGTGCGACGTCATTTCGAGGAATTGTGGAACCACCGCAATCTCGATCTTTGCGAGGAGCTGATGGCCGCGGCATTCGTAGAACATGCTCCCGCGCCCTTCGCCACCGGCAGTCCCGGTTCGGTGAACGGTCCTGATGCGATGCGAGCCACCTGCACCTGGCTACTCGACCAGTTTCCCGACCTGACGATGACGATCGAGATGATGATCTCCGACGACGATCTTGTCGCTGCCCTCGTCTGGGCCGAGGGAACGAACACGGGAAAGCTGAATGGCTTCCTCCCGCCGAGCGGCCGTCACTTCAAATACCGGCAGACGCATTGGTTCCGGGTGCGGGACGGACAGCTGTGCGAGCATTGGGCGACGCGCGACGACCTCGCCGCGATGCTCCAGTTGCGCGTCGTAACACCCCCTCGGCTCGGCGCGTTGACCCGACAGCTTCGAGGCAATATGAACTACCGGCTCCGACACGCGTAACCCTGTGGACGAAACGCGTCCGCATGAGAATCGGCACCCGGGACCGCGCCCTTACCCACGGGATCCTCGGTGCAGTCGGGACGCCCTGGATAAGGTGTGGCCGTATGGCCGCGTTCCGTCCTCACCTGCCACAGGGGCCATGGGCTGTCGTGGGTGGGGCATCCGAGGGCCTTGGTGCCGCCTGGGTCGAGGCCCTGGCCCGGCGCGGGCTGCACGTCCTGGCCGTCGGTCGCCGTCCCGAGCCGCTTGAACAGATGGCGCAGCGCGTGGCCGCCAAGCATGAGGTCGAAGTGCGGACGCTGGCTGCCGATCTCGCCGAGCCTGGCTTCACCGACCGCCTCGCGGCGGCCGGTAGCGGGCTGGAGATAGGCACCGCGGTCTATAACGCGGCCTTTTCGTTCACCGGCTTTCTGCTGGACCACCCCCCGCAGCACGCCCAGCGGCTGGTCGATGTCAACGTTCGCGGCCCGCTGGCCCTGATCCACCAGCTCGTGCCGGCGATGATCGAGCGCCGCCGCGGCACGCTCGTCCTGATGTCCTCATTGGCCGGCAACCAAGGCGCTCCGGGCCTTGCCGCTTACGCCGCCAGCAAGGCTTTTGCCACGTCCCTGGCCGAGAGCTTGCATGCCGAATTGCGCTCGGCCGGCGTCGATGTCCTGGCATGTGTGGCCGGGGCTGTGCGCACGCCGGGCTACGCCTCGACCGTCGGGCGCGATGCGCCAGGCACCCTCGATCCCGATCAGGTGGTCGAGGCCGCTCTCGGCGGGCTAGGCCGTACGGCGCTGGTGACCCCGGGAGGCGTGAACAAGTTCGCCGCGGTCGTCATGCGCCGTCTGCTGCCGCGCGCCACCGCCACCGCGATCATGGGTCGCGCGGCCAAGGGTTTTGACACGCCGTGATCCTCGGCTTCTTCCTGCCGTGGCTCGCCTTCGGGGCCGTGCTCGCCCTGCACCTCGCGCTCCCCGCGCGCTGGGTCGACGGCTACGTGCGCGACGAGCGCGACCGACCGCTGCGCTACCGGCTCAACGGTCTTTTGGTTCTCGTGGCCGCCGTCGGGATCGCCGTGGTGCTCGTGGCCGTGCATGCGGCGCCGGCCGACGAGCTGTGGCGTCACCGCTGGGCCGAGTTCGTCGGCGCCAGCGTCGTCGGCGTGCTGTTCACCGCAGCCCTCGTGCTGCCCGCCCCGCCGACCGGCAAGCCGTTGCTCGCGGACCTGTACCTCGGCCGCCGCGAGAACCCGCGCTGGCGCGGCGGCACGGTCGACGCGAAAATGTGGCTCTACCTTGCGGGCGCGGTGCTGCTGGAGCTCAATGTCTTGTCGTTCGCCGCGCACCAGCGGCTCGCGACCGGCCACCTCAGCGCTGCCGTCGCGCTCTCGACGGGGTTGCTGACCTACTTCGTCGTGGACTACCTCACCTTCGAACGCGTCCACCTCTACACCTACGACCTGTTCGCCGAACGCGTGGGCTTCAAACTCAGCTGGGGCTGTCTGGCCTTTTACCCGTACTTCTACTGCGTGGGCCTCTGGGCGCGCGCTGACAAGCCCGACCCGCACGCGCCGGCCTGGCTGCTCGTCCTCGCCGGCGTCGTCTTCGCCGCCGGTTGGACACTCGCGCGCGGGGCGAACATGCAGAAGTACATCTTCAAACGCGATCCGACGGCCCGCGCCTTCGGCCTATTCGAGCCGGCCGCGATCGGTGACGGTGCGCGCACGCTGCTTTGCGGCGGCTTCTGGCGCGTCGCGCGCCACATCAACTACCTCGGCGAGATCCTCATGGCCGTCGGCATCACACTCGCCCTCGGCGCGCCCGGCGACCCCGTGCCCTGGCTCTACCCCCTCTACTACATCGTCCTGCTAGTGCCGCGCCAGATCGACGACGATCGCCGCTGTGCCGAAAAGTACGGCACGCTCTGGAACGAATACCGCGCTCGAGTGCGCTGGCGGATCATCCCTGGGATCTACTGATCGGCAAGCGCTTGCCATGGCGGGCGGACGACTCGTCTGCTACCGCCACCAGTCGCGATCCGCGCCTCGAGAGGCACGTCCATTGAGCGCGAACGCTGCGCGCATATGGATCTGCGCGTACCTAATCGAGCAACCGGATCGGCCGAATGAGGCGCGTCGGTCATCCTTCCGTTCGGGATCAACATGCGTTGCGACGACCACCAGCACGCCACCGGAAACAGCAGGACGGCCAGCACATCCGCGATGTAACTCGCCAGCCCGGCTTACCGACCCGGTGTACTTCGACGGAGCTCTCGATACATTCGCCGTGTTCTGCCGACGTATACCGCGACGCATCCACCGTCGCAGGAGAGCACGTATTCGTCATCGCCGTCCTACGAGGGCGGCCGAGACCACAGCTGGAGCTGGCGTGCGAACCGACCGGCGGGACGGTCAGCCACGACCGCCGGCCCGCTCCCATCGCGCCGATCGCGATGCCAGCGGACACGTTGTGGCGCCTCGCCGCCAGCGACATCGGACCCGCACAGGTCCGCAGAATGGCTCGTGTTCAGGGATATCGCGACCTCGCCGAACCTGCGCTACACATCGTGGCGTCGCGCTAGGCCGATCGGCGCTCGAAGGCGGACTCGTTGTCAGCGTGCCAGCGCATAGTGCAGGCATGACCAGCCCGCTTCCGCTCGCGAACCTGATTACTCTCGGCGCCCGCGACTTCCAGGCTCTTCGCGACTTCTACCACCGGGTCGGTTGGCCGCAAGTGATGGACGACGGCCAGTACGTGGTCTACGAACTGCGGGGCATCGTGCTCGCCCTGTTTCCGCTCGCCAAGCTCGCGCGCGACGGGAACACCCAACCCGAGCCGGAGCCGAGTAGCGACGGGATCCGCTTCACCATTGGCATCCAGGTCGACAGTGCCGAGGAGGTCGACCGGCTCACCGAACACATGCGCGCGGCCGGTGCTCGGGTGACGAAGGAACCCGTCGACGCGGAGTTCTTCACCGGACGTTCGGCCTATCTGTGCGACCCGGAGGGCAACTACTTCGAGATCGTGTGGGCCGACATGCCCAATAACCCTGTCGTCATCGCGGCTCGCCGAGCCGCCGGCCTGTAACCGCACGCGGAACCCCGCCCGAGGCACACGCGGCAGGCGCGTCACGGCGTCGCGTCACCCGGCGGGTTCAGCAGCACAGCCACATCTCGGTGCGGGTTCAGGCGGTCAGTGCAACGGGACTATTGCCGCAGGAAGGTCGCATAGATTAAGGCGGCGAGCGCGACTATGCCGACGTTGATGCCGAGCCGCAGCCAGAGACGATCGCGCAGGAAGAGGACGTCGACGACGACGATGACTGCAACCATCGCTACGACCAGAAGCACGATCCCCGCGGCCCGGCTCATCGCTTAGATCTAACGCTTCGCACCGACATGAGCAATCCCGGAGGGGTGCACCGATCTACCTCGTACGCGTAGAGGCTCTGACGGCGGCCGCCGTTGGCGTTAGCCGTCAGATGCGTACGATCTCGCGCCCCAGCGGCGTGAGTGAGATCGGCACCATCTTGAAGTTGGCCACACCCAGGGGGATCCCAATGACCGTGATGCAGAGCAGGATCCCGGTGGCTATGTGCCCGAGGGCGAGCCAAATGCCGGCGAAGATCAGCCAGACTAGATTGCCGATGGCACTGGCGATGCCGGCGTCGTTGCGACGTATGACGGTCCGGCCAAAAGGCCACAGGGCGTATCCAGCAATACGAAACGACGCGATTCCGAATGGGATTGTGATGATGAGGACGCACGCAAGGATCCCGAACAGCATGTAGGCGATGGCCATCCATAGCCCGGACAGCAAGAGCCACACGATGTTCAGGATCGTCTTCACGGGCGAAACGTACCGGCTGGCGATACCGGCCGATCCTCGGATGGTCGGCAACCTCGTGTGGCCGATGTCCAAGGCGAGTTCGACATGCAAGGGAACGGCCCGGCGTTTGTGCGAGATCGACAGTCAATGTGCCGGCTGAGCGCGCGCCCCGATGATGCGTCAGCACAGCCCACCGAGATCGATTCATACGTGCAGATCGCGCCGGCTTCGACATGCGCGCAGACGGCTATCGCGCGCTGTCGGCGGCGGATCCGGGCGGGCCGCTGCCGGGGCGTCGCGCGCGACGGATACCCAAGCCGTGCCGGCGCCCCCATCCTCCCATCCAGATCGAATGCAGGATGGAGTCGCTTGCGCGGCACCGCGAAGAACAGCGCCCACACCGGATCCTGCGAGGCGAACACCGCGGTCTGATCGCCGTAGGCAGGCGTATCGCGGCTGCGCCGCTCGTCACGCAATTCCACTAGACCACGCCGTTGACTGCCATGAAAGACGACCGGCTGACTCCGCGCGAGCCGGCGCAGATACGGCACCAACGGTCGCGGAGTCGGACCAACCGCGGGATCGATGAACGCCGCCGGCCAACCCGACGGCACCCCGGCAAGGTCAGCCACCCCCGGTAAGCCGAGCACAGGCAACATGGCCCGGGCCACCGCGTCGTGAAGACCCATACCTGCGGACGCTATCGGCTGAGGGCTGACGGGACGCAGACCGGAATGGGCATCAAGCCGGACGCGGCCACCAAAAGGCGGTATCTCCTGCTCGATCAGAGCGCAGCGGGTCGAGCGCCGGCCGTCAAGACCGCGCGGCGGGAACGGTAAGACATCAACGACCGATCGGCCAGCGAGGACAAGACCGACGCCGCACTTGCGAATGACCCGATCGACAGCACCGAACAAGCTGATCAATCGAGCCAATCGACAGCACAGACCCAACCGAGCCAATCGACAAGATCGAGCCGCGAGAGCCGATGCTCAGGATGGAGCCTTGTGAACGATACGACCACAGCGATCCGCGCGATGCCACGAGAACATCATGTCGTAGGGCGGACGCGCGGGCGACGCGCTCAGAGGACACGGGGCAGCAACACTCCTATCGGTCGCGCTGCGCCGCGCAGCGCTCCCAACCCAACGCTTCTATCGCCAGTTCCGCGCGCGGCTCGCTCCGGGTGGGCGGATAGTCGACTCGCTAGTGGAGATCGTGGTGAGCTGCCATTGTCTGCTCGCGGCACCTCCCGCGTACGAGCACGCAATCGCTAGCACGCCGGCTGAATTCACGAACGTAACCATCGCTTACGGCCCACTACGACAGCGCATCGAGCCGAAGTTCTCCTTGGCCTACCGGCCGAGCTCGTCCAGCCGTGCGTCGATGAGCTTGTTCACGAGCGCCACCGGCAGCGGCTGGTCGACTGCAAAGTGCAGGGACCCTTTGGTGCTCTCGTATTCCACCAAGTCGGTCGCGAGTGTCTGCAGAACCGAACCGCTGTGCGGCAGGTAGCTCAGATGGTTCTTGAATGCGGCGAACCCGGCGACGGTCTTGCCGTGGACCTTGAACGCAGGCATGCCGTAGGAAATGCACTCGTCCGCGTCAGGCAGCGCAGCCAGGATGCTTCGACGCAATTGCTCTAGGGTGCTGCGCTTCGGCTCGTCCAAGCCCGCCAAGTAGCGGTCGACATCACTCGTCGCCACGAATCCAGTCTGCCACCAAGCCTGATCTTGAAACGGCGAAGGCCCGGAATCCGGGGCCTGTGAAGGGTGGGCGATACTGGGATCGAACCAGTGACCCCTGCCGTGTGAAGGCAGTGCTCTCCCGCTGAGCTAATCGCCCGGGACGGGGCGACCCGCCGCGGCCTTGCCAGATTACACGCAGCACCCACCGGCTTCCGCGCGCTGGCCGATCGGCGCAAGACTCGCAGGTATGCCCGAACCGCAGCCAGTCCTGACCCCGCTCACGCAGTCCGCGATCTTCCTCGTCGTCACCGTCCGCGCAGGTGGTGAGAAGCAGGCGCGAGCGCTGCTCGCGGACGTCCCGGGCATCGGACGCTCGGTCGGGTTCCGCGAGCCGGACGGCGAACTCAAGGCCGTCGTCGGCATCGGTGCCGAGCTGTGGGACCGCGTCATCGACGGGCCGCGGCCGCCGGCGCTGCACGCGTTTCGCGAACTGCGCGGACCGAAACACCACGCGCCGAGCACGCCCGGCGACCTGCTGTTCCACATCCGCGCACGCAGGATGGACCTGTGCTTCGAGTTCGCTGCGCAGGTCATGCGCCGACTGGACGGAGCCGCCGACGTTGTCGACGAGGTGCACGGGTTCAAGTACTTCGACGAGCGCGATCTGCTCGGCTTCGTCGACGGCACCGAGAATCCGACGGGCACCTCCGCGGCCGACGCCGCGATCATCGGTGACGGTGAATTCGCCGGCGGCAGTTACGTGATCATCCAGAAGTACCTGCACGACCTGGACGCGTGGAACTCGCTCACCGTCGAGGACCAGGAGCGAGCCATCGGACGATCGAAGCTCGACGACATGGAACAACCCGACGACGTCAAAGCAGCCGACGCCCACATCGCGCTCAACGTGATCGAGGACGACGACGGCAACGAACTCAAGATCGTCCGCGACAACATGCCGTTCGGACGCCTCGGCGACAAGGAATTCGGCACGTACTTCATCGGCTACGCCGCCGACCCGGCGATCATCGAACGGATGCTGCACAACATGTTCCTCGGCGACCCGCCCGGCACGACCGACCGCATCCTCGACTTCTCGACGGCACACACAGGTTGCCTGTTCTTCGTCCCGTCCCAAGACTGGCTCGACGCGCTGTAGCGCGTTCTAGCGGGTGTAGTACCACCACGCCGCCGCGACCAGCGCAGCGAGCAGCACTACGCCGGCAAGCCCGATCAGCACCTGTACCGGGCGCGAGCGCGTGGCGACCCAGTGCGTCCACGCCGCCACCTTCGCCCGCGCGAACCGCAGCAACCGGGCCGCCCACGCGTACTCGGTCGCGAGAATCCCCAGCCCGGCGAAGATCAGAAACCACCCCGGTCCGGGCAGTGGCAACAGCACGATCCCGATGACGACGACCGCGATGCCGACGACAGTCGCGCCGATGCGCCAGAGGATGCGTCCGCTGGGCGTCGAGCGCACCCGCCCGCGCAACGACGTCACGACGCAACCGTACGGAGCGCAGCTGTGCGCAACTCTCAGCTGAGCGGGTCGCCGGCCAGGCCCTCGCGGCACGAAAGCAGGTAACGGCGCAGGTCGCTCGCCTGCCGCGCAGTCAGCGGGCTGAGCATCTGCTTCTCGAGGGCGGCGACCTTCGGGCGGTACCGGTCGAGCAGACGGCGTCCGCGCGCCGTGAGCGAGAGCACCAGCCGGCGCCGATCGCCGGGGTCGCGACGCCGGGCGATCACGCCTTGGCTCTCCAGCGACGCCACCAGGTCGGCCATCGACTGCGCCGTGACGAACGAGTTGCGGGCCAGCTGCGCCGACGTGAGATCGGGTTCGCGCTCGAGCACCGTCAGCGCCGTGTACTGCGAGGTGGTCACCCCCGCCGGCCGCAACAACTCGTCGAGTTGCGCACGCAGTGCGAGTTCGACCTGCTTGACCAGATACAGCACAGTCGCAGGTGGACTATCGGTGCTATTGCGGCCCGCCACCAAATCAGTGTGCGGGTACGCAAATCGATACTCAAGACGCGAAAGTCATCAGGGCACCGAAGAGTCGGAACTGGCAGGATCCGCCCATGGACTACAAGCTCGAGGCCATCCCACTGCCGGTCACCGACATCGATCGGGCGAAGTCGTTCTACGCCGACCAGCTCGGCTTTCACGTCGACGTCGATCACAGCGCCGGCGACAGCTTTCGGGTCGTGCAGCTCACCCCGCCCGGTTCGGCCTGTTCGGTGCTCATCGGCCGCGGCATCACCGACGCCGAGCCCGGTGCCGTCAAAGGTCTGCATCTCGTCGTCACCGACATCGACGCCGCCTCAACCGAGCTGTCCGCCCGCGACGTCGCGGTCGATCCCGTCCGGCACATGACACCGAGCGGTTGGGCCGATGGTGCCGACCCGACGCACGCCGACTACAACTCGTTCAGCGGCTTCAGCGACCCCGACGGCAACGTGTGGGTCCTGCAGGAACGCGGGCACACCGCATAGCGTCTAGTTCAGCGCGGACGCGACGCTGTCGTGGATCTCGAAGATCTCGTCCAGCCGCGAGATCTGGAACAGCTTGCGCAGCTGCGGACGCGGGCAGACCAGCGTCAGCTCGCCTCCGCCCGAGTGCTCCTTGCTCGCGCCGACCAGCGCCCCGAGCCCGGACGAATCCAGGAACTCGGTCTTGCTCAGGTCGACGACGACCCGGCGAGCGCTGTCGCCGAAGGCTGTCGCGATCGCCTCGCGTAGCTGCGGAGCGGTGTCGTTGTCGACATCACCACCGACCGAAATGACGGCTGCGTCGCCCTCCCGACGCGTTGCCAACTGCAACTCCATCAGACCATTCCCCGTCTTGGCGGTCCCGGACTTCCGCCTGCTGCCAGTACGCTAGCGTCGCGAGCACGGCGATGCACTATGAACCCGGCGGTCGGAGGGTATCGGGTCGCATGGACCAGAGCGACGGTACGGCGCAGGACGAAGCGTCCCCGGCCACTCCCTTCGATCTCGACACCGAGCTGGGACGCGATCTGGCCGCCGTTGACTGGGCGAACACCGGTGTCGGGCCGTGGCAGAACTGGTCCGCCAGCCTGACCAACAGTGTCCGGCTGATCACCGCGTCGCGGTTCTCGATGTGGATGGCGTGGGGCGAGGAACTGACCTTCTTCTGCAACGACGCCTACCGGCGCGACACGCTGGGCGCGAAATACCCGTGGGCGTTGGGCAAGCGGGCCGACCAGGTCTGGTCCGAGATCTGGGACGACATCGGGCCCCTGATCAACTCGGTGATCACGACCGGGGTGGCGACCTGGGACGAGCGGCTGCTGTTGTTCCTCGAGCGCAGCGGCTATTCCGAGGAGACCTATCACACCTTCTCGTACAGCCCGCTCCGCGGCGACAACGGCGAAATCGCAGGAATGCTGTGCGTTGTCAGCGAGGACACCGGCCGCGTCATCAGCGAGCGGCGCATCGCCCTCGTCCGCGACCTGAGTTCAGGGCTGTCGAGCGCTTCGACCCTCGACGAGGTCGGGTTCGCGGCACAGCGGCAGATCGCGACGGACCCGTTCGACCTGCCGTTCGCGATGTCCTACCTGTTCGACGCCGAGGGCGCCGCCCGGCTGCAATGGGCCGCCGGGTTGACGCTGGGCAGCGCCGCCGCTGTTGCGGTGCTGACGCCGCAGGGTTCGGACGTGCTGTGGCACCGCGCGGTCTTCGGCTCCGGGGGCGAAGCGAGCCTCATCGATCTGTCCGCTGTCCCGGACCTTCCGGCCGGAGGCTGGACGACTCCCCCGTCCCAAGCTCTGTCGGTGCCGCTGAAACAGATCGGCGCGCGCGAACCGTACGGATACCTGATCGTCGGGCTCAACCCGTTCCGCGTGCTCGACGACGACTACCGCAGCTTCGTCGACCTGATCGGCGCGCAGCTGTCGGCCGCCATCGCTCGCTCGATGGCGTTCGAGCAAGAACGAGACCGCGTCGAACAGCTCGCCGAGCTCGACCGGGCGAAGACCACGTTCTTCACCAATGTCAGTCACGAACTGCGCACTCCGTTGACGTTGTTGCTCGGCCCTGCGGAGGATGCGCTGCTCGATGCCGATCACGACCTCCAGCCCGAACAACGCCGGCGGTTCGAGGTCGTTCAGCGCAACGGCGAACGCCTGCTCAAGCTCGTCAACACGCTGCTCGACTTCTCCCGCCTCGAGTCGGGACGCGTCGAGGCCACGTACGAGCCGATCGACCTGACCCGCTACACCGCCGAGCTGGCGAGCATGTTCGAGTCGGCCTACGAGCGCTCCGACCTGACGCTCACGATCGACTGTGAACCGCTACCGTCCCGCGTCTACGTCGATCGTGAGATGTGGGCGAAGATCGTCCTGAATCTCTTGTCGAACGCGCTGAAGGCGACGTTCACCGGTGGCGTCCACGTGCGGTTGTCGGACGATGGCGAAAATGCCGTGCTCGAGGTGCGCGACACCGGCGTCGGCATTCCCGAGTCCGAGCAAGCGCGGTTGTTCGAGCGGTTCCATCGCGTCAGCGGCGCCGAGCTCCGCACGCACGAGGGTTCGGGCATCGGCCTCGCGCTCGTGTCCGAACTCGCGCTTCTGCACGGCGGCGAGGTCGACGTCGAGAGCGCGGTCGGCGTCGGAAGCACGTTCCGCGTCACGATGCCCTACGGCCGCGAGCACCTCGACCCCGACCGCGTCGTCGACCGCTTGGTCGATGACATCCCCGAGCTCGCGCGCTTCAGCGCCGGCTATCTCGCAGAAGCACAACGCTGGCTGGGTTCCGAAACCGCCGCGACAGACGGGTTGTCCGCACGATCCGACCTCCCGAGCGTGCTGGTCGTCGACGACAACGACGACATGCGCGAGTACATCCGGGGCCTGCTCGCCGACGACTACGTCGTGACGACGGCGACCGACGGAGCCGCGGCGCTTCGACAGCTTCGAGTGCAGCAGCCCGACCTCGTCCTGACCGACGTCATGATGCCCGTACTCGACGGGTTCGGCCTGCTCACCGCCATCCGCGACGACCCGGAGCTGTCGCACATCCCCGTCGTGATGCTCTCGGCACGATCGGGTGACGAGGCCACCATCGAAGGCCTCGAGGCGGGCGCCGACGACTACCTGGTCAAGCCGTTCTCGGCTCGCGAACTGCTCGCCCGGGTGCGTGCCAACCTCGAACTCGAACGGGTTCGACAGCTCGTCACCGAGCTGGAGCGATACCGCGAGATCCTCGATCACGCCGAGGGCCTTGCTCACGTCGGCAGCTGGGAGGCCGATGTGCGGCGCAACACCGTTCGCCTGTCTTCAGAGGTGCGCCGTATCGGCGGGCTTCCGGATATGGACGAGATGCCGTTCGACGCTGCTATGGCGCTGGCGATACCGGAAGACCAAGCGATGTTCGAACAGGTGATGAACGATGCGGTCGCCGCGAACGAGCCGTTCGACCTCGTCGTACGCGGGCGCCGTCACGACGAGCCGACTCTGCTGCGCGTGCGCGGCGCAGGCATCCGCGGGCCGGACGGCGAGCTTCAGTACATCCGCGGCAGCACACAAGACATCACCGAGCAACGCGCGACCGAGATCGCGATGGCAAATGCCCAGGCCGATCGCGAGGCTGCAGCACGTGAGCATGCGATAGCGAGCGAATTGCAACAGAGCCTGTTGCCGCCGCCGACGTTCACCGCCGACCAGCTCGATATCGCGGCTTACTATCGCCCGGGTGTCGCAGGCACCCAGGTCGGTGGCGATTGGCACGACGTGATCGATCTCGGCGACGGGCGCACAGCGGTGGTCATCGGCGACGTCATGGGCCGGGGTGTGCGGGCGGCCGCGGTCATGGGCCAACTCCGCGCGGCGGGACGTGCGTACGCCCGGCTCGATCTACCGCCGGCGGAGCTGATTCGCCTGCTCGACGACACCGTCCGCGAGATCAGCGAGGACACGATCGTCACCTGCGTCTACGCCGTCTACGACCCTGGAGAGCAGACGCTCACCTACGCGAACGCCGGACACCTGCCGCCGCTGGTCGTCGAGCCCGGTCAGCGCGCGCGACGCCTGGTCGCCGGCGGACCACCCCTCGGCGCCGGCGTGCACGGCGACATGGCCGAGACCGTCCCGATGCCGACCGGGACGATGCTCGCGCTCTACACCGACGGGCTCGTCGAGCGCCGCGGTTCGGATCTCGACACCGGCATCGACAAGCTCGCCGATGTGCTCAGCGCAACCACTGTGCCGCTTGTCGACGTCCCAACGCTGCTGGTCTCGCGGTTGTTGCCCGACGGACCGGACGACGACGTGGCAATCCTGGTGTGCCGGGCCAACGACGAGACAAGCGAGGATCGCGTCGCGCGTCATGACGTCGGGCATGAAAGTGGTGCGCTTTCCGAAGCGCGACGCTTCGTGGCCCGCACACTGGACGTGTGGAACGTGGCCGATGCGCTCACGTTCGACGTCCTGCTTGCCGTCAGCGAACTCACGACGAACGCGATGAACCACGGAGCACGGCCGATTCAATTGCGCATACGCAAACAGCGTCAGCACCTGCTACTCGAGGTTCGCGACAGCGGTCACGGCGTGCCGTCGATCCAGCGATCGCTTCCCGACGACGTCAGCGGACGCGGCCTGCTGATCGTGTCGCGGTTGTCCGAGCGGTGGGGCATCCGGCCCGGGCCGGCGGGCAAGACGGTGTGGGCACAGTTCCGGTTGTCCGTCTCGGACGAGGACGAACTCGCCGTCTAACCCGTCGGCGGAACGAGCGGGAACAGCCTGCCGGTGTCGTCGGCGCCGAGCGCGGCATCGATCTCGACCGCATTCGGAAGTCGTCCGTAGGTATTCGCCGCCGCCAGCTTGGCTGTTCGCGGATCGAGGTAGTAATCGACGGTCGACGTGTCGATCGGCGCGACGTCCAGCAGTCGCCACACCTCGGCAAGCTGCGCGTGCTGGCGCTCTCGCGTCGCGAAATACAGGTCTTCGTAGTGCAACCGCACCGTGCCGGCGTCGCCACGGCGATCGAGCAGCGACTCGACCCACGCGCGGTGCGTGACGAGGTCGTCGATGTAGGTGCGCAGGTCGTCGAGATCGAGCGACGGCAGCGCGTCGTAGCGACGCTCGAGCGACTCGCCGGCATTGAGGTCCCAGCGATTCCAGATCTTCGTGTGTTTGGCGACGCGGTCGGACACCGCCGTCTGCAGCAGATTGCTCCGGCTGATGTAGACGATCTTGACGTCGCGCCGTCCGATCAGACTGGTCAGTTGTTCTTCGTCCAGTTGATAGGTGAGGATCTTGATGCCGTGGTACTCGGCGAGCAGTTCGCTCAGCACTAGGTCGAACGACTCCGCCTCGATGCGCGCCAGGTAGTCGGGGTTGCCGGGAGCCCAGCTCGCGAAATACTCGTTGAACGGCTCGTCCTCCATCAGGTGCAGCTGCGGATGCGACCGCATGATCTGCCACAGGCTGGAGCTGCCGCTACGTGGCCATGCGAGGAGCACGACTCGTTCGCTGTCACTCATCATCGAGGTCGATAGTAGGTGTGCGATCTGACGAATCCGTATATATTTCCGCGGATTCTATCCGAAAGGTGTGGTGCTTCTTCCTCGGAAGGAGTAATATCGAACATATGAGCAGCTCATCGGTCCAGGGCATGGCAGTGCTGGATCGGCTGCGCGAGATCCAGCGGCAGAAGCAGGTGCTGGAGGTCGAAGAGCTGGGTCTGATCGCGCAGGTCGAGGCGGAGGGGCTCGCGTTCGATCTGGGGGCGAAGAACACGGCGGTGTTGTTGCGTGACGCGCTGCGGATCGGTGCGCGCGATGCGGCCGGTCGGGTGAAGCTGGCGGCGGCGGTGACGCCGCGGCGCACGCTGACCGGCGAGACGGTCGAAGCCGCAGCACCCGCAGACCGCGGCCGCGCTGGCCGAGGGGTGCGATCTCGACCCGGGCCGCGGCGACGGTCGTGGCGATGACGGACAAGATCGACGACCTGCTCGCCGACCAGTCAGCACCACTGTATCGAGAGCGCGCTGCTCGACTTCGCCCGTGACCACGACCCCGACCTGCTGGCCCGCTTCGCCAACGGCCTGTACGCCCGGGTCGATCAGGACGGGGCGTTTCGTGACATCGAGGCCGCGCACCGGCGCCGCACCCTGATCCTGCGCCGCCGTGCGGACGGGTCAGCCTCGATCGCCGGCGAACTGACCTGCGAGGCAGCCGAGTACCTCGAGACCCTGTTCGACACCCTCGGCAAGCCACACACCGGCCCGGACGGTGAGCGTGACCCGCGCACCCCGGGCCAGCGCCGCCACGACGCGCTGCTCGGCGCCTTCAAGATTCTCTACTCCTCCGGCACGCTGCCGACCGCGAACGGCTGCGCCACCACCCTCGTGCTGACCGCGACCGTCGGCGAGTTCGCCGACGGCACCGGCATCGTCGCACACCGGCCACGGCTACGCGGTCCCGACCGCGGTCGCCGACCGGTGGCTCGACCCCAAAGCCAAAGCCATCCTGGTGTTGCTGTCGAAGACGAAGTCGATCGTCGCGTATTCCGATCAGCACCGGTTGTTCACCGAACAACAACGCCTCGCCATGTTCGCCCGGGACAAAGGCTGTTCCTACCCGGGCTGTGATGCGCCCTTGTCGTGGACCCAGGCACATCACGTCACGGATTTTGCGAAGACGAAACGCACCAGCGTCGATGACGGCACTCTGGTCTGTCGGCAGAACCACGCCATGTTCGAACAAATGGGCTGGAAGTCGATCATGCTCGACGAGATACCCGCATTGGGTGCCGCCCGCCTGGGTCGATCGCGACCAGAAGCCGAGACACAACCGCATGCACGACTCCCCCGAACTAGTGCGGAGCTGACGCACGCTTTCCAGCCGGAACGTCCCAGCGAGGACTCGCCGCTTCAGGACTTCGTCTGGACCGGACCAACGACGCAACTCAGCCGCTGCGTGACCAGCGGATGGATCCGTGTGGCCCATCGATTTCGGCTTCGGCGATCTCTCCGTTGTCGTGGACGGCGAGGGTGGTGCCGGCGCCGAGTCCTGCGGTGCGGGTGGACCACAGCGTGTGTCCGTGGGGTCCTTGGACGATGAGGTTGCCGCCGCGCAGCAGGACGAGACGTGATCCGGGATTGTGCGTGTCGCTGTGCCATGCGATGCGGCTGCCGTAGGTCAGAACGAGGTCGCCGGTGCGCTGCATCGTCAGGTTGATGTAGCGGTGGCCCCACTCGAAGGTCCGCAACCGCTGCCCGGAGTTCAGATGTTGACCGGTCGTGATCATCGGCGCAGTGCTGCCGGAGGACCACACGGTGCGACCAGCGGCGGTGCGGACGACCAGGTTGCCGTTGTCGAGGATCTGGAAGTAGTTGCGGTGACCTGTGCCTGTGGTGTGGGTGGACCAGATCGGGTCACCGGTGCGGCAGTACATCACGAGGCTGCCGTTGGTCCGCATCGCCAGGTAACCACGCCCACAGTTGCGGTTGACGTTCTGCGGGACACCGTTCCAGGCCATGAACTGCGATTCCGATCCCCGCGGGTCGGAGGCCAGGTGGACGACCTCGTCGAGTTCCATGCCGCCGTCGGTGTAGAGGAAGAGCTGGTACCGATTGGACGGCGACGCTTCACCGGCAGAGGCGAGCATCCATCGGTGTCCTGCTTCGAGTCGGCTCTGCATGCCGCCTTGCGCGATCGAGGATGGGGCCGCGACGGCCGCCGTCACCACGCACGCGCCTACCGATACCGCCACGCTGATAACCGCTCGCAGGACTCGTGGCACCGCAAGATCATCGGATAGGAATGCACCGTACGCAACCCGTGCCTCACTCGTGATCAACGACGAAGGCACCCGTGCTCCGGGGGCAACGTCAGACAGAGCTGCGCAGCTACAGCTCGAAGTACGTACTCAAACCCAGCGAGTCGATCAGCGCGCGGGCGCGCGGCGGGACGCCGTGCAGCGCGAGGTCGACTCCGCGCTCGTCGCAGCGGCCTTTGAGGTAGACCAGCACCGAGAGACCGCTCGAATCGATGAACGTGATCCCTGACAGATCGATCACGAGTCGCTCGAGGTCCTTGTCCGACAGCAGGTCGACGCCTTGCTGCTGCACTTCCGGTGCGCTCAAGAAATCGACTGCGCCGCGCATCTGCAGAGTGCGCTCCTCGGAGCCCGGCTCGGATGTCACGGGCAGAGCGTACGACCGTGCCGAAACGTCAGCGCAGCGCGCCTACCCGTCGGCGCAGGTCGCCGTGGGCCGACTCTTCCAACCCGTGCGACGCAAGCCATTCGGTCATCCACGCACGGTCCGGATGCGTGTCCGGGACGACGTTGTAGATGTAGTTCAAGCCGCGCTTGCGGGCCTCGTCCTCGAGGTGATCGAGGACGAACTCGCCGATGCCGTCGCCGCGACGCGCAGGGTCGACGAAGAACGTGATCTGCGCGTCGCCCCACTCGCTGTCCAGCCAGCCGTAACCGGCGATCACACCGTCGTCGCCGACCACGTGCCACCACTCGTCCGCGAGGGGCGCACCGTCGCCGGGACGATCCATCCCGACCGAGAGCAGCGCGGGATCGTCGAACATCCGCTGCTTGTCGGCGTCCCAGCGCGGCAGATCCTCCTTGATCCACTCCATGATCAGCTCAGATGCACGTAGTCGTAGTCGAACGGCTGGCCGTTGATGCCCTGGCGCGGCGGCGCGATCCAGGACGCGATCTTGCCGCGCTCGTAGACCGGCCGCATGAGCGAGCGCACGTGCGTCTTGTCGACCTCGGTCGGCAGCCACGCATCTTTGCGTCGGTCCCACTCGTCGGCCGCCAGCTTCTCCCCCGTCGGCGACGCCTCGATCGCGGAGTACGCGCCGACCTTGCGGTTGAACGCGACGTGCGGCAGGTACAGCCGCTGCGACAGCCCGGCGCTGTCGAGGATCTTGTTCCAGCGCTTGACGCCGCCCTCGCAATCGCTGATGTACTCGCGACGCAGGTCGGTGTTCAGCCCGACCAGCGCGGACACCTCGTTCTGCCCGATCTCGCCGTCGACGAGAGCGTCGACGTTGATCGAGTCGTCGCCGAGCCGGTGATCGTCCTTGCGCCGATCCTCGAGCCAGCGACCCTTGAGCCCGGCCGTGTAGTAGTTCGCAACGTTCGTCGACGTCTCAGAGCCGAACAGATCGAGCGACACCGAGTAGTGGAAGTTCAGGTACTTCTGTATCACCGCCAGCGGAATCCCACCGCGCGCCGCGACTTCCTCGTCGTCGTGTTCGAGCATCAGCTCGACCGTGCGCTGTACGACGCGGTCGACACCGGTCGTCCCGACCATCATGTGGTGCGCTTCTTCTTTGAGCATGAACTCGCACGTGCGCGACAGCGGGTCGAACGCCGACTCCTTCAGCGTGCCGAGCTGGTATTTGCCGTCACGGTCGGTGAAGTAGGTGAACATGAAGAACGACAGCCAGTCAGGCGTCTCTTCGTTGAACGCACCGAGGATGCGCGGCGCGTCGTCACTGCCGGAGTTGCGGTGCAGCAACTCCTCGGCTTCCTCACGTCCCTCGCGGCCGAAGTACGCGTGCAGCAGATAGACCATCGCCCACAGGTGTCGACCCTCCTCGACGTTGACCTGGAACAGGTTGCGCAGGTCGTAGAGAGACGGGGCGGTCGCGCCGAGGTTGCGCTGCTGTTCGACGGACGCCGGCTCGGTGTCGCCCTGGATGACGATCAACCGTTGCAGGTCGGCGCGGTACTCGCCCGGCACCTTCTGCCACGCGGGGTCGCCCTTGTGCTGACCGAAGCCGATCATGCGATCTCGCTCGCGTTCGGCGAGGAAGATTCCCCAGCGATAGTCGCGCATGGCGACGTGTCCGAAGTGCGCCCAGCCCTCGCGACCGACATTGATCGCCGTGCGCAGGTAGACGTCTTCGGTGGGCAGCGTCGGACCCATCGACTCCCACCAGTCGAGGAAGTTCGGCTGCCACGACTCGAGTGCACGCTGCAGGCGCCGGTCCTCGTGCAGGTCGACGTTGTTCGGAATCTTCTCGCTGTAGTCAGCGGTGCTGGTCAACTCAGACTCGCTTTCTGTCGAAGTCGGCCCGCTGTCCGGTACCGAACTTGCGCAGCGCGCCGCTTTCGCCGGCGGCGTTGGGACGGGTGAAGATCCAGTTCTGCCATGCCGTCAGGCGACCGAAGATCTTCGTCTCCATCGTCTCGGGCCCGGCGAAGCGATAGTTGGCCTCGAGACCGGTCAAGGCGTCAGGGCTGAACGACGCACGCTCCTCGAGCGTGATGCGCACCTCGTCGTCCCAGTCGATGTCGTCGGGAGCGAACGTGATCAGGCCGAGCTCGCGCGACGCGTCGGCGTCGAGCGCCTCGCCGGCACGCTTCTCGATCTCGGCAACGGCATTCTCGTCGCCGAAGAAACGCGTTTGCAGCCGTGTCAGCCCGTTGCCCATCGGCAACGGGCCGAGATTCATCGCGCCGACCGTGATTGCTGCCGGATCTGCGTCCGGATCGACCTCCTCGAACACACCGAACAGCTGGAAGCTGCGATCCGCGGCGAGCGCGAGTTCGAGCAGCGAGCCGGCGAAGCACGAACCCGGTTCGATCAGTGCCAGCATGCTGCGGCTGGTGACGTCGAGACGTTTCAACGTCCGCTTGAGGTAGTGCACGATCTCGTTCGCCCGCCAGTCGTCTGCGTGGTCGAGCAGGTACTGGTCGTGCGCCAACACCGTGGCCGCGTCGCCCTCGGTGCGGAACACCCACGTGCCCAGCTCGGGCTCGTTCGCCCGCAGATCGAGGATCAGGTCGTCGAGCTCGCGGGTGAAGGCCAGTGTCCAGAACGTGGCGTCGAGCTCGCCCGGATCATCGGACGGGCCGCGCACGGCGATCTCTACGGCCCGCTGGTCGCGATCGAGCTTCGCACTGACGTAGCTGTAGTCGATCGAGTCGTCGGTGCGCGTCTTGTCGAGCTCGGGCAGCGCGATGCCACTCGCGTCGCTCGGACGGTGCGAGCGCTCGGCGAACTCGTTTGCTCGCGCCGACACCGTCTCTTGCCACTTCGCACGCGGAACGGCTTCGTCGACGAGTTTCCAGTCGACGGCCTTCTTACCGCCCAGGCCCTCGGACTTCGTCGCGAAGTAGTCGGCCAGGTCGCGGCGCACGTGTCGCTTGTCGACGACGCGGGTCAGCCCGCCCGTCCCCGGCAACACGGCGAGCAACGGCAATTCCGGCAGCGACACGTTGGACGAGCGGTCGTCGATCAGCATGATGTGATCGCACGCGAGGGCCAGCTCGTACCCGCCGCCGCTCGCTGTGCCGTTCACTGCAGCGAGATAGGTCTGACCCGAGTTCGCGGTGGCGTCCTCGATGCCGTTGCGGGTCTCGTTGGTGAACTTGCAGAAGTTCACCTTCCACGGGTGGGGGCTCGCGGCGAGCATGCGGATGTTCGCACCCGCGCAGAAGATCTTGTCCTTCGCGGACGTGAGGACAACAGTGCGCACCTCGGGGTGCTCGAACCGCAGCCGCTGCACCGCGTCGTACAGCTCGATGTCGACGCCCAGGTCGTAGGAGTTGAGTTTCAGCTCATAGCCGTCGACCAGCCCGCCGGTCTCGTCGACGTCCATCGCGAGGGTTGCGACCGCGCCGTCGGTCGAGAGCTGCCAGTGCCGGTAGCGGCTCGGATCGGTACGGAACTCGACGCGTGCAGCGGCCATACCTCATTGTCTACAAAATCATGACCTGACTGCAAGAGTTCGTAGCATATTTATTGGCGCCAGCGCAGCACGGGCCGAGTGAGGTCGTCGTTGGACACGACGACACCGGCCGACTCGACCGGCCGCACTTCGCGCAGGTAGCGCCGACACGCCGCGTGATAGCGCAGTTCATAGGCCTCGCGAACCTCGGCTCGGCCGCCGAAGAGCTGCTCGTCGCGCGTCAGCGCCCGGTCCAGCGCGGCCGCGAAGCTCGTGTCGAGCCACACAACGGCGTCCCAGTGCGCCGCCAGTTCGGACCGCTGGAGGAAGCTGCCATCGACGACCATCACGTCGTCCGCACGCGCCGTGACGGGAGGATCGTCGACGAACTCGTCGCTGTCCAGATCGTGGTAGCGCGGCTGGTAGCGCCGGTCACCGCCCGGTCCGAGCGCGACGAGCACCCGATCGCGGAACGCATCGAGGTCGTAGGCGTCCTCGTAGTAGCCGTCGCCCGAAAGATGCCCCTTGCGACGGCGTCGCTCGCGCTGGTGGTGATAGTCGTCGGTGCTCAGATGCACGCCGCGTCGACCCGTGATCGCGGCGGCGAGCTCACCGGCGAAGGTCGACTTCCCGGCCGCGGTGATGCCGTCGACGGCTACGCGCACGGGGTGGTCGAACTGCATGGCGGCCAGCCATGCAGCGATCTCGTCGACCACCTCGGAGCGTGGCGTCACGCCGGACGGCACACCACGAAGATCCGCTCGATCTCCTTGTCCGGGATGTCGTAACCGACGCGGTCGACGAGATACGGACGACCGTGCAGGCGCACGTTGTCACCGCGCGCGGGCACGACCTGCGTATCGGCGACGACGGCCAGTTCACGGTTGTCCTCGTCGGTGAACACGAGCGTCGGGAGCGTGCGGAACAGAGCAGCCACGCCGCCGATGCTCGCACAAGGTCAGGTGCGTGCGGGCCAGCCTGCACCGGCGACCTCGACATCGGTCGCGAGCAACCGGCCGTGGAAGGGCCGGGCGCCCGTTATCGATTCCATACCGTGCCACTCGGCCGCGACGACATAGAGCGTGCGTCCGTCCGCGCCGCCGAGCATGCAGGCGAAGCCGCCCAATCCGTCGAGGTCGACGGTCTCGATCACCTCGCCGCCGGCGCGAACGCGACGCACCCACTGGTTCGGAACGTCGGCGTACCAGCAGGCGTCGTCGGCATCGAGACAGATGCCGTCGGGCGTGCCGGGCCCGAGTTCGGCCCACACGCGGCGATCGTGCAGCGCGCCGTCGGCGTCGATGCCGAATCCGACGAGGCAGTGCCGGTACGAGTCGGCGACCACCAGGGTCGATCCGTCGGCGGTCACGGCCATGCCGTTGGGAAACGAGATGTCGTCGGCCACGACGGTCGACGAGCCGTCCGGACGGACGAGCGCGACGAAGCCCGGTGCGACAGCGCTGTCGGGCGGCCCGGACTGGAAGTCGAAGTTCGGGCTGTTGACGTACGCGTTGCCGCGACCGTCGACCACGATGTCGTTGCAGCCGAACGGCGAGAGGGACGCCAGGTCGGCGTGGCGCGTCAACGAACCGTCGGCCTCGAGCGCGAGCAAGGCCCGCTCTTGGTTCGACACGAGCACCGCCCGCCCGTCGGGCAGCCGGTCGAAGCACAGCGGGAAGGATTGATGTCGAACGACGACCTCGACCGCGCCCTCGGGTGTGACCGCGAGAATTTCACCGTTGGTCCAGTCGGCGAACCAGAGCCGACCGGCGTGCCAGCGAGGCGACTCGACCAACCCGCGGTCGCCGACGAGGTGACGCAGTCGGCTCACTCGTTCTGCTCGTCCCGAATCCTGCGTGCCCGAATCCTGCGTGCCCGAATCCGGCTCGTCCGAATCCTCGGTGCCCGAATCCTGCTCGGACTCGCCATCCTGGACGTGCTCGTCCGATTCGTCCTTCGAATCTGTCGCTGACTCGTCCGTCGAGTCGCCGTCCTTTTCGTCCGCCTCGGACGGTTCGTCGGGAATTTCGCTCGTCCCGTCGATCGCCGTCCCGGACAGCAGTCCTTCGTCGGGATCGAAGTCGACGTCGTCGCGTGGGACGTAGATCTGGCCGTCGTCCTCACGGACCTCGTCCAGCGTCTCTTCCAGCGGCTTCTCTTTGGCCATTCGTCCCCCAGAGTGCGGCGTGCGGCTTCGGGTCATGACCTACCCAGTCTGCGTGCGCGATCTCACTCCCGAACGCCGCCGGACTCACTAAGCTTGGCGCGACACGCGGGGCTAGCGAGCTTGTGGAGGTTCCTGGGACGTGCAGGTCGCGACAGTGGGCGTCAGGGCCGCGAGCCGCATCCGGCGCTGGATGCTCGGGGCCGCGATGCGCCTTCCGGGCGGCGGTGGATCGACCAACATCGAAACACTGCTGGCTCGGTTTCCCGACGAAGCGCTGGTTCCGTTACGCCGCAACGGGCTCGATCCCGTGCCTGCGATGGGTGAGCGACCCGCGGTCAGCCGGCTGAAGATGCCGCTCGGTCTGCGCGGCTGGCTCGTGACCGGCTACGCCGAGTCGCGGTCGGTGCTCGCAGCCGACACCGACACCTTCAGCAACGACTTCGGGCACATGGTCGGCAAGGTCGGTATCGCCGCCGAGCAGGATCCGGGTGGGCTCGGCTTCGCCGATCCGCCGGCACACACCCGGCTGCGGCGCATGCTGACACCGCACTTCACGACCCGGGCATTGGCTCGTCGCGCGCCACGGGTGCACGAGATCATCGAGGAAGCTCTCGATGACGTCGCGCGTCGCGGTGCCGACGGTTCGACGGTCGACCTGCAGGAGCACTTCGCCGTCCCGATCCCCTCGCGCGTGATCATGGAACTGCTCGGGGTGCCGGACACCGACCAGGCCGAGTTCCAGCGACTGAGCGCTGCTCGATTCGACTTCTCGGCGGGGGCGGCAAGCTCACTCGACCCGATCCAGTTGGCGATCGACCTGTTGGCCGAGGTCGTCGCGCGGCAACGCGTCGAACCCGTACCCGGACTCATCTCGACCGTGCTGGCCGAGTACGGGGACGACGTCAGTGACGTCGAGCTCGCCGGCCTCGCCGATGGAGTTCTCACCGGCGGCCTCGAGACGACCGTGAGCATGCTGTCGCTGGGCGCCGTCGTGCTGATGGAGGATGCCGCGGTCGCCACGTCGTTGCGTGACGGTGACGCCGACGTCGACCACTTCGTCGAGGAGCTGCTGCGCTACCTCAGCGTCGTACAGGTCGGCTTCCCGCGCTTCGCAGCCAAGGACACGACGCTCGGCGGCAAGCACATCCTGAAGGGCGACGCGGTGATGTGCTCGCTCAGCGTTGGCAACCGCGATCCGCGCCACGGGTCGGACCTGGGACGGGTCGACCCGCACCGCGTGCCGGCTGGGCACCTGGCCTTCGGGCACGGGCTGCATCGGTGTGTCGGTGCGGAGCTCGCTCGTATGGAACTGCGGATGGCCTATCCGGCGCTCGTGCGCCGCTTTCCCAACCTGCGCCTGGCCGTGCCTGCGTCCGAGTTGTCATATCGCGACGTGTCGATCGTCTACGGACTGACGTCTCTGCCGGTGCGCGTCGACTGATGCGCTCATTCCCAGCGCGGTAGCCGCTGCTTGTGCATCGCGATGGCGCGGAACGGGTCGGGTTGCTCACCCAACCGGTCGAGCACGGTTCGGATCGTCCACTGGCCGGCCCGCAGCGTCGCGTCATCGAGTTCGTCCCACTCGAGCGGCGCGGCAACAGGTGCGCGGTTCAGTGCGCGCGGACTGTAGGGCGCCAGCACCGCGCCCTCTGATTCGGCGACCTGCCACACGCGGCCGATCTCGTCAGGTACTACCTCGGCGACGGTGTCGATCAGCGTTGTCGTCCAACCTTGCGGCGCGTTGCCGTCGGTCGGCACCCAGATCGAAAGCGCGTGAGCGCCGGTGAGCATCGGGCGCGCGACGACACCGAGGTGTTCGAGCGCGGCACGATAGAGCCTCGCGACGACGAGTACATCGGCCCAGCGCACCCGGCTCGGTGGATCGAGTTCGATCACGGCGAACGCCGGCGTCGGGTCGACCCGCCATTCGATCGCGCCGAAGTTCACCGCCCAGATCAGCGTCGCGGCCTCGGAGACGACGACCTGTCCGTCGCGCTGCTCGACCCAGGCCGGGGCTCGTCCGGCCGACACCTCGAGCGGATGCCGCGCGAGATACGGCACTGCGACCGGCGCGATGCGAGCGGCATACCGCACGAGATCACGCTTGGTGACCGGTGACCGACCGCCGACAACTTCACGATCGAGATTGCTCAACCGGATCGTGCGGTCGTACACGTGCCAGGTGCCGCCAGTGCCGAACGCGTCGAGTTCGGCCAGCGCGTCTGCAGGCAACGCGTCCGGCTTGAGCGCGACGGACGCGCGGTCGGCCGGCAGGTCCGAGCGCCACAGCCGATCGGGATCGGCCCTGACCTCGTCGTTGGTGCGCCCGCTCACCGCCGACTTCGGATGGTCCTCGGCGTCGTAGCCGGTGACCGCGAAGTCGTCGTGTTTGTGCAGCAGCAACCACTGCTGCTTGTCGACGTCCGGCGGACTCGTGCGGATGAGGATGAACCGGCCACGCAGCTTCGTCCCGAACAGATCGACGTGCAATTCGCCCCGGGCGAGCGCGCGTGATGCGTCCGGCTTCTTCTCGTCGGGCTCCCACGTTCCGGTGTCCCAGACGATCACATCGCCACCGCCGTATTCGCGCGACGGGATGACGCCTTCGAACAATAGGTACTCGATCGGGTGGTCCTCGGTGCGGAAGGCGCCGCGTCGCACGGCGGCGTCGAGCGTCGGGCCCTTCGGCACGGCCCAGCTCACGAGTACCCCGTCGATCTCGAGGCGGAAGTCGTAGTGCAGCCGGCTCGCTCGATGGCGCTGCACGACGAAACGTCGCTGCTCGGATCCGTCTACCGGCGCACCGGCGGGTTCAGGCGTGTGGGTGAAATCGCGCTTACGACGGTAGGTGTCGAGGCGATCGCTCACGATGTCCCGGGACGTTCACACGAAGGTGACGCGGTCGGTGGCCAGGTCGAGGTTGCGCCACAACCGGCGCAGGGTCGGATTGACTCCGTGCAGACGCACCGGGGCGGTCGCCCCCGCCCACTGCGCGAACGCGTGCAACGTGCGGTGATCGATGAACGTCGCACGGCCCACATCGACGACGAGCTGTTCGGCGTGCCGAGGTCGCGCTGCGAGCGCCGCGCGCAGCGTCGCGATGGTTTCGTCGTCGACCTCGCCGGTCAGCACGACGATGCCGCCGTCGGCAAAGAGTCGGAACGAACCGCTCATGTCGTGCGTGACCGGATGCACCTCGCCAAGTGCTGCGAGCCGATCGGCTGCCACGCGCGTGCGGTCGAAGAAGCAGATACCCAGCACTTCGCGTGCGTCCTGGAAACCGTCGGTGAGCTGCTCCCAGGCGAGCCAGCGCGCGAAGTTGTCTTCGTCGCCGCAGACGAACGAGGTGTTGTCGGCGACCACCCGGATGCCGGTGTGGCCGCTCGCCAGCGCCTCGTCGAGTGCGGCAGAGAAGACCTCGAGCTGACTGGTCGGGTCGAAGGCGGAGGTGTCGCCGTACACCTCGTCGATGCTTGTGGTCGTGAGCGCAGCCGTGTCGAGCGCGCGATCGAGGAGGTCGTTGACGCGAAGCTGCTCGGGGTCAGGGTCGTCGCAGATGAACATCATCCGCTCGTTGCGTTCGGCGCCCGCGGTGAATGCGTCGATCGCCAGCTGCAGGAGGTCATCCGTCCCGTCACCGCACCACGCAACGTGGTCGTGCAGCCTTAGCACGGCCGGGTCGTCGACGACGCAGTTGTTGCGCAACGGAGGGCTTTCGGGTCAACGGGTCAAGCAGGACGAATATCAATGGTCGCACGCGAAACATCCGCCCAGAAGGCCGTGTCGCAATTGTGGGCATTCGCCTTACCTGCCGGGTAATCGACACCATGACGCGGCACTGCTTCGCTGAAGTCATGACCACCCGACGCCCCCACGACCGCATCATCCGCATTGTCATGTGGCTGGATGCGTTCTTGTCCGTCGCGATGGTTGTCGCGGCGATGCTCGCCGTTCCGCTCGTAGCGGGTCTCGGCATGCCGCATGCCATCGTGCGTTCGGTCGGCCTCGTGTCGATCGTCTGCGGAGTGCTGTTGGCGGCGTTCGGTGCAGTCACAGCCGTCGTGCTGATGATGCGCATGGCACACGGCGACTATCTGCTCCCGAACAACCTGCGCCTGCCGCTGCCGGGACCGATGCGTCCCGCCGGTGTGCTCTCGCCGTCAGGACGAACGACGGCCGCGTCCGAGCGCAAGGCGTAGCGCGGCGTCGGCTACGCGCGTCGGCAGGAAGTGCAGCGCGGTCCGACGCCGGTCGGCACCCACCGAATAGGCAGCACGAGGGCGAGCGGCGGTCACGGCCGTCCAGATCACCTCGGCGAGCGCGGCGGGCTCGCGCGCGTGGTCGTTCTCATTCGCCGCGAGTGCGCCGACACGGCGGACCAACCAATCCAGGTCACCCGCCGTTTGCTCGGCCCTGTCGAACGCGCCAGGGATGCCGCCGATCATGTCCGTTCGGAACGGCCCGGGCTGGATCTTGACCACGGGAATGTCGAGGAACATCAGTTCACGGCGCAAGGCGTCCGAGTACGCCTCGATCGCATGCTTGCTCATCGCGTACGGACCGTTGAGCATCAGCGCGCTCTGCCACCCGGTCTCGGAGCTGATGTTCACGATGCGACCGCGCCCGCGCCGGATCGACTCGAACAGGGCCTTGTTCACGCGGTACGTGCCGAGGACGTTGATGTCGAGCACGCGGCGCAGGTCGTCCTCGGGCATGCCGACGAGAACTCCGACGCTCATGACGCCGGCGAAGTTGACGACCGCTCCGATGCCGCCCGGCGCCAGCTCGCGCACCCGCTCGGCGAGTGCGTCGACCGACGCCGCATCGGTTACGTCGACTTGCACCGCCGTCATGTTCGGCTGCGCGTGCGGTGGGCGCACGTCCGCGGCGATGACATGCCAACCGCGCGCAGCGAACAGCCGCGCAGTCGCCGCCCCGAGTCCGCCGGACGCACCGGTGACCACGATGTGCCGCCTCGTGTCGTCCATTGCGTGCACCACCCTTCCCGTCGACTGGGCAACGAGGCACCCACAGTCAGGTCACGCAAAGTCCGCGTTATGTGCGCGAAACGGACTATTGACGCCTTCGTCACCTTCTGGTTACGTAACCGGTTACGTACGTAAGCGGTTACGCACATCACAGCGAGGGACGGTCCGTGGTCGAACGCTCGACGATCTACGAGGTGGCACGCCGTAGCGGCGTGTCCACCGCGACGGTCTCGCGCGTCATGGACAACGGCACCGGCTTCTCGGCCGCCACCCGGGATCGCGTGCTTGCGGTGGCCAACGAACTCGGCTGGGTCCCCAGCGGCTCGGCACGCGGACTGGCGCGCAGGCGCACCGGCATCGTCGGGCTGCTGTTCCCCGATTTCGCCGACATCGGCGAGGGCGAGCAGGAATCCCCGTTGTACGTCGACCAGGTCATCCGCGGCGCCGAGCGCGCCGCTGCTGCGGCCGGACACGCCGTGCTCATCGCGGCGACGCGAAGCGCCAGCGGCCGTGACCTCGCGTTCTCGGTCGCGAGCAAGGTCGACGGGCTCGTGGTGATGGCGCGCAGCCTCACCGACCACGACCTCGAGACGATCGCGCACACGGTTCCGGTGGTCGCGCTGGCCGGCCGACCGGCCCGGGGGGCGGATCTCGATCGCGTCAGCGCCGACAACCGTGGCGGTACGCGCGCGCTGGTCGAGCACCTGATCCAACAGCACCGCTGCCGCGACCTCGTGTTCGTCGGCGGCCCGCAACGTTCGCCCGACTCGATGGAGCGCTTCACCGGCTTCTGCGAAGCGCTCACCTCGGCCGACATCGACGCGCCGGAACATCCTGACGCCGGCGGTGGATTCACCGAGACCGGCGGCGCGCGGGCCGTCGGCGAGCTGCTCGACCAGCGCGCGCTCCCCGACGCCATCGTGTGCGGTAACGACGAGATGGCGATCGGCGCGCTCGCGGTGCTCAAGCGCGCGAAGGTCAAGGTTCCTGCCGATGTCGCGGTCACCGGCTTCGACGACATCGCCGCCACCCGTCACCTCGCTCCCCCACTCACCACCGTGCGCCAGCCGATGCACGACCTCGGCCAGCACGCGGTGCAGGCCGTTCTCGACCGCGTCGCCAACCGCACCGGCGAGCGTCTCGAAGACGTGCTCCCGACCCAACTCGTCGTCCGACGTAGCTGCGGCTGCCGAGTCCGCACGCAATCCGTAGTCACCACACAGCAGAAAGGCCATGCCGCATGACCCGTGCTCCCGACATCGACGAGCAGCAGCGTGAACGCGACGCGCGAGCTGACTGGGAACGGCGCATCTATCGCCGGCTCACCGACACCAGTTCAGCTGATGCCTCGCTCGCGCTGCCCGCGCCGACGGGTGTGCGCGCGACGGCCGCGGCCGGTCATGTGCGCCTGACATGGGACGAGGTCGACGGCGCAGCCGGCTACCTGATCGAGCGCACCGACCCCGATGGCGAGACCCGATTGCTGCAGCACGGCGGCAGCGACGTGCCCGCCGTCCCGTCTGCGCCCTTCGCCGATACCGGCCTCGACGACGAAGTCGACTACAGCTACCGGATCGCCGCCGTGGTCGGCGCGGAGTTCCCGGGCTGGAACTGGTCCGATCCGGTCACCGGTCGCACGAGCGGTGCTCCGGCCGAGCCGATCGCCGTACGGGTCGACGCCGCGAGCACGGTCGACCACCTGCACCGTGTGTGGGACATGGTCGGCAGCGAGCGGCTGACCCAACTTCGCTTCGGCGACGACGGCAACGGCAACAACATCGGACGGGAATTCGCCGAGTCGTTGCGCATCGCGCACGAAGACCTCGGCGCGACCTACGTCCGGGCGCACGCGATCCTGCACGATGACAACCACGTCGTGACCCGCGCCGCCGACGGCACGCTCGCCTTCAACTTCACCGAGGTCGACGCTCTCTACGACGAGATCCGCGACCTCGGCTTCCGGCCGATAGTCGAGCTGTCGTTCATGCCGGCAGTGATCGCGCGCGATCCGCACGAGACGGTGTTCGAGTACCGCGGGATCATCTCGCCGCCGCGCGAGTGGTCCGAGTGGTACGACGTCGTCCGCGCGCTGACCGAGCACCTGGTCGAGCGCTACGGGTTGGACGAGGTCGCGACGTGGGCGTTCGAGGTGTGGAACGAACCCAACCTCGAGGTCTTCTGGACGGGCACTCAGCAGGACTACCTGCGCCTGTACGACGAATCGGCACGGGCGGTCAAGCACGTGCACCCGAGCCTGCGCGTCGGCGGCCCGTCGACCGCTGCAGGCGAGTGGGTCGAGACGCTGGCCGCCCACGCCGAGGACGCCGGCGTTGCGCTCGACTTCGTCACCAGCCACACCTACGGCAACCTGCCGCTCGACACGAACCCCTCGATCGACCGGCACGGCTTCGGCGGCATCCCCACGTGGTGGACGGAGTGGGGTGTCGGTTCGACGCACTACGGACCGATCCACGACGGCGTCATCGGCGCGCCGTTCGCACTCAGCGGCTTCTACGAGGTGCAGGGCCGCATGGAAGCCGTGTCGTACTGGGTGATCAGCGACCACTTCGAAGAGCTCGGTCGCCCGCCGCGGCTGTTCCACAACGGTTTCGGCCTGCTCACCGTCGGCAATCTGCGCAAGCCCCGTTACTGGGCCGTGCACCTCGCCGCACACCAGGGCGATGCCGTGCTCGCCACCGACGTCTCCGGCGACGGCGCACAGGTGCTCGTGCGCACGTGGGCGACCAAGCACGACGACGGCACCGTCGACGTCCTGTTGTGGAACGGCACGATCAACGGAGCGTTGATGGACGGCGACCCGCGCCTCGACCGAGAGGTCAGCGTCACCGTCGATGGGCTCGACGCCACGCCCTACCGCGCCGAGCTCGCACGCATCGACGCGCACCACTCGAACATTCTCGACGGCTTCCCGACCGACGTCGCTTGGCCCGACGCGCAGCAGTGGCAGCAATTGCACGCTGCCGACCGGCTCCACGAAGAGCCGCTGCCCGACGCCGAGACGTCCGGCTCCACCGCTCGTTTTCGCATCTCGCTCCCCATGCCCGGCGTCGCCCGGGTTCGGCTCGCCCCGTCGGCCTCGGCGGGTAAGGAACAGGAAGGTTCACGATGACTCGCGTATCCCGCGTCCGCACAGCGTTGGTGTGCACGTCGATCGCAGCCCTCACCACGCTCGGCGTGTCGGCGTGTCAGGGCCACGCCAACGACACGACCAGCGCCGCCGGAACGCTCACCATCCAAGGTGACGCCGGCGACCCCACATTGACCGAGAACTTCAACCCGTTCTCGACAACGCAGCTCGAGGGGACGCGCCTCATCTACGAGCCGCTCGAGATCGCGAGTTCGGTTGATGGTTCGTTCACGCCGTACCTGGCTACCGGGCACACCTTCACCAACTCGAAGACGCTGGTCTTCACGTTGCGCAGCGGCGTCAAGTGGAGCGACGGCCAGGCGTTCTCGGCCAAGGATGTGCTGTACACGTTCAACCTGCTCAAGAAGAACGCCGCACTGGACACGACCGGTGTCTGGTCGCAGCTGGCCGGCATCACCGCGTCCGGCGACAAGGTGACGATGACCTTCAAGGCGCCGAGTGTTCCGTTCGCCCAGATCGTGGCCGGCGTGCCGATCGTGCCCGAGCACATCTGGTCGAAGGTGACCGGCGATCTGACGAAGTACACCAACACCCACCCGGTCGGCACCGGACCGTTCGAACTCGACAAGTTCGCACCCACTCAGTACACGGAGAAGAAGAACTCGTCGTACTGGCAGGCAGACAAGATCGCGCCGACGGAGGTCAAGTTCCCGGCGCAGTCGAGCAACCAGAGCACGAACCAGCTCGACATCACGAGCGGCAAGTTCGACTGGTCGTACAACTACCTGCCGAACGTGAAGCAGACCTTCGTCTCGAAGAGCTCGCACAACACCTACTGGTTCCCGCCGGGCGGCACGATCGGGCTGTTCATGAACCTGACGAAGGCGCCGTACAACAACGTCAACTTCCGCCAAGGTGTCTCGCTCGCGCTCAACCGCCAGACGATCGCGCAGAAGGCGGTCAACGGCTACACCGGTCCGGCGAGCCTGTCAGGGCTGATCCTGCCGAACCTGAAGCAGTACCTCGACCCGTCGTTGCCGAACCAGGGCCTGATCACGCAGAACGCGTCGTCGGCCAAGGCGGCATTCCAGAAGGCCGGCTTCACCTACAGCGGCGGCAAGCTGACCAAGGACGGCAAGCAGGTCTCGATGACCATCGAGATGCCGAACAACTTCACCGACTGGGTCGCCGCGGCGACCGAGGTGAAGTCGGAGCTGAGCGCCGTCGGCATCAATGTGACGCTGAACGAGCCGCAGTACGCGCAGTACGAGAAGGACATCGGCGCCGGGTCGTTCGACGCGGCGATGGGCGGTTTCGGCGGCAGCGGTTCGCCGTACATCGACTTCAACAACGCGCTGAACAGCAAGTTCGCGACGCCGTTGAACACGCCGACGGTGAACAACTTCGAGCGGTTCAAGAGCCCGCAAGTAGATCAGGCGCTCTCGCAGCTCGCAGCGGCGGTCGGCAAGAACGCTCAGGACCAAGCGACGTACAAGCTCGAAAAGATCATGTACACGCAGGTGCCGATCGTGCTCATGTACTACGGCGGCAGCTGGGGCCTGTTCTCGACGAAGAACTTCACGGGATGGCCGTCGGCAAGCAACCCGTACATGCTGCCGACCACCTACAACAACGCGATGTTGCAGGTCGTCACCCACATCAAGGCAGCCTGACCAACCACCCGGAGCCGGAAGGAGGTGATCGCGATGCCCTATCTGCTCAAGAAGATCGGCCTGTTCGTGCTCACGTTGTGGGCGGCGATCACGCTGAACTTCATCCTGCCCCGGGTGATGCCCGGGTCGCCGCTGGACGCCGCACTGGCGAAAATCGCGGCGTCCGGGCAGCAGGTGACCAACACCGAGCGCGCGGCCATCGAGGCGCAACTCGGTGGCGGATCACACGGCAGCACGTTGAGCCAGTACTGGACCTATCTCGACGACGTCGTGCACTTCCGGTTCGGTCGTTCGTTCACCGATCCGACGCAGACCGTTGCGGGATCGATCGGCAAGGCACTGCCGTGGACGCTGGTGCTCGTCGGCGTCACCACGATCATCGCGTTCGTGATCGGGACGCTGCTCGGCGTCTATGCGGGTTGGCGGCGCGGCCGCAAGTCCGATACGACGATCACCGTCGGCGCCACGCTCTTCGCGGCGTTCCCGCCGTTCTGGCTCGGGCTGATCCTGCTGTACGTCTTCGCGTTCAAGCTCAACTGGTTCGCGATCAAGGGCGGATACAGCGAAGGGCTGACACCGAACCTGAGTCTGTCGTTCCTGTCGGACGCGGCGATGCACAGTGTGCTGCCGGCGCTCACGCTGGTCGTCACCACGCTGTCCGGCTGGGTGTTCGGCATGCGCAACAACATGATCAACACTCTCGGCGAGGACTACATCACCTTCGCCGAGGCGAACGGTCTGCGTAGCCGGACAGTCGCGTTGCGTTATGCAGCGCGAAACGCGTTGCTACCCAACGTGACGGCGTTCGGGCTGACGCTCGGCGCGGTCGTCGGCGGGTCGGTGCTGGTCGAAGGCGTTTACAGCTATCCCGGAATCGGCCACCTGTTGTACGAGGCGGTCACCAACCACGACTACCCGCTCATGCAGGCGCTGTTCCTGGTCATCACCGTGAGCATGCTGACCGCGATCTTCATCGTCGACCTGCTCTACAGCCGACTCGACCCGAGGGTGCGCAACACATGACAACCCTGACTACCGCCCAACCACCATCAGAAGCGCCGGGCAAGGGCGCGCAGATCAAGGGTGGCGGCCCGAGCTCCGTCCCCGGCCCGTTGCTGTTCGTCGGGCGTGCCGTTCGCACCATCTGGAGCAACGGCAAGGCCAGGATCGGCATGGTCGTGCTCGGCATCTTCATCCTGCTGTCGTTGTTCGCACCGGTCATCGCGCCGCACTCGCCGTCCGCGACGAACTTCAAGCCGTACCTCGGCCCGAACGGGACGAACTGGTTCGGGACGACGGGCAACGGCCAGGACGTGTTCTCGCAGTTCCTTTACGGCGGCCGAGTGTCGCTGGTCGTCGGGCTCGTGTCGGGATTCGCCGCCACGTTCATCGCGGTCACGCTCGGACTGATCTCCGGTTACCGGCCGGGCGCCGTCGACGCCGTGCTGAGTTTCGTCACCAACCTCGCGCTGGTGCTGCCGGGCATCCCGTTGATGATCATTCTGGCTGCGTACTTCACGTCGCACTCGATCTGGACGATCGTCTTCGTCGTCGCGATCACGTCGTGGGCCACGGGCGCACGCGTGATCCGCAGCCAGTCGGTCACCCTGCGCACCCGCGAGTTCGTGACGTCGGCGCAGTTCTCCGGTGAGCGGCTGTTCCGCGTGGTGTTCCGCGAGATCCTGCCCAACATGACCTCGCTGGTCGCGGCGAGTTTCTTCGCCACGGCCACAGCAGCGGTCATGGCCGAGGCGAGTCTCGAGTTCCTCGGTCTCGGCAACCCGGCGACGATCAGCTGGGGCACGATCCTCTACCAGGCACAACAGCAGAACGCGCTGCTCACCGGTCAGTGGCTGATGGTCTTCGCACCCGGCCTGGCGATCGCGTTACTGGCACTGTCGTTCACGCTGATCAACTTCGGGATCGACGCACTGTCGAACCCGAGATTGCGAGAGAAAGCATGAGCGACGCTCCACTCCTCTCGGCACGCGGCGTCAACGTCGTGTACGAACCCAACCGCGGCACACGCATCTGGTCGGTGCGCGACGTCGACCTCGATCTGGCTGCCGGCGAGTTCGTCGGTCTCGTCGGCGAGTCCGGGTGCGGAAAGTCGACGCTGGGCTACGCACTCACCCGCATGCAGCGCCCGCCCGCCCGTCTCGAACGCGGCACCATCACCTTCGACGGCGTCGACATCGCCGACCTCGACGGTGAGCAGTTGCGCCAACAGCGGCGCAACGGTTTCGCGCTGGTGCTGCAGAGCGGCATGAACGCGCTCAACCCCGTCCGCACGGTCGAGCATCACTTCGGCGACATCCTGCGGGCGCACGCCCGCGACGGCGAGACCGTCGACCGGCAGTTCGTGCGGCGACGCGGGGCAGAACTGCTCGGAAAGGTCAGCCTCGACGCGGACGTGCTGCGTCGCTATCCGCACGAGCTGTCCGGCGGCATGCGGCAGCGCGTCGCGATCGCCCTCGCCCTCTCGCTCGATCCGCGTCTGATCGTGTTCGACGAGCCGACCACTGCGCTCGACGTCGTCGTGCAGAACGCCGTCATGGACACGATCAAGCAGTTGCAGCGCGAGCAGAAGTTCACCGCGTTGCTGATCAGCCACGACCTCGGCGTGGTGCTCGAGGCAACCGACCGGGTGCTCGTCATGTACGCCGGCGAGATCGTCGAGGACCAACCGTCGGACGCGCTGCTGCGCGGTCCGCACCACCCGTACACCGAAGCGCTGCTCGACTGCTACGCGGACCCGCGCGCCGACGAAGTGAGCCTCGGCGGCATCGGCGGATCGCCGCCGGACCTGTCGCTCGACCTGCCCGGCTGCCCGTTCGCGCCCCGCTGCAGCGCGGTCGAGGACGTTTGTCGTCAGCAGAATCCGCCGCTCACACCGCTCGGCAAGGGCACCGCGGCCTGCCTCGTCCGGGCTCGCGAGCACGAGGAGGCCACTCATGTCTGAGCCGAACGCAAAGACCAGTTCGGTACCGCCACTGACCGTCGATCACGTCACGAAGACCTTCCGCGTGCGCGGGCGCGGACGCGGCACCATGACTGCGGTCGACGACGTGTCGTTCACGATCAGCCCCGGCGCGGCCGTAGCCCTCGTGGGCGCCAGCGGCAGCGGCAAGTCGACGATCGCGGGGATGATCACCGGGTCGGCGCGCCCGACGTCCGGCTCGATCACGTTCGGCGACCTCGAGGTGGGCAAGCTGCGCTCGCGTGGCCTGCGCAACTATCACCGCAACGTGCAGATGGTGTTCCAGGATCCCTACGGCGCGCTCAACCCGTTGCACACCGTCGGGTACACCATCGCCCGTCCGTGCCAGAACTTCCTCGGTCTGTCGGCACGCGAGACGACAGCGCGAGTCAACGAACTGCTCGACACGGTCGGCCTCACCCCGCCCGAGCAGTTCTCCGCGAAATTGCCGCACCAGCTCTCCGGCGGGCAGCGGCAACGCGTCGTGATCGCCCGCGCGCTCGCGTGCAATCCCGAGCTGATCGTCGCCGACGAACCTGTGTCGATGCTCGACGTGTCGCTGCGCGCCGGCGTGTTGCGACTGCTGTCGCGGCTGCGGGTCGAACGCGGCCTGAGCCTGCTCTACATCACCCACGACCTGCTCAGCGCGCGTGTCGTGACCGACGAGATCCTCGTGCTCAACAAGGGCCGCCTCGTCGAGTCCGGTGCGACGAAGGACGTGCTGCAGCACCCGAACGACCCGTACACCGTCCAACTGCTCGACGCGGTCCCGAACCCGTTCGCCGCATCGGCCTAGGAGGAAACCCCAATGTCCCTGTCCCGCATCATGCGACGCACAGGCGCCGCAGTGACGACCGCCGTGCTCGCGGTCGGCCTCGCCACGGCTCCGTCGGCAGTCGCCCACCCGCCGGGCAGATCCGGTCTGACGCGACACGAGCGCGCCAATCTGCTGTCGATCGCGCGTGACACCTGGCGCTTCTACGGTCCCGACGTCGATCCCAAGACCCATCTGCCGCTGGACAATCTCGGCCCGGGCAGCACGCGCGGGAACTACACCTCCGCGGCCAACATCGGCGTGTACCTGTGGGCGGTCACGTCGGCCTACGACCTGCACATCATCACCAAGCGGGAGGCCGACAAGCGCCTCCGGCAAACCCTCACCGAGGTGCGAGGGCTCAAGCGCAGCTACGGCTTCTTGTACCAGTGGTACGACACCGACAACGGCAACACCCTGCTCAACCCCGGTCAGGGCGACTGCGCAGAGACGACACCGAGCCAGGACAACTGCTGGTTCCTCTCAGCCGTCGACAACGGCTGGTACGCCAGTGGCCTGATCGTCGTGAAGCACGCGTTCCCCAAGATCGCAGGCCTTGCCGACAAGCTGCTCAAGCCGATGAACTTCTCGATCTTCTACGACAACCGCCCGCAGACCTCGTGCAACACGAACCAGAACCTGTCGGGCAACCCGCCGACCGGCCAGATGCACGGCGGCTACTACGTCAAGCAGGGTCCGGCCGGTTACTGGAACAGCGCGTTGTACTCCGACCCGCGCATCGCCATGTACATCGGCATGGGACGCCATCAGATGCCCGGTGACGTGTGGTGGCGCTCATGGCGAGTGCTCCCGCCGAAGCAGTGCTCGACCGACCCCGACTTCTCGTGGCAGGGGCAGCCGAAGCCGCAGGGCTATTGGGTGAACCAGAAGGATCCGCTGTCGGGAAAGACCTTCCGCGTGTGGGAAGGCCACTACACCTACCCAGGCACCTCGATGCGGTTCCTGCCGACGTTCGGCGGTGGCATGTTCGAGGCGCTGATGGCGAACGAGGTCGTGCCCGAGACGACGTGGGGCAAGCACAGCTTCGGCCTCGCCGACAAGCGCACCG
Source organism: uncultured Actinomycetota bacterium (assembly GCA_963754285.1). Taxonomy (GTDB): domain Bacteria; phylum Actinomycetota; class Actinomycetes; order Mycobacteriales; family Jatrophihabitantaceae; genus RYN-133. The sequence continues at coordinate 196,165 of CAVWFN010000006.1, forward strand.
CCGAGGTTCAGATCAAGTACGCGACCCAGAAACTCGGCTACCCCGTCTGGGGCATGTCGCCCTCGAGCACCGCTGACGACACCGGCGACTACGGCGGCTTCGGCGTCGAAGGGCTTGCCTTCCCGAAGGGCAAGGGCCTGTCCCAGTGCACGACGTGCGCGGAGGAATCGACCGTGACACCGCATGCATCGTTCCTGGCACTCGATGTCACCCCGCACGCTGCCTACGCCAACATCCAGAAGCTGCGTTCGCTCTACCCCGACATCTACACGCACAACGGCGGCTTCTACGACGCGGTCAACCCCTCGACCGGCGAGGTCGGCCACCGTCGCCTCGTCCTCGACCAGTCGATGATCATGGCGGCGCTCGACAACGCACTGAACCACCGCCGGCTGCAGCACTGGTTCGCCATGGACCCGACCGCGAACGCTGCACGGCTCGTGCTGCGGGCCGAGCACATGTCGCTCTGACCCACCGCGGTGGACGCTCAGCTGCTGACGTCCTTGGTGGTCATCCTCGACCACGCCAGACTGAGGAAGATCGCCGCATAGGCAAGATGCAGCAGCGTCCACCGCGTGAGGTCCGCCGTGCTGATCGACGTGCGGAGCAGTTCGCCGTAGCCGAGCCAGTGGTCGGTCAGCAGCGCGGGGTGGATCGCGGACAACTGCGGGACGGCGTCGAGCAGGGCCGAGAACACGGCGATGCTCACGGCGCTCGCCATCGCAGCGATCGCATTCTCGGTCAGTGTCGAGATCAGCAGTCCGCCGGATGCGAGCGCGAACAGCGCGATCGTGACGTAGATGACGACACCGAGCGTGCGCAGCAGGCCGTCGCCGAGCGACACTGTGTCGCCCGACAGCAGTACGAGTGAGTGCAGCCCGAACAGAGCGGCGCCGGCGAGCAGTCCGACAACTGCGACGACGAGGACGGCGATCGCGGTGAACGTCGCGACGGCGAGGGTTTTCACGGTCAGCAGGCGGCCGCGGCCGACCGGAACGGTCAGGATGTAGCGCAGGGTGCCGAGCCCGGCTTCGCCGGCGATCGAATCGCCGGCGACGACACTGATGATCAACGGCAGGAAGAACGGGATCGCCACGGTGATCGCTGTGAAGACGAGGAACAGGCCGTTGCCGGTGATGCGTCCGATGAACTGTGGCCCTTCGCCGTTGTCCGGGGAGCTGATCTTCACGGCGACGCCGATGAAGATCGGGATGACGGCGAGTACGGCAAGCAGGATCTGATTGCGCCGGCGGCGCAACAGCAGCCAGACCTCGGATCGGTACAGCCGCAAGAACGCTCCGCGATATCGCTTCGTCCGCGCGGGCGCGAGTTCAGTTGACGACATCGAAGCCCTCGCCGGTGATCGACACGAACAGGTCTTCGAGATCGGGACGGTCGACCGAGAGCCCGCGCAGCCGCACCCCGCCGTGCACGAGTTCGCGTGCGACAGACTCGACCGGGACGGAGTCGAGCCGGGCCTGCACCGTTTCGTGTTCCTTGTCGATCGTCGGTGCGACAAGACCGAGCCGCTGCAGAACTGCGGCAGCGGCATCGAGGTCCGGTGTGCTCACCCGCAGTTGCGGGGCACCGTCGGCGAGCACCTCGTCGAGGGTGCCCTGGCGCACGAGCCGGCCGGCCGACATCATGCCGACGTGCGTCGCGATCTGCTCGATCTCGCTGAGTAGATGGCTCGACACGAGCACGGTTGTGCCGTCAGTCGCGAGGTCGCGTACGAGCTTGCGCACCTCGCGCGTGCCTTGCGGGTCGAGCCCGTTTGTCGGTTCGTCGAGGATCAGCAGGTCGCGCGGCTGCAGGAGGGCGGCGGCGAGACCGAGTCGCTGTTTCATGCCCAAGGAGTAGTTGCGGTACTTCTTTCCGGCAGCCGCAGTGAGGCCGACGCGTGCGAGCGACGAGTCGATGCGCGCGCGCGAGGTCGCCGGGTTCGCCGTCGCATCACTCACGTCCAGGCGTCGGAGGTTCTGCAGTCCGGTGAGGTACGGGTGGAACGCCGGGCCCTCGATCAGCGCACCGACCCGCGGCAGCACGCGAGAGCTGTCGCGCGGCATCGCCGTCCCGAGCAGTTCCATCTCGCCTGCGTCGGCTCCGATGAGTCCGAGCAGCATGCGGATGGTGGTCGTCTTGCCCGAACCGTTGGGTCCGAGAAAGCCGTACACGGCGCCGGTCGGAACCTGCAGATCTATGGCGTCAACGGCGACTTGGGCACCGAACCGACGGGTCAGTCCCGCCGTGCGTACCGCGACGGCCACGTGCGGCTCAGTGGGTGGTCGTCGAAGCGATGTGCTCGAGGGCGGCGGGTCGCATCGCGGCGACGAACGCGCGCCCGTCAGGCATCAGCACGGCGTTCACCAGCGCGGTGTGGAACAACCTCATGCCCGAGGTGCCGACCTGTGTCGTGAGCTGCTCGATCGGGCCCGCGGCGCCTGCGAGCTGGTCGGCGCCACTGACCTCGAGCACCGACGTCCAGCCCGACCCGATCACGCGAGGCCGCACTGAGGCGTGCTGCCGTTGCAACGGAGCCGGTGCGGCGTGCATCCCCTCATGCGAGGACGGGCCGCCGGTGAAGGGGTTCTTCGTGACGGTGGCTCCAGCCGGAGCGTGGAAGTTGAACGTCGACGCCGACGGAGTGCCAAAGGAGATGTCGGTGAACCCGACCTTGATCGCGGGCGTCGACGACGCACCGAAGACCTCGACCTGCAGCGGGACGAAGTGCGTGCTGTCGACCGCGATCGTGATCTTGCGGATGGTCGAGCGAGCGTCGCGCGGTGCGATCACCAGCGTGTAGGCCGAGCGGTCGGCGACCGTCTGGGTGGGGCCGAGCGTGACCGACGTCGTCGGCGAGATCGCCTTCAGCACGCGCGCGGTCGCCGCCGCCGGGGTCAGCTCTGCGTGAGTGGGATCCATGACGTCGCGCCGGCGTGCGTGCGCAGGCAGCACACGATGGCTGACGGTGTTCGAGTCGGAGGTGTAGGTCCAGACGTCGCGGCCGTTGTGCACGATGTCGGCTTCGGACAGTTCGCCGATCACCGCGAGCCGCTGCTTGGCCGCTCCGTCCACCCATACCCGGACCGAGTGCGTACCGGTGAGGAAGGACTGCCACGACAACGACGCCGTGTCGCCGGTGCCGGGAAGTTCGGGGAGGCCGAGGCTGGTCGCCTCGGTGATCTTTCCGGACAGTGCGGTCGTCGTGGTCTTCGCGATTGCCGTCAGCAGCTGGGCCGGCGTGCGCGGCGCCAGACGTGGCGCCGCGGACGCACCGGACGATTCGATCGCGGCCCCGATGGCAACGGCTGCGATCACGGCGACGGGGACGAGCCATGCGGCACGGCGCCGTCCAGAAGCAAATGAACGCACCATGGCGACCATCATCCCCCTCCACCGCTGAGACCGCTCTTACCGGTGCACTGCGGCCCAGCTCAGGCGCCGAGACTGATTGCCACTCCGATCGCCCGGAGCGCATCGCCGTGACCCGTCCGGGCGTAGGTCTCCAACGCGGTGTCGGCAAATTTGATCATGTGCTCACTGCCCTCGACGACGGTGTCGTCGAACGCGTCCGCATCGCTCGGGCCGGATTCCGGATCGCGGTCGGTGCCCGGACGGTACGAGGCGACCACCGCAGCGCACGCCGACCACGCCGCGGCGTAGGACGGCTGCCACAGGTCGGCCGGCAGGCTGGGCAGCGACCGGAGCACCGCGTTCGGCGCCGTCGCCGCGTGGACGAGCATCGTCGGGTTGCCGTGCGCCCAGCGCGCGTAGCGGAGCACTACGGCGTCGATGAGCGCTTCGAGATCGCGCTGCACGTCCTCGGGCGGTGTGAGCGATTCGGCGGCCTCGAGGTAGCCCGCGGTCGACTCGAGCTGGGCCAGGCGCGGCCTGATGCCGCCACTCTGGTCGGCGACGGCAGGTACGCGGCGCAGGACCTCGCCCGGACGTGTCGTCCCGCGCGGCGCGACGACCGGGACCTGCTGCCATCGCATCGCCCAGTAGCCCAAAGCGTGTGCCAGCTCCGCGACCCGCGGTTCGGTTTCCTCCGCGCGCAGCGACAGCACCGCGTGCCCGACTCGGATGACACCGTGGGTCGCGCCGGCCGCGATCCCGGGCAGCAGACGGGGCCACCAGTGCGCCAATACGGCCTGCCAGCCGGATTCGGCGAGCTGCGCACGAAAGGTCGTCAGCCAGTCGCCCGCGCGCCGCGGATCGCCCAACGCTGCGTCGAGTTCCTCGCCGGCGAGCACCTGGCCTCGGCCCGGTGCGGCGTCGAGCCGCTTGACGTACTCGTCCGTCCACCCGGTGATCCGGGACTGCTCACCACGCCGGCCCATCGCCTCGACCGCCATCGGGCCGTGGTTGCTCAGCCAGCCTTCGAACTCCGGCCCGTACCGATGCAGGCGAAGCAGCGTCTCGTCCAGTGTGGTGGGTTCAGGCATGAGTCCAGCAAACAAGCTCAAGCCGAGTTGAAGTCAACCGAGACGCCAAAGACAGAGGTCCCCGGCCGAATCGGCCGGGGACCTCTGCTACGAACTGGTAGATCGTCAGGCCTTCTTGACGACCCGCTCGACCGAGCTGGCGATCAGGGCGTGCCCGCCAAGGCTCGGGTGGATGCCGCAGTTGCCGTTGGGCGGCGTGCTGGCGGTCAAGATCGTCTCGAGACCGGCAGCGCACGTGTCGTTACCCGCAGCGTTACGCGACGCCACAGCAAATCGCGAGTATGAGTCGGCGACCGTCACGTTCTTGTAGTTCTTCGCTACCGACGCCTCGGCCGCATTGAGCAACTGGCTGTTGTCGTTCGCGTCCGTGCTCGCGGAGTTGATCGAGTAGTAGTTCACGAGCACCAGTTGGCCGTGGTAGCCGCCCTTCTTCGTGATGGCACTCAGGATCGTGTTCAGGCGCCGTTCCACCCGTCCGGCCAGTGCGGCCTTCTGCTGGATCGTGTTGCAGTTGCCCAGGTCGATGCAGCGCAGGCCGTCGTTCGCGCCGATCTGCAGCGTCACGAGCTTCGTGCCCGGGTACTTCTTCAGGAATGCGATCGCGAACTGCAGCTGCGACTCGCTGGGCGAGGTGTACTTCACGTGCAGCGGGAAGTTCGGCCGGTACGCGTCGGCCGACACTCCTTGGTCATCGGCGCTGCAGCCGTGGTCGAGGTTTCCCGCGGTGATGAAGCTGGCCGCGGTTTCACCCGGGCAGGCCGCGTTCGTCACCTTGAGGCCGAGGTCCTGTCCGATCAGGTACGGGTACCCGTGGAAGGTCGCCGGCTTGGCGTAGTCCGGGGCCTGGACCGCGTTCGACTCGCGGTATCCGAATGCGATCGAGTCGCCGAGCGCGAGGTAGCGAGAGCCCTGGGTGACGGGCGCGGGCGTCGTGGCGCCGGTAGCGCCAGTGGCCGATGCAGCGCCGACCGTGGTCAGGGCGGCAACCGCAGCACCGACTGCTGCGAGCGTTGCGATCTTCTTACGTGCCTTCATTGCCGAACGGAACATGCAGAACGCCTTTCTGGGCGGTCGAAATTGTGAACACTGCGTTAACGGTGTTCCACAACGTTTCGCAGTCGCGAAGCGCAGTCAAGCCTCCGCGGGATCTTGGGCGACTCTCACGCCCCATGACCTGGACGAATCACCCGAAGCGGACCGTCCGCGCCGCTGGACGGACTCGTCGAGCAGCTAGGCGTCCTGCTTGACGAGGGCGCGCTCAGGCGCACTCTTGCCGTCGCCGGGAACGGCGTCAGGCGATGCGGGACGTTGTTGTTTCGCGTCGCGCGCAGCGCGCAGCGGCGCACCGAGTCCGTGCAAGTACCGCAACACGATCACGTACGACGAACCGAGACCTGTCTCGGCGTAGTCGATGCGATGGTTCTCGCAGTACGTGCGCACAAGTCGCCGGGCGCGTCGCAGGTTGGCGCGGGGCATGCTCGGGAACAGGTGATGCTCGATCTGGTAGTTGAGCCCACCCAGGAGCTCGTCGACCAGCCAACCGCCACGCACATTGCGCGAGGTGAGGACCTGCCGGCGCAGGTAATCCATCTTCTCTTCGGGGCCGATCGTCAGCATGCCCTTGTGGTTGGGTGCGAACGAACAGCCCATGTACAACCCGAAGACGGCTTGATGTACCGCGATGAACGCGATGCCCTGCACCGGGCCGAGTATCGCGAGAATCGCACCGACGTAGGCGACCGTGTGAACGAGCAGCAACGCGATCTCGGTACGCCGCAGCTTTGCGGTACGGGTACGTCGGAGGAAGTCGATGCTCGCGACGTGCAGATTGAGGCCTTCCAGCGTCAGTAGCGGGAAGAACAAGAACGCCTGGTTGCGCGTGATCGCCCGAGCGATCGGGCCGCGGCGATTCGCGGCGTGCGTAGTGGTGAACGCGAGCACGCCCTCGCCGATGTCGGGGTCGTGCTCTTCTTTGTTGGGGTTGGCGTGATGCCGGTTGTGCTTGTCCGCCCACCAGGCTGTGCTCAGCCCGGTGAGCAGGTTTCCTGCCACCAGGCTGACCACAAGGTTGCCGGTCCGGCTCGACGCGATCTGCTGATGTCCGCCGTCATGGCCGAAAAAAGCGACCTGCGTCGAAGCCAGCCCCAATGCGCCTGCGGCGATCAGGGCCAGCCACGACGAGCCGACAAAGGCCAGCAGCCACCAGCACGAAGCGAAGAACGCGAGCGTCAGGGCCGCACGAAATCCGTAGGTCCACGGTGTGCGATCCAACAGCCGCGCGTTACGCACGAGGCGACTGAGACCGGCGTAGTCACTGCCCTGACGGGCGGACACGGTCGAGGTCACTTAGATAGCGCGAACGTTCTCCGCCTGGGGGCCCTTCTGGCCCTGAGTGGTGTCGAACTCCACGCGCTGGTTGTCCTCGAGGCTCTTGTAGCCGTCGCCGCTGATGGCGGAGAAGTGAACGAAAACGTCCTTCGTACCATCGTCGGGGCTGATGAAACCGAAGCCCTTTTCACTGTTGAACCACTTCACGGTGCCTTGTGCCATTTCCATTCACCTTCAAATTCGTCGTGCTCCCGGCGCACACCGTGTGCATCGGGTGGTTTGCGGTGACGACTTTCGATGGTGCTGAAAGGCGGCCCACGCAACTGCAACAACTCCTGCGTCGCGCAATGGGGCCGAGGTAGGAAGTGCTGAATAACCGTTGCCCACGGTAGCAGAGCTAGCGGGTCCGAACGTCAACCTGTCTTAGCCGGGCAACACCTGCGCGCGAAGAAGCGCGCTTCGCATGACGGGCGCGATCGTTCGCATGTATGCCTGGGTCGCGTGCGTGGCGTCGTACATCGTGGGCACGCCGTCGACGAAGGACGGGCAGTACCCCGTCGACGAGCAGAACCAACCGCGTGGATCGATGAAGGTGTCATGGAGCTGTTTCGCCGCTGCCCGCGCCGCATCCGCCAGGTCGAGCCAGGTCTGCGAGGGCCGGACGACACATCGCACCGGGGACGCGCCCGGCCGGTAACAGTCCTGCAGATCGGCGCCGCCCGGCGGCGGTGCGAGCAGCACGGTCGTGCCGACCGCAGCGCGGACCAGGGTCAGCTCTCGATCGAACTCGGCAACCTGTTCCGTCGCCGAGATCGGCGTCGTGGCGCCCACAGGAGTCTCTTGGCGGAACTCGTTCGTCACGACGAGCACGTTCGGCCGGAGTCGGTTGATCTCACGCACCACGGTCTCGTTGTGACTGCTGCACGCGCTTTGCGCCCCGTCCACCTCGTCGTAGGCGACCGACGAGAATGGGCAACCGAATGCGCTGCGGATGACAAGCCGCCAACCCGGCATCGATGTGAGCATCGACGTGAAAGCCTCGGCATAGACGGCAGAGGTCGAGTCTCCGGTGACATAGAGCGTGTGCGCGGCGTGGCGCGGGCCGATCGTGCATGAGGTGAGTGGCGCGAGTTCGTCCTGCCCGCACGCGATGATTCGCTCGGACGCAAAGTTGCCACTCGTCGCGTCCACCATGGTCGGATGCAGTGTCGGATAACTGGTGGCGCGCAACGCGGTGGCAATCTGTTGCTGCAGCGACACCGGCTGCAGGGTCGCTGAGGTGCGCTGCGACCGCACGTTGATCGCGCGGTACTCCTTGGCGAGTGCCACATTCGGGTCGGGTTGCAGGCCGATTGCCACCAGAGCCGCGACACCTGCGACTGCAGCGACGAGAACCAAGCCGCTTACCGCTGACGGTCTCGGCCACCGGTGTCGCACGATCGTCCGCGCCTGCCTTCGGGCGCAGCCAACGAGAGTTGAGAACGGGACGTTCGACCAGCGCGTACAGGGCGCACGACAGCGCGAGCGTCAGCAGGATCGCCGCTGAGTAGAAGCTCGCACCGTGGTCGGACATGGCCGCCGTGAGCAGCACGATGACGGGGAAATGAACGAGGTACAGCGAATACGAAAGATCGCCGATCCGTACAGCGAACCAATTGGTGAGCAACGGGTTCCACGCTGCCGTTCCGTCCGAGGCACACGCTGCGACGACGAACGCCGACCCGAGGCAGGCGAGCGCGACACCGGTCAGGGGAAAGGCGCCGCCCGGATCGGTCGTAAAGATCGAAGCGAGGACGATCGCCGTGCCGGCCAACGACAACCCGGTCAACGCGCGCTTCGCCACCGGCAGTGCGGGGACGCACGCGAGCAGCGCACCCAGAGCCAGTTCCCAGCCGCGGGTGAACGACGAGAAGTACGCCGTCGTCGGTTCGGTCGCGCGCAGTGCGGCGGACAGCGCCAGCGACAGACCGCCGATCACTACGGCCGCGACCCCGACGGACGTCGCGCGCAGGCGCGCCGTGACGGTGGACGCAACGAGCAGGACCACGATCGGCCAGAGGAGATAGAACTGCTCCTCGACCGCCAGCGACCAGAAGTGCTGCAACGGCGACACCGGATCGGTCGCCGTGAAGTAGTTCGTCTTCACCGCGATGAAGTGCCAGTTCGCCCAGAAGATCAGAGACCACCCACCGTCGCCTCGGGTAGTGGCGAATCGGTTCGCGCCGAAGACGGCGTGCGCGGCGATCAGGGTCGCGACGATCACGAGTACCGCGGCCGGCACAATCCGCCGCACCCGCCGCTTGTAGAACGCAGTCAGCGACCCGACCGGTCCACGATGCGCGGTCAACCCACGCACGAGGATCCCGGTGATCAGATAGCCGGAGATCACGAAGAACACGTCGACACCGACGAAACCTCCGACCGGATGACCGGTGAGGTGGTTGGCGACAACCGCGACCACTGCGAGTGCGCGCAGTCCTTGGATGTCGCGTCGCTTCGGCGACCGAGTGGCGACCCTGCCACACACCACCGTCTGCGTCACAGTCGCTCCGTCCACGAAGGATCGAGACCGATCCTAGGCGGCCGACAGCTCAGCGAGATCGACCTATTGACGCACGCTGGGGCCGAGGACTAAGACTGACGCCGATCCCAGCGCCGGTGCTGACAGCTCGTGGCTTCCGTTCCACGGCAGCCGCGGCTGCTGGCGTGCCCCTCGCCCGGTGCCGAGTGCGGCTGCGGCACCCGCCACAGCCGGATCACGTGTGACCACTGGGGGAAGGTCAAATGGCTGCTCTCGTACGTCCACTCCGAATTCTCACGGTGACCGCCGTCGCGGTTGCGTTGACCACGGCCGGCGCGGCCGGAGCCGGAGCCGCAAACAAACCGAGGGTGACGGTCGCGTTCGCAGCCCTGCCGCACAGCGTGCCGAAGACGACCGACCGGATCATCGGCACGTACCACAGTCGATCGATGTCGGTCGAAGTCGCGCTCGCTCCGCGCAATGCAGCCGGCTTGGCTGCGCGGCTCAAGGCGACGTACACGCGCGGGAGCGCGTCGTACCACCACTGGTTGCCCACCGGCAGTTTCAACGCGCGTTACGCCCCGTCTGCGTCGACACGCGCTGCTGTGGCTGCGTATCTGCGCTCGGCCGGACTGTCCGTGCACCGGTCGTCCTCGCCGTTCCTGGTTCGCGCCTCGGGCTCGAGCGCGAAGATCACCTCAGCGTTCCGGACGTCGCTGCATACGTATCACAGCGTGACCGGGAGGTCGTACTACTCCAACTCCACAGCAGTGCGTCTGCCGACGACGCTGGTGGCGAGAGTGCTCGGGGTCATCGGGTTGTCGAACACGCTGCACTACCGGTCGATGGTCGAGCGCTCCCCCAACATCAGGGCACACCGTTCGAGCGCACCACGCAAGACGACTTCGACGGATTGCGAAACGGGATACCCGACGCAACAGCAGATGGCCAATGCGATCCTCGGCATCTCGGGCTTCCCCTTCGGCTATGGCGATGCTCCCGGCTGCAACGGTCTGTCGCCGTCGCAGACGAATTCGCTGTACGGCGCTCCGAACGGCGGGGCGCGTACCAAGGGCGCCGGCGTGAACATGGCGGTGTTCGAGCTCTCGGCCTACCAGCATTCGGACATTGCCAAGTACGCCCACACGTTCTTCGGCTCGTCCTACACACCGCCGCTCGCAGACGTGAATGTCGACGGCGGCCCGCTTGCACCGCAGTGCCCGGCCGGCGATCAGTGCCCGGCAGACGCCAACGGCTACGCCGGCGACATCGAGGTCGACGCGGACATCGAAACGCAGCTTGCGGTCGCCCGGGATGTGCGCAACCTGATCGTCTACAACGCGCCGAACGACTTCACCGGCCAGACCGAACTCGACGAGTGGACCGCGATCGCCGACGCCAACCAGGCCGACGTCGTGAGCTCGAGTTGGGCAGTCTGTGAGAACGATGCGGGTTCGGACTACGTCCAGGCCGAGAACGTGATCTTCGAGAAGATGGCCCTACAGGGTCAGAGCGTGTTCGGTGCCGAGGGTGACACCGGTGCGTTCTCCTGCATCCGGTCCGACGGCACGACGATCCTCAACGTGCTCGACCCACCGTCGCAGCCGTGGGTCACCAGCGTTGGCGGCACATCCTTCGAATCCGACAACCCCGGGCACAATCACCACCCGTCGTACCCGACCGGTGTGGAGACGGTCTGGAACCCGTTCAACGCGTGCAACTCCGGCCCCGGAGCGGACGGCCTCACGGGCTTCGACTGGTGTGCAGCAGCGGGCGCGGGAGGCGGCGGTTCCAGTCAGTACTGGGGACGCCCGTTCTACCAACTCGGCCCTGGGGTCAACAACCCGTTGAGCACGGTCGGGAACGGGAGCACGAACTGCTCGCTCGCGCACACGGGTACACCGTGCCGCGAGGATCCTGACATCTCCGCGAACGCTGACGAGAACACGCCGTACGGGGAGTACTGCACTGGTAACGCGAACACACCGAACAGCGTCTGCGGCACGTTCAGTCAGAACCAGACACCGCCGGGTTGGTTCGGCATCGGCGGGACCAGCCTCTCGTCACCGGTGTGGTCGGCGATCTTTGCCGATCGCGACAGCTATCAGCGAGCACGCAGCGGCAACGCGAATCCCCTGCTGTACCTGCTGTTCAACTTCGCGCCCAAGGTGTACTTCCACGACATCACCGGAAAGCATCAGAGCGTGAACAACAACGGGTACTTCCCGACGACGCCCGGATACGACGAGGCGACGGGAATCGGTACGCCGCGGATGGGGGCGATCATCACCCGCACCTTCTAGAAGGTCTCACCCCACCGCGCGTACGAACTGCGCGCGGTGGGGTGAGCCGCGCAGCTGGCGCTGACTCGCGCCGTCCTCGCGGACTGTGCGCGAGGATGGCCTGGTGGGCTCACCAGGCATCGATCTCGACAAGCTGATCGCCATCGACGTACATGTGCACGTCGAGCAGGATCTGCACGGGCACTTCTCCTTGGACGACGAGTTGCTCGCTGCTGCGGCCAAGTACTTCAAGGGCGATCCCTATCACCCGACCGTGCCGCAGATCGCCGACGACTACCGCGCACTCGACATGGCCGCGGTCGTGTTCACCGTGGACTGCGAACTGGCCACCGGCCACCCGACCCTGTCCAACGAGGCGATCGCCGAAGCGGCCGCCGAGCATCCTGATGCGCTCATCGCGTTCGGGTCGATCGACCCGGCTCGCGGTGCTGCGGGAGTGCGCGAAGCCCGCCGGCTTGTCGAGGAGTTCGGCGTGCGCGGGTTCAAGTTCCATCCGTCCCTGCAGGGCTTTGCTCCGAACGACCACGCCGCGTATCCGCTGTACGAGCAGCTGCAGTCGCTCGGCGTTCCCGCACTGTTCCACACCGGCCAGACCGGGATCGGCGCTGGATTGCCCGGCGGCCGCGGGATCAAACTGCGGCTGTCGGACCCGATGCTGCTCGACGACGTCGCCGCCGATTTCCCGGATCTGACGATCATCATGGCGCACCCGTCCGTGCCGTGGCAGGACGCCGCCATTTCGATCGCCACTCACAAGGCGAACGTGTACATCGACCTGTCGGGGTGGTCACCGAAGTACTTCCCACCGCAACTCGTCCGCGCTGCGAACGGATTGCTCAAGCACAAGGTGCTCTTCGGCTCCGACTATCCGTTGCTGCGTCCACAGCGGTGGATCCGAGATTTCGAGACGCTCGAGATCAAGGACGAGGTGCGGCCACTGATCATGAAACAGAACGCGATCCGCGCGCTCGGACTGGACGGCTGAGGTGCGCAACACGGGCCTGGGCAGCTGGCCGGAACGACGCCTGCGCATCTCGCCGGAGCGCGACGCCGTGTGGTTCGAGGGCACGACGACTTCGCACGCAGGCTTCGCCGATCGGGTGCGGCGGGCCGCGGGTGCGCTGGCGGGTCTCGGCGTGACGCCCGGCGAACGAGTCGCGTGGATCAGCGGCAATCACCCGTCCGCGCTGGAGACGCTGTATGCCTGCGGGCAGCTCGGGGCGATCTGGGTTCCGATCAACGCGCGCCTCACGACGGTCGAGGCCGAATACATTCTCGGTCACTCGACGCCGTCGGTCGTCCTTCTCGGCAGTGGCAGCGAGGCGGTGGCAGGTACGTTGCGGAGCCGGCTGGCCGGAGTTCGCGAGTGGGTCGCTGTCGAGGTCGGCGCCGCGCAGCAGGCAGACCTGGCGAGCTACGAGAGCCTGTTGGCCGACGCGTCACCCGAGGCGCGCGACGTCCCCGTCTCGCTCGGTGACCCGTGCCTGATCATGTACACCTCGGGCACGACCGGTAAGCCGAAGGGTGCGGTGCTCACGCACGGAAACATGACCTGGAACGCCACCAATCAGCTGCTCGGCTTCGACTTCGAGCAGACCGAGCGCACGCTCGCGCTCGCGCCGCTGTTCCACATCGGCGGACTGAACGGAACCGTGAATCCGACGCTGCTCCGCGGCGGGTGCGCGGTCATCGTGCGCCGCTTCGACCCGGCCGAGACGCTGCGAATCATCGAGGAGCAGCGCGTCACGTCGTTCTTCGCCGTCCCGACGATGCTCGATGCGATGGCCCGGCAACCTGACTTCGCGACGCGCGACCTGTCGGCGCTGCGCACCATCGGCGCCGCCGGTGCTCCGGTGCCGCTACCGACCCTGCGGACCTGGCTCGATCGCGGCGTGACCATGCAGCAGGCCTACGGGATGACCGAGGCCTCGCCGGGATGCACGGTGCTCGACTCGTCCGACGCCGTCCGCAAAGTGGGATCGGTCGGCAAGCCGGTCTTCTTCACCGATGTGCGTGTCGTGCGGCCCGACGGCGCAGAGGCGGACGCCGGCGAGGTGGGCGAGGTCGTCGTCCAAGGACCGAACATCATGGCCGGCTACTGGAACGACGCCGCGCACACGGACTCCGTCCTGATCGACGGCTGGTACCACACCGGCGACGCCGGCACGTTCGACGACGAGGGCTTCCTCTACATCCGCGACCGCTACAAGGACCTGATCATCTCCGGCGGTGAGAATGTCTATCCCGCTGAGATCGAGTCGGCGCTGCTGTCGCTGCCCGGCATCGAAGAAGCGGCTGTCATCGGCGTCCCGGACGCGAAGTGGGGCGAGATCGGCCTGGCCGTGCTCGTCGCCGCACCAGACTCGCCTACCGACGCCGACGCCGTGCGCGCCGCGCTGCTGGAACGGCTTGCCGGGTTCAAGGTGCCGGCCCGGATCGAATTCGTCGACGAGCTGCCGAAGACCGCGACCGGGAAGGTCCGCAAGCCCGACCTGCGTGCGACATACGTGCCGCGGGTATGACCGCAGCCTGCCCGCAACTGGTGGGCGATACTGGGATTGAACCAGTGACCCCTACCGTGTCAAGGTAGTGCTCTCCCACTGAGCTAATCGCCCTTATGCACCGCGGTGCGCGGTGGTTTGTCTGTCTTGCTGAACAGCGAGGCGGCGGCGGGAATCGAACCCGCGTACAGGGCTTTGCAGGCCCTTGCCTAAGCCACTCGGCCACGCCGCCGTGTGGGTCGACGTGGCCCCGGGTTTCGCCGGAGAATCGCCGAGGCGGTGCCTCGAGCGGACGACGGGATTCGAACCCGCGACCCTCACCTTGGCAAGGTGATGCGCTACCAGCTGCGCTACGTCCGCAGTCCGCGCGGCGCTTTCACGCCCGCACGTACGGGCGCTGACTCTATCTGATCGGCATCGGCCGATCCAAACCGCCTACCTGCTGCTGAGTCGTTCCCACAGCGCGTCCACCGCAGTATCGAGGTCGTCGGTCGAGCCGTTGTTCTCGACGATCTCGTCGGCCATCGCGCGACGCTGCTCGTCGCTCGCCTGGGCCGCCATGCGCGCTTCGGCGTCCGCACGGGGCATGCCGCGACCCGCCAGTCGCTCGAGGCGCGTTTCTCGGTCGGCGAGCACCATCACCACCGCGTCGAAGCCGTCGCGGGAGCCCTTCTCGGCGAGCAACGGGACGTCATAGACGAGAACCGCGTCATCGGCGGCCTCGGCCGTCAGCTCGGCGACCCGCTCGCCGACGCGCGGGTGGACGATCGTGTTCAGGTCGCCCAGCGCGTCCTTGTCGTTGAACACGATCTCGGCCAGCGCCGCGCGGTCGAGCCGCCCGTCCGCGACGACCGCGTCGCCGAAGCGAGCCACCACCTCGTCGTAGCCGGATGTGCCGGGTTCGACGACCTCGCGCGCGATCGCGTCCGCGTCGATGACCACCGCGCCGTGCTGCTGCAGCCGGCGCGCGACCGTGCTCTTGCCGGACCCGACTCCCCCGCTCAAAGCAACCCGCACGTCCCGACCGTACCTACCGCGAGTGGTCACTAATCACGCGAGTGGTCACATATATGTGACCACTCGGCGCGTAAGTGACCACTCGCCGAGGACGGAGACGCAGAAGGGCCCGAGACTTTCGTCCCGGGCCCTTCGAACGAGCTTACTTAGCGACCGGCCAGCTTCTCGCGCAACGCGGCCAGCGCCTCGTCCGAAGCGAGCGAGCCGCCCGACTCCGGAGCCTCCGAGGTGTAGGTCGACGCCTCGCCGGCCTCGACCGCAGCATCGGCATCGGCCTTCTGGGCGTCCTGCAGCTGCTTCTTGTGGGCTTCGAAACGCTCACGCGCGGACGCGTAACGCTTCTCCCACGCCTCACGCTGGTCGTCGTAGCCGGGCAGCCACTCCTGGGTCTCGGGATCGAAACCGTCGGGGTAGATGTAGTTGCCCTTGTCGTCGTACTGGGCCTCCATGCCGTACTGCGCCGGGTCGAAGGAGTCCTCGGTGAGCGAGCCCTCGTTCGCCTGCTTGAGCGACAGCGAGATGCGGCGCCGCTCGAGGTCGATGTCGATGACCTTGACCAAGAGGTCGTCGCCGACATTGACGACCTGCTCGGGGATCTCGACGTGACGCTCGGCCAGTTCGGAGATGTGCACCAGGCCCTCGATGCCGTCCTGGACGCGCACGAACGCACCGAACGGGACGAGCTTGGTGACCTTGCCCGGCACGACCTGACCGATCGTGTGGGTGCGGGCGAACTGGCGCCACGGGTCTTCCTGGGTGGCCTTGAGCGAGAGCGACACGCGCTCGCGATCGAGGTCGATGTCGAGCACCTCGACGGTGACCTCCTGGCCCACCTCGACGACCTCGGACGGGTGGTCGATGTGCTTCCAGGACAGCTCGGAGACGTGCACCAGACCGTCGACACCGCCGAGATCGACGAACGCGCCGAAGTTGACGATCGAGCTGACGACGCCCGTACGGACCTGGCCCTTGGCCAGCTTGTTCAGGAACTCGCTGCGCACCTCGGACTGGGTCTGCTCGAGCCACGCGCGCCGCGAGAGCACGACGTTGTTGCGGTTCTTGTCGAGCTCGATGATCTTCGCCTCGAGCGTCTTGCCGACATACGGCTGCAGGTCGCGCACGCGGCGCATCTCGACCAGCGACGCGGGCAGGAAGCCGCGCAGGCCGATGTCGATGATCAGGCCACCCTTGACGACCTCGATGACGGTGCCCTCGACGACCTCGTCGCGGTCCTTCTTCTCTTCGATGGTGCCCCACGCACGCTCGTACTGCGCGCGCTTCTTGGACAGGATGAGCCGGCCTTCCTTGTCCTCCTTCTGGAGAACCAGGGCCTCGATCTCATCGCCGACGGTGACGACCTCGTTCGGGTCGACGTCGTGCTTGATGGAGAGTTCGCGGGACGGGATGACACCTTCGGTCTTGTAGCCGATGTCAAGAAGGACCTCGTCGCGGTCAACCTTGACGATGGTGCCTTCGACGATGTCGCCGTCGTTGAAGTACTTGATGGTGCTGTCGATCGCGGCGAGGAAGTCATCGGCTGTGCCGATGTCGTTCACGGCGACCTGCGGGGTGGTGCTCGGTGCGGTTTGGGTGGACGTCATTGAGTAGGTGAATCCTGACAGTTGCTCGAAGGTCGCGGGGCAGCCCTCGGACCGAAGTCCATCGACATTTCCGTTGCGGATTTGACGAGCGGCCTACTCCATGTCGAGGCCACAGACCTGTCCCACCAGGTTCAACCCTACTCCAGACCCTTGTGTTCCCGGTAATCCGGGGCCTGCGAGCTAGCGCGCGAAGGCGTCGTCGAAGGCCGCGACGGCCTCGGCCAGCGCCTGCCGAGCGGCCGGCACGACGCCCGGCAGCGACGCATACCCGTGCACCGCGTCGACGTAGTTCGTCAGCCGCACATCGACGCCGGCTTTGCGCAGCGCGTCGGCGTACACGCGGCCCTGATCGCGCAGCGGATCGTGTTGCGCGGTCTGGATCAGCGCCGGCGGCAGGCCGTCGTGATCAGCGAACAGCGGAGACACATACGGCTCGGCCTCACGGCCCGGGCAGTAGAGGTCGCTCACAGTGAGGTCGGCCTTGCCGAGGATCGGCGCGAACTCGTTCTCGTCCTCGGACGGATAGGCGTTGACCATGTCGACGGCGGGATACAACAGCACCTGCAGCGCGATCCGCGGGCCGCCCCGGTCGCGGGCCATCAGGCTGACCACGGCCGCGAGATTGCCGCCTGCGCTGTCGCCCATGACTGCGATCCGAGCCGCGTCGACGCCGAGCTCGGAAGCGTGCTCGGCACACCACGCGGTGGTCGCGTAGCAGTCGTCCGGGGCAGCCGGGTAGGGATGTTCGGGCGCCAGGCGGTAGTCGACGGAGACCACCACGGCACGCGCGTCGTGCGCGATCGAGCTGCACCACCACTGCGACTGCTGCGGATCGCCGGTGATGAACCCGCCGCCGTGGAAGTTCATCACCAGCGGCAAGGGGTCGGTGACGCCGGACGGCCGGTAGATCCGCACCGGAACCCCGCCCAAGGTCGTGTCCTCGATGTCGACGTCGCGGTGCGTCCGTCCGACGATGAGCGATGCGCCGGGCAACAGGATGAGCCGGGCCCGGCTCGCACGTCCGGCCGCGATCTTGTCCGGGGGCAACTGCAGCACCGGGGTGCCGCCGATCCTCGACAGCACAGCCCACAACATCCGCATCGGGACGGGAATCGCCACGTCGGCTCCTTGCATCTGCATCCGGGTCAGCGTCAGTGTGGTGCTACCCGCCGGGAGGACGCTATCCACTGGTATGCGACCGCGGCCACCTTCGGCGCGATCTACGCTCGTGCCCATGACCGCCCCCATCGGAGTCGGTCGGCAACCGGCCGACGAACACGCCACGGCGCGTGCGAACCGACGCTGGTGGGACGCCGAGGCCGACGAGTACCACCGCGAGCACGGCGAATTCCTCGGCGTTGCCGACTTCGTGTGGTCTCCGGAGAACGTGCGCGAGCAGGACGTCCGGCTGCTCGGCGCCGACGTGCGCGACAAGCGGATCCTCGAGGTCGGTTGCGGATCGGCGATGTGTTCGCGCTGGCTCGTCGGACAAGGCGCCAAGGTCGTCGCGTGCGACATCTCGACCGGGATGCTGCGTCACGCCCGTGACGGAGCGGCGCACACGGGCGTCGACGTCCCGCTCGTCCAGGCCGATGCGCAGCATCTGCCTTTGCGCGACGCGTCCTTCGACATCGCATTCACGGCGTTCGGCGCCATACCGTTCGTCGCCGACTCGGCGGCGGTGATGCGCGAGGTCGCACGCGTCTTGCACCCCGGTGGCCGCTGGGTGTTCGCAACCACCCACCCGATCCGGTGGGCATTCCCGGACGACCCCGGACCGGACGGTCTGCGCGCGACGATGCCGTACTGGGACCGCACGCCCTATGTCGAATTCGCCGCCGACCGCACGCCCACCTACGTCGAGCACCACCGGACCCTGGGCGATCGCGTGCGCGAGATCGCGGCCGCGGGCTTTCGCCTCGTCGACCTCGTCGAGCCCGAATGGCCCGCCGGTCACACGCAGGAGTGGGGACAGTGGTCGCCGCTGCGCGGTGCGATCCTGCCCGGCACCGCGATCTACGTATGTGAATTGACCTGACGCGGCACGATGAGGGGGTGCAGAGCCGTCCCGCCACAAGAGACGACATCGCTGCGGCCGCCGAACTGGCCGCGCGCTCCGAGACCTTCTGGTTCGGCGCACCGGAGCAGGACGCGGACGAGGTCGCCGAACACTTCGATCACGTGCCCTCGCTCGAAGACGAAAGCCAGGTCTTCCTAGACGGCAACCGCATCGTTGCCGTCGCGCTGCACAACCCGCACGACGCATGGTTCGTCACCGATCCCGACCCGCAGCTGACCACCGCGGTCGCCCACGACCTCATCGACTGGTACGTGGCGTTGGACAACCCGCACCTCGAGGCGCTCGACCGCGACGTCGCGTTGCGTGCGGCGCTCGATGCGAACGGCTGGCGGCACGCACGATCGAGCTTCGAACTCATCCGTCCGGTCGCCGACGACTGGATGCTCGCCGAGCCGCGCTACCCCGACGGCGTCGAGACCCGCGACTTCACGCCGGACGACGCCGCAGCGATGTACCACCTCATCTACGTCGACGCCGGCTGGGCCGACGTGCCCGGCCACCCGCACCGCGCGTTCGACGAGTGGCGCGCGGTGTTCATCACCGACACGACCGTGCCCGACCTGCAGGTGCTCGCCTGGCGCGGCGATCGCCTCGTCGGCGTCTCGACCGGACGGATCTTCTCCGACGGCACGGGTTGGATCGCCCAGCTCGCGGCCGCAAAGGACGAGCGAGGCAACGGCCTCGGCCGCGCGCTGCTGCTCGACGGGCTGCGCGACGCCGCGACGCCGGCGCAACAGTGCTCGGGCTCGCCGTGCAGGCAGAGAACCGCAACGCCCTCAATCTGTACCTCGACACGGGCCTGGAGATTGACCGCGAATGGATGGAGTACCGCCCCGCCTGAGTCGGAGCTAGTGCGCGGCTTCGTGCCAGGTGCGGCCGAGGCCGACCGACACATCGAGCGGGACGTCGCCGAGCTTGTAGGCGTTGCCCATCTGGTCGCGTACCAGTGCTTCGACCTGTTCGCGCTCGCCCGGAGCGATCTCGAGGACGAGTTCGTCGTGCACCTGGAGCAACAACCGCGAGGTGAGGCCGGCGTCGGCCAGGCCACGGTGCACGCCGAGCATCGCAACCTTGATGATGTCTGCAGCGCTGCCCTGAATGGGTGCGTTGAGCGCGGCGCGTTCGGCCATCTCGCGAAGGTTGCGGTTCTCGCTGTTCAAGTTCGCGAGATACCGACGGCGGCCCATGATCGTCTCGGTGAAGCCCGTCTGCCGGGCGTCTTCGACGACCGAGCGCAGGTAGTCGCGCACGCCGCCGAAGCGGGTGAAGTAGGCGTCCATCTGGCCGCGCGCCTCGTCGGGCGTGATCTTCAGCTGCTTCGACAGCCCGAACGCGGACAGCCCGTAGGCCAGGCCGTAGGACATCGCCTTGATCCGGCGGCGCATCTCCGGGTCGACGTCCTCGGTCGGGATGTCGAAGGCACGCGACGCGACGAAGGTGTGCAGGTCTTCGCCGGTGGTGAACGCCTCGATCAGACCGGCGTCGCCTGACAGGTGCGCCATGATGCGCATCTCGATCTGGCTGTAGTCGGCGGTCATCAGCGACTCGAAGCCGTCGCCGACGACGAACGCCTCGCGGATGCGGCGCCCTTCCGCGGTGCGCACGGGAATGTTCTGCAGGTTCGGGTCGACAGAGGAGAGCCGCCCGGTCGCCGCGACGGTCTGATTGAACGTGGTGTGGATGCGGTTGTGATCGTCGACCAGCGGCAACAGACCGTCGACCACCGTCTTGAGCCGCGCGACCTCGCGGTGGCGCAGGAGTTGCCCGAGCAACTCGTCACCGGTCTTCGCGTAGAGATCGGTCAGCGAGTCGGCGTCGGTCGTGTAGCCCGTCTTGATCCGCTTGGTCTTGGGCAGCTTCCGTTCGTCGAACAGGATCTCTTGCAGTTGCTTCGGCGAGCCGAGGTTGAACTCGCGTCCGACGAGCTGGTGGGCATCCTGCTCGACCTGCTTGACGGCGCCGCCCAGTTCGGACTGCAGGTCGACCAAGGCGTCGGTGTCGGTTGCGATGCCGACCGCCTCCATATCGGCGAGGACGAACGTCAACGGCAGCTCGAGTTCGGCGAGCAGCCGTGATGCACCGCCGGTGTCGAGTTCGGCGTCGAAGGCGGTCGCCAAGTCGTTGATGGCGGTCGCCTGCACGGTCTCGATCTCGGCCAGGGCGTCGTCGGACTCGTCCAGCCCGCCGTCGAGGGTGAGCTGTCCCGACTCTTCGACGTTGCTACGGAGCTCGCGTCGCAGGTAGCGCAATGCGAGATCGGACAGGTCGAACGTGCGCTGGTCGGGACGCAGCAGGTAGGCCGCCAGCTGCGTGTCACTGCTGACCCCGTCGATGCGCCAGCCGTGTTCGCGCAGCGCGAGCACCGGCCCCTTGATGTCGTGCGTCGCCTTCGGTATCGCCGGGTCGGCCAACCAGGCAGTCAGAGCAGCGTCGTCGTCGGGGCTCATCCGGGACGGGTCGAGGTAGGCGGACGCGCCGTCCGGGCTGGCTAGCGCAAGCCCGGTGAGCGAGCCCGTCCCCCGCCCCCACTGCCCACGGAACGCGACGCCGATGCGGTCGCCGCCGCGCGCGTGTTCGTCGAGCCATTGCTCGACCTCGTCGACGTCGAGTCGCTCGTAACTGACGTCGAAGCCTTCCTCGGCCTCGGGCTCGGCTGCGGCGACCTCTTGGAACAGGCGCTCGCGCAGCACCCGGAACTGCAGGTCGTCGAAGAGTTTGTGCACTTCCTCGCGGTCCCACTGCTGGCGCTCGAGATCGTCGGGCGTCACGTCGAGGGTCACGTCGCGCACGAGTTCGGTCAGCCGGCGGTTCATGAGCACGCCCGCGAGGTGTTCGCGCAGTGCGTCGCCGACCTTGCCCTTCACGGTGTCGACGTTGGCCACGAGGCCGTCGAGGTTGCCGTACTCGCGCACCCATTTCGCGGCGGTCTTCTCACCGACACTGGGGATGCTCGGCAGGTTGTCGCTCGGGTCACCGCGCAGGGCGGCGAAGTCGGGGTACTGCGCCGGGGTGAGGCCGTACTTCTCTTCGACTGCCTCAGGCGTGAAGCGGTTCATGTCGCTGACCCCGCGCCGGGGGTAGAGCACGGTGACGTGGTCGTTGACGAGCTGCAACGCGTCGCGGTCGCCGGTACAGATGAGCACCTGCATGCCTTCGGCGTCGGCCTGCGTGGTCAGCGTCGCGATGAGATCGTCGGCCTCGAAGCCGTCGACGGCCACATAGCGGATGCGCAACGCGTCGAGGACGAGCCGGATGAGCTCGACCTGACCGCGGAAGTCGTCGGGCATGGCCGAGCGGCCGGCCTTATACTCGGCGTACTGCTCCGAGCGGAAGGTCTTGCGCGACACGTCGAAGCACACGCCGATGTGCGTCGGTTGCTCGTCGCGCATCAGGTTGATGAGCATCGAGGTGAACCCGAAGACGGCGTTGGTCGGCTGCCCGGTCGTCGTCGACATCTCGACCTCGCGCAGTGCGTAGAACGCGCGGTACGCGAGCGAGTGCCCGTCGAGGAGCAGAAGCCGCGGGGTGTTCGAAGGTGTCGTCGCCGTGTCAGCCACGGCCCCACTCTAGGACGCCGGTCGGACGCCCTCCGCGGGTCAGGCGCCGCGGCCCATTCCGCGGCCGACCAGGCCGCGTGGACGTGCACCGGAGGTGGCACGTTGGGCTCGATTGAGACGGGCGCGGCGCAGCAGCGCGATGCGCTCGGAGACGTCCGAGATCCCCAACGAGCGGCGCAGCGCGGCGGTCGAGGCGACTCGATGCACGACCAGTGGTGCGAAGCCGAGACGGGCGAGGTACCGGTTGGCCTCGCGCGATCCCGATGCCGCGGTGGCGAGAACCCGGTCGACGCCGCACTCGTCGGCGAGATGGACGGCCGCGGCCAGCAACGTGCGGCCGACGCCGCGACGGCGCTGTGCCGGCGCGACGAGCAGGTGGGTGACGTGGAGGGCGGGCATCAGGTCGATCGCGCCGATCTCGTCCATCTTCGTGACCAACAGACCGACGACGTCACCGGTCAGATCGTCTGATGCCACGAGCAGCGTGCGGCTGTCTTCGGACAGGATCTCTGTGAGTCGCCTGGCGAGATGCGCGACGTCAGGGTCGACCAGGCCACGACCGCTGAAGACGCCTGACTTGGTATCGACCGAGCTGATGAGGGCGACCATGGCCGGGACATCGGCGAGGTCGGCAGGGCGTACTCGTACGCTCGCACGCGTCACTAGAAGGAACCTCCCAGTTGGAGGTGAAGGGGGGATAGCTGTACCTGCAACCATAGGACCCGGTGCCGGGAGGAGCGCAACCCCTTGGCGCTAAGCGGTGGAAATCTCTTCGCCCAGATAGGCAGCACGCACACGGTCGTCGGCGAGCAATTCCCGGCCGGTACCGGAGAGCACGATCTCACCTGTCTCGAGGACGTAGCCGCGATCGGCCAGCCCGAGCGCCTGCGCGGCGTTCTGTTCGACGAGCAAGACGGTCACGCCGGTCTCATTGATCTCGCGCACGATCGAGAAGATCTGCTCGACGATCAGCGGAGCAAGCCCCATCGACGGCTCGTCCAACAGCAACAGCTCCGGATGTCCCATCAACGCTCGTCCGATCGCCAGCATCTGCTGTTCGCCACCGGACAGGGTTCCTGCTGGTTGCCGGAACCGCTCCTTCAGGATCGGGAACATGGTGAGCACGCGCTCGACGTCATCGGGATCGACGCGACGGAACCGGAACGCACCCATGTCGAGGTTCTCGGACACCGTCATCCGCGGGAACACGTGGCGCCCCTCGGGGACGTGGCAGATCCCGCGCCGGATCAGGTTGTGCGCGGCGATGCCGTCGGTGCGTTCACCGCGGTACACGATCGATCCGCGTGAAGGCCGCAGCATGCCTGACACCGCGCGCTGCGTGGTCGTCTTGCCGGCGCCGTTGGCGCCCAGCAGCGCGACGATCTCGCCCTCGTTCACCTGGAATGTGACGCTCGACAGCGCGCGGATGCTGCCGTAGCGCACCTCGATGTCCTGGACATCGAGCATCAAGTCGCCCTTGGCCACGGCTACTCCCCCGGTTCCTCGTCGCGCACCTGCACGCCCTCGGTGTCGATGAGATGCAACTCCGGCTGATCGGTCGACTCGACCTCGTCGGCGGACGTACCGAGATAGGCCGCGATGACGGCGGGGTTGCGCTGGATCACGTCCGGGGTGCCCTCGGCGATCTTCTGGCCGAAGTTCAGCACGATGATGCGGTGCGCGATCGACATGACGAGCTTCATGTCGTGTTCGATGAGCAGCACACTGATGCCACGTTCGACGTTGATGCGCTGGATCAGCTCGGCCAGCTCGCGCTTCTCGACCGGGTTGGTACCGGCGGCCGGCTCGTCCAGCAGGAGCACGCCGGGATCGGTGCCTAGTGCTCGGGCGATCTCGAGGCGGCGCTGCTCACCGTAGGCGAGTGAGTGGGCGAGCTCGTTCGCCTTGCGAGCCAGCCCTACCTCGCGCAGTAACGCCATCGCCGTCTCGGTGCTCTGCTTCTCCTCGCGGCGCTGCCACGGCATGCCGAGCATGGACGCGATGGGGCCGGCTTTCATCCGTGTCTCGATGCCGATCTTGACGTTCTCGATCGTCGTCAACGCCGGGAACAGACGGATGTTCTGGAACGTGCGCGCCACACCCATGTGGTTGATGACGTGCGTCTTGCGACCGAGCACGCTGCGGGGCGCGTCGCCGAGCCGCGCCGCCAGCGTGATCTCACCGACCTGTGGTGTGTAGACACCGGTGAGCGAGTTGAACAGTGACGTCTTGCCGGCGCCGTTCGGGCCGATCACCGCGAGGATCTCGCCGCGATGCATCTGCATCGAGATGTCGTTGAGGCTCACGACGCCGCCGAAGCGCAGCGTCGCGTGGCTCACGTCGAAGACGATGTCCGGTGCTGCAGTGGCGTCGGGCTCGGTAGCGGTCTCGGTCATCACAATCCTTCCGACGCCGGGACCGCGGTGACCTCGGCCGAGGACGGCGAGTCGAGGCCCTCGAGTTCCGCCTTGCGTCTGCGAGCGGGCAGCAGGCCCGCCGGCCGGAAGATCATCATCGCGAGGACGAGCGCACCGACCCACATCTGACGGTCGTTCTGAGGCACCTGATCTTTCAGGAACTGCGGCAACCAGGTGAGCGCGGCCGCGCCGGCCATCGCACCCGCGAGCGAACCCATGCCGCCGAACACCACGTAGGCGACGATGAGGATCGACGCCTGCAGCGTGAACAGGCTCGGGTCGAAGTAGCCGACCTGGCTGGCGAAGAACGATCCGGCCAGCGCCGAGGTCGATGCACCGATCGCGAACGCGAGCAGCTTCACGCGAATGGTGTTCACGCCCGATGCCTGTGCGGCGACTTCATCCTCACGGATGGCGGCCCACGCACGTCCGATGCGCGACCCTTCGAGGCGGTAGAACAAGATCAGCACTACAACGAGCATGATCAGCAGCAGGTACCAGTACGGCAGGTTGTCCTCACCGAAGGTGACGTTGATGCCGAAAAGGTGGATCGACGGGTGCGGAATCGTCGGGCCCTGCGGCCCGCCGGTGATTCCGCGCGCGTTGATCGCCCACAGCTGGGTGATCTCACCGAACCCGAGCGTGACGATCGCCAGGTAGTCACCGCGCAGGCGCAGCGTCGGCGCACCGAGCAGGAGGCCTGCGATCAGGCAGGCGAGGATCGCGAACGGGATGGTTTCGAGCGGCTTCAGATGCAGCCAGCTCGGTGGCTTGATCGGCAGCGAATTGGTGAAGTACGCCGTTGTGTACGCGCCGACCTCATAGAACGCGATGTATCCGAGGTCGAGCAGGCCGGCCCAGCCGACGACGACGTTCAGGCCGAGTGACAGCAGCACGAACACGCCGATCTGCACGACGAGCACGTTCTGCCACACGACCGGCAGCATCGGCGGATAGAAGATCGCGATCGCGAGACCGATGATCAGCACCGCGCGCACGTTGCGCGAACTGCGCACGGTGCCGACCATCGCGGTCACCGGCAGTTTGCGCTGCCCACTGGTTCGCTTGCCCTTCTTGGCAACCGGCTCCTCGGCCAACACCGCAGCAGGGGCGACGGCCGGGTCGACCGCTTGTGCTTTCGACCTGCGGGTGAACGAGCCGGCCTGGACCGCCCCCGCGATGTACACGGCGAACACCAGACACATCACGAAGCCGGCAACGCCGAGGTTTCCCCACTCGGCGCCGTTGTTGGGTGCGACCTTCGCCGCGACCTCGGTCATCGACTTGAGCGTGAAGAAGGTCAGCACGATGCCGGCGAGCGAAACCGCCGCGCTCAACAACCCGATCACCCGCAGCCGGACGAAAATGGCCGCGAGTGCAAGCACGGTGGCCACGACGAACAACGTCCAGCCGAGCCAAGCGAGGTATGCGGTGCCGAGCCCGTCGAGCGGTGTGCCCTTGAAGTCCTTGCTCGAGGCAGCGAGATCTGCGTTGAGGGTCAGCGGCCCCGTCCAGCAGTCGTTGAGCAGAGCGAACAGTCCGAGCACGACGCCGATGAGGACGACGAACAGCCCGCTGCGGTAGCCGATCGCGTTGTTGACGAAGCCCTTCGGGTCTGCGACGTCCTTCTTCGACAGGGCCGCGATGATGCCGGCACCGCCGAGGATGAGGAAGCCGATCATGTCGGCAAATACGCCGAGGGAGTGGTCGATGCCGCCGCCGACGTGGATCACGTCGGAGTGTGCGTCGTAGGCCGCCGCGGCCCCGAGCACACCGATCAACGCCGCGACGTACCCGGCAACGCGGATCCGCGTAACGATGACGACCGCGCACGCCAGCAGGCCCAGACCGGCGAGCGACCAGGCCATCCAGTCGAAGAACCACGACGTGATCTGGCCGATCTTGGCCGTCTTGTCGACCGCGGAGCGGACGTCGCTGAACTTGCCGCTGGTCAGACTCGCCAACGGGTCGTACCAGTTCATGACCGTCTGCGCGGCGATGATCACGAGCAGACCACCGGTCGCACTGGCGACGCCCGGCCGACGGATGTAGGGCCGGACGAGCGGCCAGAACGTGATGAGCAGGAAGATCACGACGCCGATCGCCAGGAAGATGAAGACGCGCGGGCGCCACAGGGCTTGCCGGAACGCGATCCCGAAGTCGTTGAAGGTGCCTTCCTGATTACCGACCATGAGCGCGAGAACGATCCCGCCGAACAGGCAGGCGAGCAGGCGCTTGATCAGCGCGTTGGTGTTGCTTCTCATGCCGTCACCTCGCGACCGCTCACTGCGTTCGGGCCGGTCGGCGCCGACAACCGCGCCTGGCGGCGCGGAAGATGTCTTTGATTCGCTCCGCACACGTCGCTCATGCTGCCCGTCCCAACCGCTCACCGAGGATGCCGGTAGGTCGCACCAGCAGGATCAGCACGAGCACGACGAAGCTCACGGCGTCGTTCCACTGTGCGCCGACGAAGGGCAGCGCCGAGATGAGCACCTCGGCCTGACCGAGGATCAGCCCGCCGATCATGGCGCCGCGGATGTTGCCGATACCGCCGAGCACTGCGGCAGCGAATGCCTTGACGCCAGGGGTGAAGCCCATCAGGTTCCCGACCCCGAACGCCGTGCCGAACATGAAGCCGGCGACACCGGCCAGGGCGCCTCCGATCACGAAGGTGCGCGAGATCGTCTTGTCGATGTCGATGCCCATCAGCGCCGCCGTCGGTGCGTCCTCGGCAACGGCGCGGATGCCGCGACCGAGCTTGGTGGCGTTCACCAGTCGGTCCAGGAACAGCATCATCACGAGTGCGGTGGCGACGATGATCACGACGATCAGCGACACCTTCGCGCTACCGATCGTGAACAGCTGATGGTTGACGTTGAAGTAGGTCGGGAACGAGTTGTTCGGTAGTCGGTTGAACAGCTTTCCCGCGAGGTTCGACAAGAACAGCGATGCGCCGATCGCACTGATCAGGAACGCCAGCTTGGGAGCGCCGTTGCGGCGCAGCGTGCGGTAGGCGACCTTCTCCAGCAGCCACGCGATTGCTGCGCCGCAGATCGCGCCGGACAGCACGCCGGCCATGACCGTGAGGGGCACCATCGCCCCGGTCAGATGTCGATTGCCGACGATGCCGTTCACCACGAGATAACTGCCGAAGGCGCCGGTCATGAACACCTCGCTGTGCGCGAAGTTGATCAGCTGCAGCACGCCGTAGACGAGGGTGTACCCGAGCGCGATCAGCGAGTACATCGACCCCTGTTCGAGACCGATCACGATGTTCTGCGGCAGTTGCTGGAACCAGTCCTGGCCTTGGCTCACGCGGATAGCTCCTCTGACACTGGAAGCCGGACGCCGCACCCAGCGCGTCCGGACCGACCGACCTCAGGCGAACAAAAGTGTGCGGGGCGAGCCGGATGCTATCCGACTCGCCCCGCCACGTGGGACTAACTAGCCAACCGACACAAGGTCACACTGCGTCACTTGGCATTGGACTTGTTGATGTCGCCGAGCCCGACGATGTTGCCGTTCTTCTGCTCGAACAGGTTCACGACCAGGTTGTCAGCCACGACCTCGCCGTTCTTCGCGAACTTGATCGTCGTGGTGATGCCCTTGTAGTCCTCGGCGTTGAGCGCGGTCATGAGCGAGGTGCGCGTGACCGGGGTGCCCTGTGCCTTGGAGATCGCGTCCATGAACAGGTTCGCGGCGTCGTAGGCCTCCGGCGAGTAGGTCGACGGGTCCTGGCCGAACTTCGCCTTGTAGGCCGCGGTGAACGCCTTGGCCGACGGAGCAACCGTCGCGTCCTGGCAACCACAGGTGAAGAACCAGCCGTTACCGGCCGAACCCGCGTTCTTGGTGAACACCGAGTCCTTCGCGCCGTTACCCGACACCGTGCGTCCCTTGAAGCCTGCGGCCTGCAAAGCCTTCGCGAGCAGCGCGGCCTGCGCGTCGTAACCGCCGTAGAACATCGCGTCGGCACCACTGGCAGCGATCGTCTGCGCGATCGGGCCGTAGTTCTTGGTCGTGGTTCCGTCGACGCCGTTGGTGATGACCTGAACGCCCTTGGCCTTCAGCTCCTTGGCCATCGTCGCCGCGACACCGGCACCGTAGGTGCTCAGGTCGTTGAGGACGTAGACCTTCTTCGCGCCGGTGCGGGCGAGCCAGTCGGCACCCTGGGTTCCCTCGACGTTGTCGTTGGGAATGATGCGGTGCCAGCAGGTGTAGCCCTGGTTCTGCAGCGTGCCGTTGCTCGCGGAGGCCGTCACGATCGGCATCGGCGGCGACGCGTGGCAGAAGCTCGGGTCGACCGCTTCGCTCTCACCGGAGAACGCCGGGCCGACCACGCCGATGACCTTCGGGTCGGAGATCAGCGCGGTGGCTGCGGCCGGTGCCTTGGCCGGGTCGCCCTCACTGTCCTGTGCGTCGAGCTGGATCTTGAAGTTGTACTTGCCGGAGCTGTTGGCCTGGTCGATGGCCAGCTCCATGCCGTTCTTCTCGTTGATACCGAGCTGAGCGTTCGGCCCGGACAGAGCGCCGATGAAGCCGAGCTTGTAGGTCTGGCTGCCGCCCGCCGCGCTGCTGCTCCCGCCGAGACCGCCGCCACCGCCACCGGTGCTGCTGGAGGGGCCGGCCGGAGGGGCGCTGCTGGTACCGCCGCCGCCACTGCTGCTGGAGCAGCCGGTGAGCGCGAGGGCTCCCGCCGCCACCGTCGTGATCGCCATGGTGCTGATGGATCTGCGCACTGATTCGCCTTCCTGCGGATGTCTCTCGACACAGTCGATCCGTTTGTGGACGGCACGTTAGCGCATAGCCAATGGCAGATGCAGCAGTCGTTACGCGTTGATCCACGTCGTGACCAAATCTCAACCCGCAAATGCGCCAAACCGACTCGTCGGGGCTGATTACCGGTGCTCACCTGCGTGGCGATTCCGGCTCGAACGGGCTTATTCGGGCATCTCGCCGGTGAGAACGAGCTCAGCAACCGCGCGCATCGATGTGCGGTTGTCCATGGCCGCGCGCTGGATCCAGCGGAAAGCTTGCGGCTCAGTCATCGCATGGGCGGTCATCAGCGCGCCCTTTGCCCGCTCGATCAGCTTGCGCGCTTCGAGGCGTTCGCGCAGCCCGGTGACCTCTTTTTCGAGCGCTGTGATTTCGGCGAAACGCGACACGGCCATTTCGATCGCCGGCAGCAGCTCGCGCTTCTCGAACGGCTTCACGAGGTAGGCCATTGCGCCGGCGTCGCGAGCGCGCTCGATCAGGTCGCGCTGACTGAACGCCGTCAGCATGACCACCGGCGCGATCCGGTTGCCCGTGATCTGCGCGGCCGCGGCGATGCCGTCCATCTTCGGCATCTTGATGTCGCAGATGACCAGGTCCGGGTGCAACTCGCTCGCGAGCGCAACCGCCTGCTCGCCATCGGCCGCCTCGCCCACCACCTCGAAGCCCTCGTCGACGAGCATCTCGCGCAGATCGAGGCGGATCAGTGCTTCGTCCTCGGCGATGACGACCCGCAAACGGTCGCCCGCCGGATTGTCCGGCCCGGGATCAACATCGGGCGCCACGCTGCGTCCCTCTCCATCAGACCGACGATCGCAAGTGACCACCCTAGCCCGGATACGATGTCAGCGATGTGTCAGGCTCGGGCCGACGCATCGGCATCGGCCCCTGTATCCCAACTGGCAGAGGAAGCGGACTCAAAACCCGCCCAGTGTGGGTTCGAATCCCACCGGGGGCACTCCTCCGTCGCGCAAACTGTCACACCCGTTGAGCAGAGTCGGCCCCATGACGGCCACCGTGGCCCTTCATTCGCGGGCTGGGCCTTGGATCTTGTGGGCGTGCAGTGGCGGTTCAACCGACGCAACAGCATCTCGGTCGCGCGCCGCAGTCGGTTGCGCTGATGGACGGACACATCGGACCGAAATCCTGACGCGGAGCCGCGGCGGATAGTGTCCACACGTGGCGCACATGAGCCCCGATGAATTCCGCGAGTACGGCCGCAAGGCGGTCGACTGGATCGCCGACTATCTCGAGCGGGTCGAGTCGTTCCCGGTGCTGTCGCAAGCGGAGCCGGGCTCGGTTCGCGCGGCACTGCCGGCCGAACCCCCCGAGCGCGGTGAGCCCTTCGACGCCGTACTCCGCGACATGGATGACGTCGTGCTCCCCGGGATCACGCACTGGCAGCATCCGTCGTTCTTCGCCTACTTCCCGGCGAACTCGAGCGGCCCGGCCATCCTCGGCGATCTGCTCGCGTCCGGCCTCGGCGTGCAGGGGATGTTGTGGGCCACCTCCCCCGCGGCGACCGAACTCGAGACGCACGTGCTCGACTGGTTCGCGTCCCTGCTCGATCTGCCCGATCAGTTCCGGTCGTCAGGAACCGGCGGCGGCGTCATCCAGCACACCGCGTCCGACTCGGCGCTGGTGGCGATCCTCGCCGCCTTGCACCGGGTCAGCGGAGGAGCGACCGAGCGCGACGGCGTCGCCGCGGGTCGCTACGCCGTGTACGCGTCCACGCAGACCCATTCGTCTGTCGAGAAGGCCTGCCGCATCGCCGGCCTCGGCGCCGATTCGCTGCGCAAGATCGAGATCGACCCGGCGACGCTGTCGATGAATCCGACGCTGTTGCGCGAGGCGATCGCCGAGGACGTTCGCCACGGCATCACCCCGACCTTGGTCGTCGGGACGATCGGCACGACCGGCACGGGCGCGATCGACCCGATCCGCGAACTCGGCGAGATCGCGCACGAGCACGGCGCGTGGCTGCACGTCGACGCGGCATGGGCCGGCGTCGCCGCGGTGGCGCCCGAGTTCCGCTGGATCAACGACGGCGTCGAACTGGCCGACTCCTACGACACCAATCCGCACAAGTGGCTGCTGACCAACTTCGACTGCAGCACGTTCTGGGTCGCCGATCGCACGCCGCTGATCGGCGCGCTGTCGATCCTGCCGGAGTACCTGCGCAACGCAGCCACCGAGTCCGGCGCCGTCATCGACTACCGCGACTGGCACGTGCCGCTCGGCCGGCGGTTCCGCGCGCTGAAGCTGTGGTCGGTGATCCGCTGGTACGGCGCCGAAGGGTTGCGTGCGCACATGCGCAACGGCGTCGCCCTCGCACAGGAGTTTGCCTCATGGGTCCAGGCAGACGATCGCTTCGAACTCGTCGCGCCGCACGAACTCGCGCTGGTCACGTTCCGGCTCAAGAGCGGCGACGACGCCTCGCGCGCGTTGATGGAGTCGGTAAATGCGTCCGGCGCGATGTACCTCACGCACACGGTCGTCGACGGCAGGTTCGCACTGCGGATGGCGATCGGCGCGACGTCGACCGAGCAACGTCACGTCCGTGCCGCCTGGGAGCTGCTGCAGCGCTCGGCTACTTGACGCGGATCATGCCTTCCTGCGCGACGCTGCCGAGATGATGGCCGTCGCGCGAGAAGAACCGGCCGGTCGCGAAGCCGCGTCCGCCGCGCGCCGCCGGTGACTTCATCGAGTACAGGATCCACTCGTCCATGCGGAACGGACGCAGGAACCACATCGCGTGGTCGAGCGAAGCCATCGCGATCTGCGTGTGTTCGTGCGAGAGGCCGTGGTGCACGAGGATCGTGTCGAGCAGCGTGAGATCCGACGCGTAGGTCAGCAGGCACACGTGCAGCAACGGGTCGTCGGGCAGCACCCCGTTCGCGCGCATCCACAAGCTCTGCACACCGGAGCGGTCGTCCGGTCCGCGGTCCCACGACGGTCCGTCGACATACCTGCGTTCGATCGGGTGCGCGCGGCGGGTCAACTGCGCGTAGATGTCGGGACGATCGCGGAAGCGCTCCTCCATCGTCGGCACGTCCTCGGGCTTCGGCACGTCCGGCATCGGCTGTTCGTGTTCGATGCCCTCCTGCGCGAGCTGGAACGACGCCGACAGCGTGAAGATCGTCTGTCCGTGCTGGATCGGCAACGACGCGACGCGCGGAGAACGAGCGGCCGTCACGCACGCGGTCGACCTCGTAGACGATCGGACTGTTCGGGTCGCCCGGGCGGATGAAGTACGAGTGCAGCGAGTGCACGGCCGATCGGATGCCACCGTGCGCCCGGCCGCGACGAGCGCCTGACCCGCGACCTGTCCGCCGAACACGCGCTGAATGCGGTGTCTGGTGACCTGCGCCGCGGAAGATGTCCGTCCTCGATCTGCTCGAGATCGAGCAACCGGACGAGGCCGTCGAGTGTCCGGCTGACGCGCCCTGCTCAGCCGTCATGGCGGACGATGTCGCCGATGTGGTGCACGCGGATCGTGTTCGTCGCGCCGGGCGTCGTCGGCGGCGTGCCGGCCACGATGATCACGAGATCGCCGGGACGGCACACGCTGCGGTTGAGCAGCGCGGTGTCGACCTGGCGCACCATGTCGTCGGTGGTCTTGCACCGTCCACACCAGCTGCGCCTCCGCACCCCAGATCAGCGCCATCTGCCGCTGCACCTGCTCGACCGGTGTGAATACGAGCAGCCGCTGCGCGGGTTGCAGCCGCGAAAGACGCTTGGCGGTGTCACCGGTCTGGGTGAACGCGACCAGCGCGACGGCGCCGAGGGCGTCGCCGATGTCACGTGCCGCCTTGACGATCGCGCCGCTCGAGGTGCGCGGATTGTGCATGCAGCCCGCGCACGCCGGTCCCGGAGGCCTCGAC
This sequence comes from uncultured Actinomycetota bacterium, assembly GCA_963754285.1. Taxonomy (GTDB): domain Bacteria; phylum Actinomycetota; class Actinomycetes; order Mycobacteriales; family Jatrophihabitantaceae; genus RYN-133. The sequence goes on from CAVWFN010000006.1 coordinate 229,589, forward strand.
CGAGGTGATGATGCGGCTCATCGTCGCCACGGCCTGCACGGGGTACTTGCCGACGCTCGTCTCGCCCGACAGCATCACCGCGTCGGCACCGTCGATCACCGCGTTCGCGACGTCGGACGCCTCGGCGCGGGTCGGCCGTGAGTGCGTGATCATCGACTCGAGCATCTGCGTCGCGACGATCACCGGCTTGGCGTTGTCGCGGCACACCTGCACGGCGCGCTTCTGCACCACCGGGACGGCTTCGAGCGGCATCTCGACGCCGAGGTCGCCGCGCGCGACCATGACCCCGTCGAACGCGAGCACGATCTCTTCGAGCCGCTCGACGGCTTCCGGCTTCTCGATCTTCGCGATCACCGGGCGCCGCACGCCCACCTCGTCCATCACCCGGTGCACGAGCTTGACGTCCTCGGGCGCGCGCACGAACGAGAGCGCGATGAAGTCGACGCCGAGTCGCAGCGCGAACTCGAGGTCATCGGCGTCCTTGTCGGACATCGCCGGGACGCTGACCGCCACGCCGGGCAGAGACAAACCCTTGTTGTCGCTGACGGTGCCACCCTCGAGCACGTCACACACGACGTCGGTGCCGTTCTCGATCTCGACCGCTACCAACGCGACGTTGCCGTCGTCGACGAGCAGCCGATCACCGGGACGGACGTCGAGGGCCAGTTCCTTGTACGTCGTCGACACCCGGTCGTGCGTGCCAGGGACGTCCTCGACGGTGATCCGGATGCGCTCGCCGGAAGCCCACACGACCGGCCCCTCGGCGAATCGGCCGATCCGGATCTTCGGCCCCTGCAGGTCGGCGAGGACCGCCACGTTGCGTCCTGCCGCGGTCGCCGCCTGACGAACCTCGTGGAAGCGACGGCCGTGGTCGGCGTGCTCACCGTGGCTGAAGTTCAGCCGCGCGACGTCCATGCCCGCCTCGACGAGCGCGCGGCACCGTTCGACCGTGTCGGTCGCCGGACCGAGCGTGCAGACAATCTTCGCGCGACGAGTCACGGGTTAAGCCTAGGACGTGCTTACACGTCCCATCCCCGCGAGTGGTCACTTATTCCGCGAGTGGTCATTTATAAGTGACCACTCACGCGATAAATGACCACTCGGCGAACGAGCCGAACTCAGGTCTGGGCTGCAGCCATAACTGCCTTGTCGACGTCTTCGCCGTTGGCCTTGGCACGGGCGGTGGCCTCGACTACGCGCTGGAAGTCGCGCGGGACGATGACGCTGAAGCGCTGGTTGCGTGGTCCCAGTCGGCGAGCAGGCCTGCGGCCACTGCAGAGTCGGTGTAGGCATGGTGGCGCTCGACGATCTCCTTAGCGCTGCCGCGTGGTCGCGATCGAGCGGCGCGATGTCGACCAGTTCGGTGTTCACGTGCGCCTCGTCCAGATCGAGGACGTAGGCGTACCCGCCCGACATGCCGGCACCCAGATTGCGGCCGACGTCGCCGAGGATGACCGCGACTCCCCCGGTCATGTATTCCAGCGCGTGATCGCCAGTGCCTTCGGCAACGACCGTCGCGCCCGAGTTGCGCACGCAGAACCGCTCACCGACGACGCCGCGCAGGAAGATCGACCCGGACGTGGCGCCGTAGGCGATCACGTTGCCGGCGATGACGTTGTGCTCAGCGGTGAAGCCGGCGTCCGGATGCGGGTGAACCGCGAGCACGCCGCCGGACAGGCCCTTGCCGACGTAGTCGTTGGCGTCGCCGACCAGCCGCAGCGTCAGCCCGCCGGGCACGAACGCGCCGAACGACTGCCCGGCCGATCCGGTGAAGGTGATGTCGATCGTGCCGTCCGGCAGGCCCTCGACGCCGTAGCGGCGCGTGACGAGCGAACCGAGCATCGTGCCGACCGTCCGGTTGACGTTGCGCACCGGCAACTCGAGTTTCACCGGCGAGCCGTCGAGCAACGCACCCTCGCACAGCTGGATGAGTGTGTTGTCGAGCGCGGCGTCGAGGCCGTGGTCCTGATCTCGAACCTTGCGCAGATCGGCGCTGTACGGCGTCTGCGGCGTCGCGAGCATCTGGCGTCAGGTCGAGCCCGTCTGCCTTCCAGTGCTCGATCGCCTTCGCGGTGTCGAGCACGCCGACCTGCCCGATCGCCTCTTCGAGCGTGCGGAACCCCAGCGAGGCGAGAATCGTGCGCACCTGTTCGGCGATGTACTCGAAGAACGTGATGACGAACTCGGGCTTACCGGTGAACCGCGCACGCAGTTCGGGGTTCTGTGTCGCGACACCGACCGGGCACGTGTCGAGGTGGCAGACCCGCATCATGACGCAACCGCTGACGATCAGCGGCGCCGTCGAGAAGCCGTACTCCTCCGCGCCCAACAGCGCGGCGATGACCACGTCGCGTCCGGTCTTCAGCGCGCCGTCGACCTGCACGGTGATGCGGTCTCGCAAGCCGTTGAGCAGCAACGTCTGCTGCGTGTCGGCGAGGCCGAGTTCCCACGGGAGACCCGCGTGCTTCAAGGACGTCAGCGGCGCGGCACCCGTCCCGCCGTCGTGGCCGGAGATGAGGACGACGTCGGCATGTGCCTTCGACACGCCGGCGGCGACGGTGCCGACTCCGGCCTCGCTGACAAGTTTCACGTGCACGCGCGCCTGCGAGTTGGCGTTCTTCAGATCATGGATGAGCTGGGCGAGGTCCTCGATCGAGTAGATGTCGTGGTGCGGCGGCGGCGAGATCAGTCCGACGCCCGGGGTGGAGTGCCGGGTGCGCGCGATCCACGGATACACCTTGTAGCCCGGCAGCTGCCCGCCCTCGCCCGGCTTCGCGCCTTGGGCGACCTTGATCTGGATGTCGTCGGCGTTGACGAGGTAGTGCGACGTCACACCGAAGCGTCCGGACGCGACCTGCTTGACCGCCGACCGACGCAGGTCGCCGTTCTCGTCGGGGACGAAGCGGTCGGCGTCCTCGCCACCCTCGCCGCTGTTCGACTTCGCCCCGAGGCGGTTCATCGCGATCGCGAGCGTCTCGTGCGCTTCCGCTGAGATCGACCCGTACGACATCGCGCCGGTCGCGAACCGCTTGACGATCTCGGCGACCGGTTCGACCTCGTCGATCGGGACGGGCGCACGGTCGGGCGTGAAGTCGAACAGCCCGCGCAGGGTGCCGCCCTCGCGATTGAGACGCTCGACCTTGTCGGTGTACTCCTCGAACAGCTCGAAGCGCCGCTGCCGGGTCGCGTGCTGCAGCAAGAACACGGTCTCGGGATTGAACAGGTGGATCTCGCCCTCGCGCCGCCATTGGTACTCGCCGCCGACGTCGAGTCGGCGATGCGCCTTCGCGGTCGGGACGAGCGGATACGCGGTTGCGTGCCGCGCCGCTGCCTCTTCCGCGAGCACGTCGAGCCCGACACCGCCCAGCCGCGACGCGGTCGCGCCGAAGTATTCGTCGACCAGCGGCTTGGCGAGTCCGAACGCCTCGAACACCTGCGCACCCGTGTACGACGCGATCGTCGAGATCCCCATCTTCGACATGACCTTCAAGACGCCCTTCGACAGCGCCTTGACGTAGTTCGCGATCGCCTGTTCCGCGCTCACGCCGCGGATCGCACCGGAGGACACCATGTCGTCGATCGACTCGAACGCGAGATAGGGGTTCACCCCGGCGGCGCCGTAGCCGATGAGCAGCGCGATGTGGTGCACTTCGCGCGCCTCGCCGGTCTCGACGACGAGACCGACCTGCGTGCGCTGCCCGGTGCGCACGAGGTGCTGGTGCACCGCCGACGTCAGCAGCAGCGCCGGGATCGGTGCGTGGTCGGCGTCGCAGTCCCGGTCGGACAGGATCAAGATGCGAGCACCAGCGGCAATGGCCTGCGAACATTCGCGACGCACGCGTTCGATCGCCGCAGTGAGCGCCTCCGCGCCGCCGAAGACGCGGAACCGTCCGTCGATCAGTGCGCACTGGAAACCAGGCAGGTTGCCGTCCTGGTTGACGTGCCAGATCTTGGCGAGCTCGTCGTTGTCGAGCACGGGACGCGGCACGACGATCTGCCGGCACGACGCAGGGCCGGGTGCGAGCAGGTTGCGCTCGGGACCGATGGCGCCGGCCAGCGAGGTGACCATCTCCTCGCGGATTGCGTCCAGCGGCGGATTGGTCACCTGCGCGAACAGCTCGGTGAAGTAGTCGAACAACAACCGCGGACGCTTCGACAGAGCGGCGAGCGGGGTGTCGGTCCCCATCGAGCCGAGCGGCTCGATCGCGCCGGTGGCCATCGGTGCGAGCAGCAGCCGCAGCTCCTCCTCGGTGTAGCCGAAGATCTGCTGGCGCCGCGTGACCGACTCGTGGGTGAACACGACGTGGTCGCGGTCGGGCAGGTCCTCCAGCCGGATCAGCCCGGCATGCAGCCACTCCTGGTACGGGTGCTCGGCCGCGAGCTCGCGCTTCACCTCGTCGTCGGAGCGGATCTCACCGCGCGCAGTGTCGACGAGGAACATGCGCCCCGGCTGCAGGCGGCCCTTCGCGATGACGCGCGTCTGGTCGAGATCAAGAACGCCCGACTCGCTGGCGAGCACGACCAGCCCGTCCTCGGTCTGCCACCACCGGCCCGGACGCAGTCCGTTGCGGTCGAGCACCGCGCCGATGACCGTGCCGTCGGTGAAGGTGACGCAGGCCGGCCCGTCCCACGCTTCGATCAGCGACGCGTGGAACTGGTAGAACGCCCGTCGATCGGGATCCATCGACGCGTGGTTCTCCCACGCCTCCGGGATCATCATCAGCACCGCGTGCGGCAGGCTGCGCCCGCCGAGGTGCAGCAGCTCGAGCGCTTCGTCGAAGGTTGCCGAGTCCGAGGCGTCCGGTGTGCAGATCGGGAACAGCCGGCGCAGGTCTCCCGGGATGAAGTCGGACTCGAGCAGCGTCTCGCGCGTACGCATCCAGTTGCGGTTGCCGCGGATGGTGTTGAACTCGCCGTTGTGCGCGATGTAGCGGAACGGGTGTGCGAGCGGCCACGACGGGAACGTGTTCGTCGAGAACCGGCTGTGCACCAACGCGAGAGCGCTGGCGAACCGCTCGTCGGTCAGGTCGGGGAAGAACTCACCGAGCTGGTCGGTCGTGAGCATGCCCTTGTAGACGATCGTGCGACACGACAGCGACGGGAAGTACAACTCCAGTTCGTTCTCGCGCGCCCGGCGTTCGCACACGCGGCGGGTCGCGAAGGCGCGCCGCTCGAGGTCAAGGTCGCGCTCGCCCTCGGCGCCGGCGAGGAAGACCTGCCGGAACCGGGGCATGACGCCCTTCGCGGTCGGCCCGATGGACGAGTCGTCGATCGGGACGTCGCGCCAGCCGAGGACGACGAGCCCCTCCTCGACCGCAGTGGCCTCGATGATCTCGACGACTCGCCCTGCTTCGTCCTCGTCCCGGGGCAGGAAGGCAGTGCCGCAGGCGTAGGCGCCGGCCTCGGGGAGATCGATACCGGCGACGGCGCGCAGGAACTCGTCCGGCAGTTGCACGGTGATGCCCGCGCCGTCGCCCGAGGACGTCTCGGCACCCGCGGCGCCGCGGTGGTCGAGGTTGTGCAGCGCGGTCAGCGCCTGCGCAACGATCGAGTGGCTGCGACGTCCGGCCAGGTCGGCGAGGAACGCAACACCGCACGCGTCCTTCTCATAGGACGGGTCGTACAGTCCCTGCGCAGCGGGCACGGCCGAGAACGGGGGCACGGATCTCCAGTCGATGTGGCCCGGCGGAGCGGGGCGGCGGTCGATCGGGACGGCGTTGGCCCGTGCAGCGTCGCCCTACGTTACCGCCAGGTTTCCACAGCCCGAAACGAGGCGGCTGTGAGCTTTATCCTGCTCAGATCCTGCGGAGTTCGATCTCGATATCGCTTCGGGCGTCCGCACCGATCAGCCGCCCGGACCGGTCGGTCAGGTAGAACGAGGCGACGACCGACTTGCCGAGGATTGCCAGTCGCGCGGTGCGCACGTCGGTGCCGCTGCGTTCGAGGGCCGCAGTGATGCGCGTCAGCAGGCCGATGCTGTCTTCCGTGCGGATCTCGAGCACCGTCGCATCGGTCGCTTCGTGGTCGAACCAGCGCAGGGCCGGCGGGCGGACAGGACGCTGTTCGGAATAGGCCCGCTCCTTCTCGCGCAGCCGGTCCGCGAGCGGAACTTCGCCGTCCAGGGCACGAGCCAGCTCGGCACGCAGCAGCGCGGCGTCGGGCACGCGGCCGAACCTCGGTTCGACGACGAAGGTGTTGACCGCCATGGTGCGGTGCGTGTGGATCGAGGCCTGCCGCACGTCGAGCAGGTGAAGCGCAAGCACGCCGGCCGTGCGGTAGAGGACGCCGACACCGTCAGGAGCAGCGACCACGATCTCGCGGTCGCGCACGACGACGGCGAGCTGGCCGGCATCGGCGAGCGCACGACGCTCGTCGTCGAGCGGTGGTGTGGTCGGTGCCTTGCCACCTTGCAACACCGACCGTGTGCGCGCAGTCAGGTCGGCGATGAGGCCGGCCTTCCACTCGCTCCACGCCTGGGGTCCGGTGGCGGCGGCGTCCGCAATCGACAGGGCGTGCAAGAGCTCGAGCACCTCGACGGACTCGCCGACCGCATCGGTGACGATCTTGATCGTGACCGGGTCGTGCAGATCGCGGCGGGTGGCGGTGTCGGGCAGCAGCAGGTGGTGCGCGACGAGCGCGGTGATCGTCTCGACGTCGTGGTCGGAGAAGCCCATCCGCCCGCTGATCTTGCGTGCGTGTTCGGCGCCGACGCGCGAATGGTCGCCTCGATAACCCTTGCCGATGTCGTGCAGCAGGGCGCCGACGAGCAGCAGGTCCGGACGGTCGACCTCTCGGGTGTGGTCTGTGGCGTGGGCGGCTGTCTCGAGCAGGTGTCTGTCGACAGTCCAGCGGTGAACCGGATTGTGCTGGGCGCGGCAACGCACCGCGTCCCACTCGGGGATCAGCGGGCTGAGCAGGCCGGCGAGGTCGAGCGCTTCGAGCACCGGGACGGCTGCGGCTCCGGTGCCGAGCAGCCCGATGAAGTCGTCGCGGATGTCATCCGGCCACGGTTCCGGGACCGGCGCGGCCTGGGCGCAGAGCCGGTCGAGCGTGTATTCGGCGAACGGGAGCTGGTTCTCGGCGGCGGCTCGCGCGGCACGCAACACCAGTCCGGGGTCGGTGGCCGGGCTGGCGTCGCGGGCGAGCACCACCTCGCCGTCCTGGGCGACGACGTCGCGCGCGAGGCCCTCGCGCACCGGACCGGACCCGCTGAACAGCCGTTGGCGCAACGAGGGCCGCGGCGCCGGTGCGACGCGACGCAGGGCGGTGTCGAGGTTGTGCGCCACCGTGCGTGCTGCGTAGTTCACCCGCCGCAGCACTTCGTCGCGATCGGGCGAGCCGCTCACGTCGTGCAGGCCGAGCGCGGCCGCGACGCCGTCGTGTTCCTGCAGCCGCAGGACGTCGTCGGGCCGTCCGAGCAGCCGATGCAACTCGCCGCGGACGTCGAGCAGCACTCGCGCGGCGTCCCGGGCGGTGGGCGGCAGGTCGACGAGCTGCGCGAGCGCGAGGGCGTGCAGCAGGCGCACGTCGCGCAGGCCACCGCGGGAATCCTTGAGATTCGGTTCGAGCAGGAACGCGCCCTCACCGGCGAGCTCCCAGCGTCGCCGGCCGAGTTCGCGTAGCTCGTCGCTGCGCTTGAGTGCCGTCGAGCGCCACAACGACACCACGTCCGCGCGCAGCGTCGAGGTCAGTTTTTCCTCGCCCGCGAGGTGTCGGATGTCGAGCAGCCCGAGCAACGCTTTCAGGTCGTCGCGGGCCACCTTCACCGCGTCGTCGGGAGTGCGCACCGAATGGTCGAGCCCGACCCCGCTGTCCCACACCGGATACCAGATCGAGTCTGCGAGCTCGGCGACGTTGTCCGTGCGTCCGTCGTGCAGCAGCACGAGATCGAGGTCGGACGAGGGCGACGGTTCGCGGCGGCCAAGGCTGCCGACGGCGACGAGGGCCACGCCGGTGGCGCCGTCCGGCACGCGGTTTGCCAGCCAACCGTCGTAGGCCTCGGTCAGCGCTTCGCGTAAGGGCGCACACACGAGTCCGGGCCGGCGTAGCACGCCGGCCCGGACCTCGCTCAACGATTCAGACAGCGTCGGCGCCTCGTTCACCGGTTCGCACGCGGACGAGTGTATCGACGGAGGTGACCCACACCTTGCCGTCACCGATCTTCCCGGTCCGCGCGGCCTCGACGATCGAGTCGACGACCTTGTCGGCGTCCCCGTCGTTCACGAGCACGTCGATGCGCACCTTGGGGACGAGGTCGACGGTGTACTCGGCGCCGCGGTAGACCTCGGTGTGACCCTTCTGCCTGCCGAATCCCTGCACCTCGGCCACGGTCAGACCCTGGATGCCGAGCACCTCGAGCGCTGCCTTCACGTCGTCCAGCTTGAACGGCTTGACGACCGCGGTTACCTGCTTCATCGAACTCCTCCTGGACCACTCGCATCGGTACCCCATCGAATCGCTTCGCAAAGAACGCTTGGCGATTCGCCTGGGACCCCACCTCTCGGGCCCACTCGGAGCTCGATACGGGCCTGGCGGCCCGGTGAATGTGTTTTATTCGCTCCGCAAGCGTCGCTCATGCAGTCACACTCTCCTTCGAGGAATCAGACGAGGACGCTGCCGTGGCTGTAGCGGTGCCGAAGTGGCCCGAGGTGCCGATTCCGCCCCAGTCGTATGCGGACTCACCGTGGATCGAGGTGTCGAGACCCTCGAGTTCCTGCTCCTCGGTGACGCGGTTCTTGATGAAGAGGTTGACCGCGTAACCGATGATCAGCGTACCGACGAAGGAGAAGATCGTGACCGCGCCGGCGGCGAGGAACTGGTGGAGCAGCAGATTCCATCCACCGAAGTGCCCGCCCCCGCCGTACAAGATGCCGTTGTTGCCCAGCGAGTTCGTGGTCGTGGTGCTGAAGAAGCCGACCGACAGCGTGCCGATCCAGCCACCGACGAAGTGCACGCCGACGACGTCGAGCGAGTCGTCGAATCCGAACTTGTTCTTCAGGCTGATTGCGTAGGCACACAGGAACCCGGCGATGACACCGATGAACAGCGACCCGATCGGCGTCACCCAGCCTGCACACGGCGTGATCGCGACCAGTCCGGCGACCGCACCGGACGCGGCGCCGAGTGCCGTCGACTTCCCGTAGCGGATCTTTTCTGCGAGCAGCCAACCGAGCATCGCGGTCGCGGTCGCGGTGTTCGTGTTCATCCACGCCGCGCTGGCGACCTGGTCTGCGGCCAGTTCGGAACCGGCGTTGAACCCGAACCAGCCGAACCACAGCAGGCCCGCGCCGAGCAGCACGAACGGAATGTTGTGGCCGCGCATCTGCTCCTTCGGCCAGCCCTTGCGCTTGCCGAGCACGATGCACATCGCGAGACCCGCGGCGCCGGCGTTGATGTGGACGACGGTTCCACCGGCGAAGTCCTCGGCGAAGAAGTGTCCGTCGATCAGCGACCGGTTCAGCCAGCCGTAGCCGTCGAACACCCAGTGCGCGACGGGCGCGTAGATGACGATCGACCAGATGGCCACGAACGCCACGAACGCGCCGAACTTCCAGCGGTCGGCGGTCGAGCCGGTGATCAGTGCCGGAGTGATGATCGCGAAGGTGAGCTGGAAGGCGACGAAGCACATCGTCGGGATTGCCTGCGCCGACCCGAGCGTCGGCACGACGTCACCGATGTTGTGCAGGAACAGGAAGTGGGTGTCGCCGAGGTACTTGCCGTCGCCGCTGAACGCCCAGGTGAAACCGACAATCACCCAGGTGACGCTGACCACGCCGATCGCGGCGAAGTTCTGCAACAGCATGGCCAGCGTGTGCTTCGCGCGCACCATGCCGCCGTAGAAGAACGCCAGGGCCGGCGTCATGAGCAGCACCAGGGCCGAGGACGCGAGGATCCAGGCGGTTGCGCCGGTGTCGAACTTCTTCAGCGTCGGATAGGACGCGGCCAGTTCGTGGGCGAGCATGAGGTGGGACACGTAAGGCTTCCCCTCGTAGGTACGGAGCGCCGCAGAGGCGCGCAGGACGTCGAGGACACCTTCTAGAGACGGTGTTTCGCGAACAGGTCGGTCTGTGTTTCAGGCATGTAACCAAGCACCCGGTACGGTCGCCGCGTGGATACGTGGCACGACTATCGCCGAGTCTGGGCCGGGCACACGTGGGTTCTGCTCTATGCGGGCTTCGTTGTGTTGCTGCTCATAGCCGCTGTGATCGGCACGATCATGGGAAACGTGTTGGCGATCTTGTTCATCCCCAGCCTGGCCGGGCTGTACCTGCACCACCTGATCGTGGTGCGCAAGCTCACCTAGCTCACCGCGTCCTGCGCCGTGTTACGAAATGTTTCCGTTCGCGCAAGCTCTGTGCTGATTAACAGGTTGACCCTCACTCGCGCAGCCATTCCACGCGAGTGGTCATTAACCGCGCGAGTGGTCAGTTATAACTGACCACTCGCGGCATAAGTGACCACTCGCGGAGTCAGCCGACTGCAGCGCGGGCCGCTGAAAAGGCCTGCACGCAGATCTCGACGTCTTGTTCCGAGTGCGCGGCGGAGAGCTGGACGCGGATGCGCGCCTTGCCCTGCGGCACCACGGGGTAGCTGAACGCGATCACGTAGACGCCGTGGCGCAACATCTCGTCGGCGACCTTGCCGGCCACGACCGCGTCGCCGAACATGACCGGCGCGATCGGGTGCTCACCCGGCAGGATGTCGAAACCCTCGTCGGCCATCCGCCGACGGAACTGCTCGGTGTTCGCGCGCAGCTGCGCGCGGGCGTCGTCCGAGGACGCGACGAGGTCGAGAGCCGCGAGTGAACCGGCGACGACCGACGGGGCCACCGCGTTCGAGAACAGGTACGGACGCGAGCGCTGCCGCAACAACTCGACGATCTCCGCGCGCGCCGAGATGTAGCCGCCGGACGCACCGCCGAGCGCCTTGCCGAGCGTGCCGGAGATGACATCGATGCGGTCTTGCACGCCGGCCAGTTCCGGCGTGCCGGCGCCGGTCGCGCCGACGAAACCGACCGCGTGCGAGTCGTCGACCATGACCATCGCGTCGTACTTCTCGGCGAGGTCGCAGATGTCGGCCAGCGGCGCGAGGTAGCCGTCCATCGAGAACACCCCGTCGGTCACGATCAGCCGTCGGCGCGCGTCCGACGTGGCTTGGAGTTGCTCGGTGAGCGAGGCCATGTCGCGGTTCTTGTACCGGTACCGCTTCGCCTTGCAGAGCCGGATGCCGTCGATGATCGAGGCATGATTGAGCTCGTCCGAGATCACCGCGTCGTTCTCGTCGAGCAGCACCTCGAACACGCCGCCGTTGGCGTCGAAGCACGACGAATAGAGAATCGTCGCCTCCTGGCCGAGGAACGACGCCAGTCGTGCCTCGAGCTCGGTGTGCTGGGTCTGCGTGCCGCAGATGAAGCGCACGGACGCCATGCCGAAGCCCCACTCGTCGAGCGCAGCCTTCGCCGCAGCGACGACGGACGGGTGATCGGCGAGACCCAGGTAGTTGTTGGCGCAGAAGTTCAGCACGTCCGCGCCACCGGACCGCACGTGTGCCGACTGCGGCGAAGTGAGCTGGCGTTCGTTCTTGTACAACCCGGCGTCACGAATCTCGGTCAGAGTCGTCTGCAGTTGCTCGCGTACCGCTCCGTACATCAGATCCCACTCCAATCCATGACGACCTTGCCGCACTGCCCGCCGCGCGCGGTGTCGAACGCCTCCTGCCACGCCTCGGCGGGTAGCCGATGCGTGACGACGGCAGAGATGTCCAGACCCGAACGCAGCATCGCCGACATGGCGTACCAGCTCTCGTACATCTCCCGGCCGTAGATGCCCTTGATCGTGATCATGTGGGTGACGACCTTGCCCCACTCGATCTCGATCGGCTGGCTCGGCAGCCCGAGCATCGCGATGCGGCCGCCGTGGTTGAGGTTCGCGATGATGTCCGGCAACGCCGACGGGTGGCCGCTCATCTCGAGGGCGACGTCGAATCCCTCGACCATGCCGAGTCGTTCCTGGGCGGACGCGACGCTTTCGCGCGAGACGTCGAGCGCGAGGTCGACACCCATCTTGCGGGCCAGGTCGAGGCGAAAGGGCGACACATCGGTGATGACGACGAACCGCGCGCCGATGTGTCGCGCGATCGCAGCGGCCATCAACCCGATCGGGCCCGCGCCGGTGATGAGAACGTCCTCGCCGACCAGCGGGAACGACAGCGTGGTGTGCACAGCGTTGCCGAACGGGTCGAAGATCGCGCCGAGATCGGGGTTCGCGTGTATTGACTCGGCATCCCTGTGCACCCAGACGTTCGACTCGGGCAGCACAACGTATTCGGCGAACGCGCCGTCACGGTTGACACCCACGCCGGACGTCCGGATGCACAGATGTCGACGCCCGGCGCGGCAGTTGCGGCAGGTGCCGCACACGATGTGTCCCTCGCCCGAGACGAGCGCGCCGACGTGGACGTCGCGGACGCCGGCTCCGATCTCGACGACTTCGCCGCAGAACTCGTGACCGGGGATGAGCGGCGCGTTCACCGCCGATGCCGCCCAGGCGTCCCACTCGAGGATGTGCAGGTCAGTGCCGCAGATTCCCGCCCGCAGGACGCGGATCTTGACCTCGCCCGGGCCGGCCTCGGGTTCGGGACGATCGACCAATTCGAAGCCCGGCGACGCTGCCGGCTTGAAGAGAGCCTTCACGCGTTCAGTCTCCCAAAAGGGCGTCGACGAACACTTCGGGCTCGAACGGGGCGAGGTCGTCGGCGCCTTCGCCGAGTCCGACGAGCTTGACCGGGACGCCGAGTTCGCGTTGCACGCTGATCACGATGCCGCCACGGGCTGTGCCGTCGAGCTTGGTGAGGACGATGCCCGTCACGTCGACGACCTCGGTGAACACGCGCGCCTGCGTCAACCCGTTCTGGCCGGTGGTGGCGTCGAGCACGAGCAGCGTCTCGTCGACCGGTCCCTGCCGCTCGACCACGCGTTTGACCTTGCCGAGCTCGTCCATGAGCCCGACCTTGGTGTGCAGCCGTCCAGCCGTGTCGATCAGCACCGTGTCGACCTTGGCCTCGGTGCCTTTCTTCACGGCATCGAACGCGACCGACGCGGGGTCACCGCCCTCGGGACCACGCACGGTCTCGGCGCCGACGCGCGAGCCCCACGTCTGGAGCTGGTCGGCGGCCGCGGCGCGAAAGGTGTCGGCGGCGCCGAGCATGACGGTGCGCCCGTCTGCAACGAGCACGCGAGCAAGCTTGCCGCACGTCGTGGTCTTGCCGGTGCCGTTGACACCGACGACGAGCACGACAGCGGGACGGTCGGACGTCGGCGTGGTGTGCAGGGTGCGGTCGAGGTCCGGCTGCAGCGCGGTGACGAGTTCCTCGGCGAGCAGCGCACGTAGTTCGCCGTGCGAGCGGGTGCCGAGCACCTTGGTCTTCGTGCGCAGCGCGTCCACGATCTCGGTGGTGGGTTTGACGCCGACGTCGGCGCTGAGCAGGGCCTCTTCGATCTCGTCCCAGGCGTCGTCGTCGAGGTTCTCGCGCGACAGCACGCTGAGCAGGCCACGTCCGAGCGCATTCTGCGACCGGGCGAGCCGGGCTCGCAGCCGTTGCAGCCGTCCGGCGGTCGGTGCCGGGGTTTCGACCGCCGGCTCGGCGGGAGCTGCCGGCTCGACCGCGGTGTCTTCGACGGCCGGCAGCTCGAGCGTGTCGCTCGGCGTCTCGGCGTAGTCGACGCCGGGCCGCGGTGGCGCGTCGAAACGCGGCCCCCGACCGGAACGGGTGACGACGAAACCGACGACCAGCGCCGCGACAACGACGACGGCAAGGATTACCCAGAGAACAACCACGCGGTCATCCTCTCAGGGACGGCGCACCGCCCAGCTTGTGGAGTGATTCAGCTGGTGCGGTACAGGCCGCCGAGCAGCCATTGGGGCCAGGACACGTTCCAGTCGCCGTAGCCGTCGCCGATCTGCATCAGCGAGCCGTTGGCGTTGGGGTACTGCACCGGGTCACCGACATCGAGGAAGTTGTACAACTTCTGCGCATCAGCCGGCAGCAGGTTGGTGCAGCCGTTGGAGGAATCGATGCCGTGCTCGATGTTGTAGATGTTCCACGGCGCCGAGTGCAGATACTCCCCGTCATAAGTCAGACGCTGATCCAACTTGATACCGCACTCGTAATAAGTGTTGTTCGTGTCATGCATGCACGTGGTCGGGTACTTCTCCATGATCACCTTGATGCCACGCCGGGTCCGGGTCGCATCCGCCCCCAACGACACCGGGAACGTGCCCCACGGCCGCCCGTCATCGGTGACCGACAGTTTGTGCGTATACGCATCCACCGTCACCACCCGCGCATCACCAGTGGCCCAATCCAGAGTCAGATTGTCCTGAAACGCCAACCCCTTCCCCGCCGACACACCCTTGACCGGCAACGCCAAATGAATCCGCGCATGCGCCGGCCAATAATGCTGCAACCGGTAATCAGCCTCGATCGGATGCCCCGGATCACCGTACTTCCGCTCGAAATACCACGCCCCATGCACCACCCGACCATCCACCGTCACCCTGGTCGCCTTCGCAAACCCACTCGCATCAGTGATCGGACGCGACAAGAACGCGATAATCGGCATCCCCACACCCAACGTCTCACCATCACCGAACTGCAACGACACATGCACCGGCTTGGCCGGCTTCGCCTTCTTCGTCGGCCTCGGCTCGGGCGACGAGCTGGCCGACGTCGACGATCCGGCCTGCGCCGCGGTGTGCGTAACGGTGTCGGTGGAGTTCGGTGCCTGCCGGTCGGATCCGCACGCAGCGACCACGAGGGCGGTCACGGACAGCGCTGCTACCAGCTGCGCAGCACGGCGGGCACGGCGGGGCAAAAGCGAAGATGTCACCCGGACACCCTAGGTGAATTCGGCCGACGCGCCCGGGTCGCAGGCGGATAACTCACAGCTTGCCAACCTTGCGGGGTCGTCGCGCGTCCACCTGTCGGTGGTCGTGTGTCCGCGACCGATCGTCGCCGTGTTCAGCCTGCCGGAACCGGTTCCTCGACCGCATCGCTGTCGTGCAGGCGCTGGCTGATGACCTGGGTCACACCGTCGCCGCGCATCGTGACGCCGTACAGCGCGTCGGCGATCTCCATGGTCCGCTTCTGGTGCGTGATGATGATGATCTGGCTGTTGCTGCGCAGGGCCGCGATCAGTTCCAGCAGGCGACCGAGGTTCGTGTCGTCGAGGGCGGCTTCGACCTCGTCCATGACGTAGAACGGGCTCGGTCGGGCACGGAAGATCGCGACCAACAGTGCGACCGCGGTCAGCGAGCGCTCGCCGCCGGACAGCAGCGAGAGCCGCTTGACCTTCTTGCCGGGCGGGCGCGCTTCGACGTCGATGCCGGTGAGCAGCATGTCGTCCGGGTCGGTCAGGACGAGGCGTCCCTCGCCGCCGGGGAACAGCGTCGCGAACACGATCTCGAACTCGCGAGCCACGTCGGCATAGGCACTGGTGAACACCTCGAGGATGCGTTCGTCGACCTCCTTGACGACCGTCAGCAGGTCGAGTCGGGTCTTCTTCAGGTCCTCGAGCTGGGTCGACAGGAACTGGTGCCGCTCCTCGAGAGCGGCGAACTCTTCGAGCGCGAGCGGGTTGACCTTGCCCAGCAGGGCCAGGTCGCGCTCGGCACGCGCGGCACGCTTCTCCTGCGTCGCCCGGTGGTAGGGCCCCGGCTGCGGCGCGACGACCTGATCGCCGCGTTCGCGAGCCTGCTCGTACTCGGCAATCTCGATCGCCGACGGCGGCGTGGGCTGGTCGGGGCCGTACTCGGCGATGAGGGCTTCGATCTCGACGCCGTACTCGTCGACGGCGCGCTCTTCGAGCGCTTCGATGCGCAGGCGCTGTTCGGCGCGCACCATCTCGTCGCGGTGCACGGCGTCGGTGAGTCGGGTGAGTTCCTCGCCGAGCTGGCGGGTCTGGCTGCGCAGCGCGAGCAGCTCCCCCTCGCGCACGACCCGGTCCTGCTGGGCGGCGTCGCGTTCGGTCGCTGCCAGCGCCACCGAAGCCTCGATATGGGTGAGAACCAGGCGGGCGGCATCGCGAACGCGGGCCGCCACGGCTGCGCCACGAGCACGTGCGGCCCGGGCCGCCTCGTGTCGCGCCCGCGCGGCGCGCTCGATCTCGGCGGCGCGCAGCAGCTGCTCGGCACGGCCGGAGACCGCCCGCACGCGCTCTTCACCGGTGCGCACTGCGAGGCGGGCTTCCATCTCGGCCTGGCGGGCGGCAGCGACCTCGGCCTGCAGCGAGTCGCGCTCGCCGGTGTCGGGCTCGGTGGGTTCGTCGGACTGCGTCTCGGCCAGGTGCAACCGCTCTTCGAGGCCGGACAGGCCGGCCAGGTCGTGATCGCGGGCGGTCTCGGCGGCGCTGCGGGCCTCGTCGAGGCGGGTGGCCTCGCCGGTCGCCTGCCGGGACGACTCCCCCAGTTGGGCCAGCCGCTCGGCCACGGCGGCGAGCTGTGCATCGGACTCGTGCAGCGCTTCGAGGGCGCGGGTCACTTCGTCCTCGAGCTCGCTCGAGCGCTCGCGGGCTTCGCCGAGCTGGGCGTGCAACCGCTCGTGCCGGGTGGCCGCTTCGTCGGCCTTCTGGATGGCCTCGTCGACCGCCGCCCGTACCTCGATCGCGCTCGGGGCCGAACTCGATCCGCCCTCGACCCAGCCGTTGCCGAACACGTCCCCCTCGCGGGTGACGACGCGCACGACCGGGCTGTCTTCCATCGCGCGCGCCATGCTGCGGGCGAGGTCGAGATCGTCGACGACAACAACGTCCTCGAGCAGTTCGTCGATGCTGCCGCGGTAGGGCTCGGGCACCGTGACCAGATCGGCGGCCCACCGTGCGCCCGGCCGCAGCCCAGCGGCGGACGGATGTGCCGGGGCACCGTCGACGCCGCCGACGAGCAGGCCGACCCGACCCGCGTCTTCTGCCTTGAGATGTTCGAGCGCCCGGACGGCCGTGTCGAGGGTGGTGACGGCAATGGCATCGGCCGCGGCACCGAGGGCGGCGGCGATCGCCGTCTCGTAGCCGCTCTCGACGACGAGCAGTTCCGCCAGCGACCCGGTCACGCCGGCGAGGTCGGCCTCCAGCAGCGCGCCGCCGCCGTCCTTGCGGGTCAGGCCCAGGGCGAGCGCTTCGGCACGGGCGGCCCACGTCGATCGTTCACGTTCGGCCTCACGTTCGGCGTCGGCGAGTTCGCGGGCACGCTCCTGCATCGAGGTCAGCGCGGCGACAGCGTTCTCGTGGCGCTCGTTGAGCCCGAGCTCGCCCTCGTCGAGTGCGCCGACCTCGGCCTGAACGCGTTCGAGGTTGGCACGAGCGGCGGTTGCCCGGTCGCGTGCTGCGGTGGCCGAGGCGGCCAGCCGGGCGATCTCTTCCCCCGCAGCGCTCGACCGCGCCCGCAGCGCGTTCACCTGCCCGGCGAGCTTGGCCAGGCCCTCGCGACGGTCGGCGACCGCGCGCGCTGCGGCAACCAGGGCGCGTTCGGCCTCGGCGAGGCGGCGTTCGAGCTCCTGCCGCTCGGCGACGACCTCACCGAGGGCTGCCTTGGCCTCGCCGAGACTGGACTGCAGGCGCTCCTCCTCGACGCGGATCTTCGCCGCTTCGGCCTCCATCGCCTCCGGATCCCGCCCGGCGATGCGCTCGTCCTGCTCGACGGACAGCAGCCGGGCGCGCTCGGCGGCCAGCGAGGCGGTGCCGCGGAAGCGCTCCTCGAGCGCGGAGAGCCGGTACCAGGTGTCCTGGGTGCGGGTGACGGTCGGCGTATCGGCGGCGATCGCCTGCTCGAGTTCGGCCTCGCGGGCACGCGCGGTGGCGACCTGCGCCTCGACCTCGCCGCGGCGGGCGCGGATCTGCTCCTCGTCGGCGACTTCCTTGCGCAGATTGTCGCGCAGCGTCATCAGGTCATCGGCGAGCAGCCGCAGCCGCGAGTCACGCAGTTCGGCCTGGACGCCCTGGGCGCGCCGGGCGATCTCGGCCTGCTTGCCGAGCGGCTTGAGCTGGCGGCGCAGCTCGGCGGTGAGATCGGTGACGCGGGTGAGATTCGCCTGCATCGCGTCGAGCTTGCGCAGCGCCTTTTCCTTGCGCTTGCGATGCTTGAGCACGCCGGCGGCCTCTTCGATGAACCCGCGACGGTCTTCGGGACGGGCCGACAGGACCGCGTCGAGCTGGCCCTGGCCCACGATCACGTGCATCTCGCGGCCGATGCCGGAGTCGGAGAGCAGTTCCTGGACGTCGAGCAACCGGACGTGCTCGCCGTTGATCTCGTACTCGCTGGTGCCCTCGCGGAACATCCGGCGGGTGATCGACACCTCGGTGTAGTCGATCGGCAGGGCGTTGTCGCTGTTGTCGATCGTCAGCGTGACCTCGGCGCGGCCCAGGGGTGGGCGGCCGGCGGTCCCGGCGAAGATGACGTCTTCCATCTTGCCGCCGCGCAGCGCCTTGGCGCCCTGCTCGCCGAGCACCCAGGCGATCGCGTCGACGACGTTCGACTTGCCCGACCCGTTCGGCCCGACGACCGCGGTGATGCCAGGCTCGAAGCGCAGCGTCGTGGCGGAGGCGAAGGACTTGAAGCCCCGCAGCGTCAGCGACTTGAGGTGCACGAATCTCCCGATGTCCAACCACGTGTTGGGGAGAACTTACGCGACGTGGCCGACCGTCGGACAGGGGCTCGCCCACGTCCGACAGCTGCTTGATCGAAGTATCGACCTGGTCGAATAACGACCGAATCGATACTTGGATCAAGCCAAAAAGCGGGCCTGGCTAAACCAATTCGGCTTCGGCAGCCAACCGGTGCAGGTCCAGGTCGATCTCGGCGTGCTGTCGCTCGCGGACGTCGGCCAGCTCCGACTCCAGGTCCGACACCCGCCGACGCAGGCGCGCGACCTCAGCGGCCAGTACCTGCTCGTTGCTGTTGCTTCCTACATAGCCGACCAAGGCGCGAGCCATACGGCAGACCCTTCATTTCCCCCGGGAGGACCGGGTTCGGTGTGTCAACACACCGATATGCGACGAATTGTGTTGTCGACGAGTCGGGTCTCACCCGTAAAGAACAGGATCCCTCAGGTTCTGGATCGACCGTCTCACGGCCCCGCCAGGTCACTCAATGGTTGCACCGCGATAACGAACGGTCAACATGGGTCTGCTGTTCAGGCACTGTGGATGCGGTGGTTCCGGGGCGCGCGTTGACAGCGGGGGCAGAAGAAACTGGACCGATTCATGAACGCGGTGCGCCGGATCGCCGTCCCGCACCGCGGGCAGGCCTGCCCCTCCCGCCCGTAGACGGCCAGGGCCCGGTCGAAGTAGCCACTTTCGCCGTTGACGTTGACGTAGAGCGCGTCGAAGGACGTCCCGCCGGCACCGAGCGCCGCGCCGAGAACGTCGCGGACGTGGCCGAGCAGCCCGTCGACCTGCGCGCGGCGCAGCGTGCGCCCGAGTCGCTCGCCGTGCAGCTGGGCCCGCCACAGCGACTCGTCGGCGTAGATGTTGCCGACGCCTGACACCAGCGTCTGGTCGAGCAGGGCGCGCTTGACTGCTGAGCTGCGGCGCCGCAGCCGCCGTGAGAAGTCCTCGGCGTCGAAGAACGGGTCCAGCGGGTCGCGGGCGATGTGCACGATCCCGGCGGGCACCCGCTGCTCGGGCCGGTCGGCTGCCGGGATCAGCGTGTCCAGCTGAACCCCGCCGAACGTGCGCTGATCGACGAAACGCAGTTCCCGGCCGCCGTCGGTGAACCGGACGCGGACGTGCAGGTGCTTCTCATCCACGGCGTCGCGCGCCTGGACGAGCAGCTGGCCCGACATGCCGAGATGGGCGACGAGGCACTCGTCGGTGTTGCCGTCCGCGCCCGTCAGCGGCAGCCAGAGGTACTTGCCACGCCGCGAGACGCCTTCGATCCGCGCGCCGACGAGCCGGTCGGACAGATCCTGGGCACCGGCCAGGTGGCGGCGCACGGCGCGGGCGTGCGTGACGTCGACCGAGGCGACGGTGCGGCCCGCGACCCAGCGCTGCAGGCCGGCGCGGACGGTCTCGACCTCGGGAAGTTCGGGCACCGCTCAGCCGGCGGGGGGTGCGGTGGCGAGATCGTCGCGCTCGCGCCCGTCCAGTGCCCGCCACGCGGTCTCGGCGGCGGCCTGTTCGGCTTCCTTCTTGCTGCGCCCGGTGCTCGGCGCGAACGTTTCGCCGGCGACGGTCGCCGCAGCGGTGAACGTCTTCTGGTGGTCCGGTCCGCTGGAACTCATCGTGTAGTCGGGGACGCCGAGCCCGCGCTCGGCGGTCAGTTCCTGCAGGCTGGTCTTCCAGTCGAGCCCCGCGCCGCTTTCAGCGACATCGATCATCAAGGTGTCGAACAGGTCGTGGATCACCCGCGCGGCGGTGGGCAGTCCGTGCTCGTAGTGGATCGCGCCGAGCAGTGCTTCGAGGGCGTCAGCGAGGATGCTCGACTTGTCGCGCCCGCCGGTGGCTTCCTCGCCACGGCCGAGGTACAGGTACGCGCCGAGCCCGGACGGACCGATGTCGCGGGCGACGTCGGCCAGCGCCCGCATGTTCACCACGGAGGCGCGCAGCTTCGCCAGGCGCCCCTCGGGCAGGTCGGGATGGGCGCGGTAGAGCGTCTCGGTGACGACGATGCCCAGCACCGAGTCGCCGAGGAACTCCAGGCGCTCGTTGTGGGGCAGTCCGCCGTGCTCGTAGGCGTACGAGCGGTGCGTGAGCGCGCGCTGCAGCAACTCGGCGTCGAGATCGACGCCGAGTGCGGCCGTCAGACCGGCCTGGTCGGCAGGGTGCGAGCGCGGTGGCATGCGGCGGCGAGATGCCGGCTCAGACCGACAGCACCTGCTTGCCGTCGTACTGACCGCAGTTCGAACACGCGGTGTGGGGCAGCTTCAGCTCACCGCACGCGCGGTTCGGGCAGGGGACGAGCGTCGGGGCGCTCGTCTTCCACTGCGACCGGCGAGACCGGGTGTTGCTGCGCGAGGTCTTCCGCTTCGGGACGGCCACGTCGGGACTCCTTCGTCTGGGGGGTCGAGCTCAGGTGTTCTCACCGTCGGCGAGCGCCTGCAGGGCTGCCCACCGGGGGTCGATCGTTTCGTGCGAGTGGTCCTCCGGCAGCTGGTCGAGCCGTTCCCCGCAGGTGGGGCACAACCCGGCGCAGTCCGGCCGGCACAGCGGGGTCCACGGCAAGCCGAGGACGATCGCGTCTCGCACCACCGGTTCGAGATCGAGCAGGTCGCCCTCGAGCCGGTGTACCTCGTCCGCACTGGTCGTCTCGTCGGTGACGCTGTCCCGATATGCGAACAGCTCCATGATGTCGACGACCAGCTCATCGGTGATCGGGTCGAGGCACCGCGCGCACTCGCCGCGCAACGAAGTCGAGACCTGGGCCGTGACGAGCACGCCCTCGGTCACCGACTCCAGTCGGACGTCGACTGCAAGCGGAGTACCTGCCGCAACCCCGATGAGTTCACTGCCGAGGCCTGCAGGCGCGGGAACCTGACGCCGGTCCGTCCGCATCGAACCGGGTCGGCGACCGAGCAGCCGTACGTCGTAAACGTAGGGGCTGCGCGGGTCAGGACCGGCCGCGGAGCGCGGTTTCGGTGTCAAGTTCTCAGGCATACCAACATCGGCCGTGATCGGTTGAGGCCGTCGTTCAGCTTAGCCGAGAGGGCCACAGACCTCGAAATCGCAGGCTGAACTCAGACCGGAACCGTGTGTTCGGCGTCCTCGGGCCGCGTTTCGCCCGATTCTGCCGAGCCTGCGTCGGCGAGCGCGTCTGCGTGGGCGTCTCCGTGAACGTCTGCGTGAACGTCTGGTGAGCGTCTGATGACGTCGTCCTGAGCGTCGTCCTGCGCCTCGGCGTCGAAGACCTCGTCGGGCGAGTCGTCGGCGACCGCGGCACCGACGGGCTCGCTCGCGCCCATGTGCGGCGGGACCGAGCGGCGCTGGGCGAGGGCAACCCGACCCTGGTCGGCCGTCGCGGCCGCGCGCTGCAGCGTCGTGGCGAGCTCGTACAGGGTGCGGTCGGCGTAGTCCTCGCTGTCGGCGGCGAGCTTGGCGGCGTAGCGCTCGGCGCCGGCGCGCGTGTCGGCGGAGTAGCGGTCGGCCTCGGCGATCGTCGCGCCGTGGTACTGATCGGCCTGCTCGTGCAGCCCGCGGGCGTACGCCTCGGCCTGCTCGCGCACTTCGGCAGCAGCCCGTGCGGCCGACTGGTGGATCGTCGTGGCCGACACCAGCGTGGCGTGCTCGGCCTTGCCACGCTCGACGGTCTCGTAGGCCTGCACCTCGGCGTCGTGGACGATGTCGTCGGCCCGGGTCTGGGCGTTGGCGGCCATCGCGTCGGCCTCGGCCGCCGCCTTGTCGCGCACGGAGCTTGCCTCGGCATAGGCGTCGTGCAGCAGCGCGTCGCGGCTCGCGATGACCTTGCGGGCCTCGTCGATCTCGGGCGGCAGCACCTCGCGCAGCTCGTCGAGCAGGTCGAGCATGCGTTCGCGGGGCAGCACGCAGGACGAGGACATCGGCATCGATCGCGCGGTCTCGACCTGCTCGACCAACTCGGTCAGCAGCTCGTCGGCGCGGCGTAGGGACTGGTCGGTCATTCGGCACCTCGCTGTTGCTGGCGGCGCCGCAGTGTGTTCCTAGGCGCCGTTGGTTCGATCGATGAGGCGTTTGAGCACGTTCGACGGGACGAGTGCGGACACGTCGCCGCCCCATTTGGCTATTTCCTTCACCAGGCTAGATGCGAGGAAGCTGTATTCCGGGTTAGTGGGCATGAACAGCGTGTCGATCCCGGCCAGGCCGCGGTTCATCTGCGCCTGCTGCAGCTCGTAGTCGAAGTCGCTGACCGCCCGCAGCCCTTTGACGATCACGGCGATGCCGTGTTCCTTGCAGTAGTCGACGGTCAGGCCGTGGAAGCTGTCGATGCGCACGTTGCCGTACTGCGCGGTCGCTTCCTCGAGCAGTTCACGGCGCTCGTCGACGGTGAACAGACTCGACTTCGCTGCGTTCACGAACACGGCGACGGTCAGCTCGTCGTAGAGCTGAGCGGCGCGGCCGATGATGTCCAGATGGCCGTTGGTCACCGGGTCGAACGAACCGGGGCACACGGCACGGCGGATCACGTTGTCAGCCATTGTGTGCGCGACCGTACCAAAGGCAACCGTCCCCGTAGCGGCGTTGTGTGACGAGCGCAATGCCCGCCGGCCACGCCGGTTCGGCCGAGCGCGACGAGCGTTCGACCACGACCATCGCCGACTCGGCGAGCCACCCGTGCGCAACGAGCGCGGCGAGCATTTCGGCGACCTCGTCATCACCCAGCTCGTACGGCGGATCGGCGAACACGAAGTCGAACGGCTCACCGGCGCCGGCGAGCACGGCCTCGACCGGACGCCGCCGCACGTCGCCGCCCGGCAGGTCGACCGCGGTGACATTGCGCTGCAGAGTCTCGGCCGCATTTCGGTCGGCTTCGACGAGGACGGCTCGGGCCGCGCCACGCGAGAGCGCCTCGAGCCCGACCGCCCCGCTCCCGGCGTACAGGTCGAGGACGGCGGCACCGTCGAGATCGAGATGCGAGCGCAGGGTGTTGAACAGCCCCTCGCGGGCACGTTCGGACGTGGGGCGGGTGCCGCGTGCCGGGACGGCGAGCCGGCGCCCCTTCGCCGTCCCCGCGACGATGCGCGTCACGACTTGTCGAGGTAGCGGGCCTGCTCGTCGGCCACGAGGTCGGCGACCTGGGCGGCGAGGGCCGGGTGCGCGGCGAGGTCGGGATCGGTCGCGACGAGGGTGGTTGCCTCGGCGCGCGCAGCGACGATCAGGTCTTCGTCGCGCAGCAGCGACAGCAGTTTGAGCTGCGAGCGGCCGCCCGACTGTGCCACGCCGAGCACGTCACCCTCGCGCCGCTGCTCGACGTCGAGGCGGGCCAGTGCGAATCCGTCGGTGGTGGCCGCGACCGCGTCGAGCCGCTCGCGGGCCGGGGCGCCGTCCGGCAACATCGGTGACGAGCAGGCACAGCCCGGGATGCCCGCCGCGGCCGATGCGTCCGCGCAACTGGTGCAGCTGCGAGACACCGAACCGGTCAGCGTCCATGACGACCATGACGGTCGCGTTGGGCACGTCGACACCGACCTCGATGACGGTCGTCGCCACCAAGACGTCGACCCCGCCCGCGGCGAACGAGGTCATGGTGCGGTCCTTCTCGTCCGGCGTCAGCTTGCCGTGCAGCGGTGCCAGGCGCAGGCCCTGCAGCGGGCCGTCGGCGAGCATCGGCAAGACGTCGCTCACCGCCATCGGCGGACGGCGCCCGGCGACCTCCTCGTCGGGCAGCTCGATATCAGCCATGTCGGCCTCGAAGTCGCTCATGTCGGCACCGATGCGCGGGCACACGACGTAGGCCTGGCGCCCGGCCTGCACCTCTTCGCGGATGCGTTGCCACGCCCGTTCGAGCCACGCCGGTTTCTCACCGACCGGGACGACCGAGGTCGAGATCGGTGCACGCCCCGCGGGCAGCTCGGTCAGCGTCGAAGTCTCGAGGTCGCCGAACACCGTCATCGCGACGGTGCGCGGGATCGGCGTTGCGGTCATCACGAGCACGTGCGGCGGCACGGTCGACTTGTTGCGCAGCGCATCGCGTTGCTCGACTCCGAAGCGGTGTTGTTCGTCGACGACGACGAGGCCGAGTTCGGCGAACTGCACGTGTTCCTGGATCAGTGCGTGCGTCCCCACGACGATGCCGGCCGCCCCGGATGCCAGGTCGAGCAGCGCCGCCTTGCGCGCGGCCGCCCCGAGCGACCCGGTCAGCAGCACGACGCGGGTCGCGTTGTCGGCACCGCCGAGCTGACCCGCGAGTGCCAGCGGCCCGAGCATGGCCTCGATCGTGCGCGCGTGCTGGGCGGCGAGCACCTCGGTCGGAGCGAGCAGCGCGGCCTGCGCCCCGGCGTCGACCGCCTGCAGCATCGCGCGCAGCGCCACCACCGTCTTGCCCGAGCCGACCTCGCCCTGCAGCAGGCGTTGCATCGGGTGCTCGGCCGCCAACTCGGCAGTGATCGTCTCGCCGACCTCGCGCTGCCCGGCGGTGAGTACGAACGGCAGTTGCGCGTCGAACGCGTCGAGCAGCCCGCCGTCGATGCGGGGCCGCGCGGTTGCCGGGTTGAGCGATGCGGAGCGCCGTCGCTGGGCGAGCACGAGTTGCACGGCGAAGGCTTCGTCCCACTTGAGCCGCTGCTTGGCCTGCCACCACTGCGCCCGGTCATCGGGCCGGTGCACCTGCCGCAGCGCGGTATCGAAGCCGAGCAGGTTGTGGCGGGCGCGGATCTCGGCCGGGACTGGGTCCGGGATGGGATCGAGCAGGTCGAGGGTGTGGGCGATCGAGTTGGCGATCGTCCACGACCGCACCTCTTTGGTCGCCGGGTAGACGGGGATCAGCGCGCGCGAGTAGGCATCTGCCTCGTGCTCGGCGAGCGTGTCGTCCTGCAGCAGGAGCCATTCGGGGTGGACGAGTTGGCGGCGCCGGTTGAAGACACCGACCTTGCCCGAGAACAGACCGACGGTGCCGACAACCGCGTTCTTGACACGCCACTCGACCCGCTTGCCGCCGAAGAACACGAGGTCGAGCTCGCCCCGGCCGTCGCTGACGGTGATGACCGCACGCTGACCGGGTGGCCGGCCGACCATCGCCGCCTTCTTGACGGTGGCCAGCACGGTGACCTCGTCGTCGACGCGCAACTCGTCGAGGTTGGTCAGCTCGCCGCGCTCGGCCAGCCGGCGCGGGTAGTGGCGCAGCAGCTCGCCCACCGTGTGCAGGTCGAGGCTCTTCTCGATCGGCTTGGCCGTGCGGCCGCCGACGGCGTCCGCGATCGACGAGTCGAGCGTGATCATCACTCGACGCCGATGATGAGCGGGCGACCGGTCTGTCCGGCGTCGTAGACGGTGACCTCGGTCAGCGGAGTGCGGTCGCGGACGTGGCGGCGCACCACCTCGCCCAGGCCGGGCTGCGCGTCGGCGCCGATGAGGACGGTCATCAGCTCGGCACCGACGCCGAGGAGCCGGTCGACCACCGCGAGCGCGACCGACAGCACGCCGTGGCCTATTTCGACGACCTCGCCATCGATGAGCCCGAGGATGTCGCCGGCCTGGCAGATGCCCGCCGACGTCAGCGACTCGTGCTCGGCGACGCTGACCTCGGCGAAGCGGGTCGCGGCGGCCGCCTCGGCCATGGCGACCACGTCGTCGTCGAAGCGGCGGCCGATGTCGTGCACGGCAACGGCGGCCAGCCCCTGCACCGGTGATCTGGTCGGGATGACGACGACTCGCACGTCGTGCGCACGCAGTTCGCCGGCCGCCAGTTCGGCGAGCACGGCGATCTCGGCGTCGTTCGGCAGCAGCACGACCTCGCGCGCGCCCGTCGCGACCACCGCTTCGACGACCTCGGCCGGCCCGACCTCGGCGCCCGTGACGACTTCGACACCCTCGCTCGCGAACAAAGCCGCGAGGCCGGCTCCGGGCGTCACCGCCACCACGGCGCTCGGCTTCGCTGCACCGTGTGGCGACGTGACGATCAGGGGCGAGACCGAGATGCGGTACGGACGGCCGCAGGCAATGCCGGCTTCGACCGCGGCACCGGCGTCGTCGGTGTGGACATGGATCGAGAGCGTGCCGTCGCCGGTACCGATGACCACGACCGAGTCGCCGAGGCGGGCGAGCGCGGTGCGCAGCGTGTCGGCCGCACCCTGCCCGCCGGGGCCGGTCTCGATGTCGAGCAGGTACTGCACCTCGAACGCGCCGCCGCCGGGCGTGTGTTGGTGCGGGATCGCGTCGAGATTCGGCACCGGGGCGATCGGGATGCTCTCGGCGCCGATGCTGTGCACCAGCGCCTCGAGGATCAGCACGAGCCCCTGTCCGCCCGCGTCGACCACACCGGCGCGGGCCAGCGCGGGCAGCTGCTCGGGGGTCCGTCCGAGTGCCTCGTCGGCGGCGGCGAGCGCGATTCCGGCCACGTGGGCCGGACTGTCCGCGTCATCCGGAACAGCGTCGGCGGCGGCCGCGGCAACGGTGAGGATGGTGCCCTCGACCGGCTCGGCAACGGCTGCCCGCGCCTCGGCAGCGCCGCGGCGAAGCCCGGCACGCAGCGCCCTCGCGTCGCAGCACCCTGCCTCGCCGGCCGCGTCGGCGACCCCGCGCAGCAGTTGGGCGACGATGTTGCCGGAGTTTCCGCTCGCGCCGAGCACCGCGCCGCGGGCCAGGGCGGCGAGGGCGGCGACCCCGTCGCCGCTCACGCCTTCAACAGCACGCAGCGCGGCGTGCATGGTCGTGGCCAGATTCGTGCCGGTGTCGCTGTCGTGCACCGGAAAGACGTTGAGCAGGTCGATCTCGGTGCGGTGCGTGTCGAGCGAGACGCACGCGGCACGGGCCCAGTCGCGCACGGCCGCAGCGTCGAGTGCCCCCAACGCGTCTGGCACGTGCACCCCCTGCTCCCGGTCCGCGTGACCATACTTCCTGATCCTGACGAATCCGGTGGGTCTGCCACTCTGTGCGGACGACCCGGGCGTTTTTGCAGCGGCACAAGGGCACCGGTTAGACTGCTCCGGTTGCCTGGTTTTCGGTGAGAACACCTGCGCCAGGCCCATTCACCAATCGGCACGTCCAAGGAGGCCAACGTGGCCAGCGTCTGCGATGTCTGCGGCAAGGGGCCCGGCTTCGGCATGTCCGTCTCGCACTCCCACCGCCGTACCCACCGCCGGTGGAACCCGAACGTGCAGAAGGTGCGCGCGCTCGTGGCCCCCGGCACCCGCCGGCGGATCACCGTCTGCACGTCCTGCCTGAAGGCCGGCAAGGTCACGCGCGGCTGACCGCACAGCTACTCAGCAGCCCGTCTCCCCCAGCGGAGGCGGGCTGTTGTCGTTTCTGGCCGACTGGCTCAGAGGTCCTTGACGTAGAAGAACGCGCCGTGGATGTGCTCGTAGTGGCCGTACCGGTCGTCGCTCGGGCGATAGCCGTTGGCCTCGTAGAAGCGCATCGCATCGGTCTGGCGGTAGCCGGTGTTCAGCACGACCTGCGCGACACCGGCCGCCGCCGCGCGGTGCTCGAGTTCGGCAAGCATGACCCGGGCCAAGCCGGCCCGCCGGACGGATTCGGCCACGTACATCCGCTTGATCTCGACCGAGCGCTCGTCGCGGCGGCGCCAGCCGCCGCACGCGACCGGTTCGCCGTCGAGGTAGCCGACGAGGAACAAGCCGCCCGGCGGGCTGAACTCGTCCGCGGCCATGAGGTCGCCGTCGTGTCCGCCGTAGATGCGCTCGTAGTAGTTCTGCACCTGCCCGATCAACGCAGCCGCATCGGGGTGGTCGAACGCTCGTGCCTCGATCGTGAACGCCATCAGCGGAAGTGCTCGTGCCCACCCTGCGGCCAGCGCCGTCCGTCGACACGGACCCCTTCGCCCTCACCGACGAGGCCGATCGTCGTCCAGGTGTCGGGCAACCGGGTGCCGTTCGGGAAGGTCGCCGCGAGCGCGTAGTCGTCGCCGCCGGTCAGCACCCACACCATCGGGTCGACATTGAGCGCGGCACCGACCTCGCGCAGTTTGGCCGGGACGTCGAGCGCGTCGCCGCGCACGTCGATGCGCACGCCGCTCGCCTCGGCGAGCCGGCTCAGATCGCCGACCAACCCGTCGCTGATGTCGGTCATCGCCGTCGCGCCGAGATCGGCCGCGACCGGTCCCTCCTGGTACGGCGGTTCGGGACGGCGGTGCGCCGACACGACGGACACCGGCGAGCGGAATCCCCGTCCGAGGACGGCGAAGCCGGCCGCCGCCCAGCCGAAGCGCCCGGTGACCGCGACGATGTCGCCGACCTTCGCGCCGTCGAGCGTGACCGGGGCGCGGCCCTGCAGGTCGCCGAGTGCGGTGATGCCGAGCATCACGAGGTCGGCCTCGGTGACATCACCGCCGACGACCGCGGCACCCACGGCGCCGCACTCCTCGCGCATGCCGGTGACCAGGCCGTCGACCCATTCCACGTCCAGCGAGCCCGGGGCGGCGAAGCCGACCAGCAGTGCGGTCGGGACGGCGCCCATCGCGACGATGTCGGCGAAGTTGCGCGCGGCCGCTTTGTGCCCGATGTCGTTGGCGCTCGACCAGTCGCGGCGAAAGTGCCGGTTCTCGACCAGCAGGTCGGTCGAGGCGACGACCCGGCCGTCGGCGGTCGCGATCACGGCGGCGTCGTCGCCGGGCCCGACCAGCGTGGTCGGTGCCGACGCCGCACCGGCGCTCACCGCGGCCGTTACCCGCTTGATGAGCCCGAACTCGCCGAGTTCCGAGACAGTGATGACCCCAACCCCCTTGGTCGCGCGCATGCCACGCTACGTTCTACCGGTCCCGACGAGGTGACGACGAGAGGACACCCCGTGAGCGTCAATGCGTACATATTGATCCAGACCGAGGTCGGCAAGGCGGCTTCTGTCGCCGAGGAGATCGGCCGGCTGCCGGGCGTCACCGTCGCCGAGGATGTCACCGGACCCTACGACGTGATCGTGCGGGCCGAGGCAGAGACCGTCGACGACCTCGGCAAGCTCGTGGTGGCCAACGTGCAGGCAGTGTCGGGCATCACCCGCACGCTGACCTGCCCAGTCGTGCACCTGTAACTGCGCGAACCCTGGACCTCCGATCGATCCCGCCACCCGCCGTGCGGCGCTGATCGCGACCGCCGTCACCGTTCCGGTCGTCATCGTCGCCGGGCTGTTGCTCGGCGGCGCGGGCACGCAGTCCGGCGGATCGTCACCGTCGGGGTCGGACACCGTGCTGCCTGCCGTCAGCGTGAGCGCGCCCTCCGACACGTCCGGGCCGACCGTCTCGACCTGCGCCCAGGTCATCAGCGCGCTGCCGCTGCGGCTGGCCGGTCTCGACCTGCGGCGCACGACCTCGAACCCGCCGTCGTCCTCGATCGTCGCCTGGGGTGATCCGGCGGTCGTCCTGCGGTGCGGTGTGTCGCGCCCGAGCGATTTGAACCCGTCGCTGTCGGCCGAGCTGTTCCAGGTCAACTCCGTGCTCGTACTGCCCGACAAGGGTTCGTCCAGCACGACGTTCACGGTCATCGACCGCTCGGTCTACATCGACGTGACCGTCCCGTCCTCGTACGGGCAGCCACCTCTCGGGCCGATCATGGACGCCGTGAAGAAGGTGCTGCCGAAGCCGGTCTGCGTGGCGGACACGTCCCTGCCACAGGCCGAGCAGTGCACCCGCCGCAAGTAGGGCCCTTTCCCCGCTGGTGCTCGCTTTCGCCCGCCCCGACCGACCACTGGCGGGGAAACCCGGACGGCTTTCCCCGCTGGTGCTCGCTTCCGCCCGCCCCGACCGAGCACGCGCGGGGAAAGGGTCAGGTGGTGGGGCGGTCGAGACCGCGGCGTGCGGCCCGGTCGGCGGCCCGTCCGAACGCACTGACCAGTCCCTGCACGGCCAGCGGACGAAGCCGCGCCAGCATCGCGACGACCTGCTCCGAGTCGAGGTCACCGCGCTGGTAGGGCCCCCAGATCGCTTTGATGAAGACGTCGGTCAGGCCCTCGGCGACCGCCGTCGCGTGTTCGTCGATGATCGCGGCCGAGTCGTGCAACACCGAGGTCGGGACGGGCAGCTTCATCAGTTCCAGTGCATGGCCGAGCACCGCCGGTGAGGTGCGGAAAGCATCGACATCAACATCGGCATCGTCGTCGCCGACCCGCGCGAGTGCTCCCACCTGCTCGAGGTAACCGAGTTCCTCGTCGCTGATGCGACGGCCGACCCGGCGCTCCAGGCCGGCCCGGTCGTACTGCTCGGCCGCGTCCGGCAGCCACGGCGCGAGGACGGCCGACTGCACGGCATATTCGGCGGGCTCGGCGTCGAGCGGAACCCGCGCCAGCACCCGCTCGATGGCCGCCAGCGTGTAGCCGTGGTCCTGCAGGGCGCGGATCAGTTCGAGACGCAGCCGGTGTCCCGGCCCGTAGTACGCCACTCGGCCGCGGCGCTCGGGCGGCGGCAGCAGGCCTTGCGTTGCGTAGAAGCGCACCGTGCGTACGGTCAGACCTGTACGTGCCGCGAGTTCGTCGATCGTGAACTCGTCCGCAGTCAGGTCGGCGCGCACCGGTACGGCCATAGCCGCCACTGTAGACATAGGACACCTTCACTGGCGCGTTATGACTGTGACAGTAATACTGTTGACATCGAATCAGCCTCGATCCCACTCCCGGAGGACGGTCAATGACCGAAGCGTTCGTCTACGACGCCATCCGCACCCCACGCGGGCGCGGCAAGAACACCGGATCACTGCACGGCACCAAGCCGGTCTCGCTCGTCGTGGGCCTGCTCGAGGAGTTGCGCAAGCGCAATCCCGACCTCGACCCGTCCGCCGTCGAGGACGTCGTGCTCGGCTGCGTCTCGCCGATCGGCGAGCAGGGCGCCGACATCGCCCGCACCGCTGCCCTGGCCGCGGGCTACGAGACCTCCGCGCCGGGCACCCAGATCAACCGCTTCTGCGCGTCCGGCCTCGAAGCCGTGAACATCGCCGCGCAGAAGGTGCGCTCGGGCTGGGAAGACCTCATCGTCGCCGGCGGCGTCGAGTCGATGTCGCGCGTGCCGATGGGCTCCGACGGCGGCCCCTGGGCCATGGACCCCGAGACCGCGTACGGCACCAGCTTCGTTCCGCAGGGCGTCAGCGCCGACCTGATCGCGACGCTCGAGGGCTTCAGCCGCACCGACGTCGACACCTACGCGGCCGAGTCGCAGGACCGCGCCGCGAAGGCCATCGCCAACGGCAACTTTGCGCGCTCGGTCATCCCGGTCACCGATCTCAACGGCCAGACCGTGCTCGAGGTCGACGAGTTCCCGCGTGCGGGCACCACCGTCGAGTCGCTCGGCGGCCTGAAGCCGAGCTTCGCCGCGATCGGCGACATGGGCGGCTTCGACGCAGTGGCGCTGCAGAAGTACCACTGGGTCGAGAAGATCAACCACGTCCACACGCCCGGCAACTCGTCGGGCATCGTCGACGGCGCCGGCCTGGTGCTGATCGGCAACGAGGCAGGCCGGCTCGGCCAACGGCCTCACCCCGCGGGCCCGCATCGTCTCGGTCGGCGTCGCGGCCACCGAGCCGACGATCATGCTGACCGGCCCGACCCCGTCCGCACAGAAGGCGCTCGCCAAGGCGGGTCTGAGCGTCGAGGACATCGACCTGTTCGAGCTGAACGAGGCGTTCGCCGCGGTCGTCCTCAAGTTCATGAAGGACCTCAACATCCCGCACGAGAAGATCAACGTGAACGGCGGCGCGATCGCGCTCGGCCACCCGCTGGGCGCCACCGGCGCGATGATCCTCGGCACGCTCGTGGACGAGCTCGAGGCACGCGACCTGCGCTACGGCCTCGCGACGCTGTGCGTCGGCGGCGGCATGGGCGTGGCGACGATTGTGGAGCGGATCTGAACATGACCAACACGATTACCTGGGACCAGGACGCCGACGGCATCGTCACGCTCACGCTGGACGATCCGAGCCAGCGTGCGAACACGATGACCGACGACTTCCGTTCGTCGCTCGCGTCGACCGTCGACAAGCTCGTCGAGCAGAAGGACTCGATCACCGGCGTGATCATCACCTCGGCGAAGGACACGTTCTTCGCCGGCGGTGACCTCAAGCTGCTCGCACAGGTCAACGACGACAACGCGGCCGAGTTCGCTGCGGGCGTTACGAAGATCAAGGCCGATCTTCGCCGGCTCGAGACGCTGGGCAAGCCGGTCGTCGCCGCACTGAACGGCGCTGCGCTCGGCGGCGGTCTCGAGATCGCGCTGTCGTGCCACCACCGCGTCGCGCTGAACAACCCGAAGTCGCAGTTCGGCTTCCCCGAGGTCACGCTCGGTCTGCTGCCGGGCGCCGGCGGCGTCGTGCGCACCGTCCGCATGCTCGGTCTGGCGGACGGGCTGATGAAGGTGCTGCTGCAGGGTCAGCGGTACAACCCGGCGGACGCGGTCGGGCTCGGGCTGGTCGACGAGGTCGCCGACTCCCCCGAGGCGATGCTCGAGGCCGCGCGTGCGTGGATCAAGGCGAACCCCGAGGCTGTGCAGCCGTGGGACGCGCAGGGTTACCGCATGCCCGGCGGCACGCCGTCCAGCCCGAAGCTCGCCGGCATGCTGCCGGCGTTCCCGGCGAACCTGCGCAAGCAGCTCAAGGGCGCACCGATGCCCGCACCGCACCACATCATGTGCGCGGCGGTCGAGGGCGCGAACGTCGACGTCGACACCGCGTTCGCGATCGAGGGGCGCTACTTCGTCAACCTCGCCAAGGGCCAGGTCGCGAAGAACATGATCCAGGCGTTCTGGTTCGACCTGAACTCGATCAACGCCGGCGGCTCACGTCCGGACGGTTTCGACCCGAAGCCGGCGCAGAAGATCGCCGTGCTCGGCGCCGGAATGATGGGCGCCGGCATCGCCTACGTGTCCGCGCGTAACGGCATCGAGGTCGTGCTCAAGGACGTCTCGCTCGAGGCCGCCGAAAAGGGCAAGGGCTACTCGAAGAAGCTGCTCGACAAGGCGATCTCGCGCGGCAAGATGTCGCAGGAGAAGGCCGACGAGATCCTCGCGCGCATCACGCCGACCGACGACTACGACAAGCTCGAAGGCTGCGACATGATCGTCGAGGCCGTGTTCGAGAAGCAGTCCCTCAAGCACGAGGTCTTCGGCGCGGCCGAGGGAGTCGTCCTGCCGGATGCCGTGCTCGGCTCGAACACGTCCACCCTGCCGATCACCGGTCTTGCCGAGGGCGTGCAGCGCAAGGAGGACTTCATCGGGCTGCACTTCTTCTCGCCGGTCGACAAGATGCCGCTGCTCGAGATCATCCGTGGTGAAAAGACTTCGGACGCGACGCTGGCTCGTGCGCTCGACTACTCGAAGCAGATCAAGAAGACCCCGATCGTCGTCAACGACAGCCGCGGCTTCTTCACCTCGCGCGTGATCGGCACCTTCGTCAACGAGGCGCTCGCGATGCTCGGTGAGGGCGTTGCGCCGGCGACGATCGAGCAGGCGACCACGCAGGCCGGGTACCCGGTCGGTGCGCTGCAGCTGGCGGACGAGCTCAACATGGAGCTGTTCCTGAAGATCCGCAACGAGAGCCGCGAGGCGATGGGCGACGCGTACGTGCGGCACCCCGCCGAGGACGTCGTCGAGAAGATGGTCGAGCTCGGCCGTCCGGGACGCCTGGCCGGCAAGGGCTTCTTCGACTACGACGAGGCGGGCAAGCGCACCGGGCTGTGGGACGGGTTGGCCGAGGCCTTCCCGGTCAGCGGTAACCCGGGTGATGTCGATCTGCACGAGCTGTCCGAGCGCATGCTCGTGATCGAGGCCGTCGAGTCGGCGCGCTGCGTCGAGGAAGGCGTCCTCATCACGACGGCCGACGCGAACATCGGCTCGATCATGGGCATCGGCTTCCCGCCGTGGACCGGTGGCGTGCTGCAGTACATCAACGGGTTCCCCGGTGGCGTGTCGGCGTTCGTCGCACGCGCCGAGGAATTCGCGTCCAAGTACGGGCAGCGCTTCGAACCCAACCCCCTGCTGCGCAAGAAGGCCGAGAACGGCGAGACCTTCTGACCCAGCTCGGGGCCACATCTCCCGCGAGTGGTCATTAATCGCGCGAGTGGTCACATATATGTGACCACTCGACGCGTTAGTGACCACTCGCGGACTACTTGAGGCGGTTGCCATGGCGGGGCCACTAGACGGTGTACGGGTCGTCGAGCTGCCGGCGATCGGGCCGGTCCCGTTCGCCGGCATGCTGCTCGCCGATCTGGGCGCCGAGGTCGTGCGCATCGACAAGCTGGCGGCGACCGGGCCGTTCGACGGCCTGCCGGCCGGTCCGCTCGGACGGGGACGGCGCTCGCTCGCGGTCGACGTGCGTAAGCCGGGCGGTGCCGAGATCGTGCTGCGGCTGTGCGAGTCGGCCGAGCTGTTGATCGAGGGCTTCCGTCCCGGCGTCGCCGAGCGGCTGGGCATCGGCCCGGCGGACGTGCACGCGCGCAACCCGAAACTCGTCTACGGACGGATGACCGGGTGGGGCCAGGAAGGCCCGCTCGCGCACACCGCCGGGCACGACATCACCTATCTCGCGATCACTGGCGTGCTGCACGGCATCGGGACGGCCGACGGTCCGCCGGTGCCGCCCGTGAACTATGTCGCCGACTTCGGCGGCGGCGCGATGTTCCTCGTGACGGGACTGCTCGCGGCGCTCACGCATGCACGGTCGACCGGCGAGGGTCAGGTCGTCGACACCGCCATGACCGAAGGCGCCGGCTACCTCGCGTCGATGACGCGCACGTTCTTCGCGATGGGCGGGTGGCAGG
Source organism: uncultured Actinomycetota bacterium (assembly GCA_963754285.1). Classification (GTDB taxonomy): domain Bacteria; phylum Actinomycetota; class Actinomycetes; order Mycobacteriales; family Jatrophihabitantaceae; genus RYN-133. The sequence continues at coordinate 264,948 of CAVWFN010000006.1, forward strand.
ACAAGCGCGCTTCGAACCTGCTCGACGGAGGCGCTCCCAACTACCGCTGCTACGAATGCGCGGACGGACGCTACGTCGCCGTCGGCGCGCTCGAACCGCAGTTCTGGCAAGCGCTGGTCGCCGGCCTCGGGCTGACCGATCCCCCGTCGGCACACGACCCGTCGCAATGGAAGGCGTGCGCCGAACTTCTCGCCGCGACCTTCAAGACGCGCACCCGCGACGAGTGGGCCGAGCAGTTCGCCGACACCGACGCGTGCGTCGCGCCCGTCCTGACATTGGAAGAGGCACCGAACCATCCGCACAACGTCGCGCGCCACTCGTACACGCAGGTGGGCACCGCGACGATGGTCGACGCGGCGCCCAAGTTCTCGGCGACCCCAGGGCGAGCCGGAGATCTGACCGCGATCGGTGCCGACACCGAGGCGCTGCTCGCAGAACTCGGCTTCGACGATCTCTCGGAGCTGCGCTCGGCCGGAACGATCGCTTAGCCGTCGGCTCCTGCACCGACGTGGCGCGACTTGCCATGAGTGGCGGGATATATCGCGCCACTCGACACCCAAACGCGACACTCAGCGTTGGTGGGGCGGGCTCGCCTATCGTTGGTCCTGTGCGCGAGATGTCGCTGCGCGACGTGCTCGCGTTCCTCGACCTGACCGATGACCTCGGGATCGTCCCGTGGCTGGCCGGCGGGTGGGGCGACGACGCCGGGCACGGCGAGCAGACCCGCTGGCACGAGGACCTCGACGTCTTCATCGCCGCCCGCGATGCAGCGGTGTTCGCCCAGCACCTGACCCTGCGCGGCTTCACCGCCCAGCCGCAGGCGCCCTGGCACACGACCTTCGTCGACCGGCGCGGACGCGCGATCGACGTGCGGTTGTTCGAACGCGACGGCGACGAGGTCACCTACGGCCCGGACGAGCGTTGGCCCGGCGAGACACTCGACGGTTACGGTGTTCTCGGCGAGCGGACGGTCCGCGTTGTCAGACCCCACCATTAGCTTGCCGGTATGAGCGATCTCCGGTTGGAACTCGTCATCGTCCCGGTCAGCGACGTCGACAAGGCCAAGGCGTTCTACGTCGACAAGGCCGGCTTCACCGCCGACCACGACCAGCGCGTCAACGATCAATTGCGGTTTGTGCAGCTGACCCCGCCGGGCTCGGCCTGCTCGATCGCATTCGGCGAGGGCATCACCGACAGCGAGCCGGGCTCGGTCAAGGGACTGCAATTGGTCACCGCTGACGTCGAGGCCGAGCGCGCCGGCTTCCTCGAGCGGGGCCTCGATGTCGGCGAGGTGGAAGACCTCCCGTGGGGCCGGTTCGTGTACTTCACCGACCCCGACGGCAACGCGTGGAGCGTGCAGCAGATCGTGCGTCCGGGCTGATCAGTTCGCTGCGCGCCGGAGCGCAGCAGCGATGAGCCGGTCGACGAGTTCGGGATACGTGACCCCCGACTCGGCCCACATCCGCGGGAACATCGAGATCGGCGTGAACCCGGGCATCGTGTTGACCTCGTTCACCACGACGGTGTCGTCCGGCGTGATGAAGAAGTCGACGCGGGCCAGCCCGGCGCAGTCGAGCGCGACGAACGCGCGGCAGGCCGCCTCCTGCACCGCGTGAGTGACCTGGGGCGAGAGCTTGGCCGGGACGTCGAACTCGCAGGCGTCGTCGAGGTACTTGGCGTCGAAGTCGTACCAGTCGTGCGAGCCCGTCAGCCTGATCTCGGCAGGCAGCGACGCCTCGGGTGTGCCGTTGGCACTCTCGAGCACGCCGCACTCGACCTCGCGACCGGTCACGGCCGCCTCGATGAGCGCCTTGTTGTCGTGCTCGTACGCGGTGGCCAACGCGTCAGGCAGTTGCGCCCAGTCGGTGATCTTCGTGATCCCGACGCTCGAACCTGCGCGGGCGGGCTTGACGAAGGCAGGCAGGCCGAGCGTTTCCACATCGGCAGGCACCTGATCGCGGTGCCGCACGACGCGGTACGTGCCGACGTCGAGACCTTCGGCGGCCAACAGCTTCTTCGTGTACTCCTTGTCCATCGCGGCAGCGCTCGCGAACACGCCCGGCCCGACGTAGGGGACGCCGGCCATCTCGAACAGACCCTGGATCGTCCCGTCCTCGCCGAAGCGCCCGTGCAGGACGGGAAACACGACGTCCACCGTCTCGAGCGCCTGCACGCCGCTGCGCGGTTCGACCGTCACCAGACCCTTCGCGGTCGGATCGGCCGGCAGCACGACCGCGGTGCCTTCGGACACTGCCGGCACGGTGCGACCGGTGATCTGCATCGACGCGGCGTCGCCGGAGGTGAGCAGCCACGCGCCCTCGCGGTTGATGCCGATCGGGACGACCTCGTAGCGGTCGGGATCCAGTGCCGAGATCACGCTCCCGGCGGAGACGACCGAGATCCCGTGTTCGCTGCTGCGACCGCCATAGACGACGGCCACTCGAATTCTTGTCATCGCCACCGACCCTATCCGGGGCGCCCCGCGGGTGCGTCGAGCGTTCTTTGCGAGGCGCTCTCGTAGGGCAAAACCTAACCGGTCGTCCTCAATGGCTTTCGCTCTTGGTCGAGCGCGACATCAACAACTCACCGACGGTGCGCGGGCTCAACGCGCGGAAGCACACGGCCTCGACCGCGGCGGTGATCGGCACCTCGACAACCATTCGGTGCGCGAGCTCGAGCACCGAACGGCACGACTTGACGCCCTCGGCCACCTGCCCGTGCAAGGCGTTCTGCGCCTGCTCGAGCGTCTCGCCACGGCCGAGTCGCTCACCGAAGGTGCGGTTGCGCGAGAGCGGCGATGCGCACGTCGCGACGAGGTCGCCCAGGCCCGCGAGGCCCGCGAAGGTGAGCGGGTCGGCACCGAGTGCGGCACCCAGGCGCGAGGTCTCGGCGAGCCCGCGCGTGATCAGCGATGCCGTGGTGTTGTCGCCGAACCCCATGCCCTGGGCCATGCCGCATGCGAGGGCGATGACGTTCTTCACCGCTCCGCCGAGCTCACACCCGATCACATCAGTGTTGGTGTACGGCCGGAAGTACGCGGTCGTGCTCGCCTGCTGCACCAGGGCGGCTGTGTTCTCGTCGGTGCAGGCCACGACCGTCGCGGTCGGTTGACGCCTCGCGATCTCGAGAGCGAGATTGGGCCCGGACACCGCGACGATGCGATCGGCGGACGCGCCCGCGACGTCCGCGATCACTTCCGTCATGCGCTTGGTGGTGCCGAGTTCGACACCCTTCATCAGGCTGATGAGCACGGCGTCCGGGGGCAGCAGCGCCTTCCACTGAGCGAGGTTCTCGCGCAGCGACTGCGACGTGACGGCGATCGCGACGAGTTCGGCGCCGTCGAGCGCCTCAGCGGCGTCGTGCGTCGCGTGCAGCGCCGCGGGCAGTTCCACGCCCGGCAGGTATTCGGGATTGACTCGGGTGCGCTCGATACCCTCGGCGATCTCACGGCGACGGGCCCAGAGGGTCACTTCGTTGCCGGCATCGACCAACACCTTGGCGTAGGCCGTCCCCCAGTTCCCGGCACCGAGCACAGCGGCCTTCATGACTTGGCTGACCTCGTCCACTTGTACAGCGGGCCGGTCGGCGCCGGCTCGCCGCGCAGCTCTGCGACGTCATCGCGCAGCCGTCGCATGATCAGTTCGGTGACCTCGCGCAGCGCTGCCCCGTCGACGGGACGGGTGCGATAGGGCGACAGATCGATCGGGTCGCCGACCGACAGCGTGTGCCGCGGACGCGGGAACAGCCTGACCTTCTTGTGGTACAGGTCGATCTGCTCCTGAACGCCCCACTGTGCAACGGGAATCACGGGCACTCCCGGTGCGAGCAGAGCGAGGCGGGCGGCGCCGGTCTTGCCGGCCATCGGCCATCCGTTCGGGTCGCGCGTCACCGTTCCTTCGGGATGCAGCACGATCATGCCGCCGTCCTCGAGAGCGCGCACCGCTGCGTCGAACGACTGCCGCGCATCGGCCGTCCCACGTTTGACCGGGATGTGACCCATTCCCCGCATCGCCGCGCCGACCGCGAACACGTCGAAGATCGAGTCCTTGGCGAGGAATCGAGGTCGGCGGGCACCGTCGATGATCATCTTGGCCACAAGGAACGGATCGACGTGCGACACGTGGTTGACGACGATGATCGCGCCACCGGACTGGGGCAGCTTGGCAAGGTTGCGGTACCGGGTGCGAATCAGCAATGAGAACGGCGTGTAGAGAACCAACATCACGATTCCCCACGCGAGCCCCAGCTTCTCGCCGTGGCCCGGCCTGCGCAGTTTTGCCGTCGGCAAGCGGATCGCCCCTCTCATGAGTCCAGTGCAGTCTGCCAAACCGCCGAACACCGTTGCGTTAGCGTGGTTGCAATGCGCCCTTTTGCGTGCGGCACCTGTCGGAGCTTGGTCTTCTTCGAGAACTTCCGCTGTATGACCTGCGATTCCGCGCTGGCCTATGACCGGGCGGCCACGGACCTCGTCGTGCTCACCGACGAGGGTTCGCGCTGCGCCAACCACGACCTCGCCGAGTGCAACTGGCTCGCCGTCCCTGGTGCGCCGTTGTGCGGCAGTTGCGCCCTCACCCGCACCCGCCCGGCCGACGACGACACGGCAGCGCTCGCGGCCTTCGCGACGACCGAAGGGGCCAAGCGTCGGCTGGTGTATCAACTCGACGCCCTGGGCCTTCGCACCGACGGACTCGTGTTCGATCTGCTGTCGAGCCAATACGAAGCGGTGACCACCGGGCACGCGGACGGAGTCGTCACGATCGATCTGGCCGAGGGCAGCGACCCGCACCGAGAGGCGATGCGGGTGCAGCTCGCCGAGCCGTACCGCACGATGCTCGGGCACCTGCGGCACGAGGTCGGGCACTTCTACTGGACGGTGCTCGTCGACGGCACCGATCGCCTCGACGCGTTCCGGGAACTGTTCGGCGACGAACGCGCCGACTACGCGGATGCTCTCGAACGTCACTACGACGCCGTCGACGACCGGACGTGGACCGACACCCACATCAGCTACTACGCAGCCGCGCACCCGTGGGAGGACTGGGCCGAGTCGTTCGCGCACTATCTGCACATTCGCGACACGATGCAGACCGCCCAGGCCTGGGGCATCCACATCGGGGGCCCGCACCTCGACCTCCAAGTGGCCTGGGACGCCCGGCTCTCGGTGAACCCTGTCGACACGGTCACCGACTTCGACGAAATGGTCCGCTCCTGGATCGCGTTCACGTTTGCGATGAACGCCGTCAACGACAGCATGGGCAACGGTCCGCTCTACCCGTTCGCCCCCAGCCCGACCGCGCTCGAGAAGTTGCGGTTCGTGCACGACGCCATCGGTGCGACGCTCGGATCCGTTGTATGAGCTGGACGGTGCTGGTGCCGATTCGCGCATTGCCGAGTGCGAAGAGCCGGTTGGCGTCCTCGGTCCCGTCCGAGCTGTTCGAGCAACTCGTCTCTGCGATCCGCGCAGACACGCTGACCGCGGTGCGTGCCTGCAGCGCGGTCGCGCGCGTGGTTGTCGTCGGTGACCGTCCCGGCGACGGCATCACCCTCGTCCAGCACTCGGCGGGTCTCAACGGCGCCCTGCGCGACGGCGCCGCACTGGCGCGCGAGCGTTGGAGCGCCGATGGCACCGTGGCGTTGGTGGGCGACCTGCCCGCCTTGCGTCCGGACGAGCTTGCCGAGGCGTTAGGGGCCGCAATGTCCCACGAGGCTGCGTTCGTCCCCGACCGCACAGGCACCGGCACCACCCTGTTGACGGCTCGCGCAGGCGTCGTCCTCGACCCACGGTTCGGTGCGGGCTCGGCCGCCCGCCACGAGACGTTCGCCACCCGTCTACCCGCCGGCGCCGGGCTACGGCACGACGTCGACACGGCCGAAGATCTCGCCGCTGCGGCGGCCGTCGGGCTCGGCGAGCACACGGCAGCTGTGCTTAGTCCAGACGGCGGGCCTTCCCCGTTCACCCTGACGCGGCATTATGTGCAGCATGGGTGCTCTGATCCAGGCTGAGGACTCGGTGCCGGAGGGCGATCTCGTCGCCGAATCGGACACCTCTGCTGACCTCCCGTCCGGCCGTTTCAACAATCGCGAGCTGTCATGGCTGGCGTTCAACGAACGTGTGCTGGCCCTTGCCGAGGACGAGCGACAGCCGCTGCTCGAACGGATGAAGTTCCTCGCGATCTTCGCGAGCAATCTCGACGAGTTCTACATGGTGCGCATCGCCGGACTGAAGCGTCGCGCCGACATGGGCCTGCAGGTCGCCTCACCCGACGGTCTCACCCCGCGCGAGGTGCTCGCCGCGCTCGGCGATCGCACGGCAACCCTGGTCGAGCGGCACGCGCGGTGCTTCCTCGACCAGGTCGAGCCGGCCCTCGAACGCGAGGGCATCCACATCCGCCGCTGGGACGCGCTCGACGCCGAGGAGAAGGACCGGCTCGGCGAGTACTTCCGCAGCAAGATCTTCCCGGTGCTCACGCCGCTCGCAGTCGATCCGGCGCACCCGTTCCCGTACATCTCCGGTCTGTCGTTGAACCTGGCCGTGCTCGTCCGCGACGCGGAGGGCGGCGGCCCCGATCGGTTCGCCCGGGTGAAGGTTCCGAACAACGTCCCGCGGTTCGTGGTCGTGTCGCAGTCGACGGTCGAAGCCGAGTACCTGCCGCTCGAAGACCTCATCGCGGCACACCTCGAGATGCTGTTCCCCGGCATGCACGTCGTCGAGCATCACTTGTTCCGGGTGACACGCAACGCCGACTTCGAGGTCGAGGAGGACCGCGACGAGGACCTGCTGCAGGCCCTCGAACGCGAGTTGATGCGGCGACGGTTCGGCCCGGCCGTGCGGCTCGAGGTCGAGGACGACATCGACGACGAGATCGTCGAGTTGCTCGTCAACGAGATCGATGTCGAGATCGAGGACGTGCAACGGCTGCCCGGCCTGCTCGACCTCGGCGCACTGTGGCAGGTCTACGACATCGACCGGCCGGCGCTCAAGGAGCGTCCGTTCGTCCCGGCAACGAACCCGCGCTTCGCCGAGGGTGAGACGCCGAAGTCGGTGTTCTCGACGATGCGCGACGGCGACGTCCTCGTGCACCTTCCGTACGAGTCGTTCGCGACGAGCGTGCAGCGCTTCATCGAGCAGGCCGCCGCCGATCCGAACGTGCTCGCCATCAAGCAGACGCTGTATCGCACCTCCGGCGACTCGCCGATCATCGACGCACTGATCGACGCCGCCGAGGCCGGCAAGCAGGTCGTGGCACTGGTCGAGATCAAGGCGCGCTTCGACGAGCAGGCGAACATCAAATGGGCCAGGGCATTGGAGCGCGCGGGCTGCCACGTCGTGTACGGCGTCGTCGGGCTCAAGACGCACTGCAAGACCGCGCTGGTCGTGCGTCAGGAGGGCAGCTCGATCCGCCGGTATGCCCACATCGGCACCGGCAACTACAACCCGAAGACCGCGCGCCACTACGAGGACCTCGGGCTGTTCACCGCCGATCCCGACATCTGCGCCGACATCACCGACCTGTTCAACGTGCTCACCGGCTACTCGCGCCAGACCGACTACCGCTCGCTGCTCGTTGCGCCCTACGGCGTGCGAAGCGGCCTGATCGACCGCATCGAGCGCGAGATCGAACTGGCCCGCTCCGGGCGTCCCGGGCACATCCAGTTCAAGACCAACCATCTCGTCGACGAGCAGGTCATCGACTCGCTGTACGAGGCATCGCGCGCGGGCGTGCGCGTCGATCTGCTCGTGCGCACGTTCTGCACGATCCGCTCCGGCGTCGAGGGACTGTCCGAGAACATCTCGACGCGATCGATCCTCGGACGCTTCCTCGAGCACTCGCGCGTCTATTACTTCGGTAACGACGGTAAGCCCGAGTACTGGATCGGTTCGGCCGATCTCATGCATCGCAACCTCGACCGCCGCGTCGAGGTACTCGTGCAGGTATCCGATCCCGGGTGCAGCAAGCAGATCCGCGAGCAGCTCGACCTCGCCTTTGCGCCCGAGACGATGGCGTGGGAGCTGGGGCCCGACGGTGAGTGGACGCGCACCGGCGATCAGGACTACCAAGAGCTGCTCATGCACGAGTTGGTCGACCGAGGTGAGTGAGTGAGCCGACCGACCAAGGGCATCACGGCAGCCGGCGGCGTGGTGTGGCGACTGCGTGACGGTGCACCGGAAGTGCAGATCATCCATCGGCCGCGCTACGACGACTGGACGTTGCCGAAGGGCAAGTTGCTGCCCGGTGAGCCTGATCTCGCGGCGGCCGTGCGCGAGGTCGGCGAGGAGGTCGGCGCCGACGTGGCCGTGCAGCGACGCATCGGCACGATCAAGTACCTGGTCGGCGACGCACGCAAGAAGGTCACCTACTGGTCGATGCGCTATCGCGGCGGCGAGTTCGAGCTCAACGACGAGGTCGACAACGTGCAGTGGTTGCGGGTCGGGCGGGCCTACCAGCGGCTGACCTACAACGTCGATCGCAGCGTCATGCGCGACTTCGCGTCCGCGCCGGTCGGAGATTCGGTCATCGTCCTCGTCCGGCATGCGAAGGCGGGCCGGCGTGCCGAGTGGCGTGGCGACGACAACTTGCGTCCGCTCGATTCCGCAGGCCGGCGGCAGGCCGAACTGTTGTCATCGCTGCTGTCGTTCTTCGGGCCGACGCGCATCTACGCGGCCGACCGCACCCGCTGCATCCAGACTGTCGAACCGCTTGCGCACGCGTTGAATCTCAAAGTGCGCGTCGAGCCGGCTTTTGCCGACGAGGCATTCGAGCCGGGAGTCGACGGCACCGCGACTCGGCTGATGGCGCTCGCCAAGCCCGGCAAGGTGAGTGTGGTCTGCAGCCAGGGCTTCACGATCCCGTCGCTGATCGACCACGTCGGTCCCGGGCTTCGCTCGTCGGATACGCGCAAGGGCTCGTGGTGGGTGCTGACCAGCGTCGACGGCGAGATCGTGTCGACCGATCACTACGACGCACCCTGACCGCTCGCGTCCCCGGCTGTTGAGTGGCGCTTAAACGGTTGAGTGGCGCGGAATTCCGCGCCACTCAACGTACGAACGCGCCACTCAACAGCGGCGCCAACCAGCGCTAGCGGGACTTCTTCGCCGCAGTCTTCTTGGCCGTGGTCTTCTTGGCGGGTGCCTTCTTCGCAGCCGTCTTCTTGGCGGGAGCCTTCTTCGCCGCGGCCTTCTTGGCGGGCGCCTTCTTGGCGGCAGCCTTGGTCGGGGTCGCCTTGCTGACCACCTTCTTCGCGACTGCGACCGCGCGCTTGGCAGGCGCCTTGGCGAGCTTCTTGGCACCGCTGGTGATCGCCTTGAATTCCGCGCCTGCCTTGAAGGCAGGAACGCTGGTCTTCTTGACCTTCACCGTCGCGCCGGTTGCGGGGTTACGCGCTGTGCGGGCCGCACGCTCGCGCTTCTCGAAGACGCCGAAGCCGGTCAGCACGACCCGCTCGCCCTTCGATACCGAGTGATAGACCGTGTCGATCACTGCGTCCAGCGCGGCCTGCGCCTTCTTCTTGTCGCCATCGAGCCGCTCGGCGAGCAGTTCGACGAACTGAGCCTTGTTTGGCACCTGTCCTCCGTGTCTCTAAGACATGAATGTTCGGCCCTGATAGCCGTTTCAGCCGACACGCTAGGACGATTCTCGCGCCACAACAACGAACGCGCCGTGTGTCGCGAGGGTTTTTTCTTTGATTTCAGGGGTTTCCGGCCCCGACGGTGGGCAGCCACGGCTTGCGCGACGGTTCGTACTGCTCGATGGCGTCGACATGGCGTTCGGTGATGCCGATGTCATCGAGACCTTCCATCAGCCGCCAGCGGGTGTAGTCGTCGAGGTCGAAATCGTGCACCTCGCCGGACCATCTGACTTGGCGATCGACGACGTCGACGGTGACCTCGGTGCTCGGGTCGTCCTCGATGTCGTCCCACAACCGCTGCACGATCTTCTCGGGCAGCACGACTGTGAGCAGTCCGGCCTTCAGCGAGTTGCCGCGGAAGATGTCACCGAACCGCGGTGCGATGACGACACGGAAGCCGTAGTCGAGCAGCGCCCACACCGCATGTTCGCGCGAGCTGCCCGTCCCGAAGTCGGGTCCGGCAACGAGGATGGTCGCGCCCGCCCAACGATCCTGATTCAGCACGAAGTCGGGCTCGTTGGCGCGCCATGCGCTGAACAGCCCGTCCTCGAAGCCGGTGCGTGTGATCCGTTTCAGGTACACCGCGGGGATGATCTGGTCGGTGTCGACGTTGCTGCGCCGCAACGGCGCGGCGCGTCCGACATGCTGAGTGAAAGCGTCCATGTCAGTTCTCCAAGTCGCTCGGAGCTGCAAGGTGGCCGGTGATCGCGGTGGCCGCGGCGACGAGCGGGCTGACCAGGTGCGTGCGTCCGCCCTTGCCCTGGCGTCCCTCGAAGTTGCGGTTGGACGTGGACGCGCTGCGCTCGCCCGGCGCGAGTTGGTCGGGATTCATGCCGAGGCACATCGAGCACCCGGCCTGCCGCCACTCCGCGCCCGCCGCCGTGAAGATCGCGTCGAGGCCTTCTTGCTCGGCCTGGGCCTTGACCTTCATCGAGCCGGGGACGACGAGCATGCGCACTCCGTCCGCGACGCGACGCCCCTCGACGATGCCGGCCACTGCGCGCAGGTCTTCGATGCGTCCGTTCGTACACGAGCCGACGAACACGGTGTCGACGCTGATGTCGCGAAGCGGCGTGCCTGCTTCGAGACCCATGTACTGCAACGCCTTGCGCGCGGCGACGCGATCGCCGTCGTCCTCGAAGCTGTCGGGGTCGGGGACGCTGGAGCTCAACGGAGCGCCTTGGCCCGGGTTGGTGCCCCACGTGACGAAGGGGGTCAGGTCGGCGGCATCGAGGCTGACCTCGGCGTCGAACTCGGCGTCGGCGTCGGTGCGCAGGCTCGTCCAGTACTCGACTGCGGCGTCCCACTCGTCGCCGGTCGGCGCGTGTTCGCGTCCGCTGAGGTAGTCGAAGGTCGTCTGGTCGGGCGCGATCATGCCGGCGCGCGCGCCCCATTCGATGCTCATGTTGCAGACCGTCATGCGGCCTTCCATCGACATCTGCTCGAACGCCGTGCCGCGGTACTCGACCATGTAGCCCTGGCCGCCGCCCGTGCCGGTCTTCGCGATCACGGCGAGGATGACGTCCTTCGGAGTGACGCCGGGTGGCAGGTCTCCGTCGACGGTGACGGCCATCGTCTTGGGACGATCCATCGGCAGCGTCTGGGTCGCGAGCACGTGCTCGACCTGACTCGTCCCGATGCCGAAGGCGAGCGCGCCGAACGCGCCGTGCGTCGAGGTGTGCGAGTCGCCGCAGACGATCGTCATACCCGGCTGGGTGATCGCCAGCTGCGGACCGATGACGTGGACGATGCCTTGGTTCACGTCGCCCATCGGGTACAGCTCGATGCCGAACTCGTCGCAGTTCTTGCGCAGCGTCTCGACCTGGGTGCGGCTGACCGGGTCGGCGATCGGCTTGTCGATGTCGACGGTCGGGACGTTGTGGTCCTCGGTGGCCAGCGTGAGGTCGGGACGGCGCACCGTTCGGTTGTTCAGGCGCAATCCCTCGAAGGCCTGCGGGCTGGTCACCTCGTGGATCAGGTGCATGTCGATGTACAACAGGTCGGGTTCGCCGGCCGCGCTGCGTACGACGTGGGTGTCCCAGAGCTTCTCTGCGAGCGTCTTGCCCATCGCTTGCAATCCCATCTTTTGAGATGCGAGTATCGCCTTATGGGACAGCCTAGCAGCGGGATCGGGGTGCTCGACAAGAGCGCGGCGATCCTGTCCGCGCTCGCCGAGCAGCCGTGCACGTTGGCCGATCTGGTCGCGGCGACCGGGTTGCCGCGTGCCACCGCCCACCGGTTGGCGGTCGCGCTCGAGGTGCATCGGCTGGTGGCACGCGACGTCGACGGCCGGTTCATCGTCGGGCCGCGGGTCGGCGAACTTGCCCACACTCGACCCGATGCGTTGGTGGCTGCGGCCGGGCCGGTGCTGGCGTGGGTGCGTGACGAGTGCGGTGAGAGCGCGCAGCTGTACCGGCGGGACGGCTCGCAACGCGTGTGCGTCGCGGCTGCCGAGCGCGCTTCAGGGTTGCGGACGACCGTGCCCGTCGGCACCCGGCTGACCCTCGCTGCGGGTTCGGGTGCGCAGGTGCTGTGCGCGTGGTCGGCCGACGGCTCGCCGGATTTCCCGCCGCGGTTGCTTGCCGACGTGCGCCGCCGCGGGTGGGCGCAATCGATCGCGCAGCGCGAGGCCGGCGTCGCGTCCGTCTCGGCGCCTGTGCTGACCCCGTCCGGCTCGCTGCTCGCTGCGATCTCGATCTCCGGGCCGATCGAGCGCCTGGGCCGGGCCCCGGGCCCGCGCTTCGCGCCCGTCCTCGTCGCCGGCGCCGACCGCATCGCCGCCGCCCTCACCTAGCGCCTCCCCCGCTCCCCCCTCGACGCTGTCCTCGGCGACAGTGGTTAGTTTCGGCCGCAGTGGTCAGCTACAACTGACCACCGAGCCCTGGAACTAACCACTCTGGATGCGGGCCTGCCTCAGCGGGAGGCCACGAGCAGTTGCGGAGCGCGAAGCCGGACGAGGTGCAAGATCTCGGGCTTGATCAAATACGGCTGGCCGAACACTTCGGCGGGTCCGTACGGAATCGTCAGCCACTCGTCACGGCGCATATCGGTGAATCGCGTGATGTCCTTGCGCATTCGTTTGACCTTCGCGTGGTCGATGCCCTGGTACTCCAGTGCCAGGCGAGCTTCCTCGAGGGACAGGTCCGGCTCCGCGAGCCAGCCACCCTCGCTTCGGTAGATCGGGACGTTCACCTCGAATCGAGGCATCTCAGGGCCGCTGATCGCGACACGCAAATGGCTCTCCGGCCGGGATCTGGAACGCTCATCGAGCAATTCCAGCGCGGCGTGCGCGCGTTTCGCGTTGTGTCGTCGCGAACTCGATCGTAGGACGTCTGCAAGCTCGTCCCGGGTCACGCCCGCACGCAGCGCACTGTCGCCGGCCGCGACAAGATCGGGCAGCGACAGGACACTTGCCAGATCACGCCACGTTCGCGCGATGGACGTCACGAGGAGCCCGTCGATCATCTCGAAGTCGACACATCGCAGCTGGAATCGATGGGCGACGAGCTCCGGACGCTGACTGCGTGTCATCAGGCGTCCGGCACGCTCAGGAGTCGCCGTGGCAACGTGGATGCGACCGTCGACTTGATCAGGTAGCCAGAGACGGTGGAGACGAGCGGCTGTCATCGACGCGACCACTGTGTCCTGTGCGCAGGTCGCGAGCAACGCTGCACATCGTCCCGCCAACTCACCCGCCTGCGAGCTCGATACCCACGCGCGACGCGCGATCCGTATCCGTGAGTCAGGCTGTGTCGTTCGGGTCATGCGCACAGGCTGCGCGGGCTCGCTGCGTCACACCGTGCGCCACAGCACTCTGTGGACGGTCGGCCACTGTCCACACCACTCCGCACACCGGGCAGTGGTCAGTTCGCTGCCTCAGTGGTCAGTTGTAACTGACCACTGAGGGTGAAACTAACCACTGCCGGAGCGGACGGGGGCGCGGGTGTAGTCGCGGCGAGTCGGGTCAGCGGGTGGCGGTTACCAGGAGGTGGCGACGTAGGTGGTCTCGAGGTATTCGTCGATGCCCTCGAAACCGCCTTCGCGGCCGAGGCCGGACTGCTTGACTCCCCCGAACGGCGCGGCGGGGTCGGAGACCAGGCCGCGGTTCAGGCCGACCATGCCGACCTCGAGCCGTTCCGACACCGACAGCCCGCGAGACAGCGAGCCCGAGTAGACGTAGCCCGTCAGGCCCATCTCCGAGTCGTTCGCAATCGCGAGGGCTTCCTCCTCGTCGGCGACCGCGATGATCGGCGCCACCGGCCCGAACACCTCTTCGGTCGCCGCCGCTGAATCCCGTGGCACCTCCGAGAGCACGGTCGCCGGATAGAAGAACCCGTCACCGGACGGACGCGAGCCACCCAGCACCACCTGCGCACCCGCGGCGACCGTGCGGTCGACCTTGTCCGCGATGCCCTCGACGGCTCGCGCGTTGATCATCGGACCGAGCTGGGTGTCCTCGGCGGTGCCCGCACCCATCACGAGCGCGCCCATCTTCTCGGCCAGCTTCGCCGCGAAGTCGGCCGCGACCGACGACTGCACGAGGAACCGGTTCGCTGCCGTGCACGCCTGGCCGCCGTTACGCATCTTCGCGAGCATCGCTCCCTCGACCGCGGCGTCAAGATCTGCGTCGTCGAGCACGATGAACGGGTCGTTGCCCCCCAGTTCCATCGACGTGTTCACGATGCGGTCGGCAGCTTGGCGCAGCAGGGTGCGTCCGACGTTCGTCGACCCCGTGAACGACAGCTTGCGCACCCGCTCGTCGCCCAGCGCCGCCTCGACCAGGTCGCCGGGCTTGTCGGTCGTCAGCACGTTCACGACGCCGGCCGGCGCGCCGGCCTCGGCGAGCAACGACGCGAGCAACAGTGCCGTGAGCGGGGTGTCCTCGGCCGGCTTGAGCACGACCGTGCACCCCGCGGCCAGCGCCGGGCCGATCTTGCGCGTCGCCATCGCCGCCGGGAAGTTCCACGGCGTGAGCAGCAACGACACCCCGACGGGCTTGCGGAAGGTCAGGATGCGATTGGCTCCGGACGGCGCGGTGCGCAGCTCGCCACCGATGCGCACGGCCTGCTCCGAGAACCACCGGAAGAATTCGGCCGCGTAGACGACCTCGCCACGCGCATCGGTGAGCGACTTGCCCATCTCGAGCGACATCAGAAACGCGAGGTCCTCCTTGCGCTCGATCATCAGGTCGAACGTGCGTCGCAGCACGTCCGAGCGCTCGCGCGGCGGTGTTGCCGCCCATCCGGGCTGTGCGCTTGCGGCTGCGGACACCGCAGCGGTGACGTCGTCGGCCCCCGCCCGCGGCACCGAGGCGATCTCGGCTCCGGTGGACGGATTCAGCACGGCGAACGATCCCGCCGAGCCCCCCGTCCATTTGCCGTCGACGAACATCTCGGTCGGAGTACCGGCAGGCAGCGTCATATCTCCAGCTTGCCACTGGGGGCGAGGCCGGCAACCAGCACGGAAACCCGGCCGAAAAACTCAGTGCACAAGTATTCACTCAACGCGCCGTTTGCGGTTACGGTCAAACCATGCGCGCGGACGAGATGCGAGACAGCGGAGCATTGCTCGGCACGGCCTTGGACGAGCTCACCGAACTCGCCCGCGACGTCCACAAGGCATTGGCCGGACGCATCTTCGGGATGTTCGGAGCCGCCGCGCGCCCCGCACACGTGTTGCACGACGCCATCGCCGCCACGGCCTACGCCGGCAGCCGCGTCGCCGTCCGCACCGTCCCGGCCGTCGTCGGCGCGGTGGCCGCCGAAACCGGCAAGGCCAACCTCGACGCCTATGCCGACACACCGCGTGGTCACTTCACCCTCAGTGCACTGAGCGGCTTCTGGGGCGATCGGCTGGTCGAGCAACGCGCGGCGCTGGCACCGGCGATGAGCGTGCGCACCCACGACGGGCCGCTGCGGCGCATGCCCGGCAACGTCGTGCACGACGAGGCAGCGCCGACGGGCAAGCTGGTCGTGTTCCTGCACGGCCTGTGCGAGACCGATCGCTACTGGTGGTTCGGCGCCGAACGGGCCTGGGGCGATCGCACGGTCACCTACGGCTCGCGGCTGCGCGACGACCGCTCCTGGACGCCGCTGTACATGCACTACAACACGGGGCTGCACATCTCCGAGAACGGCCGGCTGCTCGCCGGCTATCTCGAGACGCTCGTCGAGCGCTGGCCGGTACCGGTCACTGAGATCGCGCTCGTCGGGCACTCGATGGGCGGATTGGTCGTGCGCGCCGCAGCGCATCTGGCAGACGAACGCGAGCTCGCCTGGGTCACCGCCCTGCGTCACATCGTGGGCCTCGGTGCGCCGCACCTCGGCGCTCCCCTGGAGCGCTTCGTCAACGCCGGCACGCACGCGATGGCGCGCCTGCCGGAGACGCGGCCGATCGCGACGTGGCTCAATCGCCGCAGCGTCGGCATCAAGGATCTGCGCCACGGCTCGGTGCTCGACATCGACTGGCGCGACTTCGACCCGGACGACCCCGCCGACCGCGTCAGCGCCGCGACGCTGCTGCCCGGCGTCGCCTACTCGATGGTCTCGGCCACGCTCGGGCAGCGTCCGGACGGCCGCTTCGCCCACGACCTGCTGGTCGAACACATCAGCGCGCACGGCACGGGGCGTCCCGACGCGGTGCGACGCATCGACTTCGAGGTCGACCGGTTGTTCCACGTCGGCCGGCGCACCCACTTCCACCTGCTCAACGACCAGGCGGTGTACGAGCGGCTCAAGCATTGGCTGGACGGAGCTGACGGCGCCGCCCCGCCCGGAGAGGCAGCCAACTAGTCACCCCACGAAATCGCCTGGAAGACGTGGCGATTCCGCCAAGGCCCCGACTAGAACACGTTCTCGTTTTGGGGTACCGTCCCGACTGTGTCGAGCCACGACGACGTCCATGCGATCGAGCAGTTGAAGTACCGCTACACCCGGTGCCTGGACCTCAAGCTCTGGGACGATTTCGCGGCCACGCTGACCGATGACGTCGCGGCGTCCTACGGCACCTTGGCCTTCACCGGACGTGACGCGGTCGTCGATTTCATGCGCACCTCCCTCGTGCCCGCGATCATCACCGTGCACCACGTGCACCACCCCGAGATCACCGTCGACGGTGACCGCGCCACGGGCACCTGGTACCTGCAGGACACCGTGCTGATCACCGAGCAACGCATGCTGCTGCGCGGCGCCGCCTTCTACGACGACGAGTACGTGCGCACTGATGCCGGCTGGCGCATCGCGCGCACCGGCTACACGCGAAGTTACGAGTCGATGGAGACTCTGCCCGAGTCGTGGCGGCTGACGGCAAACCGGTGGGCGGCGTGAAGACCAAGCCGAAGGGCCTCGACAAACCGAGCACCGTCAAGGTGATCAAAGTGATGTCGGCGGCGAACACCTGGCTCTACCGCAAGAGCGGCGGACGAGTGGGTCGCACTTGGCGCATCGGCAGTGCGGTCCGCAAGGGTGTGCCGATCTGCCTGCTCACGACCACCGGTCGCAGCAGCGGGCAGGCCCGCACCGTTCCGCTGTGCTACCTCGCCGACGACGACCGGATCGTGCTGGTGGCTTCGCAGGGCGGTCTGCCGAACGACCCGCAGTGGTACAGGAACCTCGTCGCCGATCCGAAGGTCGAGATCCAGATCGGCACACGTCGCGCGGAGATGACCGCGCGGCCGGCCGACGAGTCCGAGCGCAGCGTGCTCTGGCCACGTCTTCTCGACCTCTACGCCGACTATGCGTCCTACCAAGAATGGACGGACCGGACGATTCCGGTCGTGATCTGCGAACCGATCGGCGATCCGGCCTGATCTTGGGTTGCTCTTGCGGCTAGATCCGGTGCTGGACTTGTTATCGTCCGCGCCATGTCGACGCCGCACCAGCCGGCATGGACCCCACCACCACCGCGTCCGCACCAACCGACGGCGCCCGTGGAACCCGCCGGGGCCGAGCCGCACGACGCCCATGAGCACACCCGGCTCGCGCTGATCATCGCGCTGTCGATCGCGGTCGTGTCCGTGCTCGGAGCCATCGTCGGCTGGCGCGCCGAGGTGCACGCCTCGGCCGCCAGCCGCTACGAGCAGGACTCCGTGGCCACCTCCATCGCCCGCACCGCGGTGCAGGCGCAGGCCGAGGCCGCCGGCGAGAAGGCGGCCTCCGAGTACGACCACTATCAGCGCCTCGGCGAACAGGCCGACATCCTGTCTCCGGGCGCCTGCGGCCCAGGGGGTTCGCGTAGCACGCTGCCCGATCTCGACGCCGGCTCGCTGTGCCAGACGCAGGTGCAGTTCTCGGACGACTCCGCGAACGCGTATCTGGACGCGAACGGGAACTTCGACATCGAGGCCTACGCACGCGACTACGTCGCCGCGCAGGCTGAGCAGGGACCGTTGAACGCGACCGAGTACACCGACAAGGCCGAGCAGGAACGGCACAGCGAGGACGACATGCTCTACCTCTCGCTGTTCCTCGTCCTGGCCCTGGCGCTGCTCACGCTCGGCCGCCTCGGCAAGTCGGTCGCGGCACGCCTCGTCCTCGCCGTTCCCGGCTGGCTGTGCCTGATCGCGAGCGTCGTCATCCTTGTGTCTGCGGAGGCGTGACGGTGGAGAACCCGCTGCACGAGGCGCACGAGCAGATCGAGCAACTCGACGAGAAGCCCGAATCGCGACTCAAAGTCGTCATCACCGTGGCGATCCTGGTCGTCACCATGCTGACAACCGCGGCCGGTGTCATGGCTGCCATCTGGTCGGCCCGCCAGTCCGACACGCAACGCGAACGGCAGCAGTCGGCGACGACCAGCCTGCAGGAGTCGGTCACCGCGAACTCGCAGTTGCTCGCGGTCGACGGGCTGAAGGACGACATCAAGGAAGACACCTGGCGCAAGACGTTCTTGCACGTCTACACGCTCGAGGTGAGCGACAAGACCGTCGACTCCGAGTTGCAGAAGCAGGCAGACAGTGCGGCCGCGATTGCCAAGCAGCTCAGTGCGCGACTTCCGGCCGGCGCCAACTCCGACGACTACACCGACAAGCTCTACGAGAAATCGCTGGCAGACTCCCAACTCGCCTCGGCATACGCGCAGGAGAGTTCAGGCTGGCTCGAGAAGCACAACGGCGCGCTTGCTGTCGTGAGCATTCTGGCCCTGTCGCTGTTCCTGCTCGGCCTCGCGCTGACGCTGGGCAACCGGGCCACGCAGGTCGGGTTCACCGCTCTGGCGATCGTGATGACCGTGGTCGGTGGCGCGCGACTGCTGCAGGTACAGCTGTCCGACATCACTGCGCCGACGGAGTCGTGCATCGACACGGCGGCTGCAGCCAACGCCGACATGGTGCTGACGCACTACGTCGACGCGGCCACCAAGCTGCGTACGGCCGTCTCGAACTGCCCCGATTACGTCGATGCGTGGAGCCAGTTGGCGAACACGTACTTCTACTACGGGGTGTCCTCGGGAAACCCCGTCGCCAAGAAGGCCTTCTTGCAAGCCGAGCAGGCCGACCAAGCCGCGCTCAACGTCGCCGACGTGAAGACGGGCGTGCTCTACAACGACCTCGCGTTCATGCAGATCCTCAATCATCAGTACGACGCCGCTGCGCAGAACATGGTCGACGCGCACAAGCTCTCCCCCGAGAGCCACTACGTGCTCGGCACTCTCGCCGAGCTGGCGATCGCTCGCGGCGACCAGAAGACCGCATTCCACTACTTGGACGAAGCCGCGCTGTCGCTCAAGGACGCCGGCCCGTACTTCCGCGACCAATACTTCTTCACGAGCTTGCGCTACGACAGCGGCTACTTCGCCCTCGCCGGCATCACCGGCGCGAAGGTCGACGCCTTCTTCAGCAGGGCGCGCGAGTACGAAGCGATGCTCGATGTGAAGAACATGGCGCACCCGCTCGATACGCACGGCGCGGCAATCGACGACCTGGTGTTCCGCAAGTCGAACTCGGTGCTCGGCCGTACGGCGGGATTCGTGACGATCGGTTTCAGCTATCGGGGGTTGGAGGTCGGCGATGTGATCTCGCTGCGGTTCTACAGCTATGACGACACCTATTACGACCCGACCGCTTCCCTGACCGCAACGGTCGATGCCGGAAGCAGCCTGGTCGGCGACGGCACCGAGCAACCCGACACCGACTACCGGTTGAAGCTGTCGTACAAGTACAAGACGACGATGGAGGTCTACCTGAACGGGGTGCTCCAGGGCGAGCTTGCCTATACGCCGTGAGCGACGACCTCGCCGTCAGCGAGATACTCGCTGACATGCCGACGCCGATGTGGGTTCCCGATCCGCACTATGTCGAGACGACGCAGCTGAGCGCCTTCACCCGGTTCGCCGAGGAGCGCACCGGTCTCGGTTTCGAGTCCTATCGCGACTTGCTGGCCTGGTCGGTCGACGATCTCGGCGCCTTCTGGGGCTGCGTGTGGGACTACTTCGACGTCATCGCCGAGACCCGCGCGGACACCGTCCTCGCCGATGACTCGATGCCCGGCGCTACGTGGTTCCCCGGCGCACGGCTCAACCTGGTCGACCAGATCTTCCGCGATCGTCCGGACGACGAGATCGCGATCCACGAACGCGACGAGGCCGGCCGGCGCGTCGACATCACGTGGGCCGAGCTACGGGCTGCGGTTGCGTCTGTGGCCGAGACCCTCCGCGAGCAGGGCGTGGGCGCCGGCGACCGCGTCGTCGCGTACCTGCCGAACAGCTCCGAGGCCGTGATCGCATTCCTCGCGAGCGCCGCCCTCGGCGCGATCTGGTCGGCCTGCGGCATGGACTACGCACCCACCGCTGCGCTGGGACGCTTCGCCCAGCTCGAACCGCTCGTGTTGTTCGCGGCCGACGGCTACCAGAACGGTGGACGGGTGCACGACCGCAGCGCCGCTGTCGCCGAGGTCCGCGCCGGCCTGCCGTCGCTGCGGGCGACGGTCGCCGTCGATCGCCTCGGTACGACGCTGCCGGACGCACTGCCGTGGACCGAGGCTGTCGGCCGATCCGCACAGCTGTCGACGACACCAGTCGACTTCGCGCATCCGCTGTGGGTGCTGTTCTCATCCGGCACGACCGGGCTGCCGAAGGGCATCGTCCACGGGCACGGCGGCGTCCTGCTCGAGCACCTGAAAGCCGTCGCGTTGCAGTGCGACCTCGGGCCGGGCGACCGGTTCTGGTGGTACACCACGCCGAGCTGGATGATGTGGAATTTCCAGGTCGCCGGACTGCTCGTCGGCGCCACGATCGTGTGTTACGACGGCAGCCCTGCGCACCCGACCACCGACGCGGTCTGGGCGCTCGCGGCCGACCTCGGTGTGAAGGTGCTAGGAACCTCGCCGGCGTATCTCGCGGCGTGCGCGAAGGCCGACGTCAACCCTGGCGCCGACCACGATCTGTCCGCGCTGCGCACTCTCGGTGTCACCGGATCGACTCTGCCGACGCCGGCCTATCACTGGGTGGGCGAGCACGTCGGGGCGTCCGTGCAGGTCGCGTCCATCACCGGCGGGACGGACGTGGTCACTGCCTTCGCCGGTGGCGCACCGTCCGTCCCCGTGTGGGCGGGTGAGATCTCGACGGCGTACCTCGGCGCAGCTCTCGACTCGCTCGACGAGCAAGGCCGCAGCGTGCGTGATGAGGTCGGCGAGCTCGTCGTCACTCGTCCGATGCCGTCGATGCCGGTGATGTTCTGGAACGATCCCGACGGCTCGCGGTACCGCGACGCGTACTTCGGCAGCTATCCCGGCATCTGGCGCCACGGCGACTTCGTCACGATCACCGACCGCGGCACGCTCGTGATGCACGGACGTTCGGACGCGACGCTCAATCGCAACGGCATTCGCATGGGCAGCGCGGACATCTACGAAGCCGTCGAGCAGCTGCCCGAGATCACCGAGGCGTTGGTGATCGGCATCGATCAACCCGACGGCGGCTACTGGATGCCGCTGTTCGTCACCCTCGAGCCCGGCGCCGAACTGGACGACGCGCTGCGTGCGCGAATCCGCGACGCGATACGCACCCACGCCTCGCCCCGACACGTCCCCGACGAGGTGTTCGCCGCGCCCGGTATCCCGCACACGCGAACAGGTAAGAAGCTCGAGGTGCCGGTGAAACGGTTGCTGACCGGATCGGTGTCCGGGGACGCCTTCGACGCCGGCAGCGTCGACGATCCGGGCTTGATCGACTGGTACCTCGCGGTCGGCCGACGACCGCGCTGAAGAAAAGTCGTCGCCGACCGTCGGAGATCGTCGCCGAGATGCGACGTTAAGGGTGTGAGCGGGCAGCCGGCGGGCGCGGAGCACGGGTTGCTCGAGCTCTACGACCGGGCGCTGCCGCACGTGTACGGGTATCTGCGCGTGCGCTGCGACACCCAGTCGCTTGCCGAGGACCTCAGCGCCGAGACCTTTCTCGCTGCGGTCGACGCCGTGCGCAAGCCGAATCCGCCGCCGGTCGACGTGCCGTGGCTGATCGGCGTGGCCCGCCACAAGCT
Organism: uncultured Actinomycetota bacterium; assembly: GCA_963754285.1. Lineage (GTDB taxonomy): Bacteria > Actinomycetota > Actinomycetes > Mycobacteriales > Jatrophihabitantaceae > RYN-133. The sequence goes on from CAVWFN010000006.1 coordinate 287,044, forward strand.
CGCCGACCACTGGCGCCGCCGGGCGCGGGAAACCCGCAATCTGGCCGCCGTCGCCCCCAACGCCTCGGTAGACGACCCGTGGGACGTCGAACTCGACGCCCTGCATGCCCGCGACGTGCTGGGCGAACTCGCGCCGCAGCACCGCGCGGTGCTCACCCTGCGTTACCTCGACGACCTCCCGGTCGCCCAGGTCGCCGAACTCGTCGGACGCAGCGTGCATGCGACCGAGGGTTTGCTCGTCCGCGCCCGGGCCGCCTTCCGGCGCGCCTACGTCCCCGGAGAGGAGGTCGACCAGTGACCGATCCGTTCGCCGCCCTGCGCATCACCGACGTCCCGCTCGACCCCGACCCGGGCTTCGCCGCGAGGCTGCGCGCCCAGCTCGAGCGCGCCCTCGCCCTGCCGAGAGGAGTCGCACCGATGGCCGCGACCGACGTTCCAGTCACGACCAGCACGCTCACCCCCTACCTCGCCGTCCACGACGCCCGCGCCGCGATCGACTGGTACTCGCGCGTGTTCGGCGCCACCACCGTCGGCGACCCGATCGTGATGCCGGACGGACGCGTCGGGCACGCGGAGCTCGACCTCGGCGGCGCGCACCTGTACCTGTCCGACGCGCATCCCGAGATCGGCGTCGTCGCCCCCGACCCCGCGGCAGGTGCCAGCATCACGCTGCACCTCGAACTGTCCGACGTCGACGCGGCGACCGAACGAGCCCGCGACGAGGCCGCGGTGATCGAGCGCGAACCGTCCGACAACCCGTACGGCCGCATCGCGACCGTGCGCGATCCGTTCGGCCACCGATGGATGCTCAACGGCCCGGTGCAAGCATCGCGACGGATCAATGGCAACGTCGGCTACTTCGCGCTGTGGGTCGAGGACGTCGCCCGCGCGGCCGCCTTCTACGCGACGGTGCTCGGTTGGACCTATGTCGACCCGGACGGCGCGCGCCGCGAGGTCGTGGGTGCGCCGTACCGCACCGAAGTCGTCTCGTTGGCGGAGATGCGCGCGCAGGCGTGGCCGGACCGCACCACGCCGACCGCGTTCTGCGCGTTCGAGGTCGCCGATCTGGACGCCTCGGCCGAGCGGGTCCGCACGGCCGGCGGCACCGCGCAGCCGGGCCACCACGACGTGTTGGACTGCTCCGACGACCAGGGTCTGCCGTTCTCGGTCTATGTGTGGGACGAGCTGCCACCGAACGAACAACTCGCCTATCTCACTGTCGAGGAGCCGTCCATCGACGCGGCAGCGGCGTTCTACGAAGCCGTGTTCGGCTGGACCTTCCGAACCGGCAGCGTGCCCGAGGGCCGGCAGGTCGACGGGCCGACGCCGATGACAGGCTTCCGCGGTGGCGCATCCGAGCCCGTCGTCGTCCCGATGTTCGCCGTCGACGACATCACCGCGGCCGTGGAGCGGGTACGCACCGCCGGCGGCACGGCGACCGACCCGGAACGGCAGCCGTACGGGACGACGAGCGACTGCACCGACGACCAGGGCTTGCGGTTCTACCTCGGCGAACTCACCTGATCCGTGCGGCACGCGGCTCGCGAGCGATCGACGCGTCAGCGAATCCCGCAGCCAGCGCGCGCAAACCGGCATCGAGGTACCTGCCGAGGTCGGCGTCCGCGCGTGTGGCCCAACGCTCGTAGGCCGCGCGACACGTGGCCAGCGTCGCGCGTCCGACCGCGAGGGGATACAGCGAATCGGCAGGCTGCCGTGAGCGCGCCGCGACGAAATCGATGATCGCTCGCTCCCACGCGTCGTAGTGCAAGGCGGCTGCCGCGGCGAGCTCGGGCGTCGCGCTGATCAGGCTCATTCTGAGGCGCAGCTCCGGGACGTCCGCGGGACCGTAATGGTTGACCGCGAGTACGGCGGTGCGCACGGCGTCCATCACCGCCAGCGACTTGGGCAGCGCCGCGAGCTCGCGGCGCAGATCGCTGACCTCGAGGTCGAACTCGCTCCACAGCACTTCGGACTTCGACTCGAAGTAGCGGAAGAACGTGCGCCGGCTGACGCCGGCTTCGGCCGCGATCTGATCGACGGTCGTGTCGTCGAAGCCCTGCTCGGCGAACAGGCGCATCGCAATGACCTCGAGCGCGCGAGCACTCGTCCCGGGCGGGCGGCCGCGTCGGGATTCGCCAATTTCGCCGGCGGTCTTGCTTTCCGTCACGCGATGACATTAACGTACGCGGTCATTCGGCACTCAGTGACGAAATCATTGAATTGGAGTCGAAATGACCGACGAACCCACCACCCAGACCGTCGACGAGGCGTCCGACGAGACCGCTGTGGTCGAAGACGTGCTCGTCGAAGAGGTCTCCATCGACGGCATGTGCGGTGTCTACTGAAGTTGCGGCGCCGCCTCGGTTCGACCTCGATTCGCGCTGGACGCTGAATCCGCAGGTCTCGATCCGTCCGGAGCGTTTCGGCGCCTTGCTCTACCACTTCGGCACGCGGCGGCTGTCCTTCTTGAAGAGCCCGCAGCTGCTCTCGGTCATCCAGGCGCTGTCCGCGAGCGACACCGCGCGTGACGCGTGTTCCGCGTGTGGGGTCGCGGCGGACGAGCTGCCGCGATATGCGGCCGCGCTGGCAACGCTCGCAACATCTCGGATGATTGAGGAACGCCCGTGACGACGACTCCGCTCCCCCTCGTCGAACAGTTCCAGTACGGCCTCGATGCACCGATCTGCCTGACGTGGGAGCTCACATATGCATGCAACCTGTCGTGCGTGCACTGCCTGTCGTCGTCGGGACGGCGTGATCCACGCGAACTGACCACCGACGAGTGCAAGGCGGTCATCGACGAACTCGAGCGGATGCAGGTGTTCTACGTGAACATCGGCGGCGGCGAGCCGACGGTGCGTTCGGACTTCTGGGAACTGGTCGACTACGCGACCGAGCACCACGTCGGAGTCAAGTTCTCGACCAACGGCGTCAAGATCACGCCGGAGGTCGCACAGCGACTCGCGGCCAGTGACTACATCGATGTGCAGATCTCACTCGACGGCGCGACCGCTGACGTCAACGACGCGGTCCGCGGCCGCGGCTCGTACGACACGGCGCTGCGCGCGATGCAGAATCTGAGCGACGCCGGCTTTCGCGGCTTCAAGATCTCGGTGGTCATGACGCGGCACAACGTCGGCCAACTCGACCAATTCAAGGCGATCGCCGACCGGTTCGACGCGCAGCTGCGCATCACCCGGCTGCGGCCGTCCGGGCGCGGCGCCGATGTCTGGGACGACCTGCACGTCACTGCGCAACAACAGCGCGAGCTCTACGACTGGCTCGTGCTGCACGGCGAGAACGTGCTTACCGGCGACTCGTTCTTCCACTTGGCAGGCTACGGAGACGCGCTGCCTGGGCTGAACCTCTGTGGCGCGGGCCGCGTGGTCTGCCTCATCGATCCTGTCGGCGACGTGTACGCGTGCCCGTTCGCGATCCACGAGAACTTCCTCGCCGGCAACCTGCGCGCCGAGGGCGGGTTCACCGGCGTGTGGCGTTCGTCAGAGCTTTTCGCGTCGCTGCGGTCGCCCCAGACCGGCGGCGCGTGCACGTCCTGCTCCGCCTTCGACGCATGTCGCGGCGGCTGCATGGCGGCGAAGTTCTTCACCGGGCTCCCCCTAGACGGCCCCGACCCCGAATGTGTGAAGGGGTACGGCGAGACCGCACTGGCGTCGGCCGACCGCGCCGGCGCACCGAAACCGTCTCTCGACCATTCGCACCGCCTGCTGCCGCTGACCGTGCGCACCCCGCCCGCGAAGGCCTGCGACGAGAATCCGTTGGCCGGTGTTCGCGTCGCTGGGTGACCTCGCGACGGTCGACGTTGCGGGCGGCGACACGATCCTCGCCGTACCTCTCGGATCGACCGAGCAGCACGGTGCGCACCTGCCGCTCTCGACCGACACGGACATCGCGTCGGCGCTGTGCTCGGCGTTGGCCGCCGCTCGCAACGACGTCGTGGTTGCACCGGCCGTGCCCTATGGATCGAGCGGCGAGCACGCCGGATTCGCAGGAACGCTTTCTATCGGGCAAGACGCGGTCGAGCTCTTGGTGATCGAGTTGGCCCGCTCTGCCACCGCGACCTTCGATCACGTGCTGTTCGTATCCGCACACGGGGGAAACGCGCGGCCGGTCACGCGCGCGGTCGATCGGCTGGGCGCCGAAGGTCGCGACGTCTCGCTGTTCCAACCGGCGTGGGACGGCGATCCGCATGCCGGGCACGTCGAGACCTCGCTGCAACTGGTGCTGCGTCCGGACGTCGTACGGGCCGATCGTGCGGTTGTCGGCGACACCCGTCCACTCACCGAACTGATGCCGACCTTGCGCGCGGGCGGCGTTCTTGCCGTGACCGCGACCGGGGTGCTCGGCGACCCGACCACCGCAACCGTCGAGGCGGGCCGCGAAGTCTTCGCCACGCTCGTTGCCGACCTCATCGAGCACGTCGCACGCTGGCGGGAGACCCGATGAGTACCGCCATCGTCACGGGCGCGGCGCGCGGGATCGGTGCAGCCACGGTTCGCGTGCTCGCTGCCCAAGGTTGGTCTGTCGTGGCTGTGGACGTCGCGAGCGACGATCCTGCGCTGCCGTATCCGCTCGCCACCCGCGCCGATCTCGATGCGGTCGCGAGTACGCAGGTGCACCCGATCGTGGCCGATGTCCGCGACGAAGCCGCGCTGGCCGCCGCCGTCGCCGAGGCCGAAGCGAGCTTCGGCGGGCTCGATGCCGCGATCGCCGCGGCCGGCGTGATGGCCGGCGGCGCTGCGCACTGGGAGATGCCGGTCGCTGCGCAACAGGCGGTCCTGGACGTGAACCTCGGCGGGGTGCTCACGCTTGCGCGCGTCGCGATCCCCGCGCTGCTGCGCCGTCCCGAACCACGCAACGGACGCTTCCTCGCAGTGGCCTCGGCCGCGGCAACCAAGGGACTGCCCATGCTCGCGGCCTACTGCGCGGCCAAGGCCGGCGTCACCGGTCTCGTGCGCGCGCTCGCCGTGGAACTCGGCGGCACCGGCATCACCGCCAACGCGGTGAGCCCGGGATCGACCGCGACCCGGATGCTCGACGAGACCGCGCGGCTGTACGGGCTCGCCTCCGCGCAGGAGTTCGCGGCGCAGCAACCGCTCGGACGGCTCATTCAACCGGACGAGGTCGCGGCCGTGATCGCATTCCTCGCCGGGGCAGGAGGTGCGGCGATGACCGGCGCGGTAGTCCCCGTTGACGGTGGACTAGCGATATGACGACGCCGCTGCCGACCGGTTTCGGGCTCACCCTCGACGTGACCGCGAAGCAGTTGCGCGCCGATCTGTGGTTCGGCGGATCGCCCCCACGGGTGCTGCGCCTGACCGAGACGGGACGCCGCGCCTGGGACGAGCTTCGCGACGGCCGGGTGGCGTCACCGGCGTCGGCGGTGCTGGCGCGTCGCCTGACCGATGCCGGGCTGGCGCACCCCGTCCCGCCCACGACGACGGCCCACGACGTGACCGTTGTCGTCCCCGCGCACGACCGCCTCGCCGACCTCGACCGCTGTCTCGCCAAGCTCGGACGCGATGTGCCTGTCGTTGTCGTCGACGACGCGTCACGCGACGGCCGCGCCGTCGCCCGGGTCTGCGCCGACCACCACGCGAGGGTCGTGCGCCGCGAGACCAACGGCGGCCCCGGCGCCGCACGCAACACAGGACTAGCGCACGTGCAGAGCGAGTTCATTGCGTTCGTCGACAGCGACTGCGCACCACCGCCAGATTGGCTCGCCCCGCTGCTCGCGCACCTGGCCGACCCGCTTGTCGCCGCGGTCGCGCCGCGCATCGTCGGTGCGGCCGACGACTCGTGGGCGGGCCGCTACACCCGAGACCATGGCAGCCTCGACCTCGGCGACCTGCCCGCGCGGGTCATGCCGCGGTCGCGAATCACCTACGTGCCCAGCGCGGCGCTCGTCGTCCGGCGGTCGGCGATTCACGACCTCGGCGTCGCCTTCGACGAGACCCTGCGCGTCGGTGAGGACGTCGACCTCGTGTGGCGACTCGCGAACGCCGGCTGGCGCATCCGGTACGAGCCGTCCGTCCACGTCACGCATCGCGAACCCGCGACCTGGCCGCAGTTGCTCTCACGGCGGTTCCGGTACGGAACGTCGGCCGGCCCACTCGCCCGGCGCCATCCGGACGCGATCGCGCCACTGGTACTGCATCCGTGGCCGACACTCACCGTCGCCGCCGCGCTGGCCCGCCGGCCCCTTCTCGCCGTCGGCGCAGCCGGTATCGGCACGCTCGCGCTCGCGCGGACGCTGCGAGCAGCCGACGTGCCGATTGCCGGACTGCTTCCCGCGATGGCGAACGCGGTCCGCCAGACCTGGCTGGGGCTGGGTCGCTATCTCACCCAATTCGCCGCGCCCGTGCTGCTCGCAGCGCTGTGCATGCGACGCGCGCGCTTCGCGGCTGCGGCGTTGTTGCTCGGCCCACCGCTCGCCGCATGGGCGCGGCGACGCGTGCTCGACCCCTTCCGGTTCACGCTCGGTTCGGTCGCCGATGAGGTGGCCTACGGCACCGGCGTGTGGGTCGGCAGCGCCCGCGCGCGAACGCTGCGCGCACTCCGTCCGGTCGCCGTGTGGCGACCACTTCGCGTCGACACCCGCAGGAGCTGATCACGATGCCGAACCCCTGGTTCGAAACTGTTGCCGAGGCCCAGCGGCGCGCGCGCAAGCGGCTGCCCAAATCTGTCTACAGCGCGTTGGTCGCCGGGTCCGAGCGCGGCTGGACGATCCAGGACAACCTCGCCGCATTCGCCGAACTCGGGTTCGCGCCGCACACCGCCGGTCAGCCCGCCGACCGCGAGCTCTCGACCACGGTGCTCGGCCAGCCGATCTCGATGCCGGTGATCATCTCGCCGACCGGCGTCCAGGCCGTCCATCCGGACGGAGAGGTCGCCGTCGCTCGCGCGGCTGCGGCCCGTGGCGTCGCGATGGGGTTGAGCTCGTTCGCGAGCAAGCCGGTCGAAGACGTCGTCGCGGCGAACCCGCAGACGTTCTTCCAGGTGTACTGGGTCGGCTCGAAGGAACAGATCGCGCGGCGGCTCGAGCGCGCCCGCAAGGCCGGCGCCGTCGGGGCGATCGCGACGCTCGACTGGTCGTTCTCGATGGGTCGCGACTGGGGCAGTCCGCACATCCCCGAGCGGATCACGCTCAAAGAAGCCGTCCGGTTCGCGCCCGAGGCGCTGACTCATCCGCGCTGGCTCACGACCTATCTGCGCACAAGACACATCCCCGATCTGACCGTTCCGAACATGCAGGAGCCAGGCGAGCCGGCGCCAACCTTCTTCGGTGTCTACGGCCAGTGGATGCAGACCCCGCCGCCGTCATGGGAGGACGTCTCCTGGTTGCGCGAGACCTGGGGCGGACCGTTCATGTTGAAGGGCGTCACCCGCGTCGACGACGCCAGGCGCGCCGTCGACGCCGGCGTCACGGCGATCTCGGTGTCGAACCACGGCGGCAACAACCTCGACGGGACGCCCGCGACGATCCGCGTCCTGCCCGCGATCGCCGAGGCGGTGGGCGACCAACTCGAGGTACTGCTCGACGGCGGGGTGCGGCGCGGCGGTGACGTGGTCAAGGCGCTCGCCCTCGGCGCGCGCGCAGTAATGATCGGGCGCGCGTACCTGTGGGGCCTCGGCGCCAACGGCCAGGCAGGCGTCGAGAACGTGCTCGACCTTCTGCGGATGGGGATCGACTCGGCACTGCTCGGGCTCGGCAAGAAGTCGGTGCACGATCTGGCGCCGTCCGATCTCATCGTTCCGGACGGCTTCGCGCGCGCATTAGGCGTCGGTTGACCAATACGCTCGGAAACGTGAGCGCACGCGAGGCCGAGATCGCCGACGAGCTGTATGCGCTCGCACCGGACGAGTTCACCGCCGCCCGCGACAAGGCTGCCAAGGCCGCCCGCGACGAGGGTGAACGTGAGCTCGCCGACGCGGTGAAGAAGTTCCGCAAGCCGTCCATCAGCACCTGGCTCGTCAACGTCGTCGCCCGCACCGATCAGCTCGACGACCTGCTCGATCTCGGCGCCGCGCTGCGCGAGGCCCAGCGCACGCTCGACGGCGCCGAGCTGCGGACGATGTCGCGGCAGCGGCACCAGGTCATCCGCAGCCTGTCCGAGCTGGCTCACCAACTGACGGACAAGAAGGTCGGCGACTCGGCGCAGCGCGAGTTCGAGGCGACCCTCGAGGCCGCGCTCGCCGACGACGCTGCCGCCGAGGCTGTGCGCACCGGCCGGCTCATGCGCCCGCTGACGTCGACCGGTCTCGAACCCGTCGACCTCACGGGTGCGGTCGCCGCGCCCGACCACGCGCCTCCGTCCCGCCGCCCTGCTCCTGCGAAGAAGAAGGCAGGCCCGAAGAAGGCCGACAACAGCGCCGCACGGAAGAAGCGCGCCGACGAGCTCTCCGCAGCGATCGCGAAGGCCGAGGACGGCGTGCAGGCCGCGCAGCGCGAGCTCGACGAGCGCGAACGGGCCCTCGAGTCGGCCCGTACCGACGCCGAGGACGCGCGTGCTCGCGTCAAGGAACTCGAAACCGAACTGGACGAGGCGCGCACCCGGCATTCCGAGGCCGACCGCAGCCGCCGCGAGGCCGAAACTGCACGCAAGGCCGCCGCGCGTGCCCGAGATGCGGCGCAGCGGGCCCTGGACACGGCGCGTAAGCGCACCTGAGGACGCACACGAGGTCCACATCACCTACATGTGTCGGTTCGAGTGCCGATGGGAATGATGTGCATATGACCCGGTTCACAGCTACCACCGAGTCCGAGGCGATCGTCCCCGCGGCCCGTAAAGACATCTGGGCAGCGCTGACCGATCCCGACCTGCTCCCCCGGCTCACGCCGCTGCTGCGGCGCATTGATGCCGACGGCGACACGTGGACATGGCACATGACCAAGATCTCGGCGCTCGGCGTGAGCATCAGCCCCGCGTTCACCGAGAAAATGCGCTTCGACGACGGCCGCCGCATCGAGTACACCCACCAGCCACCGTCGGGCGCCCGCGAGCGGGCCGGCGCCGAGGGCTGGTACGACCTCAGCGACACAGCCGACGGCACGGCGCTCAAGATCAGCTTGACCCTCGAGGTCGAACTTCCGCTGCCGCGCCGGGCCGCACCCGCAGTGCGGCGCGTCATGCAGGCGACGATGACGCGCATGGGTGACAAGTTCTCGGCGAACCTGATGCGTCACCTCGGTCTCGAAGAGGACGCGGCGCTCTCCGCCTGAGCGCACTGAGAGATCGGCAGGCTCTGGCCGTTTGCCATCCCGGCAGAGGGGTAAGTCGCTATAGCGGCCGGGTGAACAAGCACCTTGTGGGCTGCCTATCGCATTGAGGTCATCGTTGCTCTCGCGCGTCATACCCCCGGTCCTCACCCTCGTCCTTCTCGCCACCCTGTTCGCCGCGCTGTTCTGGAGCCCGGCCTGGTGGATCGCGGTCGTCGTCTTCGCAGCACTCGCTGCGATCGCCTGGCACGACGTGCTGCAGCGGCGGCACTCGATCCTGCGCAATTACCCGGTCGCCGGGCACATGCGGTTCCTGCTCGAGAAGATCCGTCCCGAGATCCAGCAGTACTTCATCGAGCGCAACTTCGACGGCCGTCCCTTCGACCGTGACACGCGTTCGGTCGTCTACGAACGCGCGAAGGGTATTCACGGCGAGAAGGCGTACGGCACCGAACTCGATGTGAACGAGGTCGGCTACGAGTTCGTCGTCCATTCGTCGGCGCCGCGCGAGCCCGACAAGGAGCAGCCGCGCGTGCGCGTGGGCGGGCCTGACTGCACGAAGCCCTACGACATGGCGCTGCTCAACGTGTCCGCCATGAGCTTCGGCGCGCTGTCGGCCAACGCCATCCGCGCACTCAACGCCGGTGCGAAGCGCGGCGGCTTCGCCCACGACACCGGCGAGGGTGGCCTGACCGATTACCACCTCGAGAACGGCGGCGACCTGATCTGGGAGATCGGCAGCGGCTACTTCGGCGCGCGAACCAAGGACGGCGACTTCGATCCGGACCTGTTCCGCGACAAGGCCGCGCAGGACCAGATCAAGTGCGTGTCGCTGAAGCTGAGCCAGGGCGCGAAGCCTGGCATCGGCGGCGTCCTTCCCGCCGCCAAGGTCACCGACGAGATCGCGAAGGCCCGCAACGTGCCGAAGGGCGAGAAGTGTGTCAGCCCGGCAGCGCACAAGGTGTTCTCGACGCCGCGCGAACTCGTCCACTTCGTCGCGCGGATGCGTGAACTGGCCGACGGGAAGCCGACGGGTTTCAAGCTGTGCGTGGGTTACCGCCACGAACTGCTCGCCATCTGCAAGGCGATGGCCGAGGAACAGATCACGCCCGACTTCATCGTTGTCGACGGTTCCGAGGGCGGGACGGGCGCGGCGCCCATCGAATACGAGGACCACGTCGGGATGCCGTTGACCGACGGGCTGATCACGCTGCACAACGCGTTGGTCGGGACGGGGCTGCGCGATCGGATCAAGATCGGCGCGAGCGGCAAGGTGGCAACCGGCGTCGACATCGTCAAGCGCCTGATCCAGGGCGCCGACTACACGAACGCAGCTCGCGCGATGATGCAGGCCGTCGGCTGCATCCAGTCGCAGCGCTGCCACACGAACCAGTGCCCGGTCGGCGTCGCGACACAGGACCCGAAGCGGGCCCGCGCCCTCGTCGTGGCCGACAAGACCAGTCGCGTCGCCGAGTACCAGGCAGCGACGGTCGCGCAGTCGCAGCAGATGATCGCCTCGCTCGGACTGGCCGGTCCGCACGAGCTGAATCCGGCCATGCTGATGCGCCGCATCGACCACGTCCACACCAGGACCTATCTCGAGCTCTACGACTGGCTCGGGCCGCGCGAGCTGCTCGACGACGTTCCCGCCGGCTGGGCCGACGACTGGAACGCGGCCAGTCCCGACAGCTTCCGCCGCCAGACCGGAGGACGAATCGAATGAACACCCGACGAAACTGCTCCGCAAACAACACTGCGCACTTCCGCGGGGGCCTCGCGTGAGCACAACCGTTGCAGAACTGATCGTCAAGACCTTGGCCGACCAGGGCGTGCGCACCATCTGGGGCGTCGTCGGAGACGCGCTGAACCCGGTCACCGACGCGATCCGGCGAGAAGATCGCATCGAGTGGATCGGCGTGCGGCACGAAGAGGCCGGCGCGTTCGCCGCCGGCGCGCAGGCGCAACTGTCCGGAACGCTCGGCGTCTGCATGGGAACGGTCGGGCCGGGCTCGATCCACCTGCTCAACGGGCTCTACGACGCGAAGAAGTCGCACGCGCCCGTGCTCGCCATCTGCGGTCAGGTGCCACTCGCGGAGCTCGGGACGGACTTCTTCCAAGAGGTCGACAACGACGCGCTCTTCCGTGACGTCGCCGCGTTCAACCGCACCATCACGTCGCCGGAACAGGCACCCACGCTGCTCGAGCAGGCGTTGCAAGCCGCGCTGAACACGCCAGGCGTGGCCGTACTGACGCTTCCCGGCGATGTCGGCGGGCAGGACGTGCCGAAGGGCACTGCTGCGCCGACTGTCGTGGCTGCCCACCCGCCGACGGTTCCCGACGGGGAGGCGCTCGATCGCGCTGCCGCGCTGATCAACGAAGCGGACACCGTGACGCTGCTGGCGGGCATCGGTGCGCGTGAGGCGCGCGACGGCGTTCTCGCACTTGCCGACCGGCTCAAGGCGCCGATGGTGTTGTCGCTCAAGGCCAAGGAGGGTCTCGAGAAGGACAATCCGTTCGAGGTCGGCCAGAGCGGCCTGATCGGGAACCCGGGTTCGACGGTCGCCTTCGACGGCGGCGATGTGCTGCTGATGATCGGAACCGACTTCCCGTACCGCGACTGGTATCCCGAGGGCAAGACGGTGATCCAGATCGACGCCCGTCCCGAACACATCGGGCGACGCACGCACGTGACGCTCGGGCTCGTGGGTCACAGTGTGCCGACGGTGCGCGAGTTGCTCGCGCGCGTCACACCGAAGGAATCGACCGCGCATCTCGACAAGAGCCGCGACACGTACCGGACCTGGCGCGACCGTCAGTCCGCCCTCACGAAACCGGACTTCGACGACAGCCTGATCGGACGTGTGCGCGAGAAGTTCGACAACACGTCCGACCGGATCCGGCCCGAGGCGCTTGCGCAGGCGATCGACCGCCACGCGTCGCCGGACACGGTGTTCACGACCGACACCGGCATGTCGACGGTCTGGTTGTCGCGGTTCGTGACCATGACGAGCCGCCGCGCACTGCTCGGATCGTTCAATCTCGGATCGATGGCGAACGCGATGCCGCAGGCTCTCGGCGCGCAGGCGCTCAACCGCAAGCGGCAGGTCGTCGCGTTCTGCGGCGACGGTGGTTTGTCGATGCTGCTCGGCGATCTGATCACCGCGGTGACCTATGACCTGCCGGTGAAACTCGTCGTGTTCGACAACGGCCGGCTGGGCATGGTGAAGCTCGAGCAGGAACAGGGCGGGCTGCCCGAGTTCGGCACTGTCTTGCAGAACCCGGACTTCGCGGCCGTGGCTCGCGCGATCGGTATGCATGCGGTGCGCGTCGAGGATCCGGACCAACTCGACGACGCGGTTCGCGATGCGTTCGCCCACGAGGGTCCGGTGCTGCTCGACGTGCTGACCAATCCCGAGGAGATTTCGATCCCCGGCAAGGTCAAGCTCAACCAGGCATGGGGATTCGCCATCGCCAAGGTTCGCGAGAGCGTGCTCAGCCAAGGAGACAGCTAGCCTCACCCTGTGCTGGTCTTGTCCCGTGACGACGTCGTCGAGCTGCTCGACCTGCGTGAGCTCGTCGACGCGCTCGGTGACGCAATGCGGGAGTTCAGCGCGGGACGCGCGGTCGTCCCGCCGCGGGTAGCCGCGCGTGTTGCCGAGTCCGACGCGATGTTGGCGGCGATGCCTGCCTACCTCCCGTCGGCGCGCGCGCTCACAGCCAAGCTGGTAACCCAGTTCCCGCACAACGCCGACCGGCCATCGCACCAGGCGCTGGTGTGCTGCTTCGATCCGGACGACGGCTCGCCACTCGCGATCATGGACGGCGAGTACCTGACGAATGCGCGCACGGCTGCCGGCTCGGTGCTGTCGTCGCGATTGCTGGCGCGCGAGGACGCGCGCACGGTCGCGGTGATCGGGACAGGCGCGCTCGCACGAGCGCATCTTGCGGCGTTCACCCGAGAGCGCGGCGTGGGCCCGATCCTGATCGCCGGACGCAATGCCGAACATGTCGCGCACATTGCAGCTGAGACGGGCGCGGGTGCCGTCGCGTCGATCGAGGAGGCCGTGCGCGCGGCCGACATCGTGTGCCTGTGCACCCATGCGGCCGAGCCGGTGATCGAGCGCAAATGGCTGCCGCGCGGCGTGCATGTCTGTTCGGTCGGATACAACCCGGCCGGCAGCGGTGAGGTCGACCTCGACACGGTCAGAGACTCCCTCGTCGTCGTCGAGTCGCGTGAGTCGGCGCTCGCGCCGCCGCCGTCGGGCGCGCCCGAACTGACCGGCGCAGTCGCGGCCGGGCTGCTCGATCCCGCCGATGTCCGCGAGATCGGCGAACTGGGCGAGTCGGTCGGCATGCAGTCGTTCACGCTCTACAAGTCGGTCGGCGTCGGTGTGCAGGACGCCGCGGCGGCCGCCCTCGTGCTCCGAGCTGCGGCGGCGTCCGGCGTGGGTTCCACGGTCGAGCTCTGAACCACGAGACACTGCGGAAACACGCCTGACCGCGTTATGCCATACGGAATTCGGAGCATGGGGCCATGAACGATTCGACGGCGCAGGCGTGGGGTCGCGCGAGCGCGTGATCGTCCGCAACGCGACCGCTGACGATGCGACGGCGTGCGCCGCGATCTACGCGCCGTACGTCCGCGACACGGCGATCAGTTTCGAGACCGATCCGCCGACGCCGGAGCAGATGGCCGAGCGCATCGCTGCGGCTCAGCGCACCCATGCGTGGCTCGTACTCGACGACGCCGGCGTGCGCGGCTACGCCTACGGGAGTCTGTTCAAGGCGCGCGCTGCGTACCGCTTCTCGTGCGAGGTGAGCGTCTATCTCGAGCTCGGTCGACGCCGCACCGGGGCCGGCCGAGCGTTGTACTCGGCGCTGTTCGAGAGTCTGCTCGAGCGTGGCTACCGCACAGCGGTCGCCGGCATGACGTTGCCCAACGATGCGAGCGTCGGACTGCATCGTGCGATGGGGTTCGAGTTGGTGGGGACGTATCGTCGTATCGGCTGGAAGCACGGCGCGTGGCATGACGTCATGTGGATGCAGCGCGCGTTGGTCGACGATGCGGACGCACCGACAGAACTGCAGGACGAATTTGCGAGTCCACCCGTCGTCGGCTCGAGGTCGGCCGTCTGCTCAGCGGGTGACCTGGCGGTCGCCGAGGAGTCTGGGCAGGGTGAGGGCCATGATCTTCAGGTCGAGGCCGAATGATTGGTGGGCGATGTAGTCGATGTCGAGGGCTACGCGGCGGTGCACGTCTTCTGGGGTGTGCAGGGGGCCGCGCGAGCCGTTGATTGCAGCCCAGCCGGTGATACCTGGCTTGACGCGGTGGCGGTGGGCGTACGCGCTGACGAGTTTGGCGGACTCGACGTCGTCGGTTTTCATACCGATCGCGTGTGGTCGCGGCCCGACCAGCGACATGTCGCCTCGCAGCACGTTGACCAGTTGGGGTAGCTCATCGAGGCTGCACTTGCGTAGGTACCGCCCGATCGGGGTTACTCGCGCGTCGTTGGCGGCAACCTGTCGTTCGGCCCGGGCGTCAGCCGCGTCGGCACTCATCGATCGGAACTTCCAGACGACTATCTCTTCGTTGTTGAATCCGTGGCGACGCTGACGGAAGATGACCGGCCCGCGGCTGTCTAGCTTGATCAGGACCGCGATCAGTAGCAGCAGCGGGCTGGCCAGAAGCAGTGCCGGCCCAGCGATGAGCAGATCCTGCAGCCGCTTGGCGAACGCCCTGCGGTCTATGTCAGCCCCGCGGTTGAGATCGGCGAGGTCCAGGTCTTCCAGGCGCGCCAGCGTTGTCGGCCCACTCGCGGAGGCGTCCTGGTCAAGGAACAGGGTGACCTCGTTCGGCAGCACCGCCAACCGGGCGCTGATGTCAGCGATTCGGCTGGTCGCGCCGGGGTCGATGGCGATGACGATCCGGTCGATGTAGGGAATGATCCGATGACCGAGAAGCGCGTCGATGTCGCCCAGGACAGGCACGCCGAGCACCGCGCGCGGGCTGCGCTCGCCACGGTCGTCGAAGACCGCGACGATGTTGACGTTGCCACGCGCGATCGCGTCGCTGATGATGCGTTCGGCTTGGCTGTTGGCCCCGACGATGACCAGATTCGGAGTCAACCGACCGGCGGTTCGCCATGCCCGCACCGTCATCCACCACCCGGCGTGCAGGCCGGTCAGCGTTGCGGCCGCTAGCAGGCTCCACTGCACGCACGCCGCGCTCGAAGGTTGGTTGTGGCCGAGCCGGTAGGTGATCAGGAGAGTCACCACGGCGACCGCCCACCCGGCAGTCATCCGGAGGAAATGCCGCACCACGCTCTCGCTGCGGAGGAACCGGTACAGGCCCAGAGAGTGGAGCGCCCGAGCGAAGACCAGCGCAGCGAACGCGAACGGCAGGACGTCTCCGACCGGCGTGTCCAGCAACGAAGCCGGCGACTGGCCGTCACAGGCCACGGCAGTCACCACGACCAGCGCGAAAAGGTCCACGGCCCGGAACGCGTGTGAGCCGAGCCGCCGACCTCGCTTGGCGCGGACGCTGACCAGACGCCGAGGCCGCATCGGACCCCGCTGCGACACCTGCCGCCCAGCAGTCGTCAAGGTAGCCATCGGCGTTCTTATCGGCACAGACCCGGCGAACTTGAGGACCGGCGTCTGCAACCGCCGTGACCCTGAGGGACAAGACCAAAGGCGCAGCGAAGGTGAGTAACGCGGAGGCTCGAGTTGCGCTTCGTTCGGTCCGGTCCGAACGTAGTCGAGAGACCGGGGAGTCCTCGCTGGGAGGTGCGGTTGCGCTGGAAGGCATGCTTCAGCGCCGGTCAGATGGGTCGGTTCGGGGCAGTCGTGCATGGTGTTGCGTCGTGGTCGTTGGTCCGGGTCGACCCAGGCAGGCGGCGACCCAGTGGGGTAGGTCGTTGAGCATGATCGACTGCCAGCCCATCTGTTCGAACATGGCGTGGTTCTGCCGGCAGACCAGGGTGCCGTCGTCGACGCTGGTGCGTTTGGTCTTGGCAAAATCCGTTACGTGATGTGCCTGGGTCCACGACAAGGGCGCATCACAGCCCGGGTAGGAGCAGCCTTTGTCCCTGGCGAACATGGCCAGTCGTTGTTGTTCGGTGAACAACCGGTGCTGGTCGGAGTAGGCGAGGATCGCACTTCGTCTTCGACAGCAGGACCAGGATCGCCTTCGCTTTGGGGTCGAGCCACCGGTCGGCGACTGCGGTCGGGACCGCGTAGCCGTGGGCGGTGTGCACGATGCCGGTGCCGTCGGCGAACTCGCCCACGGTCGCGGTCAGCACGAGGGTGGTGGCGCAGCCGTTCGCGGTGGGCAGCGAGCCGGAGGAGTAAAGAATCTTGAAGGCGCCGAGCAGCGCGTCGTGGCGGCGCTGACCCGGGGTGCGCGGGTCACGCTCACCGTCCGGGCCCGTGGTGCGGCTTGGCCAGGGTGTCGAACAGGGTCTCGAGGTACTCGGCCGCCTCGCAGGTCAGCTCGCCGGCGATCGACGCTGACCCGTCCGCACGACGGCGCAGCGACAGGCTGCGGCGCCGGTGCGCGGCCTCGATGTCACGAAACGCCCCGTCCTGATCGACCCGGGCGTACAGGCCGTTCGCGAAGCGGGCCAGCAAGTCCGGGTCGTGGTCACGAGCGAAGTCGAGCAGCGCGCGTCTCGAACAGCGGCGCCGACTGGTCGGCGAGCAGGTCGTCGATCTTGTCCGTCATCGCCACGACCGTGGCCGCGGCCCGGGTCGAGATCGCCCCCTCGGCCAGCGCGGCCGCGGTCTGCGGATGCTGCGCTTCGACCGTCTCGCCGGTCAGCGTGCGCCGCGGCGTCACCGCCGCCGCCAGCCGCACCCGACCGGCCGCATCACGCCCACCGATCTTGAGCGCATCACGCAGCAACACCGCCGTGTTCTTCGCCCCCAGATCGAACGCGAGCCCCTCCGCCTCGACCTGCGCGATCAGGCCCAGCTGCTTCGACCTCGATGGACCTGCTTCGAAGCCTCTGGATTCGCGCAGCCGATCCAGCACTGCCGTGCCGGTCAACGATGCTGCGCTCACATGTTCGATTCTATCTCTTCCGAGGAAGAAACACCAGAGCTGCGGAGCGAGAATCCGCAGAAATATATGACGATTCTGATGTGTCACAGCGAACGGACGATGTCCATCGCTCGGCCCAACGTGGTGAGTCGCTCGTCCAGCGTCTCCCCCGCGGGATACAACCGCACAGTCGTCACGCCGGTGTCGCGCCACACGCGCAACCGCTCACGAACGCGTTCCTCGGTACCGACCAGCGTCGTTGCGAGCACCATCTCGTCGGTCACCAACGCTGCTGCATCGTCGCGACGACCGGCAAGCCACAGGCGACGAATCTCGGCGGCTGCCGAGGCCCAACCCTGCCGGCTGTAGGCGTCGTTGTAGAAGTTCGTCGACTCCGAGCCCATGCCGCCGAGGCTGAATGCGAGTTCCTTCTTCCGCGCGTCGACCATGCGCGCGAGTTCGTCCTCGTCGACGGCGAATGCGACCTCGGCACCTTGGCAGACATCGAGGTCGGCCAAGGTCCGTCCAGTCGATCCTGCGCCGGAGCGCAACGGATCCAAATACGCGCTCGCACCCTCGGGGACGAAGCTCGTCCCGAGCCAGCCGTCGGCAAGCTCGCCGGTGAGCTGCAACATCCGCGGCGACAACGACGCGACATAGATCGGGACGGACACCGGATCACTCGCCAGCCGCATCGGGCGAGCACCGGCGAGCGGGATGTCGTGCAACGTTCCGTGGAAGTCGATCTTGTCGCCCGCGCAAGCAGCCCGGACGATCTCGATCGTCTCGCGCATCCGTGTCAGCGGACGATCGAACGGGACGCCGTGCAGACCTTCGAGCACCTGCGGTCCTGAGCTGCCGAGCCCGAGCAGAAACCGTCCGTCAGACAGGTGTTGCAACGTCATCGCGGCCATCGCTATCGCGACCGGCGAGCGAGTACCGACCTGCACGACACCCGACCCGAGCAGCAGCCGCGAAGTACGCGCCGCGAGATAGCCGAGCGGCGCAACGGCGTCGGCGCCCCACGCTTCGGCGACCCAGCAGACGTCGAGACCCAGCCGCTCGGCTTCGACGACGAAGTCGGCGGTGGCCTGCCAGTCGGTGCCGAACTCGACAGTCGTCGCCGTGCGCATCACTGCGCCTCAGCGCGCTGCTTGATCGTCTCGAGGTTCGAGCGCATCCAGGTGTGGAACTGGGTCATCCGGTTCTCGACGATGCGTTCTTCCTTGTCGGGCATGCGCTCGATGGCAGTCGTGAGTCCGGACGGGCCGGTGCCCAGCTGCATCCATTGCGTGCACCGTGTACCGCCGTCGGTCGCGGTGAGCGTGTAGCGCCAGGACGTGTTCGGGTTCGCCGGGTCACCGACGACCCAGCCGAATACCCGCGGCTCGTCGCACTCGATCACGGTCGCTGTGGTCTGCCACGTGCCGTAGTACTTGTTGGTGTTCGTGCCGACGAACTCACGTCCGACGCACGGCTCGTCGCCCTCGCCGCTTGCCCACTCCACACCGATCAGTTCGGGACTTACGCCGACCGACAACGCGATGTCGCTCGCATGCCGCCACACCCGATCAGGCGGTGCGGCGATGTCGATGTGTTCCTCAGCAGTGGGGCGGTCGGCGTATCGCACCTGACAACTCAATCAAACTGCGCAACCCTCTGACACACTCACCGGATGAACGTGCCGCGGACGATCACCGTGGTCGCGGCTGCGACTGCGATCGGGGTGGGCTTCGCGCCATACCTCGACAGCTTCGGGGGCGCGCCCTCGTTGAGCGAGTTCTCGGCCGATCAGCCGGCGGCATTCTGGTTCGGACGGGCTGCGGTGGTGCTGCTCGTCATCACTGCCTCGGCCGCGTTCAGATCCCTCCGGCTCGCAGTGGGATGTGCCGTTCTTGCCGTCGCTGCTGCCGTGGCGCCGATGGTCGTGCCCGCTCTGCGCGGTGAAGTCGAACTAGGCTGGGCGACGTACGTGGGTTCGCCGACCCCGCCTCACCTGCCGACGGTCTACGCGACGCCGCGGTGGGGACTCGCTGCTCTGATCGCCGTGGCTGTATTCACCGCGACCGTCCTGGTGCTCGCACTGGTCCGTGTTACCGCACGACCCAGCCCGATGCGCACGACCGTCGTCGCACTCGTTGCAGTGGCCGCGGCAGGTGCTCTGACCGCCCTCGCCGTCTCGTACCGAAACAGCAGCATGGGTACGACCATCAGCCTCGGCACGCCTCGCCGCTACGTCGACTACCTTCCCGTATCGAGCGGGTCGAACCTCAGCGGATCAAGTGCGTGGTACGCAATCGCGAGCGTCGTCCTGGCGCTGGTGGCCGTCGTTGCGACGCAGCGCCCGGTCAGCGCGACGCCGCCGAGTCGATCCACCTGATGATGTCGGCGGTCACCTCGTCGCGGTTCGTCTCGTTCAGGATCTCGTGCCGTGCATCCGGGTAGTACTTCTCGCTCACAGTGACGCCGGCGCCGCGCAGCAGCTCGGCCAACGCCCGGACGTGTTCGGTGAACCCACCCACCGGGTCGCGTTCACCCGCGGTGAGCAGCACAGGCAACGTGGACGGCACGCGCTCGACCTCGTTGATCTCGTCGCGCAAGGTGCCGAACGCCGCCTGCATGTAGCCGTAGGTCAGCGGATGCTGCGAACCACACATCGGATCGGCGACGTACTTGTCGACCTCGGCCTCGTCGCGAGAAAGCCAGTCGAACGGCGTCCGTGCAGGCTCGAACGGCGCGTTGTAGGCGCCGAGCGCGTCCATCGGTGCATCGCCCATTCCCGCCTGCACCGCGCCGTCGAGTTGCTCGATGGCCTCCGGAACGCCCGGCATCGCACCGATCGGGCCGGACAGGACGAGCGCGGCAAGAGCGCCCGCCCGCGCTTCGGCGTAGCGCAGCGCGATGATCGAACCGAGCGAGTGCCCGAACAGCACGACCGGGGCGTCGCCGACTTCACGGTGCGCACGTTGGACGACCTCGTCGAGGTCGTCCAGCGTTCCGTCCATGCCGCGCGGCCCGGGCCTGCCGACACCGGTCGACGCCGCCGTCAGCCCGTGCGCGCGATGGTCGGGCGCCAGGACCGACCAGCGGTCCACGTTGAGAGCCTGCGCGAAGCGCTCGTAACGTCCCGAATGTTCGGACGCGCCGTGCGCGACAACGACTGCACCGCGCGGCGCATCGACCGACCAGCGCCGCAGCGCCACCTCGATGCCGTCGCTGTCGGTGAACCGCTCCACCACCATGCGGTCGACACTAGGGCTTGGACTGTGGCAACAATCTGAACTCCGGCCAGCCCGTCGAGTTGATCACCGGGATCCGCCGGCTCTGCGGCATCAGCCGCGCCGTCGGAATCGTCGGGCGGCTCACCGGCGCCGCGCTGCTCAGACGCTGCGCATGCGTTGCCGAGTTCATCACCAGCGTCGGTGCCTGCGTCGAAGTCGACGCGGTGAGCGACACCTTGTTCGACAGGCACGTGCGCCGCACACCCAGACGCGGCGGAGCCACCCCGCAAACCGTCCGCGAACCAGGCACGACCGACCGGATCAGGTAGTGACCGGTCGCATCGGTACGGACGTCGTTGCGCGGCGACGGGAAGGACGGATCGTCGAACCCGTACTCGTTGGTGTAGTCGAATGCCGCCGATCCCCCGACGTGCACCGCAACACCCGCCAGCGGATTGCCCTGCGAATCCTGTACGAGCCCGGTCACCGCCGCGCCCGGATCGAGCGACAGGGCCGTCGATGAAGCCTGGCCGCGACTCACGGTCACCGAGAAGGTGCTACTGCCGCACTTGTCGGCGAACCCGGTCGCCGGCACCGGCGCACTGGACGCCGCGTAGTACGCAAGCGCACACGCCACGTAGTGCCCCGGACGTAGGCCCTGGAACACTGCCCGACCAGACAGGCCGGTGGTCTGGCTGGCGGTCGCAACAACTGCCTTCGTCGCGCTGAAGACCGGCTGCGTCGAACAGCCATCGCCCCGGCACGCGCGCAGCAGGGCGACGTCGACGCCTGACAAAGCGTGTCCAGAACCGTCATGTACCGACACGGTCAGCGACGACGCCGGTTGCAGGGCGACGCGACCTGCCTTGGCCACCCTTGCGGCCTTGACGGTCACCCGATGTGCGCGGCAACCGGTGGTGCTGGTTCCGCTCGCGTAGTCGAGCTCGCCGCACACGCGATAGAGGCCCGGGGTAAGGCCCGTCATGCGGAAGTGACCGTCGCGTCCGGACGTGGTGCTCGCATAACCCGGGTTGAGACCGCGCCCACGGATCAGGACGACACCCGCATTCACGATCGGGTGACCGGAGCTGTCGGTGATCGTCCCGGCGACCGCGCCGCCCGGCGCCAACGTGTGGTCGACGCCGATGCGGTCGGCGCCGGCGACCACCTCGAACATGTGGTGCAGGCACGTGGAGCGACCGCCGGTCGGGTCGGCTGCGCTCGATGCCCCTTCCGCGGAGATGCAGACGGTGTAGGCGCCCGGCGGCAGACCGTTGAGCGTCCAGGCACCGTTCAGGTCGGTCGCGCCGTCGTAGGTCGAGCCGCCGTGGGCGGTCTCGTGGGACGCGCTGATCTGGACGCTGCCGAGCCGCCGTCCGGACGGGCCTCGCACCAGGCCGCTGAGCGCGCCTGTCGGAGGCAGCCGCAACTCGATGGTCGTCGTGTGATTCGCAGCAACCCTGACTGTTCGGCAGGCGCTGGGCCCGGAACCCTCGCCGAGGCTTGTCTGCTCGGCGCACACCTGCCACGGCCCGGCCGCCAGATTGCGGAGCGAGAACTGACCCTGCCTGTTCGCGTGGACCTCGAGTTCCGCGCCCGACGAACCCTCGCCGGCGAAAACGATCGCGTTCGACACCGGGTGCGACTTGGCGTCGAAGACCGTTCCCGCGATCGAACCGTGCGGTGTCTTCGCAGCCGACTCGAGCCTCGTCGTCGGCGCCGATGCGACGTGCCCGGCGCGGGCAGCAACCGACGCGGTCGCACATCGCGAACCGAATCCGGCTGCGTCGAAGCACGGCACGTCCGTTCCTGGGGACAGGCCCTTCACGACGTAGTGCCCGGAGCGGTTGGTGCGCGCGCCGGTGAGCGGGTCGAGCTCTCCGAAGGAGATCCCGAGATCTGTCTGAAGGTAGGCCGGCGCCGCGTTCGGCTGGACCGATATTCCGGCCAGCGGGTTTCCGCCGGAATCAGTCACCGAACCACTGATCGCCCCGGCAGCGGCCAGCGCGAAGTGAATGCCGTCGGTGACGTTCCCCGGCCGGACCGTGACGCGTCGAAGGCCGAACCGATAGCCCGTCCGGTCGGACGATCCGCCCAGTGCACGCGCGCCGATCACTGCGATCTCGTAATGACCGCCGGGCACGAGCAGGCGGAACTGTCCAGTCTGATCCGTTCGGCTGCGGAACAGACTGGCAAAGGTGGTGTAGTCATAGGCCAGCACGATCGCGTTGTGCAGCGGGTGGCCCGCCTTGTCGAAGACCTGACCCGCCAGCGCGCTGTTACGAGCCGATTTGCCCGGACGCGTGGTGAAGCTCGTCGTTGTCTTGCGTGACAGCCTCGAACCGCGCTGCGTCCAGACCGAGACGGAGAACTGCCGTCCCGCCGGCAGCCTCCCCAACATGGCCTTCGACGCACGCGGCGAGCCGAGCTTGACCGCACGTCCCTCGTGCACCGTCGCCGGAGCGCCAGGCCCGCGGGTGATGCGCACGATGTCGCGGTCGAGGGTGTGCGGGTTCGTCCAACGCAACACCACGGCCCCGTTCTGCTCGAACGGCGTGAGCGCGGTCACCGAGGCCGGAGCACCCGTGCCTGCTGCCGCCGACGAGGCCGGCGGAGCGGCCAGTCCAGCGATTCCCACAGCCGCGGCGAACACAGCAATACAGACGCGATTGCGCATCGGTCCCTCCCGGATTCGAGCGCACTCTATGTGATCTGGATCTTGTTTGCGAGCGCTGGGGGACCTTCGAGTCGTGGTGCCGATGCGGGGGTAGATATCGTCCAGGAACAGATCGCATCGGGGCGGCAGGCGCCCCTTTGAGGGGAGCTCGAGAAAACCATGGTCGACGTCGACGCCGAACTCGATCGGGCTGGGCTCCACAACCCACATGTTCGGGAGTTCGTTCGGTACTGGGCGGCGCTGACCGAACCGGATGCTGTCGAGGTCGTGAGCACCGCCGATGACGCGCGGTTGATCGAAGAATCGCTGGCCGCCGGTGAGATCACCCCGGTCGGCGAGGGCCGCTACTTCTCCCGCAGCAACGCCAAGGACACCGCCCGGTCCGAGGATCGCACGATCGTCGCCACTGCCGACCCGACCGATGCCGGCGTCTACAACAACTGGCGCCCGTCGAGTGAGATGAAGCCGCTGCTCGAAGAGCGCATGCGCGGCGCGTCGCGGGGCAAGACCATGTACGTCGTCCCCTACCTGATGGCCCCTCCGGGATCGCCGCTCGAGTCGTACGCCGCAGGCGTCGAGCTCACCGATCACCGCACGGTTGTCCTGCACATGATCCGCATGGCGCGCGTGGGCATCGCACACGTCGAGAACCTCGCCGAGCCCGCGAGCTTCGTGCGCGGTGTCCATGTCACCGGCGATCTCGACAACCTCGGCCAGGGCACGCCGGACGACCAGCGCTACTTCGTCACGGTCGCCGACGAGCGCCTCATCCTGCACTTCGGCTCCTCCTACGGCGGCAACGCGCTACTCGGCAAGATCGCGCACGGCCTTCGCCAGGCGGCCTACGACGGCTGGAAGTCGCGTGAGTTCCTCGCCGAGCAGTTCATGCTCATCGGGATCACCGACAAGCAGACCGGGCACAAGTACCACATCTGCGGTGGCTTCCCGAGCGCGTCCGGCAAGACAAATCTCGCGATGATGCTTGCGCCCGACGAGCTGGCCGACCGGTATCACGTCGAGTTCTACGGCGACGACATCGCGTGGCTTCGCGTCGACCCCGAGGACGGGAAGATCTACGCGATCAACCCCGAGAACGGGGTCTTCGGCGTTGCGAAGGACACCAACGAGGTCACCAACCCGACCGCGCTCGGCGCGATCGCCGAGGGCACGGGGACGCTGTTCACCAACGTCGCCTACAACCCCGACACGGGCGAGGTGTGGTGGGAGGGCAAGACCCCGCAGGTGCCGAGTGACCTCACCGGGTGGCACGACTGGACGGGCGAGCTCATCTCCGACCGCGCCGCGGATGCAACGAGCGCCCCGTGGGCGCACCCGAACAGCCGGTTCACGACCACGCTGGCGAACGTCCCCAACATCGCGCCCGACTACGACGAGTCGAAGGGCGTCCCGGTCGACGCGATCATCTTCGGCGGCCGCACCCGCGACCGCGAACCGCTCATCAGGGCGATCCTCGATCCGGCCGAGGGCATCTACGACGGGCTGACGCTCGGTGCCGAAGCGACCTTCGCCGCCGAGGGCGTCGAGGGTCAGCTGCGCTACGACCCGATGTCGATGCGTCCGTTCATGTCGTACCCCGAAGGCCGGTACGCCGCGCACTGGCTCGCGATCATCGGTGCGGCGCGCGAGAAGCCGATCTTCGCCCACGTCAACTGGTTCCAGACCGACCCCGACGACGGGCATTTCCTCTGGCCGGGCTACCGCGACAATCTGCGGCCGTTGCTGTGGCTGCTCGCGCTGCACGCCGGCGAGGTCTCCGGCACTCAGACGCCGGTCGGCATCGTCCCGACCGAGAAGGAACTCAACCTCGACGGCGTCGACATCACACCGGAGGATCTCGCGACGCTGCTGCGTATCGACACGCGTCGCTGGCAGCAGGAGATGGAACTGCGTGCCGCGCATCTGTCCGAGTTCACCGATCTGCCCGAGGAGATCTGGACGGCGCACCGTCGCGTCGCCGACGCACTGGACGAGGCCTGACAGGCCAGGCCGTCGAATCAGCGTAAATCGAGAGTGTTACGCGGGCGCAGCTCGTCGACGCCGCATCCTGCGGACGGCGAACGCAACCAACGCCACCACGATCACGAGGACGATCAGCAGCAACCACACCCACCAGTTCGAGCCGTCCGTGGTTGACGGTGCTGCGCCCGTCCGGGTGTAGGTGATCGTGTCGCCGGCGAAGGCGACCGTGAACTTGTTCGGGGTCAGCACGGTGAGCGGCGCGTTGCGCACTGCGATCGTCGCTGTCACCCCGATACTGCCCAGCCAGCAATCGACACGGCCGGTCGTTCCGGTCAGGACACCCTGGAATGTCCGGTGGCCGCTGCCCACGCACTTGTCGCCGACGACCTTGGTCGCGGTCAGCCGCGACCCGTGTTGCGCGATGTCGATCACTTCGTGATGGATCACGCCTGCGGGGCATTGGTAGCCCGTCGACTGCCAGCGTCCCGCGAGTCCGAGCGGATGACCACTGACCGCGCGACTGCATCCGGTCGTCCCCGACACCAGCACGGCCAACGCCACCGTCAGTAGCGCGCGGTGCGCGACTCTCGAGCTCATGCGGCGCCTCCGGCACGACGGTAGCGCTACACGTTCCAGTTTCCCTCTGGATTCGATACTCAGGTCGTCAGAAGAGTTTCGATCCGGTCAGCGAGCTCGGACGGTGGCAGTTGCCCGTCCAACTCGAGGTCGGCGCTGCGACGCAGCAGCGGTTCGACCTCGTCGAGATAGCTCGCGATCTCTGCGCGTTGTTCCGGCGTGCTGCCGTACGGATTGTTGGTGCGCCGGATGACTCGATCCAGCAGCACCTCGAGGGGCGCGCTCAACAGCACGACGTGGTCGAAGCGGTCGTAGAACGTTCCTTGGTTCGAGACGGTGCCGGACACGACTACGTCCGGACGCTGCTCGAGCAGGCGAGCCATGCGCGGTTCGTCCCACGTGCCGTCCGGGAGCTCCCAGCCGCCGTAATCGGTGTCGACGGTCTCGTATCCCCGGCGGCGCAGTTCGTCGAGGACGGTCGTCTTGCCGGCGCCGGACATTCCGGTGACGAGGACGCGCGTCATAACCGGTGAAGGTACGCACCCTCAGGCGGGGCGTGCGTACGCGACGATGTTGTCCTCGTAGTTCCCGGTTGTGCTGTCGAACGGCCCGCCGCAGGTGATCAGGACCAGCCGAGCCGTGCCGGTCTGAGCGAACACTTGCGGCGGGATGCCGGTCGTCTTCGGGTACGTGTGCACGGCCGCTATCGCGTAGCGCAACGTTCGATGCGGTTCGGCGATCGTCACGCGATCACCGGGACGCAGACTCGCGATGGTGGCCAGCGTCCCGGTCACGCCCGAGTAATTCACGTGGCCCACGATCACCGTCGTGCCGGTCGCGTCGCCCGGTGCGGCGCCGCCGCTCCACCAGCCGACCCGTCGCGGATCCAGCGGGATCTGCATCGTCGTGCCACGCAGCCGAACCCGCTCGATCGGAGCGGTTTCACCCGCGAGTCGCAGCGTCGCCCCGTCGGGCAACGTCCCGCGCCGCGGCTCGACGTCTCGGTGCCGGACGGATGTCGTCGCGCCGTGCACGTCGGTCGGAACGCGACCGACGTCGACCACCGGAAGCGCCTGACCGCGGGCCGGGGCGCTGCCGTGCACGGCCAGCACGATGCCCGCGGTCACGAGCAGCGCACCGGCGACGACGCAGGCGCCGGATACGAGCAGTCGCCTCACGAACGGCGTCGGGTCGCGACCACAGCTCCCCCGCCGGCGAGCAACACTCCGGACGCGATCAACGCGACGATCTCGGCCGACGATGCGCCGCCGTCGCTGCGGATGATCTCGGCACGGCCGGCCGGGACGGCGATCACAGGTGCACGAGTAGCGACCGGGCTCGGGGCGGCGGTCTGGGACGGTCCGGTCACCGGCGCCCGCGTTGCGCTGGCCGAAGGCACCGGCGTTGCCGACACGGTCGGCACCGGTTTGGGTGTGGCCGCGGCCGCGACACCACCGACACCGCCGGCGATCACACACACGATGCCGGCGACGCCGGCGAGGACCGAACTGCGACGAGCTTGCACAAGAGACTCCCGAGGGACGGTCGGCCGTCCCATAGCCGGCCGCTCGGGTCTACACGCGGGTCACGCCGAAGTTGTTGCATTCGGACGAAGTGTTCGCGGCGGGGTCGGCGCGCGGGTCCCCGCGACCTGGGGGGCGCGCCGCGTCGTCACCTTCGACCGCGACGGGAGCGGGCGACCGCGCGGTGATGCGCTGACGGCCGGCGTCGTGCCCGTTTCCGGCCGTGCCGGTGTGGGCACGGCGGTGCTGCGCGGGGCGCGAGGGACACGTTGGTGCGCATGCGTCGGCGTCGGCGTTGCCGGTCGCGGTCCGACCGTGGCGCCCGGCGCGATCGGGCTCGGCGCCGGCCGGTGCGTGCGCTCGGGTCCGGTGAACACGTGCGGCGCCAAGCCGATCACTGCCACGACCACCGCGGCAACGAGCGCCTGCGCACCGGTGCGGCGTCGCGTGCGAACGCGATTCTCAGCCAGGACGCGCAGGTCCGCTCCCGAGAGATCGCTGTCGAGCGCGTCCGCCTGGGCGCTGAGCACATTGCGAAGCCGCTGTTCGATGTCAGGCATCGTGCACCTCACTCACCGGCGTGATTGCCGCGCGCAGCGTCGCGAGCCCGCGGCTGATGTGGCCACGAACCGTGGCCGGACGGCAACCGAGCGCGCCGCCGATCTCGGCGTCGTCCAGCCCGGCGTAGTAGCGCAGCACGACGGCCGCGCGTTGCTGTCGTGGCAGTTCTTGTACCTGTGCCCAGAGTTCCGGGTCCGGCGCATCGACCCACGGATCGATCAATTGGTCCGCGGCCTGGTCGGCCAGCACCGCGTCCGGTACCACCCGGATGTGCCGGGTCGACCACCGCCTACGCCACGACAAGAACTCGTTGGTGACGCAGCGCCGCACATACGGGAGCGGATCGGCGAGCGAGTCCCACCGCGGATACAGGCGGATCAGCACGTCCTGTACGAGATCCTCGCCCTGGGCCGCCGAACCGGACAGCAAGGCCGCGATGCGCACCAGACTCGTCCGGTGCTCGACGACGAAGCGGTCGAACGCGGCCTCGCTCGCGCGCCGCGTATCGCCGCTCATCGCATCGCGCTCCCGCTCGAGGTACAGCTCGCCCGTCACGTTTCTACACGCCGCTCGTCCCCGATCTGTTGCATCGCGTCTGCGCGAACCAACAATGTTCGTATGGATCAAGAGTGGCTCGCGAGCCGGATGGCCGTGCTGTGCTCGGATCCAACGGGTCGGTACCGCGGCCTGCTCTTCCATGACCACGCGATTCGCGCAGCACTTCTGGTCGACCTCGGGTTCCGGAAACGCGTGTCGAGGTCGTACGCCGTGACCGAGGTCGATACGTCACCGATGGCGTACGGCCCGGCGGACAGCTTCCTCGCCTACATCGACAGCCATCCTGACAACACGATGGAACGCACCCTCGCAAAGGCGCCGGTAGGACTGGCGCACGTCCTGACACCGGACTGGCAGCGGAAGCCTCGCCGCTGGCACACCCGGCGAACCTTTGCTTCTACGGACGATCGGAAGCGCGAGTACACGCGGATCGAGACTGCGGCGGCAGGTACGAGCGATTCGCCGGAGACCGCTGCGTTGACGATCCTCGCCGCAGCTATGCGATTGATCTCGCTCACCGATCCGTCGAGCGTCCTGGCCGAGTGCGCCGAGGTCGCTTGGCTGACCGAGGAATGCGCCGGCTACCTCGACTCCGTCCGCGTCCGGATGACACAGATCAGCCTCGCCGGCGCCAATGGCGGTGGCGGTTAGACACCTCGGCGTCGCGATCGGCACGAAAGCGCGTCGGCACCCCGTGCGAGGCTGCACAGATGGCATCGCGTACAGCGAACTTCTGCATCGACGCGCACGACCCGCGCGCCCAGGCCGCGTGGTGGGCTCAGGTGCTCGACGATTTCGTCCCTGACGACGCCCCCGACGACGGCGACGACCCGGACGAGACGGGGCTGCGTGGCCCTGGCGGGCGGTGGTTGCTGTTCCTTCGGGTTCCTGAGTCGAAGACCGTGAAGAACCGCATGCACATGTGCCTCGTGCCCGTCGATCGCACTCGCGATGAAGAAGTCGAGCGGCTGCTCGCACTCGGCGCGAGCGTGGTCGACGACCGGCGCAACGGTGATCGAGGCTGGGCCGTGCTCGCCGATCCCGAGGGCAACGAATTCTGCGTACTCGCCCCGCGTGCCGATGCAGCCGGGATCGCGCTAGCGTGACCGGCGTGCAGCCCGCCCGGTTCCTCTATGTGCCCTATCGGATCGCTCGGCTGCCCCTGGCTGCGGTCGATCGCCGCCTGGCCCGATACCTCGGCAACCAGTCGCCCTTGCGCGCGGTCAGCCGGGTCACGTTGAGCACGGTCGACCGTGCTGCCGCCGCCGTGTTCGACGAGGCGCCGCTGCGCTCGGAGTAGCTCGTCGCCTAGAAGTTGCCGCGCAGCGCCTGCTCGCGCTCGATCGCCTCGAACAGCGCCTGGAAATTGCCCTTGCCGAAGCCGAGCGAGCCGTGGCGCTCGATGAACTCGAAGAACACGGTCGGACGGTCGCCGATCGGCTTGGTGAAGATCTGCAGCAGATAGCCGTCCTCGTCACGGTCGACGAGGATGTCGCGCTGCTGCAGCTCGTCGATGGGAACGCGCACCTCGCCGATGCGAGCGCGCAGCGCCGGGTCCTCGTAGTACGTCGGCGGCGTCGCGAGGAACTCGACTCCGCGGGCACGCAGTTCGTCGACGGTCCGCAGGATGTCGTCGGTGGCGAGCGCAACGTGCTGTGCGCCGGCACCGCGGTAGTACTCGAGGTACTCGTCGATCTGGCTCTTCTTCTTGCCGACGGCGGGTTCGTTCAGCGGGAACTTGACGCGATGGTTGCCGCTGGCGACGACCTTGCTCATCAGGGCCGAGTACTCGGTCGCGATGTCGTCGCCGATGAACTCGGCCATGTTCGTGAATCCCATGACGCGGTTGTAGAACTCGACCCATTCGTCCATGTGACCGAGCTCGACGTTGCCGACCACGTGATCGACCGCTTGGAAGACGCGGTGCTGCGGCGCGCCGATCGTCGAGGTGCGAGCCACATAGCCGGGCAGGTACGGGCCGGAGTAGTTCGAGCGGTCGATCAGCGTGTGGCGGGTGTCGCCGTAGGTCGCGATTGCGGCCATCCGCACGGTCCCGTGGTCGTCGGTGAGGTCATGCGGCTCCTCGAGCACCGTCGCGCCGACCGACCGCGCGTGCTCGACGCAGCGATCGACGTCGGGCACCTCGAGCGCGATGTCGCTGATCCCGTCACCGTGCTTCGACAAGCGCTCGATCAGCGGGCTGTCCGGCTCGACCGGGCCGTTGAGCACGAAGCGGGACGCGCCGCTGTCGAGCACGTAGGAATGGTGATCGCGCAGCCCGGTCGCCGGGCCCGCGTAGGCGACAAGCTCCATGCCGTAGACCAGCTGGTAGTACGCCGCGGCCTGCGTGGCGTTGCCGACCGTCCACACCAGCGCGTCCCAACCGGTGATCGGGAACGGGTCATTGGTGGCGTCGTAGTCGACAAGCCCGATGAGCTGGGTGAGTTGAGTCAGGCTCAGGTCCGCGAGCCGCTCCTGGTCGGTGAGGGTCTGCTCGAGCGTCATGCCGTCATCCAATTACTGCCCTGCGCGCATGGCAAACGGGCTAGTCTGTGGTGCACAATCGGTCCAATCAGCCGACCCGAACCCCGAATCCGCTGTACAGATTGGCTACTTGCGATGACTCTGGACGAGCTGGACGTGCGACTGCTGACGTTGCTCGACGAGAACCCCCGCGTCGGCGTGCTCGAACTGTCACGGTTGGCCGGGGTGGCGCGCGCAACCGTCACGTCGCGCATGCAGCGCTGGGAGCAGGCGGGCGTCGTGCGCGGCTACGGGCCCCAGGTCGATCTCGACGCGGCAGGCTTTCCAGTGCAAGCCCTCGCGACGTTGGAGATCGCTCAGGGACGGCTCGCCGAGATCGCCGAGTTCCTCGCAGCGCTGCCCGGTGTCATCGAGGCGTACGCCACCACCGGCACGGGCGATGTCGTGTGCCGACTCGCGGCCGCGTCCAACAGCCATCTGCAACAGCTGTTGGTCGAACTCAACGAGTCCGAGGTGGTCGGACGGTCGACGAGCGTCGTGATCCTCTCGACGCTCGTCGCGCCGCGTGCAATGCCGTTGCTCGCGTCGGAGCGCTGACGATCAGTCCGTAACGTCCTCGGGGTCGTCAATCGGGAACATGAGGAACGACATCCGCACTCGGCGCGCGCCGGGCGGACGCGGGCCCCGTCCTCGTGCCTTGGGCTTGTCCATCTGCAGCATCTCATCGGCGGCACGGCGCAGTTCGGTCGCCTGTTCCTCGGTCAACCAGGTCTCCGAGTAGGCCATCACCGCTGTGTCGCGCCAGAACTTCG
Organism: uncultured Actinomycetota bacterium; assembly: GCA_963754285.1. Lineage (GTDB taxonomy): Bacteria > Actinomycetota > Actinomycetes > Mycobacteriales > Jatrophihabitantaceae > RYN-133. The sequence goes on from CAVWFN010000006.1 coordinate 318,715, forward strand.
ACTCGCCGTGCTGTCGATCGAGCCAGCGGGCCAACTGCGTACGCGTCTGGTCGAAGTAATGCGAAGCGATGAACGCTGTCGCTGCGTCGGCACCTTCGTCGGGCGGATCGAACGTGAGTCCGGAGCCCGCGCGTTCCCAGCGGCGCTCACGGCCGTCGACGTCAGTGGTCGCATCCGCGGCGCCGTCGGCCTCGCGAACGATGCCCCACTTGGCCAGGGCGCGGAGGTGATAACTCATCGCCGACGGGCTCAATCCCGCGATGTCGGCGGCCTCGGTGGCAGTGAGGTTCGCACGCTGGTTCAACGCGTCCAGGACGGCGAGTCGCGCCGGGTGGGCCAGCGCGCGGATGGCGCGCGCGTCCGTCAGCCGCACCGGCTGATCAGCCGAGCCGGTCTTCGGCTTCTCGTCGGGGTTCTTGCTCGCCACGACCCGAGCCTAGCCCGAACTGTGCAACATCTGTTTCAAGCTGTCGGAGGTCTGACGAGGCCGGCGAACTGTTCCGCGTCGACATTCCCGCCGGAGAGGATCACGCCCACCCGGCGCCCCGCGAATCGCGCGCTGTTGCGCAGCAGCGCCGCGAAGCCGATCGCGCCCGACGGTTCTACGACAAGCTTCGTCCGCTCGAACAGCAGGCGCATCGCTGCCACGATCTCGTCGTCGTCGGCAAGCAGCACTTCATCGACCAGTCCGCGATTGACCGTGAACGTGAGCTCGCCAGGTGCATCGACCTGCAACCCGTCCGCGATCGTGCGCGGCACCTCGATGCGCACGCGCGAGCCCTGCGCCAGAGACAGCTGGGTGTCGTTGCCCGTCGTGGGCTCGACGCCGATGAGCTCGATGTGCGGGTTCAATCTGCGCGCGGCGACCGCGCTGCCGGCCATGAGACCACCGCCGCTCATCGGCACGACCAGGACGTCGAGGTCGGGACGGTCGGTCAGCAGTTCCAGCGCGGCCGTTCCCTGGCCGGCCATGATCCGCCAGTCGTCGTACGGCGGCACCGCGACCATGCCCATCTCGTCGGCAAGCGCACGGGCCAACGCCTCACGGTCTTCGAGGTAGCGGTCGTATTCGCGCACCGTCGCGCCATATCCCTCGGTCGCGCGGCGCTTGGCTGCCGGGGCGTCCTTGGGCATCAGGATGATCGCTCGCGCGCCGACCACTCGTGCCGCCAACGCAACGGCTTGCGCATGATTGCCGGACGACCATGCGCACACGCCGCGGGCCAGCTCGTCCGGACTGAGCTGCGCGATGCGGTTGTATGCGCCGCGGAACTTGAATGCACCCGCGCGTTGCAAGTTCTCCGCCTTGAACACGAGATCTGCGCCGCTGATGTCGTTCAGCGCGCGCGACGTGATGGTCGGCGTGCGGTGTGCCACACCGTCAAGTCGTGCAGCCGCAGCGGTGATGTCGTCGAAGGTGAGACCGGTCGGTGCGTCGCTCACTCTCGCGAACCTACGCGTCCGGTGCCACGGTCGGCGCATCGACCGTGATCGTGTCGGGATAGAGCAGTCCACTGCCTGTGTTGAGCACGACGACCTCGTCGCTGCCGCCGAGCCAACCCGCCTCGCGCAACTGGCCGACTGCGGCGAAGCAGGCGGCCCCTTCCGGACATACCCACGTTCCCTCGTCTGCGGCGAGGTCACGTTGCGCAGCGAGCAACGCATCGTCACTGACCGCGATCGCGGTGCCGCCGGTCGCTCGCACCGCGTCGAGCACGAGGAAGTCGCCCAACGCCTTCGGGACGGTGATGCCGAACGCCACCGTGTGCGGATTCGCCGGCGCGGTGCTCTCGTCCAGTCCGGCCTCGAACGCGTCGACGATCGGCGCGCATCCTTGCGCCTGCACAGCGACCAGGCGCGGCAGGTCGCCGGTCAGCCAGCCCAGCTCGCGCAGCTCGAGCAGTGCCTTGTAGATCGCGATGATGCCCACTCCCCCGCCGGTCGGGTACAGCAGCACGTCGGGGCAGCGCCAGCCGAGTTGTTCGGCTATCTCGAACCCCATCGTCTTCTTGCCTTCGATGCGATACGGCTCGCGCAGTGTGGACGTGTCCTGGTACCCGCCTCGCTGTGCCACCAGTCGCGCCACGATCCGTCCGGCATCGCCGATCAAACCTTGGACGAGAATCAGTTCGGCGCCCGCGGCCACGCATTCCCGCCGAGTGATCTCGGGGGCGTCGACGGGCATTGCGATGAGTGCATCGATGCCGGCACGCGCTGCGTAGGCCGACCACGCGGCTCCGGCATTTCCGTTGGTGGGCATGGCGATGCCACGCACTCCCAGCTCGACCGCGCGCGATACGCCGACGGCTGCACCCCGGGCCTTGAACGCGCCGGTCGGCAGCAATCCCTCGTCCTTCATCAGCAGGCCGGGGACGCCGAGCCGCGCACCGTGTCGCGGCAGCGGCAACAGCGGCGTCATGCCTTCGCCGAGGGTGACCACGTGGTCGGCGTCGCGCACCGGCAGCAGTTCGTGGTAGCGCCACAACGACGCGGGTCGGGACGCGATCTCGTCCCGCATCACGGTGACCGCGTCGAGGTCGTACCGCGCGAGCAGTGGCGCACCGACCTCGGACGTGCCCTGGACGATGTCGGCGTCATAACGCGTGCCGGTGCGCGAGCACTCGAGGTGACTGAGGGTGGAGAACGGCATGACCCCGACACTGCCATTGCCGCCTGCGTGGCAAGCTCGCAGCATGCAGATCGCAGACTCGGTAGCACTGGTCACCGGCGGCGCCTCAGGCCTCGGCCTGGCGACCGCACGACGCATCGTCGCTTCGGGCGGCGGGGTCGTCCTGCTCGACCTGCCGTCGTCCGCCGGCGCTGACGTCGCCAAGGAACTCGGCGACGCCGCGCGGTTCAGCCCAGGCGATGTCACGTCTCCTGACGACGTGACGGCTGCGCTCGACGTCGCCGCCGAACTCGGGACCGTCCGCGTCGCAGTGAACTGTGCCGGCATCGGGCCGGCGGCGAAGACCTTCGGGAAGAACGGCGCGTTCCCGATCGATGTGTTCACGAAGGTTGTCACGGTCAATCTGATCGGCACGTTCAACGTCATCCGGCTCGCCGCCGAACGCATCGCCGCCGCCGACGAGGTCGACGGCGAGCGCGGCGTCATCGTCAACACCGCATCGGTCGCAGCCTTTGACGGGCAGATCGGCCAGGCGGCCTACGCCGCGTCGAAGGGCGGCATCGTCGGCATGACGCTGCCGATCGCGCGCGATCTCGCGTCGTTGAAGATCCGCGTCGTCACGATTGCGCCCGGCCTGTTCGACACACCGCTGCTCGCCGGGCTGCCGGACGACGCCAAGGCCTCGCTCGGCCAGCAGGTCCCCCACCCCGCCCGGCTGGGCGACCCCGACGAGTACGGCCTGATGGCCACGCAGATCATCGAGAACCCGATGCTCAACGGTGAGACCATCCGCCTCGACGGCGCGATCCGCATGGCGCCGCGGTAGCACCAGCCGATCCGCCAGTCGACAGCGACCAGCACGTCTAGTGGTGGCAGTCCGGCCCTGCGAGTGCTTCACTGATCATGAAAAGGGAGGCCGACATGATGACGGTCCTGCTGGTCATAGGTGCGGTGCTCTGCGTGTCGGCGTTCGTCGCACTGGGGTTGTGGATGCGCCGCTCGGAGCGCGACATCGACTACAGCGCGCTCGAGGCCGACTCGACGCAGACCGACGGCCAGCGCCAGGCGAGGCAGGTTGCCATCGGGCTCACGTCCAGCACGTCGAGCTGGGGGCTCTAGCTCTGATCTCACGAGAGATAATGAACTCCAGCTGCCGCAGCGCGGCAGTGAGAGAGTGAGCGTGGGATGAATGACGCCGAAGACGGTGCGCTGCGGGACGTCCCGCAGCGCGTGCTGACCCCGGAACAAGTCAGCTCCGACGCCGCCGACCTCCAGACAAGTCTTGGTGATCTGGCCGGTCTGGTGACCGGCACCCTCGGTCTGACCGAGCTGCTCGCGCGGGTTGCGACGTTCGCGGCGCATGCGATACCTGGTGCGGACGGTGCGGGCGTGACTCTGTTGCGGCTTGATCAACCGCACAACCGGGTAGAGGCGCTTGCAGCCAGTGACGACTTCGTCGCCGAGATCGACGAAATCCAGTACGTGACCCTCGACGAAGGTCCGTGCATCACTGCCGCACTCGAGGGCCGCACTGTGCGCTCGGGATCGTTGGGCGGCGAGAAGATGTGGCCACGCTTCGGTCCTCGGGTGGGCCGGATGGGAATCCACAGCGCGCTGTCCCTGCCGTTGCTTGTTCCGGGCCAGGTAGTCGGGGCGATCAACGTCTACGCGCGCAAGAAGGACGTCTTCGACGACCACGCCGCCGAGCTCGGCGAACTGTTCGCCGCACCGGCCGCCGTCGCAGTCCACAACGCCAAGATCCTTGCTCAAGCTCTCGAGCTGGCAGCGCAGTTGCAGGCCGCGCTCTCCACCCGGCCGGTGATCGATCAGGCCATCGGTCTACTTCGAGGACGCACTGGCGCAAGTGCCGACGAAGCATTCGCCCGGCTGCGCGCGATCAGTCAGTCCGAGCACACCAAGCTCGCCGATGTCGCCCAGCGCATCGTCGACGAGGCGGTTCGCCGTGCCAGAGCGCGTCATACGGAGACCTAACCCGACCATGTCCCAGATCCTCACGAGCCCGTAGGCTCGGTGTCAGGAGAGAACCGAGCTTGGGCCCTGGCCCGCAGCCCAGTCCTCCGACCGCGTGCCGCAGCGTGCATCGCGCGGGTCGTGCTCGCGAACAGGCGCCCGGGGGCGTACGGCGGGGCAGACCGCGCGTGACGATTCCTCCAGGCTTGGCCGCGGAGCTCGCGTTGCTGACGGAAGCTCTCGACCTTACGGATGTCGGCGTGTCCGACACCCTGACCCGTCTGGCCGCCGACGCGCAGAGCGCTGTCGAATCCTATTTGGGCTTGTCAGTGGTGATCGCGACCCGCCAGACGACATTCGATCTCGTCGTCGTGAATGTTGACACTCGGTCCGAGCAGATCACGACGTCACTACTGGTGCCACTTGCCGTGGCGGCCGATGGTGGCGAGGTATCCATCGGCCTGATCTTGTATGCCGCGGCTGCGGGGGCGTTCATCGATCTGGCCGCTGACCTCGCCTGGATCACCGGACGTCCACCCGAAGACTTCGTGCTGGACGAGCACCGCAGCCTGCCCACGAACTCGACGACCGCGCTGGCGGACCTGTCGTCGATCAACCAGGCGCTCGGCGTACTGATCGGACGAGGAGCTACTCCCGAACAGGCCGAGCGCGAGCTGGCCACGCGCGCAGCGACGGCCGGCATCGAACTGGTCGCGGCCGCAACGCTCATCCTTGCGGCGCTCACGCCGCCCGGACCAGACACGGTGTAACCGCTACGTTGTCGACGTCAGCGCTCGCGCCGCCCTGCGGCCGCGGGGCCTGCCGACTGCCGCCCACATGACGTGTCCGTCCTCGGTGTCGTCATCTCCCCAGGCGTCCGCGACACATTCGACCAGCTGCAGACTTCGGCTGCTGGACGCGCCGGCACGATCTCGCGCAGGTGGATGGGCGCTTCGATTGAGAACGCGGACGATGACGCGATCTTCTTCGACTGTGACACCGAGATCGAGCGGTGCACGAACCTGCCGGACGCTCATCGCGACGAGCTCGCCGGCGATGAATGCGAGGGAACGTTCGATCGGCGCAGGCAGGTCCCGTTCCGCGCAGACCCAGCGGACCCACCTGCGGGCCATCACCGGTGCTGCGGCGCTCGGACGAATCCGAAACACATGCTCGACGGCGGCCCAACGTACCGGTTCAGAGGTTGGATCCGCGGTGGTCATTGCAGATTCGGTGCGGGGCGCACGTGTCGCTGAGCGTCACGCAACGATGCACCCATCTCGTTCAGATGAGCGAGCATGGCGCGGTAGGACCCGACCAATGACGCCTCGGTGTACGAAACGCCGAGCTGCTGACAATGCGCGCGCACGATCGGTTGTGCACGCCGAAGTGCGGGGCGCGGCATGTTCGGGAACAGGTGGTGCTCGATCTGGTAGTTGAGTCCGCCCAGCGCGAAGTCGGTGACGACACCGCCGCGCACGTTGCGCGAGGTCAGCACCTGGCGCCGCAGGTAGTCGGGCTTGTCGCCAGGCCCGATCAGCGGCATGCCTTTGTGGTTCGGCGCGAAGCTGCATCCCATGTAGATGCCGAAGACGGCCTGATTCACCGCGACGAACGCAAGAGCCTTCCACGGCGACATCACCAACACCAGCAATGCGATGTAGAGAGCGGCATGCAACGCAAGTCCGACCGCTTCATAGCGCCTGCTACCACCACGCCGACTACGGAACTTGTCGGTGACGACAGCAGCAACGCTGTCGACGTGCATGCTGATCCCTTGCAGCGTCAGGAGCGGGAAGAACAACCATGCCTGGCGACGGGCAATGTATCGGCTGAGCGCGCTGTGTCTCGTCGTGGACTGCGCCGGTGTGTAGACCAGGACGCCGTCCTCGATGTCCGGGTCGCGGCTGACGTCGTTCGGGTTCGCGTGATGACGACTGTGGGTGTCCACCCACCAGCCGTAGCTCAGTCCGACCAGCAGGTTTCCGAATGATCGCCCGAGCGCGTCGTTGGCGCGCCGACTGGCGAAGATCGCTTGATGACCCGCGTCATGGCCGAGGAACGCGACCTGGCCGAACGCGATCGACAGCAAAGCGGCCGCGATCAACTGGTACCACGAGTCCCCGATGACAACGATCGCGAGGATGACCGTCGCGTACAGAGCCAGGGCACCGACCGCACACGCTGCGTAGAACCCTCGTCGGCGATCCAGCAACCCAGCTGTGCGTACTGCCTTCACGAGCGTCGCGTAGTCACTTCCGCGACTGGCATGCTCACCCGGCATAGGCGCCGCTGCGCTCGTCGCAGTGGCATTCGCAATGTTCATGTGTAGAGGTCCGTTCGGGGGGATCCGGCCGTGCCGGCGCCGAGCAAGGCTCACCGAAGTCGGCCGGCATTCACGGTCATCGTGTTCGGCTCGAGCGGTTGCTCGGCGAGTTCAGCAGCGGACGGCTGTCTCTCACCCCGGACCGGCTGTAATTCCCAGCACCGCCGACGCTACACCTAGCCTGGCGTTCCCTCCGTGTTCGTGATCATCTGCGCTCGCGGCGCACGGGTGATATTCTCTCGACGCTAAGGAGTCATGCCAGTTCGGAGAGATCGACCGTCCGCTGTCGATCTTCGAGGCATCTGCCCGCGCCGAACACGCCGGCCACACCCCGCCGCGACGGGCGCTGCGCATGATCAGACGAGCCACGACGATCCCTTCGTCGCGCCCGCTCGCCGCGCCGACGACTCGCCAACACTTCCACGCCCACGTCCGCAGTACATCCACGTTTCAGGCGACCGCTATCGGGGGAAACCGGTTGCCGACCTGAAAGGACCGTCGGGGGTGTCGGCCCGTGGGGGAGCCGGCACCTCCGGCGCGTCCGGTGACTATTTCTGGGCGGCTGACCCGGCCTCGTGCGCGGCGTGATCGGAGTGACCGAAGCAGACGTGCGCTTTGCAGCTGATGCACGTCGTCCTCGCCCGCGCCTCGCACTCGGAGGCCTCGCACCGCCCGTACACGAGGGTCGGGCCGTACTTCAGGGCCGGTTCGGTCCACTTTTGCGACGGCATAGAGCAATACTCGCACTTTTACCGCGGTTGAAAAAAACGAAGGAACCAAGTGGCCCGCGCTGTGGGGCCAATCTCACCGGACGAGGATCCCCGCCAGCTGGCGCGCCGCCTTTGCCGCGCCGTTGCGCGACACGGGACGTGGGTTCGGCTGCTGCGCAGGCGCGGCCATGATCGCGCTCGCCAGTTTGCGCGGGTCGGTGGTTGCGAAATCCATGCGTCGTCCGGCGTTGTAGTGGTCAAGGCGATGCGACACGAAGTGTTGCTGTTCCCAGTGATTGGCCAGCGGGAAGTAGATGAACGGACGGCGCGCGGCGACCAATTCCATCGTCGTCGACAGACCGCCCTGCACGATCGCGACGTCCGCACAGGCGAGATGCTCGAACAGCGACGGGACGTAGCCGAGCTTGTCCATCCCCTCGACGTCGGGGAGCTGCGCGGGATTGAGCCGCGGCCCGGTGACCATCACCATGCGAGCGTCCGGCTGATCCTTGCGAACGATCGCGAACGCCTCCGCGGTCAGTTCGAGCAGGTCGCGGCCCACGGCCGTCCCACCGACGGCAGCGACGTAGAGCGGATAGCCGGTGCCGTAGCCGAGCCGGCGGCGCAACGCAGTCGTTCTCCGGTACGGCGCGGGGTCGAAGGGGATCACGTACGGCACGGCGGAGTACCACTGCTTGGCCCAGTCGCGGATGTTCGGCAACCCGGCACCGAACGACGCGTCCGGCAGTTCGTCGAAGCCACCGATGAACACCGACCTATCGCGCACGTAGGGGAACCGCGCAAGGTGCTCGATCATCTCGGCGTTGTAGTCGGCGCACAGGTCGGCCTCGCGGGGATCGCCGGACGGGTCGACGGGCAGGAATCCGATCACGTCCGTCAGGAACGCGAACGGCGCGATCTTGCGTTCGGGGTTCTCGTGCAGGAAGTGGTCGACCTCCCACGACTCGTCGCCGATCCAGAGGTCGTAGGGCGTATCGCGCACGACGTCGTCGAACAGCATGTAGTTGGCGCAGAGGATTTCGTCCATGCGCCGGAACGCGTAGAACGCGTGCAGGTCGTGGTTGGTCGCTTCACTTTCCCAATGCGCAGCCTCGGACGACAGCTCGGTGCTGGCCGGGTGCACGATCTCGCCCTCGGCTTCGAGCACAGCAGTGACCGGCGGCTGTGCCAGCCAGTGGATCTCGAGGTCACCGACGGTCTCGCGCAGTGCTCTCGCGATCGCGATGTCGCGCAGGACGTGTCCGAGACCGATGGGCGAGCTGACCCACAATGCGCGGCGTTTGCGTTCGCGCGCGAACAACCACGTGCTGCGCGGCGGTGCTGCAGTTGCGTGCATGTCGACGAACTCCTTGATCACGACGTTGACCAGGACGGGGTGCCGGCCATGCGGAATATGGCCGGCACCTTCGAGCACGATCAATCGGCCACCGGTCGCCGCGGCGAAACGCTGCCCGCGTTCCAGCGGCTGGCAATGGTCGGCGGTGCCGTGGATGACGAGCACCGGGCAGCCCAGCGACCGGGACAAGTCGAGTGCTTCTGCTGCCTCGGTCGGCCGCAACGGTGCGTGGGTGCGCGAGGTCAGGGTCGCCACGTCGGTCTGACCGGTCCACTCGACGAGGTCGTCATACAGCTTCGACGAATACGGCTCAGGAGTCAGCCGTGTGGTGTGGTACTCGGTCCACCCCTCGAAGTCGCCCTGCCACTGCGGTGCGTCGACCGGGTCGAGCGGGTTCGGCTGCGGTGCGAGCGGATGGACGCCAGGTGCGATCGCTACCAGCCCGCGAACCCGGCCGGGGTTGTTGTGTGCAAGCAGGATCGACCACTTGATGCCCGAGCACAACGCGACCAGGACGGCCGAATCGGTGTCGGTCGCATCGAGCACGGCCGCGGCGTCGGCGGCATTGATCTCGTCCGAGTAGGCGTCCGAGCCGACCGGGCGCCCCGATCCCCCGTTGCCGCGCGGGTCGATGGTGATCACCCGGAAGTGGCGCGCGAGATACGGGACCTGAGCCTTCCACTGGCGCCCGTCGACGACCGGGAACGTGCCCATCAGCACGACCGTCGTCGCGCCCGTCCCGAACACTTCGTAGTGGATCGGTACGCCGTCGCGGTCGACGTCGCCGACGTGGTCGGGTTCCCGCGCGCGCATCACACGCTCACCGACTCGACGAAGCGCCGCAGCACGAGGTTGAACCGAACCGGGTGTCGCGCCTGTACGCAGTGCCCGCCACCGGCGAACACCTCGATACCGCAGCCGAGCGCGCCGGCGAGCAGCTTCGACGTGTGCACGCCGACGATCCGGTCGTCGTCGCCGTGGATGACGAGCGACGGGCAGCGCACGAGACGCGCCAAGCGCTCGGCCTCCGAATCCCCGGACGGGCCGTCCTCGACGTCACCGAGGTACGGCGCGTGCTCGACCGCGATCAGCGTTTCGGCGTCGGTCTGGAGCGTCCATTCGACGGCGTCGTCGACCTGCTTGGACGAATGGAGCTCGCTGAACACCTCGCCGAAGAAGAACTCGGCGAATCCCCGCAGATCGCGTCGCCAGTACTCGGCGTTGTAGCGCCCCCAGCCGACGTCGGTGACGCACGGATCGTCGAAGCGCTGCACCCAGCAACTCGGCACCTCTTGCTGCCACCGCACCGACGTCGCGACGAACACGGCCGCCGCGACCCGGTCCGGGTGCGCGACCGCGAGTTGCAGCACCACGCGGCCCCCCATCGACAGGCCGACGCACACCGCCGACGGCGTGTCGGTCGCGTCCAGCACCGCAACGGCGTCCTCGACCAGTTCGGCGTCCGCGTGTGCCTGCGGATCCAGCGGACGGTCCGAGCGGCCGTTGCCGCGTGGATCGAAGACGATCACTCGGAAGTGCCGAGCAAGGTAGGGCACCTGCAGCTTCCACACCCGCGAGTCGAGCGTCGCCCACGTCGGCAGGAGCAGGATCGTCGTAGGACCGGCGCCGTACTCCTCCCAGTACAGGCGCACGCCGGACCGCACGGCATAGCCGCAACGGTCCGGCGTCGTCGCCCTCATTCCGCTCACTGTCCCCTGTTCGGCGACTCTGCGCAGCACTCGGAAATCACGGACGGGCCTCGTACACGATGTTGAACGGCGTCTCGGCCACGCGCTGGAATCGGGTGAACCCGGCACGGTGCACGACCTCGCCGATCGCCCGCTCCCCCGCCTGCGCACCGAGCGAGTACCCGCCCGGTTGCGAGATCGCGTTCGGCACGCACAGGAACGTCGAGAAGCCGTAGTAGACGCGGCCGACCGGGTTCAGGTTGTCGGCCACCGTGTCGCCGGCGAACGGCTCGACGATCAGCCAGCTGCCGTCGTCGGCGAGCGACTGCCGGATGTGGGTGGCGGCACCCGTCGGGTCACCCATGTCGTGCAGGCAGTCGAAGGTCGTCACGAGGTCATAGCCGGTGCCTGCGAAGGTCTGCGCCGAAGCCACCTCGAACGAGATCCGGTCGCCGACGCCCGCGTCAGCTGCACGTTTCTCGGCGAGTTCGATCGACCCGTCGTGGTAGTCGCATCCGACCAATGTGCTCGCCGGGTACGTCTCGGCCATCAAGATGGTCGACGCGCCGAGTCCGCAGCCCACGTCCGCGACCTTCGCGCCCGCCTGCAGCTTCGCCTCGACACCGTCCATCGCCGGGATCCAGCTCGTGGTGAGGTTGGCCAGGTAGCCCGGACGGAAGAACTGCTCGCAGCCGACGAACACATCGCTGTCGTGTTCGTGCCATCCGATTCCCGCACCCGTCCGGAACGCGTCGCTCACCCGCGCTTCGGAGCGCAGGGAGCCGAGCGCCAGTACGAACGCCCCCGGTGCGTACACGGCGCCGTTCGGATCGGCCAGGACGAACGCCTGCTCCTCGCTGAGCGAGTAGGTGTCGGAGTCGGCGTCGTACTGGACGTACCCGCCTGCAGCCTGCCCGCGCAGCCATTCGGCCACGTAGCGCGGGTCGCAGTCGGTGCGGTGCGCCAGGTCGTCCGACGAGCCCGGTGTTGCGGCCAGCGCCTGATAGAGACCGAGACGGTGACCGACCACCACATTGCCCGCAGCCATCGTCGCGCCCAGGTCGGTGACGAACCGTCCGAGCATCTCGTTCAGCTTGTTCTCGTCCATCGTGTGTGTTCCCCCTCGAGATCGACACGTCGACCACGCTTGTGGTCTGCACCCTGTCTAGAAATCGAGGGCGGCCGGGGCCATAGGGGGAACCCCTTATGCGGGCCGCTCGGGGTGGGTGCTGACCCATGCAGCCACACCCGCTCGGCTCGGCACGTTCAGCCTGCTCATGATGTTGCTGACGTGGATCTCGGCAGTCTTCTCGCTGATCCCGAGCGAGCGTGCGATCTGGCGATTCGTGCTCCCCGTGGCGACCAGCGCGGCGACCTCGGCCTGCCGGCGGGTGAGGGCGACCGGCGCGGCCTCGATCGATGCAGGTGCCGCGATGCTCGCTGCCAGAGTGAGGACGGCGGCGCGGCCGGCGGTACGTCCGGCGTGTTTCGCGTGGTCGGCACCTGCTCGACCGAGTGCTGAATTCAGCGCGCCCTCTACGGTCGCGAGCCTGGTCAACTCCGGTTCGGTCGGCGTCGTCACACCGAGCTGCCGATGGGTCTGGGCGGCGCCGAGCAGCCGCCCGGCTGCCGCGCACTGCCCGCGGTCGACCGCTACGCGAGCCAACGCCTCGAGGCACTGCGCGCTGCCGCGCCGGTCGCCTACCTCGTCGTGCACCACAACCGACCGGCCGAGCAGAGCGGCCGCCTCGTCGACGGCGCCGCGATCAAGCAATGCGGTGGCGAGCGCCCGCATCGTCTGCGCGACGGCCCAGTCGTACTCGAGATCCTCGAAGTAGGTCAGTGCCTCGCGCAGCAGCGGCTCGGCACTCGCTCGATCGGCCGGATCGGGCGCGTCGACCATGAGCACCCCCAGGTCGAACGCCGACCACGCCGTGCCCCGGACATTGCCCCGGCGCTGGCAGATGGCGCGGGCCGCACGGTAGTTGCGCACGGCCTCTTGCTGGCGCCTGAGCCCGCTCGCCACATGGCCGAGGAAGGACAGCGCGACCGCTTCGCGACGCTCGTCGCCGCGAGCGGCACTGAGTCGCACCGCCGACCGCAGTTCAGCGTCTGCCTCGATCAACTCGTCGAGACCGAGTCCGGCCACGCCGGCCGCGATCGACATGGCCGTCCGCGCCTCCGCGTCGATCCTGCCCGCCACGTCGTCCGACGGAGGTAGCGCGGCGATGCCACGAAAGGCCGCCAGCACGGCGGGTGCCTGCACCAGCGAGCCGTGAATGTGGCCGTACCACGCCAGCGCAACTCCGAGCCACACCTGCTCCAGGCCCGTACCGACGTGGTCGAATGCCACGCTCAGATCGGGATGCACCGCCTCGAAGTCGGCCCAGGTGGCCGCGGTGTTCTCCTCGTCCGTGCCGACAGTGGCTTCCCAGCCCCGTCCGATGGCGGCGAAGTAGGCGGCGTGCCGGTCTCGTGCCGCGTCCTGCTCGCCGCTGGCCGCCAGCTGCTCGGCGGCGAAGTCGCGGATGCTGGCGAGCATCGTGAACCGCGCGACCCCGTCGGTCGCGACACGCTGGAGCAGACTCTGTTCGAGCAGCACCTCGATCGCCGCGACGACGACCTGTTCCGGCAAGCCGGCCACCGCTTGGGCCGCCGCAACCGTCCACGCCCCGACGAGCACGCTCAGGCGCCGGAACACGGTCCGTTCCGCCTCCGGCAACAGGTCATGGCTCCACTCGATCGCTGACACCAACGTGCGGTGCCGCGGCGGGGCGTCGCGAGGCGCACCGGACAACGAGACCGTCCGATGCTCGAGCCGGAAGGCGAGCTCGCTCGGGGTGAAGACCCGCAGCCGTGCCGCGGCCAACTCCAACGCGAGCGGCAACCCGTCGAGCCGTAAGCACACCTCAGCGAGAGGACGCGCCGTCCGCCGAGTCAGCGCGACATGCGCCGGTGCCCGCGCGAGTAGAAGTTCGACTGACGGATTACGCGCCAACTCCGCGACGTCGTCGGTGCCGGTCTCGGCCGGGAGCGCCAGTGGCGGAACGGGAAACTCAACCTCGGCGACCAGGTGGAGTCGTTGTCGACTCGTCGCGAGAATCCGCGCGCGAGCAATCCCGTCGAGCACCACACTGATCGCGGCCGCGACGTCGGAAAGGTGCTCACAGTTGTCGACGACGAGCAACACCTCGAGGCCCGCGAACCGTGCCACGAGCGAATCGAGGGTCGGCGAGCCGTCGTGCGGGGCGCCGAGCGCGCGGGCGAACTCGGCCAGGACGTGCGCCGGGTTACGGATCGGTCCGAGCTCGACCCAGGCCACCCCATCGGCATAGCCAGGTGCGAGCGCAGTCGCGAGGTGAAGCGCCAGCGAGGTCTTGCCGACACCGGGCGGTCCGGTGAGCGTGATCAGGCGTGCTGGTCCGGACAGCAGCTCTCGCAGCGTCGACATCTCGTCGGAACGCCCGACGAGTGTCGACGCAGCGAGCGGGAGCGGGCGGCCAGCAGCCACTGCGCGATCCTACGACGCGACCTTGCGGGGCAAGAGTCGCCAGCCGAGCGCGAGGCCGACAGCAAAGACTACGACCGCGATCCAGAATCCGTAGGTCATCGCATCGGCGACATTCGCGATGCGGTCCTGCGGAGCAACGCTCGGATTTTCATGCGCGAGGATCACCGATCCGATGACGGCGACGCCGAGCGTCCCGCCGAGTTGACGCACCGTCTGCACGATGCCTGAGGCCTGCGTTCGGTCCTCGGGTGCTACCCGACTGAGCGCATCTGTGTTGATCGGTGAGAACACGAGCCCGAGACCGAACCCGACCAGCGCCATGCCGGGGATCTTCGACACGTACGCGATGTCGGTCAATGCGAGCGTCCACGCAAGCGCCCCGACAGTCGCAATCGTCAGACCGACCAGCAGCGGCGGCCGAGCACCGGAGCGGTCGTACCACCGTCCCGCCACCTGTGCGCCGATCATCAACGGAAGCACGAGCGCCAGGGCCGAGAAGCCGGCCTCGACAGGCGAGTAACCGAGCAGGTTCTGCGCGTACAGCGAGGCATACAGCGTCATTGCGAGCATGCCGAACTGCACGACGAAGAGCACAAGAGAGTCGCCGGTGAAAGCGCGGATGCGAAACAGCCGAACGTCAACCAGTGGTTCGCTGTCACGTAGCTGCAGTACGACGAACAGCGTGAGTGCGCCGATGCCGGCAGCGAGCAAGCCGAGGGTGCGAGACGAGCCCCATCCCCACGCGGAGGACTGCTGCAACGCGTACACCGTGCCGGCAACGCCGGCCATGAGCAGGACGGCGTGCGGGATGTTGATGCGCAGGTTCGGCCGGCGCGGGTTGTCCGGCGCTGCAAAGTGCACCAACGCGAGCGCAGCGATCGCGACCGGAACGTTGATCCAGAACACCGCTCGCCACGTCCACCATTGGGTGAACGACCCACCGAGCAACGGTCCCAAGGCCAGAAAGATCTGGCTGATGCCCACATAGACGCCCATCGCACGGCCGCGTATCGATGCCGGGAACGCGGCCATCACGATGCTCGCCGTTACTGGCGTCATCAGTGCCGCACCGAGACCTTGCGCGACGCGTGCAGCAATCATGGTGGTGCCGTCGGGCGCAAGCCCACAGCAGGCCGATGCAAGGACGAATACCGAGACGCCGATCCGGAAGGTCGTGACCGGCCCCAGTTTCGAGCCGAGCTTGCCGCCGAGGGCCACCGCTGCGGCCATGGCGAGCACGTAGGCGTTGACGACCCACTGGGCGGCTGAGGCGCTCAATGGAAGATCGCGCGACATTGTCGGCAGGGCGACACTGACGACGGTCTGGTCGAGCATGATCATCGACAGACTGCCGGTCATCGCAACCAGCGTGAGCCAACTGCGCTTGGAGACCGCGGGCGTCAGCGTCGCCGTTGTCGTCGTCATGCCGGGCTCGCCACGGCCGACTCGCCCGCGATGCGTTCGGTCGACTTCATCCCGGTGAGCACGACGAATACCGGCACGCCCCAGTTGAGTGCGAGATTGAGAATCGGACGCTCATGGCCCGCCGCGGCAAGTGCGCCGGCGATGAGGTGCGAGCAGGCCATCAGCGCGATCAGGCCGGCCCAGACGAGACTGATCCGCCGGTTGGTCGCGCGGAAGACCGGGCTGCCCCAGTAGCGGCGGTCGACGCGTGCTCGCGCGTACTGCTCGGAGAACGGCACCGTGTACACCGAGACGAGCATGACCACGGCCAGCACGACGGCGCAGCCGCCTCGGCCGTAGTCGACCAGCCACTGGCGAGTGTGCTCGTCGCCGCTGAAGCCGAGCGCGGCCAGCGCCGCGAACGTGATCACGCCGGCGACATCGATGATCTTGACGCCGTCCTGCACCGCTCCGCGCACGGCCAGGACGAGCGAGCCGAGGCCGGCGATGAGCGCGGCCACGCCAACGGCATCCGTACCGATGTGTTCGGCGATCATCGAGAACAGGATCCACGGCGCCAGCGCGAGGAACATGCCGAGGTTTTTCATTGCAACTCCTTTGTCGAGGTCTGTTTTGACCCTCGCGGAGTTCGTGCCACGCAACATCCGCCGAACGACGCAGGTTTTCCTGCCAGTCCTATTCGGGCGTTGAGGCCAGATTGCGACGAATGGCCGCTGCCGCCAGTTCGACGCGGTTGGCCAGTCCGAGCTTGGCCAGCGCGTGCGAGACATGCGTCTGCACGGTTCGCGTCGACAGGTGCATTTGACGGGCGATGTCGGGCCCGGCCGTCCCGGCCGCGACGGAGTCGACGATCCGTTGTTCGGTCGGGGTCAGGCTTTCCCAACCGAACTCAGGACGCGAACGGGTCGTGGCAGCACCCAACCGGGTGCCGGCAGCTCGAAGCCGTCCGGCGATGCGGGCGGCGATCGTGCGCGCGCCGGCGTCCTCGGCGAGTTCGATCGCGCGGCGCCCAAGCGTGCGTGCCTCGTCCTTGTCGTTGCCGACAGCCGCGGCAACGGCACCTTCTTCCAGCGCAAGCATGGCGAAGAGTCGGTCGCCGATCTCGATCGCCTCGTCTGCAAGCCGTGGACCGACGGTTGCGACCGTCTCGTACTCAGGTCCCGCGATGAGGCTCGCGAGGTGGACGGCGCCCTTTCCCGGGCGGCCGGCAGGCGCGGGCATGCGGGCGAGGGTGTCCGCGATAGTGGCGAGCAGGCGTGAGTCGTTGGCGCGCAGGGCCACCCGCGCGAAGTCCGGCGCCGCGACGGCCAGCCAGCCGTACAGATGACGCTGGTCCGCGGTCGTCCATGCTGCGGCGGCAAGTCCGGCAGCCTCGGCGTACTTGCGTTCGGCCTCGAGGAGGGCGACACGTCCCCGCTCGATCTGGGGTAGGCCGAATTCGGACGCCGCGGACCACTCGTCGAGACGTAGGCGAGCGCCTGACAGGTCGCCGCGCAACACATCCACGAGTGCGACGCCGGCTGCGGCCGACGTCATCGCGCCGAGTTCCATCCGCGCCGCTTCGGTGAGTGCGGTCGTCAGTTGCGCGGCGGCGTCGTCGAGCCTGCCGCCGAAAAAGTCGATCGCACCGCCGATCGCGTGATGGGTTGCGGTCTGCCACTGTGCATCGCGTTGTTCGCGGATTTCGATCATGTCGTGCAGCGTGTGACGGGCGGCGTCGGCGCCGGCGTGAGCCAGCGTGACGAAGGGGGTCCAGAGTTCGGCCGACATGCCCTCGTGCGGATCGATCGGCGCGGTCAGTGTGCGCTGCGTCGCCGCCCACGCGTACTCGACCGCGACGCCCGTGTCGCCGAGAAGGTAGCGGCGCAGAAGTTCGGCGATGAGTCCGTTCAGCGTGAGTTCGCGCGGCTCGTCGGTGAACGGCGCGAGCGGCACCGGCTCGCTTCCGTCAAGCAGGAGCAGCATGCGTCGATGGTCGGTGAGCACGCGTCTCGGTGCGTCCGGCAGCGGAGCGGACAGCGTGGCGTCGACGAGCGCCATCGCCTCGCGCGGTCGCCCGCCAACGCTCAGGGTGAAGATCTCGACGCGGCGCAACTCCCCCACGATCGCGGGATCGCGCGCGCGGGTCAGCGCCTGCGCGGCAGTCTCGGCTGCCAGTCGCAGCTGTCCGTCGCGCGCGAGCGCGCGGGCGCGCCCGATCGCGAGTTCGGCTGCCACGTCGGCGTCATCGGTCGCCAGCGTGGCGCGGCCGAGCAGAGCCGCGGTGACACCGGGTGAATCGCCGAGGTCGTCGACCGCTGCTTTGACGACGGCAAGCAGCTCGGCAGGGTCGGGTTCGGCGGCGAGCACGTGAGCGGCGTGCTCGACCGACTCATGGACCTGCGCGGCGACGGCGCGGTGCATCGTGCGACGCAGCGGGACGGGAATCGCGGCGTAGGACGCCTCGCGGAAGGCGTCGTGCGCGAAATCCAGGGTGGTGCCGTGCGGCGTGAGCACGCCGGCGTCGAGCAGCCGTTGTGCTGCGCCTACCAGCGACATCGGCGCGGTTGCGAGGAGACCGGCGATCTCGTCGGGCTCGGCTGGTCGGCCGAGCACCGCCAACATCTGGACGATGTCGCGCTCGGAACCGGTCAGCTGCTCGACCGTCGACGTCGCGGTGAGTTCGCTTGCGGCGACGCCACTGTCGCCGGCCAACTCGACGGAGCTGCCGACGGCTGTCGTGCCGTTGAGCATCAACGCGTCGAGCACCGTGACGAGATGGAGCGCGTTGCCGGCAATCGACTCGAGCAGCGTGCGCAGCCGCGTGCCGGGCCAGTAACCGGTGCGTTCGTGGACGAATCCATCGATGTCGAGCCGGTCCGGCAGCGGTAAGGCAAACCCCGCTACGTGCGCGCGCGTCAACACGTCCGGCACGTAACGCCCCGCCGCGACGAGCACGATCGGTGCGTCCAAAGTGACAATGTCGCGCATCAGGCCGAGCGATTCCGCGTCGGTGAAGTCCAGGTCGTCGACGACGAGCACAAGCGGCTGCGCCGCGATCAGTGCATCGACGCGCTCGAGGTAGTTCTGTCGACCCGGATGTCGACCGAACAGCTGACTTGCGACCGCCAGCGGACGAGCCGACGTCGCCTGCGATGCGTTGGCGACCAACGGTGTAAGTGACAGCCGATCACGGAACTCGCGCAGCAGGTGTGATTTGCCGGCGCCGGACGGCGCAACGATGCAGACGCCATTGGACGCGCGTGGTTCGCCCCCGAGCCTCTCGGCAACACACGCGAGCAACATGGGAACCACGTCACGTCGCGACCGCAACGCCTGTGCGCCGGTCATGGCGAAACTCTAGGAACAAGAGTGGCGGTGCTCACGTAGGGACACCCACCGGGTGGAGCAATCGTTTCCTACTACGTGCGTAGACATTATTGGCAATGCGTCGTTGCGACGGGCGTGCTCGCGGCCGGCCTGCTCCTTCCCGCGACGTCAGCATCAGCCGTCCTCCACATCCCGGTGCCGACGCCGCCGGTCGGGCCGCCGACCTACACCGTCAACGTAAACGATCCGAGCGGCGATCACGGCCTGATCTTCTACACAACGGGCCCGAGCCCCGCAGCGGTCGGCTTGTCCAATCCGGTCATCGACCCGGCGCTCGCGCCGGTGCAACCGTCGAGCCTGGTGATCGCGGAGAAGTCTGGCAAGGTCGTGTGGCGCCACACGGCGGCCGAGGGCGACAGCGTCGGCGATTTCCGCACCCAGTTCTACCGAGGCCACAAGGTGCTGACGTGGTGGGAGGGTTCCGACGACGGCGGCCACGGATCGGGTGCCGATTACATAGCGGACAGCCACTACCGGATCATCAAGAAGGTGGAACTCCCTGAGGGCTACGAAGCCGACATCCACGAGTTCCGTCTGATCCCTGGCGGCCGTGCGCTCATCACGTCGTATCAGACGGTCACGCACAACCTCAGCAGCATCGGTGGACCCAAGAACGCGCAGATGTACAACTGTCTCGCCTTCGTCGTGGACCTCGGCACCGGCAAGGTGCTCGACCGGTGGAGCGCACTTGCCCACATCCCGCTCTCGTACACGCGGGCCAGGCGCCCACTGCCCGGACAGACGGTCTACGACCCGTACCACATGAACTCGATCGCCCTCGATCCGCAAGGAAACCTGGTCATCTCGTTCCGCAACCTCTCCGCGATCTACGACGTCGCGTTGCGGACAGGGAAGATCAACTGGGTGCTCGGCGGAGCACATCCCACGCTGAGATCGGGGCCCGGCGTGGAGTTCGCATTCCAACACGACGCCGAGTTCGTGTCGCCGACGACGCTGCAACTGTTCAACGACAACGCGATGGGCCAGAACGATCCCAACGACCCGGTCCAACTCGTGCAGGGCTTGTCCAGCGTTGAGCAGCTGCGCATCGACACGCGAGACCGGCGAGCCACACTCGTCCACAACTGGACGCATCCCGACGATCTCGTTGCGATCGCCATGGGCAACGCCCAGGCGCTACCGCATGGTCACACGTTCGTCGGATGGGGATCGGCGCCGCGGATCTCCGAGTTCAACGCGCACGGCAAGCTCGTCTACGACGCGTCGTTGCCCAACCCCACCTACCGCGCCTTTTTGGACACCTGGCCGTCGTAACTCGTCCGACCGATCGCACAAGCCGTGAGCGCCCACACCGGAGTAAGTGCTTCGGCGCCGGCGAGCGCGCGCTCACTCGCGCCGACCAAAGTGCCCGTGGCCAACGCGATCGCGAACCACGCCAGTAGAGCCAGCAGGGTGAAGCCGACCGAGCGGGCGGCGCGACCCGCGCGGTCAAGCGCGAACGGCCACAGCGCCAAGGTCACGAACCCGATCGTCGCAGCCGGGACATGCGTCGGCGACGGCTGCGGAGATGCTGCAACGGCAAGCGTCGCCGCGCCGCCCACAGCGAGCAACGTCCGCGCCGTCCGGCCGAATGTCCAGGCGCCGGCGGCCGTGATCATGTAGCTCGCTCCCAGACCTGCCAGCGCAGCGGTCATGATCCAGGCGTCGGTAGCGCCACGGGCAGCAAGCGCGCTGATCGTGTCCCGGACGGCGTCGTAGCGCTCCGGCTGACGGGTCTGAGCCAGCGACCACCCGCCGATCAACAACAGCGGCGCGGCAACCGCAGACACCCACGCCCAACGCCGCATACCTAATCTCCCGGCCGGCGCTTCGGCGCAGCCGAGTTCAATTGCTTCTGTTCGCTGATGAGATGGCCGCGGCCCGCGCGACGCGGCGAGCGCACATTGGCACCGATCACCGCCAGCACGAGCGTCACCATCGCAACACCGGCCAGCAGCAACGCCAGTGCGGTGTCGTTGTGCAGAAGCGCTGCCGCTGTGAAGCTCGTGATGAAGATGGCCGCCATGATCGCGTACCGCCTCTGCCGGCGGCCCAGTTCCGCCGACGGGCTCTCCGACGCCGTCGTTATCGACGCCGGCCGATCCGAGTGAACGCGACGCATCATGTGTCCATCATCAACCCGTTCATCACGAGGAAGGGGTTTGTGGGCAGTCCCATGCCACCGCTCTCGTGCCGACGGTGCCGCGGGCCGGCCGGCTGTGCCACGCTCAGGGCGTGATCGTTCACCTCGTCGACGGCACCTACGAGATCTTCCGCCAGTACTACGCGCCGCGGCCAGGACATCTGGACAGCGACGGCGTCGAGATCGGGGCGACACGTGGTGTCGTGCAATCGGTGTTCACGATGCTGCAGGACGGCGCCACTCACATCGGCGTCGCGACCGACCACGTCATCGAATCGTTTCGCAACGACTTGTGGCACACCTACAAGTCGGGTGCCGGCGTGGATCCCCTTCTGCTGGCGCAGTTCGACTGGCTGGAGGACGCACTGCGCGCGCTCGGGGTCACCGTCTGGCCGATGGTCGACGTCGAGGCGGACGACGGCCTGGCCAGCGCGGCGACTGTCGCGGCCGCCGACCCGCGCGTCGAGAAGGTGATCATCTGCACGCCCGACAAAGACCTTGGTCAATGCGTCGGGGGCAAGATCGTCCAGCTGGATCGGCGGCAGAACAAGATGATCGACGCGGACGGCGTGATCGAGAAGTTCGGTGTCCCGGCCGATTCGATTCCTGACTGGCTGGCGCTCGTCGGTGACAGCGCCGATGGCTTCCCCGGCCTCCCCGGGTTCGGCGCGAAATCGGCGGCCGTCCTGTTGGCCCGGTACAAGCACCTCGAAGACATTCCCGCCGACGCTGCCGATTGGGACGTTACGGTGCGCGGTGCGGCCAAACTTGCGGCGACCCTCGCAGACCAGCGTGCGGACGCCGACCTGTTCAAGGTTCTCGCGACGCTGCGCACTGACGCCGAGGTCGGCGCGGTCGACGACTGGCTATGGACCGGCCCGACCGACGACTTCCCCGCCTGGTGCGAGCGCTTCGGCTGGCCGCAGCTTTCACACGACGCCGCGAAGTTGGCTGCAGCTCGTCAAGGTTCGTGACGGTCGGCCTAGTACTGGCCGACCACGTCGACGATCAGAGCGCTGGCCGGCGCGGCCGGTTGGGCTGCCTGGGTCGCGGTGGCGGGTTGAGCGGCCGTTTGCGGGAGCAGCACCAGGACGCGACTGCCGATTCGCTGCCCGGTCAGCTTGGTTGCGACGCTGAGGACGCTCTGCGCGGCGACAGTCTCCGGCGTGTGGCCCCACGTGGCTTGCGTCTTCTTGCCTGTGGCCAGGTCGGTTTCCACGAGCTGCAACACCAGCGTCTTCGTGGTGTCGATCTTCGGTCCGCGGCCGGTGACGAGCAGGGTGGACACCGGCTTCGTGGGAGCCTTCACCCCGGCAGTGCTGACGATCTTCGGCTGCTTGCCAGGGATGTTGGTGATCTTGGGCAGGCCGCTCGTCGGCAGATGTTTCACGGCCGTTCCCGGGGCGGACGCGTTCGGGGTGAAGTCGGCCACCAGGTCGACGACGAAGACCAGGGTGTCCTTTCCTGTGATCTTCGCGCTCGGTTGGCCTTTCGCGCCGTACCCGTCGACCGGTGGCACGGTCAGGAGCACCCGGCTTCCGAGCTTCTTGCCGACCAGCGTCTTGTCCCAGCCGGGGATCACCGCACCGGCGCCGATGACGAATGCGGCGGGCGAACCGCGTTTGAACGAGCTGTCGAAGACGTAGGGCTTGCCGGCCTTGGGTGCCCAGGTCTGGCCCACATAGTTCGCGACCAGCATGTCGCCCTTGGCCACCGTCGCCCCGGTTCCCTCGATCAGGGTTTTCTGGGTGAGCTTCGTCGGCGCGGGTGTGGCGGGAATGGTGAGCCGCGGCGCGACATCGAAGCCGCCGGAAACCTTGACGCCGGCAGCAGAGCCCGGCCCGCTCACCGCCGATCCCGAGGCAGATGACGGCCCGGGCGACGAACTGGAACTACAGGCGGTCAGCACGGCCACGGGCAGGACAAGCAATACAGCGAAACGCACAAGGGTCCTATTCGGTGGAACAGCAGGAGTCAGGCACCGACCCTAGTCCGCGAGGCACGGCCATCCCGCCGCCGCACTCACCGCGAGTGACCTCGGCCCCGGTCAAACGTCGAGCCGGAGCCTGAACCAGACTGACTTTCCCGACGACGATTCGTCGACCATCGTCCCCCAGCTGTCGGCGAGCGCGGCAACGATCACCAGCCCGCGGCCACTCGGGGCAGTGAGGTCGGGCGGTCCGTCCGGCGACTTCGGGTAACCGGGACCGTAGTCGTGCACGGCCACCTCGAGAACGGCGGAGGACAGCCGCGTCCGCAATGTGATGGGCGCGATGTCGCAGCGGATCGCGTTGGTGATCAGTTCGCTCGCAAGCAGTTCGGCGTTGTCCTGCACGTCGCGTGGCAGGCCGGCCGTGATCATGGCGATGTGATTGCGACCGATGGACGGCGCGGAATGGTCGGCGGGTAGCCGCACGACGGTTTCGCGTTCTTCGTCGTTCGCCACGGCCTCACCGACCCGCACCGCGAGGAGAGCAACGTCGTCGCGTAGGTCGGTCTCCGCGACATCGGCCAGCAGGTCGTCGAGGATCGCGTCGAGACTGTCCGACTGGCGGTCGGAGACCGCCGCGAGCAGATCGTCGAGGCCATCATCGATGTCGCGGCCGCGACGCTCGACCAGACCGTCTGTGTACAGCAGCAGGATCGAACCCGTCGTCAACGTGATGCTGTGGTCATCACGCCGCGTCGGCATCTCGACTCCGAGCGGGATGTTCGCCGGCTCCTCGGCCAGCAGGGTCGCTGACCCGTCCGGAAGCAACAGAACCGGCGGGACGTGCCCGGCGTTCGACCATTTCAGGAGCACAGAACCGTCGGGCGCGGGTGCGTCGATCTCGGCGGTGATCGCGGTGGCGAAGGTCTCCGAGCCCAGACCGAAGCTGGCGTGGTCGGTCGCGGCGAGAACCTCGGCCGGGGAGTGTCGCAGGGACCACGCGCTGGCGCGCATCATCGTCCGTAGTTGGGCCATGGCGGCGATCGCGACGAGGTCGTGTCCCATGACGTCGCCGATCGAGACGACGGTCGAGCCCCCAGGCAGAGCGAACGTGTCGTACCAGTCTCCGCCGACTTCGCGGTCGACATGGGCCGGGCGGTACCGGGTTGCCACAGTGAGATTCGCCGCCGGTGCCGTGGTGGTCAAGAGGCTGCGTTGCATCGACTCGGCGAGCGTGCGCGAGCGCTCCGTGACGCGGGCGGCGTCGAGTGCGGGGCCGGCGCGCAGGGCGAGGTCGAGGGCGAGCGCCTTCTCGAGTTCGGTGTGCTCGCCGCGCTCGCTGGTCGTCACAAGCGTCAGCTCTCCGAAGGTTCGCCCTCGCCCGGTGAGGGGCAGCGCCACGACTCCGTACGGACGCAGATGTCGATCGATCTCGGCGTCTGCGCCGCCGTCGGCCGAGTCACGGAGCTCGACGCTGACGACTGCAGGTGAGTCCGCCCCGAGGATTGCGGTGCGACCCAGCGCGTACTCGGCCACCGCCGGCGCGTAGGTCGGATCGCGATGGGCCCAGCCGACAGTCCGCAGGTTGCCGTCCTCCTCGACGACGGTGACCATGCTCCAGTCGGCCAGCCAGGGCACGACACGTTGCGCCAGGCGGCGCATGGCTTCGTCCGGATCGGTCATGCCGACGAGTTCTTCGGTGAGTTCGGCCAGGAACACTCGACGATCGCTCGCTGCCTGCGCCAGCGCGGCGAGCTCGGCCGTGTGGCGCGCCTGCTCGGCCTCGAGCCGTTGGGTCTGGTCGACGACGAGCAGGCACAGGGTCGGCTCACCGGTGTGGGTGCGTACCTCGCGGGCATAGACCCACACCGGCACGTCTGTCCCGGTGTGCTGGGCAGGCGTGAGCGAGATCGCGGCTTCCCCGATCTCGCCGCGGGCCGCGAGGAGGTCGGCGATGAGGGCGCGGTCGGCATCGGCGACGAGCGCGGTCAGGTTGTGTCCCATCAACGACCCGAGCGGCATACGCACCAGGTTCGCGAGCGCCTGATTGGCGAACAGGATCGTCCCGTCCGGCTGGACCGCAGCGGCACCCTCGCTCATCTGCTCGACGAAAGCGCGGTAGAACTCGTCGGCGCCCTGCAAGGTGTAAACGCGGGGACCCATCGGCGTGGAGATCATCAGCGCGTCCACCTCGCCGTGGTGGATCGCGTCGAGCGTCTGTTCGGCCAGGTCCAGCCGGTCTTTGAGCTCCTCGTAGGACGGCGCGGACTCGCCCGGATCAGCCATGACGGGTCTCGATGTCGAGGCAGACCAGCACCTTGTCGCGGTCGGACAGATCGCCGACAACCCGCGCCACCGGTTCTGGCAGAAGTCGGACGAGCGTCGGCGCGGCGATGATCTGATCCGTGCTGGCCAGTGCGGGCTGCTGGTAGATGTCGATGATTTCGAGCGTGTGCCGGCCGGGCAGGTACTGCTCACACAGCGAGGTCAGGTTCGCAATCGCTCGCTGGGATGCCGGCGTGGCACCGACGACATAGAGCTTAAGGACGAAGTGCTGTTCTCCGCGGCGACGCAGCGCCTCCTCGAAGCGTTCGGTCTCCGCGGGGTCGGTCATCGTGCGAGCAGTTGCAGCCCGACCAGCACCTTTTCGGTGTTGGACAGGTCGCCGATGATCTTCGTGATGGGCTCTGGCAGGCGACGCACCAGGGTCGGGACCGCAAGGATGTTGTCGCCCTTGGCGAACTCCGGCTGTTCGCGCAGGTCGATGACCTCGATCTCGTAGCGGCCGGCGAGGTGCTCCTCGCAGATCGCCTTCAGGTTGCCGAACGCGGCCAGCGAACGGGGCGTCTGCCCGGCGACGTAGAGCCGCAGCAGCCAGCGATCCGGGTCGCTCATCGGTCACCACCGTTGGAGTCGGCGTGGCGCGAGACCTTGATCGCCTGAGTGTCGGCGTCTCGGCGCTGCTGCGCCCGTGTCTCGGCGCGCATCTCAAGTTCGAGGGCCTCCGTGTCCGACTCGAGTTGGAGTTGCAGCGCGCTGATCTGCGCTTCGATGGAACTGCGTTGCCGCTCGAGGCGCCGGCGACTCGCCTCGATGCTCTCGCTGCGACGCAGGTCCTCCTCGGCCTGCCGGGCTTCGGCCACCTGGCGCGCGGTACCCATGACGACCGATCCCGTGCCGGAGTAGACATCGACGATCGAGACGCCCTCGGAGGAGATCGCGAACTCGCGCACCTGGTTGGAGTGGTTGGTGCCACGTGCCTTGATCACTCGGATGCTTCGGTTGCGCTCACCGTTGTGTTCGATCGCAGCCAGGCTGATCCAGGCGTCGATGATGCTCGAGACGCCGACTTCAGAGACGTCGTCCTCACGAATCGTCAGTGTTGTGCACACCGCAGTGATGGAACGGGCTTTGAGCAGGTCGATGAGCCGAAGCAACATCGACTGCCGGTTGCTCGCGAGATCGGAGAACGCACTGATCGGGTCGACCACAACCAGCTGCGGATCGAAGTCGTCGATCTGGTGCAGGATCGTGGCCAGGTGGGCCTCCAGGCCGTGCGCGGACGGGCGGGTCGACTGGATGCGGAGCAGCCCCGAGTCGACGTACGGCTGGAGATCGATGCCGACCGAGCGCAGGTTCCGGGTCAGCTGCGCGGGCGATTCCTCGAACGCGAACAACAGGCCGCGCTGGCCGCTCGCGCAGCCTGCGGCGAGGAACGAAGCACCGAGCGTGGTCTTGCCCGAGCCGGGCGTGCCCGAGATCAGGACGCTTCCGCCGCGGAAGTACCCGTCGCCGCCCATCATCGTGTCCAGCCGGGGCACGCCTGTGGACACCCGCTCGACGGACGCGTCGTGCTCGAGCCGCATCGATCCGATCGGCATCACCCGGAAACCGTTGCCGTCGATCATGAACGGCGTCTCGTCGGCACTGTGGCTCGACCCGCGGTACTTCACGATCCGCAGTCGTCGCGTGGAGATCTCGTTCTCAACCCGATGGTCGAGCAGGATCACGCAGTCGGACACGTACTCCTCGAGCCCGTGGCGGGTCAGGGTGCCGTCGCCGCGCTCGGCCGTGATCACGGCCGTGACCTCGCGCTCCTTCAACCAGGTGAACAGGCGGCGCAGTTCGGACCGCAGGTTGGCCTGGTCCTTCAGCGACGAGAAGAGCACTTCCAGCGAATCGATGACGACCCGCTTCGCGCCGACCGCGTCGATGGCCGCGCCGAGACGGATGAACAGGCCGTCGAGCCCGTACGAGCCGGTCTCCTCGATCTGCGCCGGCTCGACCTGGACGAAATCGATCGCGAGGCGCTGATCGCGCTGCATGGCGTCGAGGTCCCAGTTCAGGCTCGCCACGTTGGCGCTCAGCTCATTGGCGGTCTCCTCGAACGCGATGAACACGCCCGGCTCGTCGTGGTCGAGCGCCCCTCGAACCAGGAACTGCATGCTCATCAGCGTCTTGCCGCACCCCGCCGAGCCGCACACCAGGGTGGGACGACCGGCGGGAAGACCGCCCTCGGTCATCTCGTCCAGGCCCGGGATGCCGGTCAGGGTCTTCGGTATTGCCGTGAGCACGGCATCAGACACCATCGCCCTGCTTTCCCCTTCTCCGGGCTTGCCCTCCAGTGGGGTGAGATCGTACCGGGACCGTCGTCGAAAGGCGCTGGTGTGGGCGTGTCAGCCGAAGCGGCCGTTCACATAGTCGGCCGTGCGCGGGTCTTCCGGTGCCTCGAACACCTGACGCGTCTCGCCCTCCTCGACGATGTGGCCGGGCGTATCTGCTGTCGCGAGGAAGAACGCGCAGCGGTCCGAGATACGCGCGGCCTGCTGCATGTTGTGCGTGACGATCACGATCGTGACCTGACCGCGCAGTTCGGTGATCGTGTCCTCGACACGGCGGGTCGAGGTGGGGTCGAGCGCCGAGCAGGGCTCGTCCATCAGCAGGACGTCCGGCGAGACCGCGAGCGACCGCGCGATGCACAACCGCTGCTGCTGGCCGCCGGACAGCGCGCCGCCGGGTTGGCGCAGCCGGTCGCGTACCTCGACCCAGAGACCGGCGCGGGTCAGGCTGGTCTCGACGACCTCGTCCTTGTTCAGGCCTTTGATGCCCGCGAGTTTCAGTCCGCTGGCCACGTTGTCGTAGATCGACATCGTCGGGAACGGGTTCGGCTTCTGGAACACCATGCCGATGCGGCGACGCACGTCGGCGGGCAGGCGCTTCGACTCGTAGATGTCCGTCCCGCCGAGCAACACCTCCCCGGCCAGCGCTGCGCTCCGCGTCATCTCGTGCATGCGGTTGAGGATCCGCAGGAACGTGGACTTGCCACAGCCGGATGGACCGATCAGCGCGGTCACGCCGCCGGGACGCATGTCGAGTGACACGCGCTCGAGCACCTTGTGCGACCCGAACCACGCCGAGATCGCGCGGGCTTCGAGACCGGCGAGCGGCCTGCGTCGAACCGGTGCTGACGTTGTCTCCGGCGGCGTGTCAGCCGTCACCGGCGCAAACACCTGTGTCGCACCATCGGCATGGCCGGCACCGTTCATCACGAGTCGATCGGTCATCGAGGCTGCTCTCTCACTGGCTCAGTACAGGTTGGGTAGGGCGCAGGCTGCGTTCTCATACAGGTTCCAGACGACAGCGAGTACGAGCGGCGCGGCACACACATAGGTCGCCACGGGCGACCACCGCACTGCCGCGATAGGGATGACGATGGCGATCGCGAGCAACGCCTGCGACCACAGCAACGCGGCCAGCGCGCTCGCACCGGCGCCCCCGGCCATGCTGTCCTCGTCGGCCGGAATGGCGGGCCGGGCGGGGCCGGCGGGTTGCGGTGCAGTGAGCAGATCCGCACTTACGCTCACGCTTTCGTGCGGCCAGCCCGTCGAATCCGCGGTGGCGAGCACCAGCCGGTTCGTCGAGTTCGCAGGCGCAGGGTGTGTTGCGTCGCCGAAGGACGAGACGCGGTAGCGAGACACCCCTTGTCCGGTCGTCGCAGTGATCACGTCGCCGACCTGCAGTTGCAGCAGGTGCTCGAACGGGCCGCCGAAACTGACCCGCCGTCCGTAGATGACGCTGACGCCGGTCTGGCCGGGTAGCACGGTGTCGCGGCGATGGCCGGGGCCCTGCGTCAGGTTTTGGGCCGACGTGCCCTCGACGACGATCGCGTCATTGAGCCCGAGCCGCGGGATCGAGAGGGCCGCGACGGGCGTTCCGGGCGTGACCGGCCCGACGGGTGCAACCGCTTGCCCGAGCGCGTGCTCGAAGGTCTTGCGCAGATTGGTCTGCGCACGCTCCTCGGACAGGCTCGACAATCCGTATACGTAACCGAGGAAACCGAGCAGCAGGCCGATCAGCAACACCACCGCGAGCCGGACGCCACGCCGGGTTCGGGTGCCGGGCGCCGGCTCGGTTGCGGGCTGGGTCGGACGTGCGAGCGTCGCGCTACTCACTCGACCCCCGCCGTCGTCGCAACCAGGTCAACACGATGCCGGGCAGCGCAACGGCGGCAACGATGTCGAGCGCGGTCAGCGTCGGGAGCAGCCAGTTCTTCGAACTGGACGGAGTCTGCAGTGCCACGGGTACGGCCGCCGGCAGGGCACCGTCGGTGCTGCCCTGCCCGCCCTGTTGCAGACCGGTCTCCGGATCGGTCGACACCGACGCACTTGGTGACGGCAACGTGCCGAGTGGTGCGGTCGACACTTGCTTGCCGGGTGTCTTCTTGCCGGTCGGCGCCGTCGATGCACTTTGCGTCGTCCCGCCGGTCGGGTTACTACCTGCCGGCTGCGACGAGCTGGTCGCCGGGGGCGCGGCCGTCCCGCAGGTCAAGGGCTGGCCGACCTTGTCGCACGGATTCGGTTGCGGGGCATCGTCGACGAGGTAGTTATGGCCGTTCGAGTACGTCGGGTTGTTACACCCCTTGAGTTGCGTGGTGTCAGGTGTCTTGACGTGGCCCGGGATGTTGTCGACCTGCTCGAACCCGCCGACCACGAGGTTCTTCGGCAACGGCGAATAGCCGAGGGCGCCGGCCTTCTGCTGCGCGCCGCACAACACGTAGTTCAACCACGTCGACAGCGTCGCACCCTTGGCCGTGTCGAAGCGTGGCGGTGGACCGGCGTTGTTGCCGTTTATCTCACGATGGTTGCGCGGAACGATCAGGTAGCTGTAGCTAGAGAGCGGATACGTGCGCGGGTCGGGATTCGTGTAGACGCCATCCAGGTCCTGCATGAGGTAGGTCGGGCTGGCCTGATTCTCGTCGATCACGGCCTTCGTCAAGGCGATCGCGACGTTGGACGGTGTGGGCAGCGAGTAATACCCGGCCGCGTTGAGCACCTTCACGACCGGGATGTTGTTGTCGAGGGCGTAGGCGTATTCGTCGTAGCCGATCGAGCCCTCACCGAAGCTGGGCGACGAGATGTAGCTGGCCACCTGGTCGGATCCGTTGCGTTGCACCGAACCGTTGAAGCCGGGATAGAACTCGGTCGGTCCGCATCCCGCCCCGCCACCCTGCGCCTGGCAGAACGGCGTCCACAGCGACGGATACTCCTTCCACATCCACCGCGTGAACATGTAACTCGCACCCGAACCGTCCGACCTGGTGATCACGGTGATGTGCTGGCTCGGCAGCGCCTCGCCGTAGTCCTTCGTGATCGCCGGGTCGCTCCAGTCGGTGATCTTCCCGGTGAAGATCTTCGCCAGCGTCTCACCGGACAACCGCAGGTTCGTGATGCGCTTGCCGCCGACGACGAGGTTGTAGAGGAACGACGTCCCGCCCGCGACGATCGGTACGTACGAGTACGCGTACGACGAGTGCTCGGTGCCGGCGCCGAACGGGTCGGGCGAGGTCAGGAAGGCAATGTCGGACGCGGCGAAGTCGGCCTGATTCACGATGTAGTGCTGGCGGCCGGCGGCCGATCCGTCACCGCTGAAGTTGATCGTGATGCCCTGCGGGTTGACGTCGCGGCTCCACTGGTCGATCGCGGGCTGGGCCCACGACGACCCATCGCCGGACAGCGGCACGTAGCTCGTCGCCTGTGCCGCCGGCGCTCCGACAGAGCAACCAAGGACTGCCAGGACGAAGGTGCACGCCAGCGCCAGCCAACGGCGGCGCGACGGGGCGGTGGTCATGAGGCCTCACTCATCTGGGGTTGCGGTCGTGCTGCGACGCGCGACGCAGACTTCGCGCGAGCGGTGTCTCGTTGCATGCGTCGACGCTGGCGTCGCGTCAGCTCGCCCGGCGACTTGCCGCCGATGAATCGAGCGATCGCGAACAGCGCGAGCACCATGAGCATCAGGGCGAGCCCGGCACCGAACGCGCGCGAAACCATCGTCTGCTGCGGGAACCGCACGTAGCTGTAGATGTAGAGCGGCAGGCTCACCTGCGGTCCCGAGAACGGGTTGGTGTTCATGCCGCTCGTGAAGCCCGCAGTCAGCAGCACCGGCGAGGTCTCGCCGACGGCGCGCGCCATCGCCAGGATGACTGCAGTTGCCAGACCTGACCGCGCGGTCGGCAACACGACGGTGAACACGGTGCGCGCCTGGCTCGCTCCCAGCGCGTATGACGCCTCGCGCAATCCGCCCGGGACCAGTCGAAGGATGACCTCGGAGCTGCGCGTGACGATCGGAATCATCATCACCGTCAGCGCGAGCGCTGCGGCGAATCCGCTCTGGTCGATCCCGAGCGAGAGAATCACGAACGCGTAGATGAACAGGCCGGCGATGATCTCCGGCAGCGCGGTCATCGCTTCGACGATGGTGCGCACCGGGCGCGCCATCGCCCCACCGACCTCGACGAGGAACAGAGCAGCCAGTACGCCGAGTGGAACCGCGATCACTGTTGCGATCGCCATCTGCTCCAGCGATCCGACGAGCGCGTGCACCATGCCGCCGGACGTGAGCGGATCGAGAGGTCCGGCCAGCGACATCGTCTGGCTGAAGAAGTTGCTGTGCCGGATCGCGTCCCAGCCACGAAACACCACGTAGCCGATCTGGTCGAGCACGATCGCGAGGACGAGCACGCCCGCGCTCGCGACGACTACTCGGACGATCTTGTCGACGACGATTCGACGTGGCCACTGCGTTCCGCACACCCCGGCATAGATGACCAGGAATCCTGCATAACTGCACACCCAGAAGCCCAGTGCGCCCGAGAGCGGAAGCACCCGCTCGTAGAGCACCCAGACGAGTCCGAGCGCGCCGAGAAGCGCGCCGCCGAGTGACCAGGCGTCGGCGGTCGAGAAGGCACGCACCTGGATCCGACCCGCGATGCCTGTGCGCCTCGGAGTCTCGGCGACCGGGCCGACGTCGGTGTCGGTGTCGGCTTCGTCGCCGTCGGCGGTGACACCGATGCGGGCGGTGTCGTCGGTTCGGACGCCGACAGTCTCAGTTCGCGACATCGGTCAGTCCGTCTGCGATCCGGAGCGCGAACGGCTCACGACGATCGAGGCGAGCGCGTTCACCACGAGGGTGATCACGAACAGCACGAGGCCCGACGCCATCAGCGCGGCGAGCATGTCCGGGGTCGACTCCTGGTAGCGCAGCGCGATGGTCACCGCGATCGAGTTGCCGGAGTTCTCGAGGACGTGCCACGCCAGCGCATAGGTCGGCGACAGGATCAGTGCCAGCGCGATCGTCTCGCCCATCGCCCGTCCGAAGCCGAGCATGATCGCGCCGATCATGCCGCCGCGTCCGTACGGAAGTACGACGGTGCGCACCACGCCCCATCGGCTGGCGCCGAGGGCGTATGCGGCTTCGCGTTCTCCGACGGGTGCACGTGAGAAGACCTCGCGGCTGATCGAGGCGATGATCGGGATGACCATGAGCGAGACCACGACGCCGCCGAGGAATGTCGACGACGTGAACGAGCTCGGCGTGTGTCCGCCGCGCACGGCGAAGAACGGCAGCCACGACAGGTGCTCGGCCATCCAGCGGAACGTGCCGATGATGCGGGGTTGCAGGAAGAACACACCCCACAGGCCGTAAATGATGCTGGGCACCGCCGCCATGAGATCGATCAGTGCGATCAGCGGTTTGCGCAGTCGGTACGGCGCGTATTCGGACACGAAGATGGCGGTGGCGAGAGCAACCGGGACGGCGATCACGAGCGCGATCAGCGCAATGATGATGCCGTTCGGCAGCGTCGACGCGATGCCGAAGCGGTTGGCCGCCGGGATCCAGGTCTTCGTCGTGAAGAAGCTGAGCCCGGCCTTGCGGAAGGCGCTGGCCGAACGCAGCACGAGGAACAGCGCGATCAGCCCGGTGATCAGCAGCACCGCGCCACCGGCCGAGCGCAATGCACCGCGGAACAGCCGGTCACCCGCGGAGCGGTTCACCGTGATGGCGCGGGGCACGTCCTCGTCGCTCGGCGGCTCGGGCACGGCCAGGAAACCGTCCAACGGCGAGGTCGTGCTGGTCATCGCCGAACCATCCGGCGCAGTTGCGCGCCTGCGCGGCGGCCGGACTCGCTACCGCGCAGGGCGACCATGCCCGGGCCGCCGATGAGCAGCGCGAGGATCAGCACCAGCACCGCCGGCAGCACCCACGCGGTGTTCATGCTCTGGTCGGCCTGCTTGTAGCCGTAGGCGGCCGGTGACGGCGACGGAGTCGGCGTCGATGATGGCGTCGGGCTCGCCGTGTGGGTCTTCGCCGGCTTCGCCTTGTGTGTCGCGCTCGGCTTCACCGGCTGGGGCGCCGTCGCTGCCGGCGGTGCGGCAACCGGTGCCGGCTGCGTCGTGGCCGGCGGAGGCGTCGTGTGGTGCGACTTCGGCGGGTTGCACGACGCAGTCGTGATCGCCCGCGCCGACGCGAGCGTCTTCGCACGCTGCGCACCGGTCAACGGCTCGGCGCCCAGCGCTAGCTCACCCGGGTCGAGGCCCAGCCGCTGCGAACGTGTCACCAGATGCAGGAAGGAGTTGATCGCCGCCGCCTTCGATGTGGAGATTCCGCACGTCGGAACCATCGCGTAGTCGACGGTCGTGAGCGGGTAGGCGTACTTGCTCGGGGTCTGCAGATCGTCCGACTGGGTCACGCCGTCGTGGTGTGTACGCATCTGCAACAGCGCGCTGCGCATCGTCGCCGTCGTCGCCGCCACCGGCGTCCCTGCGTGGTTCACCAGTTGCGCGGTCGGGAACCGGTCTGCCGCGGCGTCGACCGAGCCGACGATCGCGAACAGCGCGCGGCGTCCTGGCGATTGCGGACCGAAACGCTGGTAGACGCACGGCACGCCCGTGTTGCTACCGCAGGAGGGCAGCGTCGGGTCGATGCCGCTCGGTCGGTCGATGATCAGCGAGGACGCGACGCTGTCGAGTCCGGTGATCGGGTTCCAGGTGACCTGCATCGTCGACTGGCCAGGGACGCCGTTCGACTCCGGCGCGGTGTAGCCGGGATCGAGCACCTGGAACGACGTCTGCGGCATCGGAGCCGACTTGTAGTAGGTGTTGACGTGCATCCCCCACGGGTCACGCTTGCCGTTGAGGAACGCACGCGCAGCCGGGTCGGAATGGATCCAGGTCTCCAGTTGTGTCACAAGATCGCTTTCACCGGCGACCACGAGCGGCAGGAACTGGCCGCGATTCAGCGCGCTCGACGGCGGGAAGTCCGACCGCGGGTACTGCGGGTTGAGCTTGTGGAACTCGGGGTCGTCGAAGATGTCGACGGGGTTGCCACGGACGGCGGGATCGCACGCAGGGCCCTGCTTGGTCTTGTCCGTGGCCTGCGAGCAGTCGAAGGCGAGCGAGTACGACTGCGTGATCAGCTTGGCGACGAGCCGAGCGTTCAAGGTCAGGTGCGTGATCAGCTTTCCCGTGCGTTCGTTGTCGATGTGGTACGCGACGACGATGGCCGAGTTGGCGATCGGCGCATACGCGAACTTTCGTTGCGGCGCGCCGAGACCCGTCGATGCGGGCTGGTTCACGACCGCGACGTCGGTCGACGAAGTCAGCGCGCCGGAGCCCGAGAGGAACGACTGGCGGGCGAGGGCTTCGTTGACGCCTGAGTCGAAGTCGAAGTTGATGCCCGACTTGCCCAGGCACCACGCCGACCGCCACTGCTGGAAGGTTCGTGCCAGGACCGGCGCGCCTTCGGCGACGAAGGAGAAGTTGCGGACCGGGCAGTTCTGCGGCGTCGGTGCGAACGACAACGGCACCACGAGACGATCGCCCCAGCTGCACGCCTGACCGAGGCTCGTGTCCAATGCGTAGTTGCCGAACACCAATCCGACGTCGCCGCTGTGGTCGGCGCAGTCGACCGTCCTGCTGCCGGGTTTGGCGCCGGGGTTCTGCACGCCGCCCCAGTTCGGGACGACCACGATCGAACACGGCTGCTGCGAACTGCAACGCAGGAAATCGTTCTCGACGTTCGTCTCGATGTGGAAGTAGGCCTCGCCGTCGCCGTTGCGGCCGGTCAGCGTGTAGGCCTGATTACCGACACCGTGGGCGGCGTTGGCGTCCCCGGCGGTGAAGTTGTAGCAGTCCGGGCCGAAATCGGGCCACTTCCACAACTTGGGATGCTCCGGGTTCGTCCCGCGGCATTCGAGCACGGTGACCGCGTAGTACGTGTTTCCACTGGCGAAATAAGGGCCGGCGCCGTTGCTGCTCGGGGTGAAGTTCTTCCACGACACATGCACGACCTGGTCGGTCAGGTTCTTGGTCTGGTCGACGGACACCGACGGGACGGCTTTGTACTGGCGATTGTGGACCGGATCCCAGGCGTGATTACCCGACACCGTTCCTCGGACTGTCGTGCCCTCGCCCGTGTGCGTCAGAGTCGAGCCGGTCGTCCGGGTCGACCGGTGCGACCCGGACGGTGCAGCTGAGGCGCTGATCGGGCCGAATCCAGCTGCTGTCACGACGAGCGCGATGCACGTCGCGAGCCGGATCAGGCCGGTGCGCCGCAGAGCAGTCATGGGGCTTTCCTCGAGTGATCGAAAACGTTGCCGTCCGCAACACTGCGGTCGGCGCGAGCCTGACACGGCCGGCTAACGGGAGGTGAGGTTTTGGTTGCCAGCAAGTGAACCGACCGATGAACTTTCCGTGCCGCCTGCGGCGTCGGCGTGAAGCGGCCGGCCTGCCCACCTGGCAAAGGTGGACAGACCGGCCGTATGTGTCAGCAGTGCGTTACGAACCGATCACTCGGTCGAGCCGCACCGGTTGGTCGGCAGGAAGCCGTAGCTCTGGATGAGCGACTTCGCCGCGGGGCTCTTGCAGATCCAGCCGGTACCCGGCGAGCCGTTGCCGAACAGCGGGCGCAGGTAGGTCGGGACGGTCTGGCCACCGTTCTTACCGGCGTTGCGCACGACGTTGTAGACCTCGCGCAGGTACGGGAACGTCGAGTTGATCGTCTTCTTGCCGGTCGATCCGACGGTCGGCGCGACGTGGTTCACGCTGCGCAGTAGCTGCTTGCCCTGGGTGCCGGTGCCGTGGCCACCCTGCGACTGTGCGAGGTACACGGCCACCGAGTACGGGAACACGATGTTCGGCGCGGCCGCGCTCGAGAAGATCGCGCTGGTGCCCTCGTTCTCCTCGACGGAATCGTCCTGGCCCTGCACGCACGAGCCGAGGGTGGTCACACCGATCTCTTGCAGGAAGAACTTGCGCGTACCCGAACTGGACTGAGGGATGACCGGGACGATCGCGGCCGTGCTGGTGCCACCGACCTCTTTCCACGTCACGGGGCCCGACAGCTTGGAGTTGAGCAGGCTGGCATCGCAGCTGTAGATCGCGGTCAACTGCTGGGTGCTCAGGTTCGTCACCGCGTTCGTGTGGCCGGTGTGGTTGTCGGCGCTCCACGTCACCGCGTCGATCGCGAACGGGATGAACAGGATGCTCGACGGGTCCGTGCCGGCAGTGCGCCCACGCGAAGAGCGCGCGAAGTCGGCGCAGTGGTCGGTCTTGTCTCCGGACGGACGCGTGCCGGCCTCGAGTTCGGTGATGCCCGCGCTCGACCCGTTGGGGCGTGTGATCCTGGCGCAACCGGTCTTCTCGGTAATGGTTGGGCTGCCGACGGCGTCGAAGCTGTACATCTTGTGCGCCGGCTTGGTCTTGTTGTACGCGACCGAGAATGCGTCAACAACGAGCTGGGTGGTGTCGGAGCCGGTTCCGACGATGGCCGTGTGGGCGGGCCTCAAGCCCGAGGGTGGGTTGGCGACAGCCGTCGTCGCTGTCGCGACGCAGATGGCGCTTGCCGCTACGACGCCAGTCGCGGCGAGCATCTTTTGGATCTTGCTCACGCAGGTGCTCCTTCGGTGCACTGAGGTGGTCCGCCACTACACCGGGCGGCTCACGGAGATCACTGTGACCCCCGCGGCGGGAACGATTGCCCACTGCTCACACCGGAGCAAGGCAGACCGCGAACCCGCCTTGAAGTCGCCGTTCGTCGTTAACCTGCTCGACCTTTCGCGTCCGATTGCCGGTGGATCTGATGGCTACAAATCTGGACAGTTGACGCGAATATCCGATCGTCAGGGGTGGACGAACTTCCCGTGCCCGAAGTCGTGATGCAACTGCCATGAGGACGCCGACGGGGTGAACGCCGCGGCAAGGACGAAACCGACGACCAATGACGCTGCGACGAGGCCGAGACGCACGGTTCGGCCCCGGGCCACCGGGTCGTCGCGCCGCGAGCGGAAGTCCCGCCTGCTCACCACAAACGCCTCGTAGATGTGGCCGAGGAAATGCACACCGGTCAAGGAGACCCACACGATGAAGCTGGCCTGGTGCAACGTGAGCCAGGTGTCGCTCGCGCCATGGTCAACCAGCAGTGCGACGCCGGTGCCGATGACCGCAATGCTGCTCAGCACGACGAGTGGACCGATCAAGCGGAGAAGGAGCGGTGGCGCACCGCGCTCGACGTATTCGCGATGACCGGTGTAGTACCTCGCGAATCGATAGATCGTCGTAGCGCTCTTCAGCGTGAGCGGACCGATCAGCGCGAGGCCGATGATCGTGTGCAGCGAGATGTAGCCGCGCACGTCCAAAATCGTGAAGCCCTCGATGAGCAGGAGGACGGTCAGCACGATGCCCGTCGACGCAGTCAGTCGGCTGTTGCCCTCGACGCCGGGAGCGTCGTCGGCGGCGGGGGCACCGGTCGGGATGGCGAAGTTGCGAGTCACGATTCTGCAATCTCCCGGAGTCAGCTCTGCAACTCCTCTGTGCCATCAGCGGGCAGCCAGATCTCGAACGTCGTCTCCCCCGGTCGGCTGGTGACCTCGATCGAGCCGCCGTGGGCGCGGACTATCGCATCCACGATCGCGAGGCCCAGTCCGCTGCTGCCCGTCGTTGCCGAACGGTTCTCGTCGCCGCGCACGAACCGCTCGAAAATGTCCGGGAGCACCGCGTCCGGGATGCCCGGACCGTTGTCTGCAACGGTCAACACTGCTGCGGAGCCGCCACTCGCACGGACGCCGACGATGACCGTCGTCCCGTCCGGGGTGTGCAGCCGTGCGTTGGCCAACAGGTTGGCCAGCACCTGGTGCAGGGCATGGGGATCGCCCACGACGGTCATTGGTTCGTCGGGGAGTTCGAGGCGCCACTTGTGTGTCGGGCCCGCGACGCGCGAGTCGCTCACGGCGTCGATGGCCATGCGCGTCAGGTCGACGTCCTCGCGCAACAGTGGTCGCCCCGAGTTGAGTCTGGTCAGGAGCAACAGGTCATCAACGAGATGGCCGGTGCGGGCAGACTCGTCGACGATGCGCTCCAGCGAATGCGCCACGTCGGGCGGGAGCAGATCATGCCCTTCGTCGACGGCGAGTTCGGCATGCGCTCGGATGACCGAGATCGGCGTGCGGAGTTCGTGGCTCGCGTCGCCGATGAAGCGCCGCAGCCGTTCCTCGCTCGCCTGGCGTTGCTGGAGCGATGTCTCGACGTGCTCGAGCATGTGGTTGAACGCGCCGGTGAGACGACCGACCTCCGTCCGGTCGTCGGAGGGCGGCACCCGGTCGGGAAGCGAGACAGCTCCGCCGGACAGCGGTAGTTCCGCAACGCGGGTCGCGGTGTCAGCGACCCGGTTCAGCGGACGCAGCGCGAGGCGGACAACGACCGCACCGCCGATGCCGACGACGACAAGAGCGATGGCGAAGACGATCGTTTCGATCAGCACGAGGCGATTGATCGTGTCCTCGACCGGATGCGTCGGCAGGCCGGTCACCAGCAGGTCACCGTCGTCGCCAGGTGTGGTCAGAACGCGATAATCACCGATGCCCTCGAGATGAATGGTGTGCGGGCTCGCGCTTGGCTGCAGTGCGGCCAACGTGGCCAACGCGGCCGTGTTGCTCGTGATGGAGCGGCCGGATTGGTCGTCGCGGTCGTGACCGACGATCGCCGCGGCTGTGACGGTGCCGTTGATGATCCGCGCGCCGAGCGTGCCTTCGGCCTGCCCGCTGACCGTTCCCAGTTGCTGGCTTGTGTTGTCGTGGTCGTGATCGTCGGGGTGTTCCAGAGAGAGCGTGTACCGGTCGCCTGCGGCGCGTAACTGCTGGTCGAGCCGGTCTGTGAGAAACCCGTGCAGTGCGATAGTCGTCGCGGCCGCGACGAGCACGAACGCGAAGGTCAACAGCGCGACCAGCACCGCGACCAGTCTGGTGCGCAGCGTCGTGCGCATCAGGAAGGCCAATCGGGGCTTGGCCGACGGTGGGGTCACGAGCCGACGCCGGCCGGTTTGAGCACATAGCCCACGCTGCGCACCGTGTGAATCATCGGCGCGCGATCACGGTCGATCTTCTTGCGCAGGTAGCTGATGTACAGCTCGACCACGTGGGCATTCCCGCCGAAGTCGTAACTCCATACCCGGTCGAGGATCTGCGCCTTGGAGAGCACTCGACGGGGGTTGAGCATGAGATAACGGAGCAGGTCGAACTCGGTCGCGGTCAGGTCGATCAGTTCGTCGGCTCGATGCACCTCTCGCGCGTCCTCGTCCATGGTGAGGTCACCGACCGCGATCGTGTTGCCCGCGGCGTGCTGGGCCAGGCCGGCCCGCCGTGCCAGGCCGCGCAGTCGCGCGAGTACTTCCTCCATGCTGAACGGCTTGGTCACGTAGTCATCGGCACCCGCCGTGATCCCGGCGATGCGGTCCTCGACGGCGTCACGTGCAGTCAGGAACAGCACGCACACCGACGGGTTGAGAGTGCGCAGGCGACGAAGCACCTCGAAGCCGGCAAGGTCGGGGAGGTTGATGTCGAGGACGACGACGTCGGGTTGGAAGGACTCGGCCAGGTCGATCGCGCTCCGCCCGTTGTGCGCACTGCGCGCCTGCCAGCCACCGCGCAGGAGCATGTTCGTGAGCACGTCCGCGAGATCGGCCTCGTCGTCGACGACGAGGGCGCGCAGCGCGGTGCCATCGGCGCGCAGCAGGGTCGCAGACGATGTCGTCACCTGGTCATCATCGGCCCTGTCGGCCGTCGAGATGCTCTGAGATCCCTCTGCGTTTGATCTGACTGACGTCCTCAGTGCCGTTCCACAGGCTCGAAAGAGGAAATGGAGAAGAGCGCGGGTGATGCTCGCTTCGTGACCACACTGCGCGGGACCGCGTCGACCGCATCTGCGGTGCGCACGTCCGCGCCCAGTTCATCGGCGGCTGGGGCGGTGGTGCTCGGCGGGATCGGCATCGGAGCTGCGCTGGTAGTCGCGCTGTGGCTCCAAGACGCGACGACCGTCGAGGGCGCTAGCGGTTGGCTCACCGGCGCCGGACGAATCACGGGCCTGCTCGCCGGCTACGCCGTCGTCGTCCAACTGGCACTGATGGCACGAGTGCCCTGGCTCGAGCACCACGTCGGTACCGACCGGCTGGCCCGCTGGCATGCATCCGGCGGCCGCTACACGGTGTTCCTGGCGCTGGCACACACGCTGCTGATCATCTGGGGTTACGCGATCGCGGCCCACACCGGTGTCGTGTCCGAGACGGGCACCCTGCTGACGTCCTACCCCGACGTGTTGATGGCGACCGTCGCGCTCGGATTGCTTCTCGTCGTCGGCACGGTGTCGGCTCGGGCGGCGCGCCGGCGGCTGTCCTACGAGACGTGGCATTTCGTCCACCTCTACACCTATCTGGCGATCGCGCTCGCGTTCTCGCATCAGTTCTCGACCGGTGCGGACTTCACCGACCGGCGGGTGCGCGTGCTGTGGTCTGTCTTCTACATCGCGGTTGCCGCCCTGTTGATCTGGTACCGCGTATGTGTCCCACTTCGCGCCGCGTTCCGGCATCGACTCCGCGTCGCTCGGGTCGTGCGCGAGTCGCAGGATGTCGTCTCGATCTACGTGACCGGCCGACACCTCGACAGCCTCGGCGCGGCGTCCGGTCAGTTCTTCCGGTGGCGCTTCCTCACCCGCGAACTGTGGTGGGCAGCCAATCCGTATTCGCTCTCGGCAGCTCCCGCACACGGACACCTCCGGATTACGGTGAAGGTCTCCGGCCGACACAGCGCCGCGCTCAAGCAACTGCGGGCAGGCACTCGGGTGCTCGCGGAAGGGCCGTACGGCTCGTTCACCGCAGCTCGCCGGCGCAGGCAGCACGTGGTGCTCATCGGCGCTGGAATCGGCGTGACTCCCCTGCGCGCATTGTTCGAGTCTCTGCCGGGCAACCCCGGCGAGGTCACCCTCGTTTATCGCGCGTCGAGCGTCGAGGATCTCGTGCTGCGCCGCGAGATCGATGCGATCGCCGCCGCGCGTGGCGCCAACGTGCACTATCTCGTCGGACGGCGTGGCCGAAGCCGCGTGGAGCCACTGTCGGCGAGCGGGCTCGTGCAGCTGATGCCGTGGCTGCGTGACTCCGACATCTACTTGTGCGGCCCCGATCAACTCATGGCGACTCTGCGCAGCGGGCTGCGCAGAGTCGGCGTGCCGGGACGACAGATCCATGCCGAATCATTCGTGTTCTGACGGAGCGTCCAGTGAAACGTGCCCTTCTCTCGATAGCCGGAACTGTTGTCGGCCTGGTGGCTCTGCTCGATTTCAAGAGCCATCAGAGCCCGGTCGGTGTCGCCGTCGGCGTGGCGCCGACGTCGCCTCAGCCCACCGCGACTCCATCGACGCGGCACCGGGCCACGTCCGGCAGCACGGCGAAGAAGCCACGTCGCCGCACGTCCTCCTCCAGCGCGGCGAGCGGGCATTTCGTCGGGAGCGCGATCCAGACTCAGTACGGGGTCGTGCAGGTCGCTGTGACCGTCGCCGACGGCAAGATCACCAACGTCTCGTTTCCCCAACTCACCGCGTTCGACCCGCACTCGGCCGAGATCAACTCGCAAGCTGCACCCATCCTCGTGCAGGAGACGATGTCGGCTCAGAGCGCCCAGATCGATACCGTGTCCGGGGCGACGTACACCAGCGGGGGTTACATCCAGTCGCTGCAGAGCGCACTCGACCGGGCCGGGCTGAAATGACGCGGGTGACGCCACGGCTGGTCGAGCACTGCATGGGAACCGTCTTCTCGATCGACGTCCGCGCGCCGGGCGTTCCGGAGCAGGTGCTGGTCGATGCGCTCGGTTGGCTTCACCAGATGGACGCGACGTTCTCCACCTACCGCGAGAACAGCTGGATCAGCCGCCTCGACCGTGGCGAGGTCGATCTCGTCGACTGCCCGGCGGTGGTTCGTGAGGTGCTCGCGGCCTGCGAGAGGCTCCGCGCCGACACCGCAGGCACTTTCGATCACTACACGACAGGACGACTCGACCCGTCGGGCTACGTCAAGGGCTGGGCGATCGAGCAGTTCAGCGATCGGCTCGAAGCAGCCGGCTCGACGAACCACTGCATCAACGGCGGCGGCGATGTGCAATGCGTCGGCAGACCTACTCCGGATCGCGAGTGGCGCGTCGGCATCGCGCATCCGCTGCGTGCGACTCAGACCGTGGCCACGGTGTCGGGGCAGCGGGTGGCCGTCGCGACGTCCGGCGTCGCGGAACGCGGAGAGCACATCATCGATCCGTTCACCCGGCGCGCTGTCGACGAGTGGGCGAGTGTGAGCGTTGTCGGCGTCCGCATCGCGGCCGTCGACGCCGCGGCAACAGCCGCTGTCGCCGCCGGTCGCGACGCCGTGGCCTGGCTCAGCGAGCGGCAGCTGTCCGCGGTGCTCGTCGACCGTGCCGGAGCCGTCACGACGACATGACGCGGTCACCGACCGTCGAGGGCTCGCACTCGGACGGACAGGCAGGTCACGCATCCTTCGAGCTTCTGGAACTCGCTGATGGCAACGGTGACGACGTCGTAGCCGAGGTCACCGATCAGCGTGGCCGACTGCGGACAGTCGGACGCCATCAGGACGCGGTGGTCGTCGAGCACCACGACGTGCGAGCCGGATTCCTCCGGCACCGCGAGGAACCGGTTGAACAACGCGGGTTCGTCGACCAGTGGCGGATAGCCGATGACTGTGCCGTCGGGCAGCGCCGTCACAGCCGACTTCAGATGCAGGACGCTACGAACGGGCACTGCGACGACCGTGGCGCCGAGCGGCGCGAGGATGCGTCGGAGCGCAGCGATGCCGTCGGCGTTCGTGCGGCCGCCGCGGCCGACATACACCGTGTTGCCGACCTTCAGCACGTCACCGCCGTCGAGCGTTCCCGGCGCCACGATGCGGTTGATGCTCAGCTGTAACGACTCGACTGTCTTCTCGACGTCGACGGTTTCAGGTCGCCGCGACTCCGCGCCGGGACGGGTGATCACCGCGACGTTGCCGAAGACGACCACGGCGTCCTCGACGAATACCGCATCGGCGCAGGCGTCCGCGCCGGGCACCTCGAGGACGGGCCAACCGTGATCGACCAGCGCTCGCACGTACCCGTCCCACTGCTCTTGGGCAAGCGCCAGGTCGACGGGGCTGCGCGCGATGTGGGTGACGAGTCCGTCCGCGAGCAGCGGGCCGGGCCGCCGAACAAGTGCCAGTCGATCGGTCATGCACACCTCTTGTCGCCGCCGGCTGAAAGTAGCCCGACTGTATTCCGACGGCGCGGGGTCGGCCGCGCAGCTCGGCGACGTTGTCGTGGACGCCGGCGTCGCGAAACCGTCCCTTGCCACGTCCTGATTCATCAGCTACGGTACGTTCAGAAATATTTGAATGATTGGCATCAGTTGAATCTTCATACGTGATTGAAGGAAGGTGTGCCGGATGTGGCATGACTACACGGCCCTCGCGGAGCAGCGGCTTCAGGAGCTGTACAAGGATGCAGACATGCGCCGATCATTGCCGTCGCGCCCGCGCCGCCTCCCGGTGTTGCGCGAGGCGCTCGGCCACACGCTCGTGCGATGGGGTGAGCGGCTGGCCGGTGCCTCCGTCGGCGCACCCGTCGCGCATCGGTGAGCGCACCCCAGACGCCGCCGCGCATTCGCAAGATCGACAGCGCCGAGGCGATCAAGGCCCTCGCCGACCCACTCCGGCTCCGCGTGCTCACCCTGCTCATGGACGATCACGAGCGCACCTGGACGGTGAAAGAGATCGCGGCCGAACTCGGCCAACCGGTGACCAAGCTCTACCACCATGTCAACGTCCTGGAACAAGCCGCGCTCATTCGCGACGTCGAGACGCGGCTGGTCTCGGGCATCGTCGAGCACCGGTACGCCTCCGGCCAGCGCGGACTCGAGTTCGACGACGCGCTTTACAAGTCGGCGGACACGCGAGATGCGTCGATCGCCAACGTCACCTACATGCTCGACGAATTCCGCGACGACCTGCTCGCCTACCTCGGGAGCGCGACCGCCGACCACGATCAAGTCATGATCGCGAAGGCAGGGTTGCGACTCACGAGA
This sequence comes from uncultured Actinomycetota bacterium, assembly GCA_963754285.1. Classification (GTDB taxonomy): domain Bacteria; phylum Actinomycetota; class Actinomycetes; order Mycobacteriales; family Jatrophihabitantaceae; genus RYN-133. The sequence goes on from CAVWFN010000006.1 coordinate 363,496, forward strand.
GAGGAAGCCGACGAGCTACGCACCTCCATCGATGAGCTCGTCGAGCAGTTCCGGGCCAAGCGCACGTCACAGCGACGATCAGTGCCACGTACCGAGGTACTGATCGTCATGCACCCTGCGCCTGGCGACTGACCGATCAGCCGACGAAGGCGTCGGTGTAGTCGAGCGGCGACTGCGTGAGGCCGGTGCAGGTGTCGGGCCTGGTGTCGCCGGTTCCGCACGACTGGTCTCTGTTGAGATCCCAGAAAGCGAGCCGCCCGACCTTGTGTGCTTTGGCGAATGCGAGAACTGTTTGGGCGTTGGCGTAGGTGAACACCTCGCCCGCGACATCGTTGTAGCCGATCATGGGCGTGATGCCGATGTTGGCGTAGGTGTCGGCGGGCCAGATGGTCTTGATCTGGGCGAGCGAGTCCTTGGCGGCCGTGGTGGCGGCGGTGCCCATGTTGGCGACGCTGCCGCCGTAGTTCATCGTCATCAGGTTCACCATGTCGATGCGCGCGCCTTGGGCCTTGGCCAACTTCAAGAACGCGATGGCGTTGCCGTAGGTCGGATCGGCGTTGATCCCTGACCGGCTGACCGGGATGGTCACGGACACCTCGAGCTTCGGGAACTTGGTCTCCAGCGTCTTGATCGCCTGGTAGCGGCGCGTGTTCGTCGCGGTGTCGTTCAGCGGTCCGGCGCCCTCGATGTCAAAGTCCACCTTGGTCACGCCGAACTTGTTGATCACGTTCGTGTAGGCAGTGACGAGGCTCGTGGCGGCGCGACTTCGGTCGCAGCGACCGCGGCGCCTGCCGGCACACTGACCCCGGTTGACAGCACGAGCGTCGACACCGCCGCACACATCACCAGCAGTACTCGCCGTTCGGCACGAGACATCATCGAGAGATCCTCCACGAGAACGGCAACGCCCGGTTGACAAGTCCGCCCGACGCTACGAACCACGCGTCCCAGCGTCAAACATCACGCACGAATCGCTTGATCAAAGCTGGCAAGGCCGTCAATAACGACATCCGCAAATCGCTGCCATCCGGCGTCCTTACGGAGTTGAGACATCTGCGCGAGACGGGGCGTTCTGTGCGCGGCCGCGATCTACGCTGACGACGGCAATCGAGCTCGGCGCGGCCCGCCGACACGTCGCACCTGGAGGCAGTCCTGGTCACGTTGGTGTTGATCGGGCTTGCCGGCGGAGCGATCACCGGCGTCTCGCCGTGCGTGCTGCCTGTGCTGCCGGTGATCTTTCTGACCGGTGGCGTGAAGTCGAGCCAGAAGGTCGAGGATCACGACACCTCGTCGCGGAGCAGTCGGCCGTACCTCATCGTCGCTGGTCTGGTGGTCAGCTTCAGCGTGTTCACCTTGCTGGGGACGCTGATCCTCAGCGTGCTGCCGTTGCCGAAGGACATCATTCGGTGGGCCGGATTGACCGCGCTGGTGGTCCTCGGCGTAGCAATGATCTTCCCGCCTGTGCAAGACCTACTGGAGCGGCCGTTCACCCGTCTCGGTCAGCGCCAGGTGCGCGGTGACCGCGGCGGTTTCGGCCTCGGCTTGGCGCTCGGCGCGGTCTACGTGCCATGCGCCGGGCCTGTCTTGGCCGCGATCACCGTCGCGGGCGCCACCGGCAAGATCGGGGTGCAGACTATTGCTCTCACGCTCGCCTTTGCGGTGGGCACCGCGGTGCCGCTGCTCGGGTTCGCGCTTGCCGGACGCGCCGTGGCCGATCGGGTCCGGGCCTTTCGCGAACGGCAGCGTGGGTTTCGCGTGGTGGCCGGCCTTGTCGTGATCGCGCTCGCGGTCGCATTGACGTTCAACGTCACCGACGCGCTGCAACGAAGCGTCCCCGACTACACAGCCGCCCTGAACAAGGCCGAGAGCAAGGTCCTGTCCGATCTCGGGCCGAAGGAACCGATCGCGGGTTGCCAGCAGGAACCCTCGACCGTGCTGCAGAACTGCGGGCCGGAGCCAACGCTCGCCGGCATCTCACAATGGCTCAACACTCCGGACGGGGCGCCGCTGCGCCTGGCAGCGCTGAAGGGCAAGGTCGTCCTCGTCGACTTCTGGGCGTACTCGTGCATCAACTGCCAGCGCGCCATTCCGCACGTCGAGGCCTGGTACCGCAACTACGCCGCCGACGGTCTCGAGGTGATCGGGGTGCACACGCCCGAGTACCCGTTCGAGTACGTCCCCAGCAACGTGGCGTCGGGAGCGCAGCGATTGCACATCACCTACCCGATCGCGCTCGACAACGACTACAAGACCTGGAACGCCTTCCACAACGATTCCTGGCCCGCCGAATACTTGATCGACTCCGTCGGAACGATTCGCCATGTTGCGATCGGTGAGGGCGACTACGCGCAGACCGAAGGGCTGATCCGGCAACTGCTCACCGCGGCCCGACCCAACGTCTCCCTGCCCAAGCCGACCGATGTCGCAGACCACACTCCGCAGGACCAGGACCAGACGCCCGAGACCTACCTCGGCGCAGAACGCGCCGACAGTTTCGCCGGTGCACCCTCCGGGATGATCGCCGAAGGCAGCCACGCGTTCCGGTTCCCGTCGGCCCTTCCTGCAAACCTGTTCGCACTCCAGGGCTCGTGGAATGTCGAGAAGCAATCGTTGACGGCGGGTGCCGGCGCAGAACTCGAACTCAACTACAACGCCGACGACGTCTACTTGGACATCGGCGGCACCGGGACGATCACCGCGACGTTGAACGGGAAGCCCACGACGTATCGGATCGGTGGAGCACCGAACATCTACACGTTGGTCAGCACCAACACCGCGCACCAAGGCATCGTGCGGATCCGCGTCTCGTCCGGCTTGATGGTCTACTCGTTCACCTTCGGCTGACCGATCGTCCCCGCCGGCCGATCCAGCTCTCCGCAATGCACGCCCAGCTCGAGTTTCCCTGACCGGCAAAGTGATCAGACGTCGACGGGGAGCCGCTGTCCCGAATTGCGGCCAAAGTACAGAAAGGCGTTAATCGCCGTTGCCTAGAGCAATACTTTAGATTTCCTGCCTCATCTTAAGCTTCTTGCCGTCGATGATGTGATCCGCGCGGCCACCATCGGCCGCCTCTTATGAGAGGCAATCCATGACGCTCAGCCCTGATGTGAACAATCCGGCGCAGAACGCTCAGCCGGGTGCTCAGGCATACCCGCAGCAGTCGCCACAGCCGGCGCAGTCGGCCGGGCGGAAGGTCTCCGCACCATGGACCGGCGCGCTGTTGGCGCTCGGTGCACTTGTAGGCGCCATCGCGACGTTCCTCCCATTCGAGAAGATCATCGTCTTCCGCGCAGGAACTCCCTTCGCGACGACGACCTTCAGCGGGTTCGGTTCGCGGTCGGATACCGGCAGGCAGATCCTCAACGTGGCCGCCGCGAACGGCGGCAAGATCATTCTCGCTGCGGCAGTCGTCGGGCTCCTCTGCGGCCTCGTGATCATGGTTGGCAAGGGCCGGCTCTGGGCGAGCATCATCGGACTCATCGCCGTGATCGTCGGTGGCGCTTTGGCTGCCCTCGAGTTCAGCGCCGTCAAGGACGACCAGAAGACGCTCAACAAGGACGCGCCCCAAGGCTGGTTGGTGCACGCGATCACGAAGATCGGTGTCGATGTAGCTTCGATCGGTCTCGGTGTCGCCGTGATTGCTGCGATTCTCGCGATCTGCATTCGTCGCCGCCGCGCCGTCTAGAAACAGCCGTAGGTTACGGAAGGTAGCCGTCTCTCGATGCCGCGACTACGCCGTGTTGAACGGCGTAGTCGCGGCGTGTCCGTGGGAGCCGCGAGGCGATCCGCGCCCATTCACGACGAACTAGTTCGGTGAGATCCCGCAGGCCGAAGCCAGGTAGGCCGTGATCGAGCGGACCGCCTTCTTGAACTGGGGCGTGTCCAGTCTCGCCAGGACTGCGGTGTTCATTTTGCGCATGTCGAAGTGAGCGGCAGCGAGGGCGTTGTACAGCTGTCGGTCGGCGGCCACGATCACCTCGAGGTCGCCCTTGATCGCCGACGGGGCGATGGCGACGAACTGCTCGAGCTTCGCGAGGCTTTGCGCCTCGAATTTCTGCAGAGCGGCCGGCGAATCCACAGACAGCGAGCTGGCCGCCTTGCGTTGCGCGGCGTCCGCGAACGCGGCGTCCTTACAGAATCCAGATCCGGCCGACCGGCCTGCCCCCGCGGGCGACGTGGACGGCGCGCTCGTCGCGTTGCTCGACGGCGCCGAGGATGCGCTTGACGACGCGCCCGCTACGGACCCCGAATTCGGCGTCGACGCCGGGCCGCCCGCAACACCTGCCGAAGTCGCCGTTCCCGAGCCTGCGGTACCGCTACTGCAACCACCGACGAGGAGCGCACCGACAACGATGATCAGCGCCACTCCTGGTAGACGGCGTGCGGCTTTCAAGCGGTCAGTCATCGGATCTCCTCGAGACGAAGTGCCGACGGCTCGGCATCACTCGGTAAGAGGCGGCGTGCGCCTACGTGATACCTCGCACCAGCCATGCCCCGCCGCCAATCTCATATCAGTTCCGGAACGTGCCACGCAGGGTGCTCGACGGAGGCCGTCCGTAGTGTTGTGCATAGGTGGCGGAGAACCGCCCGAGGTGTGCGAATCCCCACCGGCGGGCCACGCTACTCACGGTCGACGTCGCCGGGTCTGCGTGGAGCAGGTCCTCGTGGGCACGCGCAAGACGTACCCGGCGCAGGTAGGTCATCGGGCCAAGATCGGTCTTGCTCCGAAAGCCTGCGTGCAGGGCGCGAATACTGACGCCGACCTCGGCAGCCAGTCCGCCGACGGTCCATGCGCGGTCCGGATGGGTTTCGAGAAGTTCTATTGCAGTCCCGATTGCACCGGAGCCGTATCCGCCCGGCATGCGCTGCAGCTGCACCGAGTAGTTGTGCTGGTGGCCGGTCAGCAGAGTTTCGATGATCAGCTGCTCGAGAGTTCGGCGGATCGTTCCGTGCCCGAGCAGCCCGTCGGCTCGTCGCAATTCACGATCAACGATTCTGAGCACGTGCATCCAGGTGCCTCCACCCGGGCTACGTAGATCCATCGTGGTCTTGAAGGTGAGCGGACGGCCGAGATCGGCGCCGAGCAAAGTCGCAAGATGACGTTCGAGGGCAGATTTGTCCACCATCACGCACAGCTGCCGCATGTTGGTCGACCAGTGCAGATCTGCTCGCTCGCCCGGCGTGAAGACCTGCGCCGAGCCCGGCTTGGTGACGACCTGCCGGGTGCTGCCCGGACGTGAGACGGCCTGTCCCGACAGCGGCATGTCGACATGGAAGTTGTCGGCTTCCTCGGTGAGGATGCGCACCTCGCTGTCGAAGCTGAGCGCGCCGACGGTCGCATGGCCCAAGTCGATCGTGTTCAACCTCGTGTCCAACTGTGCCCCTGGTCGCGCGCTGCGCAACCGAAGGGGCAGGTAGCACCTACTCAAGGCCTGCTCGGCTGCGTCGACATCGCTCGTCTGCAGCACGGTGTGGCCGTTGAACGGCAATCGGGGTGGGTTCATTGCTCTGGGCTCCTGCCCACCAACTGTACCGAGGCCCGGCGAACGACCGCGCCTGCAAGATCGCCTATCCGGCCGCTGCAGGGGTCTGTCCGGATTCGACACTGTGGCTGGGCGCCGACCGTCACGCTGCCTACAGTGACCTCGGTCGGCCGAGCCCGACGCAATTCGATTCCGCGCGGGGAATCCTTGAACAGGAGTGGCCCCGTGCCTATGTTCCCTCGACAGTCAAAGCATCACCGGCTCCCTACCGGCAGCCGAGATCACGTGCCACGCGGACCACTGTCTGTGTCGAACCCGGCAACGACGGCTTCACCGTCTGCGTCTACGGATCGCCGTGTCGAAGCGATGGGTCAGGTGCAGTCGTGGGCCGTCAACCAGATGCTCGACTCGATTCCCCATATCGTGTGGGTGGCGGCACCTGACGGGTCAACCACGTACGTGAACGACTTCTGTGTGGAGTACACGGGTCAGCCGCGGACGGCGAATTACCAATGGGGATGGACCCGGCTCGTACATCCCGACGACGCTGAGCGGGCGGAGCACCATTGGCGCTCAGCCGTCCGCGACGGAACCGAGTTCCGGACCGAATACCGCATTCACCGTCACGACGGCAGCTTCCGCTGGCACGGCTTTCGCGCGCGGCCGCTGCGGCGCCCCGACGGTGCCATCGACAGCTGGGTCGGCAGCGCCACCGACATCCACGACGAGAAACGATTCGAGGCCTCGCTGCAAGAGTCCGAGCGCGAGGCGATCCAGATGCTCACCCTGCTGGACAGTGTGGACGCAACCGCGCCGGTCGGGTTCAAGCTTGTCGACCAGAATTTTCGTATCGTCCGCATCAATGACCGGCTCGCGAGAGTCAACGGCATGACCGCAGCTGAGCACATCGGCCGGTTGGTGTCAGAAGTCGCGCCGCAGCAGTGGGTACAGCTGGAGCCCTTCTACCGAAAGGCGTTGGCAGGCCACACGTGCGACAACATCGTGCTCACGACGGCCAGTGCGGAACATCCCGGAATGCAGCGGCACTGGCTGACCAGTTTCTTTCCGGTCCGTGTCGGCGGCGAGGTCGTGGGCGTCGGCAATGTCGTTGTCGACGTCACCGAGCGGCATGAGGCCGACGAGTTCCGTGCGGTCGTGATGGACAACATGGCTGAGGGGCTCTACGCGCTCGATGCCGCCGGTTGTTTGACCTATATGAATCACGCGGCCTCGCGCATGCTCGGGTGGCGCGAGGATGAACTGCGCGGGATGAAAGTGCACGACGTCGTCCACTTCCAGCGTGCGGACGGAGAGCCGTTGCACGAAGACGCCTGCGAGCTGCTGGAGGTCCGTACCCGGGGTCGCACGATCCGCAACGCCGACGATGCGTTCACGCGACGCGACGGCACGATCCTGCGCATTGCTTACTCCGCGGCTCCGCTTCGCACCGGATCGACAATCACCGGTGTCGTCGTCGTCTTCCGTGACATCACCGAAGAGACCAAGGAGCGGGACGCGTTTCGTCGCGAGCTCGACGCCCTGACTTGGATCGGACGGATCCGCGACGCCATCGACGAACACCGCCTCGTGCTTTTCACCCAACCGATCGAGCCGCTGACCGGCGGCCGTCCGAGCGAGGAACTGTTGCTGCGCATGATCGGTCGCGACGGCAACATCGTGTTGCCCGGCAGCTTCCTTCCGGTGGCCGAAAAATACGGCCTGATCACCGAGATCGACCGGTGGACCATCACGCAAGGAATGCGGCGTGCCGCGCGTGGCGACCGCGTGGTCGAGATCAACATATCTGCGGCATCGTTGGGGACATCCAACCTGCTGTCCTTCATCAAGCGGGAGCTGCATGAATCCGGAGCCGATCCCGCGAACCTGGTCTTCGAGATCACCGAAACCGCACTGATGAAAGACACCGACCTGGGCGAGGCATTCGCCCGCGGCCTCGCCGAACTGGGCTGTGGTCTCGCGCTCGACGACTTCGGCACCGGCTTCGGCAGCTTCACGTATCTGAAGAAACTTCCGATCACGCACTTGAAGATCGACATCGAATTCGTGCGCGACCTACTCAACAACGAGGCGAACCACCGAGTCGTGCAGGCCATTGTCGGTTTGGCCCGCGCATTCGGACTGCGGACCATCGCCGAAGGCGTCGAAGACCAGCAGACCTTGGACCGGTTACGCGCCGAGGGCGTCGACTACGCCCAGGGTTTCCACATCGGCCGGCCCGCCCCGACCGAGCAGCAAGCCGGATAACACGGCGCCCGGCCGCTCGGCCGTCTCGTCAGCGTTGGTCGCCTCGCGGTCGTCGATCCGTGCTGTCCTGCGAAACACGCAGGGCAAATCCGGTCACGACCCCAGATAGCGGAGGACGGCGAGCACCCTGCGATGGTCGGTGTCCGAGGGCACCAGTCTGAACTTCATGAAGATGTTTGCGACGTGCTTTTCGACGGCTCGCTCGGATATGACCAGGTGCTCAGCGATCGCTGCGTTGGATCTCCCTTCGGCGATAAGAGCCAGCACGTCGTGCTCGCGCGGAGTGAGGTCGTCCGTGCGGCGGCTGGCGCGCACCAGCTGGGTCACGACCTCGGGGTCGAGGGCGGTGCCGCCGCTCGCCACCCGGGCCAACGCCTCGATGAACTCCCCGACGTTGCCGACCCGGTCCTTGAGGAGGTATCCGACGCCGGCCGCGCCGCCGCCGGGCCCTGCGCCGAGAAGTTCGGCCGCATGGCGGGTCTCGATGTATTGGGAGAAGACCAGCACCCCGGTGTGCGGATGCTCGCGGCGGATGGCGATCGCCGCGCGGATGCCCTCGTCGAGGTAGCCGGGTGGCATTCGCACGTCCACGACCGCTGCGTCCGGATGATGTTCGGCTACGGCGGCCAGCAGGTCGTCCGCATTGCCGACGGCGGCAATGACTTCGTGTCCCCGGTCGGCCAGGATCTCGACGAGGCCGGCACGTATCACTGCGGAGTCTTCGGCGATCACGATGCGCATTGAATGGCTGCGATTCGGTTAGGCGTGCGACGGTAGCTCGACGAAAGCCACGGTGGGACCTCCGCTGGGGCTGGTGAGTCGTAGCGTGCCATCTACAGCCTCGACTCGCTCTGCAAGTCCGGCCAGCCCACCACCGGGCTCGATGCGCGCGCCCCCGGTGCCGTCGTCGCTGACCCGCAGCGATACCACGCCCGGCTGGTGCGTCACGGTCACCACGGCACGCCGTGCGTCGCTGTGCTTGGCGATGTTGGTGAGCAATTCGGCAACGCAGAAGTAGGCGATCGTCTCGATTGCGGCCGACGGCCGATCGGGAAGATCGACCACCACCTCGACCGGCAGGTTACTGCGGGCGGCAAGCACCGCCAGAGCGGGTCCCAGCCCTTCGTCCAACACCGGCGGATGGATGCCGCGTGCCAAGTCGCGGAGTTCGCTGATCGCATCCATGGCTCCTCGGTGTGCAGCCTCGACCAGTTCAAGGGCTCGTTCGAGGTCGTCAGGTCGGGCGCCGGAGATGACCCGCTCGAGGTGCTCCCTGGTCAGTCCCAACTTCATCACCACCGCGACCATCTGAGCCTGCGCCCCGTCGTGCAGATCCTGCTCGATGCGGCGCAGTCGGGCGGCGGCGTCGTCGATGACAAGAGCCCGTGTCCGTTCCAGCTCGCGAACTCGGGGGCCGTTCTGCAAGGCATCGAGAGTTCGCCTCCAGCGCGGCATCTGGATGGCCAGCCACCCGTTGAGTCCGGCGGCTACGAACAGCAACGCCCCCCACCAGTGCCCAGATACACAGAAGATCGACCCCAGGGTCACGAGCCAGATCGCGACCACCCATCGAATGACTGCGACTCGCCTGACATCACGCCATCCGAATCGCCGGACCGTTGCCCGGATGATGTCTGGGACAGGCTTGGTCGATGGCTGGACAGCTTCGCGCTCTGCCTGCGACGCTGCGCGTTCTTTTGCCTCGTGCATGGAAGAAGCTCCTCGCCCTGCATCGGCCGCCACCTCGGTGCCTGCGGTGTCGATCCTCATCCGATCGAGAGGTTTATCCCAGCGCCGGCCGCTGCTCAGCATCCAGAGCGTGCCTCCAGCGTGGCATCTGGTAGGCGAGCCACCCGTTGAGTCCGGCCGCCACGAACAGCAGCGCTCCCCACCACTGCCCGACAGCACAGAAGACCGACCCGAGGATGGTGAGCCAGATCGCGACCAGCACACGAATAGTCGCAACGCGGTTGACGTCACGCCACCCGAACCGGCGGATCGTTCTCCGCACGGTCGCTGGGACGGGCTTGGTCGGTGAACGGAGGCTGTTCCCGGCGTGATCTGCTGATCGGTGGTCGGCCGTGAACCGGTCGTTGTGTTCATACATCGGGACTCCTGTGGATTCGGTGCCGGTCACTCGGCCGGCGACTTCCCAATCCTGACGCCCACCACGCGAGAAGCCGACCGTGCGGGCACCCGAATCCCGGGGTACGGCTAGCACGAACCGAGACGTGCGCTCGATGCGCGAACCCTTCGAGCCACCCCCCACGGTCGTTGTTTAGTGACGATCAACGACGGTAGCGCGCGGTTGCGGGCGATCCAGCGTAGGTCGCGCACGAGCAATGATCAGCTCACTCCCCTGATTATCGACTCGCTGATGGGGCACCATCGCGTCGGCGGCCTCGATTCCGTCGACAAGGAGGGGCGCCGGGCAGCCAAGGCCGCCCGTCCCGTCGACGCGCTGGTCAACGTGGTCAATCACGCGCTAACCGCTCGTCGACCTCGCCGCCATTACGTCGTCGGCAAAGACGCGAAGGTCGCGATCCCCTCGCCGAACATGCACCCGGCCTCATCGAGGCCTGATTGCGCCCGGGATTCGAAAGAGTTGGTGCCGCCGACCGTGGGCGCTCTTGCCGAGCAATGCGCTCGTGCCATCAGACGATGGCCGGTCTGGGCATGAGGGTCGTGTCGGCCGTGATTTCAGTTGCGGATCAGGTCTGCGGCGTGTTCAGCGATCATGATCGTGGGGGCATTGGTATTGCCACGCGGGATCGTGGGCATGACCGAGGCGTCGACGACGCGTAGTCGATCGATGCCGTGGACGCGGAGCTGTGGGTCGACGACTGAACCAATCGCGCAGCTCGAGGTCGGGTGATAAAGCGTCATGCCGGTTTGTCGCGCGAACGCGAGCAGGTCGTCCGCCGAGTCTGACTCCGGTACCTCGAACGGCCCCGAGATGACCTGTCTGAGCGAAGGCTGGTTGGCGATGTCCAGCGTGATGCGCAGGCCCGCGACAATCGCTTCCCGATCCTCATGGGTAGTCAGGTAGTTGTGCTGAATACGGGGTGCTGACCTCGGGTCAGCCGACCGTAGCGTGACTGCGCCTCGGCTCGTGGGTGACAGCGTGCAGGGGCCGAGGGCGAACGCGGGCGCCGTCGGGATTCCGAGGTTCTCCTGGTACGACATCACCGGCGCCATATGGATCTGGACGTCGGGAGCGGCCAGGTCCGGTCGGGTGGTGAAAAAGCCGCCGGCCTCGGCGATGTTGGAGGTAAGCGGGCCCCGAGCCTCAGTCTCGAGTAACTCGATGTTGTCCGACGTCAGACAGGTTTCCAGCGTTTCGACCTCGGTCAGGTAGTTGACGAGCACGAACAAGTGGTCTTGCACGCCCTGACCGACGGGGAGGTCGGCATGGACGTCCAGCCCGAAGGACGATAGGGCTTCGGCTGGTCCGACGCCTGAGAGCATGAGCAGCTTCGGCGTCTCGTACGCACCCGCCGAAACGATGACCTCTCGTTCTGCTCTGATCGTCTCGAGCTGCCCACCGCGGCTGACTTCGACGCCGAGGGCGCGGCCGCTGTCGAGGATCACTCGGTGAACAAGGGCGTCCGTGAATGTGGTGAGGTTTGGACGATCCTCAGCGGGCGCCAGGAACGCGACCGACGTGCTGCACCGCATCCCGTCACGTTGGGTGAGCTGGTAGAAGCCGACACCGCTCTGGGTCGTACCGTTGAAATCGAGGTTGCGTGAGTACCCCGCCTCGACGCCTGCGGCAACGAAAGCCGCTGACAGCGGATGTAGCGACCGCCCGTCACTCACTGTCAACGGACCGCCCACGCCGTGATACCGATCCTCGCCGCGCTGGTTGTCCTCTGATCGACGAAAGTAGGGCAGGACATCGTCGTAGCCCCATCCGACCGCGCCAGCCGCCGCCCAGGTGTCGTAGTCGGCGGGATTGCCACGGATGTAGATCATCGCGTTGATCGAGCTACAACCGCCGAGAACCTTGCCCCTGGGCAGGAAGATCCGCCGCCCGTTGAGCCCCGGCTCGGCTTCGGAGTCAAGATCCCAGTCGTAAGGTCCCTTGAACAGTTCACTCCACGACACCGGCAGATGAATCTCCTCGGCGGCGTCGGGGCCACCCGCCTCGATAATTGCGACGGAGACGCTGGGGTCCTCCGACAATCGCGCCGCGAGCACGCACCCGGCTGACCCCGCGCCAACAACCACGTAGTCGTAGCTGGTAACAGTCATCTCGCTGGATCAGATCGCCGGTACTGGGCGGCCGACGATCATCGACGCCAGAAGGTCGCCGTCGAAGGCCTGAGCAGTCGGCGGATCTACTTGGACGCCCAGACCATCGAGCACCCTGGTGAAGAAGGCGCGCGCACCGGCCGCGTAGACGACGCTGACAATGTCCGCGTCGTCGAGTCCGACCGCGCGCAGCGCGTCCACATCGGCCTGGTCGACGCGAGCCGCGTCAACAGCCACCTTCGCCGCGAACTGATACACCGCACGATCGCTCGGCTCGAGAGCATTACCGGCAGGATCCTGCGCGATCAACCGCAACGTCGCCTCGTCGGCGCACACATCTCGCAAGAACATCGAATGCGCGATCGTGCACGCAGTCGAACGCAGCGCCCGGGCCGCAGCGAGCGTGGCCAACTCGAACTGGCGACGGTCCATACCGGACCGGATCGCACCGCTGAGTGCGTTCCACGCAGCCGCAACCTCCGGCCGGCCTCCGAACGCGTACACATACTCCGGCAGGAAACCCCAACCGGCGCGTTGCTCGGCGTAGTAGTCGGCCGTCGCACCCTCAGCCGACTCCTCGCTGACCACGTCAACAAACATGGCTCCATCATCGCCGCCCACGCTCGCCATGACCAGAACGAAATCAAGCATCACGCGCCGCGCAGCCGCTACGGACCTCACGGCAGGTCTGCGGTGGGCAGCGCATACGCCACGCCCTGGCACGGATCCGCCGCACAGCGGCTCAAACCGAATCTGCAGCTGGTCGTGTGCTCCCCTCTGCCGATGAGCCGTGATCCGACGCCGGTTCGGTGGCGTGGCGCGCGGTTACGGTCGGCCGCGGACGATCTCCACCATGATGCCGTTCGGGTCTGGGAAGGCGAACGTTCCGAGTTCCGGGAATTCGCGGGTATCGATGCCGTCGGCGTCGAGACGCTCTCGCAGGTCGGCCACAGCCTGGGCGCTCGGCAGGTACAGGGCGACGTGCGCGAGGAGCCCAGGGCCAGAGCTGAACGACGACAGATTGGCCTCGGCGTCGGGAAGATCGAGTTCGCGGTTCTCCCAGAAGTGCAACCCGCGTCGGCCCGAGTCGATAACTTCCAGATGCACGTAAGCGTGCCGACCTCGCGGCGAGTCGGCGACGTCGCTCGTGACTAGACCAAGGACCGAGCGGTAGAAGTCGAGCGTGCGGTCAAGGTCCCGCGTGTAAAGCGCGACGTGATGAATGCCAGCGAACTCGGCCGTCATGCGAGCGGGCTCCCGTCGACATCAGATCGTCGCAACAAACCGTACCGGGCAACCCGACGTGCACCTTGGCCTCGCCACCCTCGGCGCGGTCCGCCGCCAGCGTGCGCGCACATCAGGGGCGATCCGGTCGTTCGATCCTCGCAAGCAGAGCGAAGCGGTGCGGCCGCGAGCGTGCGCCGGCGAACTGAACGCGCCAGCCCGAATCATGAACCGCTGACATCGTCTCGGGCTTGTTCTCACATAGACCCTCTCGTGAGAGCAGGCAAGACGTGTAAACGCTCTAGATCAAACGACCAGATCCGCCGATGATCCGGTCGTCATTGTTGATCACCCCACAACTCCCCGTTTGATGAGGGCTGACGGGGTCGGTGACATTACGTGCTCGGCCGCACCGTTCCGTTGTTGCCGATGAGTACCGTCGATCCATTCGCGTGAAGGTCTGAGACCCGCAGCGCCGATCGAGGCACACCTCGACACGTAGCGGCGCTCGACGCACGACCGCCGCTGCAAGACGCACGCGCACACCATCTGTGCCGCCGATGGCCGAGCACCCCTGGCTCGGCGAACAACCGGCAATGCCGAGCAGAGACAAAAGTGACGTGACCAGGAGCGCCGCGCGCAACCTCATGGCGTCATCGTCCACTAAGACTCATAGCGATCATGGAACATTTGGTCACAACCCGGTTGCCTGCAATTGATCGAGCCCAACCGGATTGCCGCGATTTGGCGCCGGGGTTGTATCGGTCTCGCCGAGCAGGGAGCATTGGCAAGTCTGGTAGTGCCCACTGCCACGAACGCATGAGTCGAACCAACTCCTGCTGCCGCGGCACGATCGAAGAAAGTCAATCGTGTACTCGCCGAATGTGCCGGAGCCATCAGCGGCGCAGAACCCTGTACTCGCCGAGCAACATGCCCGCGAGCTTCGCGAGGCATGGGGGCACTCGGGCCACCCCGGGAAGCGCACCCGCAGCGGGATCATCGCTCGACTGCGTCGTGCGCTGACACGCCGCCGCTGAACACCCTGACTGTCGAGAGACACCGACCACGCGTGAATACGCGACACCGGCCGCGCTCTCGGGAGCTGTCGCGATGCCGCGACTAGCGTCGTCGTGTAGACCAACCCGGCCGACTCAGCCGCACAGCGGCCCTACGGATCTAGCGCGATCGGGCGTATCTAACGAGATGCTGCGGCACAGTTGAAGGACATGCAGACTTGGGTCGTGAGCATCGCGACTTGGTGGTTCGGACAGGTCACGCATCATTCAGCACGGTGGACCGTGCCCGACGTCACCAGGCGCGGCCGAACGCTCGTCGTAGCGGTTGCATCGGCTTCAACGCTTGTGGCGTGCGCAAATCCGCAGACCCCAACTGCTGCCAGTGGCGGCGCTACTACTCACCGACAGCTGACGTCAAAGCAGATCTACGCAACCCCGGCTGAAACAACCACCCCGTCAACTGCGCCACCACCAATGGCGTCGGACAAGGCACGACCGGACGCCCCGTACCCCGTCACGCCTGCCGCGCTCGGCGCAGCGGCCGACCAATGGGCGACATCGGCAGGTGACTCAAGCCCAACCGACATCCAATACGTTGTAACGACTCTGTCGAACGCGGAGTCGCTCGCCTACGGAGACTCGACAACACGAGGCCCGGGGGTCGATCCGTCAGCCCCCGTCGCGCTCATCGCCGCACGCGGCACGTTCACCGGATCATCGATGCGAGTGCCACCCGGCGCGGCTGCACCAACCGGCTCCGTGCTGACGCTCATCGTCGACGCATCCGGAATATGCACCGACCAAGGCCTCTCTGGGGCATACCCCGATCTCAGCGCGCTCGGCACCGTGTCCTCAATAAGTTGAAGTCCTGTTGCTCTCCGCGGCTTTGGCGCCGACCCGCCGGATCGAACCCTGGCCCGCCTGAGCCGCCCCACCGGATCTAGCCGCGCATCGGCCCAACCGGATGTCTGCCGCGGACAGTGCACCGGATCCGGCAGGCCGCACTGCCGAAACCTTGCGGCAGAACGGTGGTCCAGTGTCGGGCCGATCCGAGATACTCCGTGAGGTCGCGAGATTCGCGGCCGGTGGGAGGGAACTATGTCCGGCATCCGTCACCCGGGTCGCTCAGTTCGCGCGATGATCGTGTCGGTGTCGGTGGCGGTGGTTGCTCTGACGGCGTTCTCGCCGGCGCAGGGAGCGTCGGGGACGGCGGGTCGCGCCCATCCGATTGCCGTCCCGTCGTCAACGGCCTCGCAATACGCGATCAACCGACGGATCTGCCCGCAGTCGAGCAAACCCCACACGATGAGTTGCTTCGCCATGGAGCGCGTGCCCGTCGCGAAGGGCACGCCGGGGGCGTACCGGCTCAGCCCGCGCCGAGGGCTCGCATCCGACGCGCGTGTATCCGGCTGCACCGGCACCGACCCGATCGCCCTCGGCCCGGCGGGCGGATACACACCCGCCGACCTCGCGGCGGCGTACAAGTACAACGCGCGCATCGCCCGTCCGCACCAAGTCGTCGGCATCGTCGATTGGTATGACAACCCGAATGCGCGAAGAAACCTCAATTCGTTCGACGCCTGCTATGGACTGCCCACGGAGACCGGCTCGTCGTTCCGGAAGGTCAATCAGAACGGCAAGACGTCCCCGCTTCCCCGGCGTGACGCCAACTCCGGTGTCGAGATCACCCTCGACATCCAATCCGTTCGCGCTGTGTGTCACACCTGCCGAATCTTGTTGGTCGAAGCCAAAGGACCAGCAGACAGCGACTTGGCGGCCGCCGAGAACCGTGCCGTCGCCATGGGTGCCACCGAGATCAGCAACTCCTTCGGCGAGCCGGAGGGTTCGGTGAGACCGTCGGTTCTCGCCGCCTACAACCACCCGGGCGTCGTCATCACCGCCTCGACCGGCGACGACGGCTGGTTCGGGTGGGACTTCGCCAACAACAAGAAGGGGACGTCGCGATCGCGCGCGAACTTTCCCTCGACCGACCCGAATGTTGTCGCGGTCGGCGGTACGGCGATTCTGTTGAACAACAACGGCTCGCGAAGCGAAGAGGCAGTCTGGAACGAGAACGGCGTGGACGACAACGTCGGGCTGAACAAGGCGCACAGCCAGGGTGCCGGCGGCGGTGGTTGCAGCAAGCGATACACCGCGAAAGCCTGGCAGTCGGCCTACCCCGGCTACAACGCCGCGCGCTGCCACGGCAAGCGGCTCGCCGCGGACATCTCCGCAATCGCCGATCCGTCGACCGGCCTCGACATCTACGACACCTTCGGACAACGGGGCTGGATGACCGTCGGAGGAACGTCGCTGGCATCGCCCGTCACCGCTGCTCTGTTCGCACTTGCCGGCGGTTCCGGCGGTGCGGCATACCCATCGAGCTCGCTGTACGTCAACGCCCACCGATCCGCCTCATCGGTGTTCGACGTCGTGCCGACCTCGGACGGATTCGCTTCTGGGAACTCCTTCTGCGGCGGCGACTCAACACTCAATTGCGGCAACTTCGTCTACAACAACTTCGGGAACCAGACCCACAATCCCAACGCGCTGGGCGGCGCGATCGTCGACTGCAGCTTCCCTCGTAACAACACCGACCCGTCCGGCCCCCCGCCACGGGACTCGGAGTGCAACACCGTCAACGGCCTGGACGGTCCGACCGGCTTGGGCACGCCCAACTCGCTGCAGCTCTTCCGGTCGACTGCACCGACCGTGAGTCTCGCCGCCCCGGCGACGGCGAAGCGCCGCGCGTCCACGTCGTTCAAGGCGACGGCTCACGAACGGCTCTCGGGCATCCACGTCAACTCTTACGCCTACACCTTCGGCGACGGCCACAGCTCCACGTCAGGCTCACCGACCGCGCACCATGCCTTCGCCCGTGCCGGCACCTACAACGTGACGCTCAAGGTCACCGACAGCGCGCATCAGGTCGTCATCGTGAGGCACAAGGTGAGGATCTCCTAGTCCAAGCACGCCAAACCCATCGCGGACGGCCGAAGTTCGTCACGGTCATAGGGGACCGTGAGCGCACCCGTCTGATGCACTGCACGGACGGATCGTGCTGAGCCGGCCTCTTCAGGCCGATTGGTCTGACGCGGTGCCCAGTCGGTACCACCGTGGATTCGTCGTGCTCATCGGCCATCCGAGGCCAGCGGTGTCCGCAGGTTCAACGGCCAACGTCTGCCATCCGACGAAGGCCGTTTCGATGTCGTCCAGGGAGACACCCCCGACCAGTCGTCGGAATCGTGTGCGCCCGAAGGCGAGCATGAGCAGGGTGGCACCGTCATTGGCCAGCTCAGTGACGCCTCGGCCTTGCGCACGACGCTGAGCCTCATCCAGCCCTTGGAAGCAGCCGATGTCGAGAAAGAAATCAAAGCTGCCCAGGTCGGCGCGCGACAACGCCGTGACATCAGCAACCCGGTACGCCGCGCCCTGGGTGTCGCCGCGACGGGCTGAGGCGATGGCGCTCGGCGCGTAGTCGATACCGACGGCCTGCCACCCGCGGCGCGCGAGCTCGGGGGTGTATCGCCCGCGACCGCATCCCAAGTCGAGTGCGCGCCCGAGTGGGCGCGACCGTTCGGTCTCTTCGCGGTCGAGCGCGACTGCCACGCTCGGTGCTGCTGCTTGGGCGTAGCGCTCCCAGGGCCGGACGCCAAGGCGATACATCGTTCGATAGCTCGGCACCGCGATCCCTCCACCGATCTCGCCGCACGTCGTGGCATGCAGTGGTGGAAAGAATACGGCCGGTTTGCGAGGACGGTCACGCGCGACGCCATCTGAGCCATCGGAGTGTAGAGACGCGACAACCAGATCCACCGTCGCTTGCATTCAGATTCGATCTGCATGCGCAAACGAGAAGTCACAATGGAGTGCACTCCTTCCGCGCGACCCTGTGCACGTAGGGATCCGTCGTGATCGGCGTCCAACTCACGTTCGACGGCCGCGAAGGTAGTCTTTGAAACCCGGGAGGGAGGGTTGCTCGGTGAGGCTGTTCGTCAGCTACGCGCGCTCCGACAAGCACGTCGTCCAATCGCTCGTGTCGGATATCCACGCCCTCGGCCATGACGCCTTCTACGATCGCGATATCACCGGAGGGCAACGCTGGTGGGACGCCCTGCTCGACCAGATCCAAGCTGCAGACGGCTTCATCCCGGTGCTGACAAACCGATATCGCGAATCGTTGGCGTGCCGTGCAGAGGCGGAATGGGCCGAGAGCCTCGGCATCGCCTTCGTGCCAGTCCAGGCCGAACCGCAACTCGCTGGAATGTACGACCCGGTCATCGCAGAGACGAACTGGGTTGTGTATGAGCCAACAAGTCGCGAGTCGCTGGCCGACCTGTCGCGCAGCGTCGGCGCCATCGTTCGCCACCCAGCTCCCTCCCCGCCGCCGCCACGTCCGCCGATCCCGTTGAGCTATCTCGTCACTGTCGACCGAGAGATTCACGGAGATGCCGAACTGGGCCGACAGCGCCAGCTCACGATCACCTCGGACCTGCGTAGCAAGTTGGGCACCCGCGACGACGTGGGCGCGCGGGAGTTGCTGCGCGCCCTCCGCTCGCGACCCGACGTGACTTACGAGACGGCAACGACGATCGATGCTTTGCTGGTCGCGACGTCACCCCTCACGTCTGACCCAAGCCCCACGCCGGACCCAAGCCCCACGCCGGACCCAAGCCCCACGCCGGACCCAAGCCCCACGCCGGACCCAAGCCCCACGCCGGACCCAAGCCCCACGCCGGACCCAAGCCCCACGCCCGTCGCGCACCCGGATCCCCCGGTGTCGCCCATACATCCGAGCTCGCACCTGCCGCTTCGAACGCTGGTACTGGCGCGGCCGACAGCGACGTGGCTTGCCGTCGTGGGCGGCCTACTGGTCCTGGTCAGCATGTTGATAGGGAGCTGGCTCGTCGAAAGCAACTCTGGCGAACCAGAGCAGACCTTCTACTTCTTCTCCAACCTCGGCCTGAATCCGAGGAACGGGGCGACCGCCCCGTTTACTTGGATCCGAGCCGTTGCGTTGCTGACGGTCGTGTCCGTGGCGCTTGCAACCCAGTTCGCTGGTGTCCCACGCGCGCTGCGGATCACCGCGCTTGTCATCGACGTGATTAGTGCTGTCGCGGTCGCTGTTGCGTGGGGACTCGTGGTCTCTCGCGACGGGTGGCAGGTCGGCTGGGGTGTGCCAACGTGCACGGCGGGCCTGATAGTCCTGGGCAGCGTGCTTGCGCGCCCGGAGCTGGACCTTGCCAGGTCGAGACCCGTCGCTTAAGACCGCCGACGGCGCGCCAGACCCCACGGCATCGGCAACCCATCTACTCCCACATCAAGCGTGTGGTCGGCTGCCATGAAACTGCTTCAGGCGCCACGACCCGTTCCCTTGCACGGCAACACAACTCAGCCGAAAGGGCACATCGGGAGCGAGCGGTTGCCCGGCGGCGTCGTAGAAGCTGAGCGAGCCGGCGGCCGATATCGCGAGCACGTTCGGCGCACATTCGACGGCTGCGACCTGATCCCACAACCACCGAACTGTCGGCGCCATCGCGGCCATCGCTTCTAGATAGGCGGCAACCTCGTCTCGGGTGAAATTATTGCTGTCGTCGCCAATGAGGACAGCGTCGTCAGTCCATTGCTCGGCAATGAGGATGGGATCCTTCGTGGCGAGCCGAGTTTCGAGGTCGGCCAAGATCTCCCGTGCAGTCGCCTCGTCGTCCGCCATCAGCCCTCCGAATTTTCGTTGCTCGAGATCAGGATTGCATTTCTCTATTGTGCCGGTCCAGAATCCTCGATCTCGCTTGATACACGGGTGATCTTTGCTGCGCCGGGAGGCGGAGATGACCAGAGGATCACCTCTTTAGCAGCCGACAGCGAGCACTGCTCGTTGCACGTCGCGATGTCTACCGCCGATCAGAGGCACAGATGTTCGCCCTATCGATGCACGGTCGTTGCGCTACCCAGCACGTCGGCGCTCTGCCGCTGCTCCGGTGCACACTCCAGCGTTATCGCGACTGGGAGAGGCGTGGTCAGCGCATGTCGCGCAGCCAGGTAAGGACGGCGAGCACCCGCCGGTTCGTTTCTTGGGTGTCCGGTAGGTCGAGTTTGGCGAGCAGGTGTCCAACGTGGGCTTCGACGGTGCGGGCGCTGAGGACCAGACGTTCGGCGATGGCGGTGTTGCTCAGTCCTTCGGCCATGAGCGCGAGTACGTCTCGTTCGCGCTCGGAAAGTTGGGCGAGGGGCGAGGCTCGGCGGCTGGCGATGAGGGCTGCGACAACCTTGGGATCGAGGGCGGATCCGCCACGGGCGACTCGATTGCAGCTGTCGATGAATTCCCCGACGTCGAGCACTCGGTCCTTGAGCAGGTAGCCGAAGGCCGGCTGGCCGAGCAGGTCTGCGGTCGAGCCGGTCTCGACATGCTGGGACAGCAGGAGCACACCGAGGTCGGGACGCTCGGCCTTGATGGTGCGGGCGGCCGTGACGCCTTCGTCGGTGTGGGTCGGGGGCATTCTGATGTCGAGTACGACGAGGTCGGGGTTGTCGCGCGCGATCCTGCTCGTGAGTTCGGTCGTGTCAGCGAGCGCCGAGGTGACCTCATGACCGAGATCGGCGAAGAGCCGGACGAGCCCCTCGCGTAACAGGACTTGGTCCTCGGCAAGGATTACCCGCACGGCAGCCGCGCCTCCAGTCGCGTGCCGCCACCCGGCGGCGAGTCGACTTGCAGGTGACCGTGGTGAGCGCGGATCCGGTCGGCTATGCCGAGCAGTCCAGTGCCGCGGTGTGGCTGTGCGCCGCCGCGCCCGTCGTCGACGACCGTGACGACCAGCGACCCGTCCTGTCGGGCGAGCGTGAGCACTATCTGCGAGGCGTCGGCGTGCTTGACGGCGTTCGTGACCGCTTCGCAGGCAACGAAGTACGCCGCGGTCTCGACGTGGGTCGGGAAACGCTCCGACAGCGCGCGGACGTCGAGTCGGACGGGCGTGCGCGCTGCAAGCTCTCGTAGAGCGGTGCCGAGACCGTCATCAAGCGAGCCGGGCCGCAATCCGCCCGCCAGCTCGCGTAGCTCCTCGATCGATGCGGCGAGCTCGGCGACCGCCTCATCGATGGCCGATCCCAGCGCCGATCCCAGGGTCGGCTCGGCCCGAAGTTGTGCATGCCTTAGAGCCAGCCCAATGGCAACCAGCCTCTGCTGCGCACCGTCGTGGAGGTCTCGTGCGATGCGTCGTCGTTCCTCGTCGGCCGCCGACTGAATGCGTCGCCTGGACGCCTCGACCTCGACCAGGTTGCGGCGCAGCTGGACCTGCAGCGCCGCGATCTCGACGGCCAGTGCTCCGGCGTGGGCGACGGCGGCGACCAGGCGATCGTCACCGTCGCGGTGGCAGAAAGAAGCGGTGGCGCCTGCGGCTGTCGATGCACGCAAGATCTGCCCGCCGGTGTCTTGTGACGACGTCGGTGACTCGCGGCCTTCCGGGTCGACCAGAGCGCCGTCGGGCAGCTCGAGCAGCAGCGTGAAATGGTCGTCGCGCAATATCCGGCGCAGCGTGGTTTCGAGATCGGAGACGCTCGCGTCGCCGCAGCGCAGGGCGTCGACGAATCGCGACGTCGCGATGATGGCTCGGTGCCGGGTCGGGCGCAGCCACCGGTCGGCCAGCGATTGGCACGTGTCGTGCACTGGCCGGAAGGTCACGGCCACGATCAGTGCGGCACCGGCTGCTGCGACGGGTGAGGAGACGAATCGGGCCGCAGATAGCGTGACCGCGGCGTACACCGCGGCAAGCAGCACGGCGATGAGAGCGTAGGCAACCGTCCGCGCGATGACCAGGTCGACGTCGTAGAGCCGGTAGCGAAGGATCGCCACGCACGCGCTGATCGGGAGCAGGACAAGCGCAATCGCCGCGAGGAGCTGAATCGGCGTCCATACCATCCACAACGCTGCGGAGGTCGGGAGCACGACACCGACCAATGCGGCGCCGAGGACGACCCACTTGAGCTGTTCCCGCTCGGATCCCTGCGCCGATCGCGTCCTCAAGACCAACGCGAGAACCGACGCTATGAGAGCGGCGGAGATCAAGGTCGCGCCGATACCGAACAGCACGCCGGACGGGAACCCGGCCTGCGCGTAAGGGTTGACGCCGCCGACGAAGCCGCTGCCGAGCTGCGGGTTCAGCGTCCACGCGGGAATGGCGAGAACCGCGCCGATTCCCCAGATCCACACGACGGCACCCCAGCGTCGGTCCACGAGTGTGCCGTCGGGAAACAGCAAGAACAACAAGATCAATCCCGACGCGGCGACAATCCACGACGTGAGGCCGAACAGCTGCATGACCGACGCGAGTGGCCAGCCGTCGTGTGCGGCACGCACACCGTAGGCGAGCGCGAAGTCGGACACGACGGCGTTCTCCACGGCGTAGAGCAGGAGCAGCCAGCCGATGCGGTGGTGCGGGAAGCGATGCACGATCAGGCCCCCGGCCGCGGCCTGGGTGACGGCGTAGATGAGGTACAGCACCGGTTGCGCCAGGTCTTCCTCGCCGGCGGCGAGACAGACGGCGGCCACCTCGAGCGCGAAGACCGCGGCGACGAGACCGGCTGCCACGCGTCGGGCTGCCTCCCCTGACATGCCGGGATTGTGTCAGGGAACTTCGGCTGCGAGCCACCGTGTCAACACGCATTGCGGTCGCGGGTGCGGCCCGATGCCGTGAGCGCGTCGGCATCCCTACCGTCACCGCAATGACGAATGGGAGGACCACCATGACCGACGCTCCGACCCTGACCGCCCAACCCCCAGCCGAGGTGGACCTCACGCGCCGAGGGCGCTGGTGCTTCGTTGCCGGACTAATCGGTGTCGTCCAGGGCGCCGCACTGCTCGCATGGCCGCACCAGGTCGGCGACGCCCGGTTCAGCTTCCCGCTGAGCTCGAGCTGGTACGTCGCCGCGCAGGCCACGTTCTTCCTTCAGCACCTGCCCCTTGCCGCAGCAGTCAGCGCGCTGGCCACAATGCCTGTAGTGCGGCGCGACACACCGGCGTGCCGCGCTCTGCTCACAGCCTCCGCGGGACTGGCTCTGCTCGCGGTGATGGAGCTGGTCGCCATGTCGGCAGCCACGACCGATGACAACTCCACGCTGGGAACGACTATCAGCAGCCTTTACTCGGTTCCGGTGCTGACGGCCGGGATCGGTCTGCTGGTAGGGGGCGTCGTCCTGTTCCGCGACCGCGAAATCGGGCGTCGGCTACCGTCGTGGCTGCTCGCGTTGGGCGGCTTCGTATTCGTCGGCCTCGTTCCGGCTCTCGCAACAAGCTCGTTCATCGCGGGTCGCGTGGCAATCATGGCGTGGATGGCGCTGTTCGCGGCCTTCGGCCTAGTCATGCAACGTCGCACATGAAGACCTCGGCAGGTGAGAGCGAGGGCCACGTCAACGCGGCAGCATCGCGCCATGAGCCGTGCGCGATCGAGCTGCGTGGCCTCGGCAAGTGGTTCGGCGCCGTTCACGCAGTGGATGAGGTCAGTGCGGTGGTCCCTCCCGGCCAGGTCACCGCCTTGCTCGGACCCAACGGTGCCGGCAAGACCACCATCCTTCGGATGCTGTTGGG
This sequence comes from uncultured Actinomycetota bacterium, assembly GCA_963754285.1. GTDB lineage: Bacteria > Actinomycetota > Actinomycetes > Mycobacteriales > Jatrophihabitantaceae > RYN-133. Next base: position 387,315 of record CAVWFN010000006.1, read on the forward strand.
CCTTGTTGCGCCGAGCAGCGGCACGGCGACGTTCGGCGGTCGGCGCTACGCCGAGCTGAACGATCCGGTCCACCACGTCGGTGCCGTGTTCGAAACGTCCGGCGCCTATCCCGGCCGCACCGCCCGCGACCACCTACACATCCTGGCCACCGCCTCGCGCCTGCCCGTGGACGCACCGTCACTCGTCCTCGAACAGACCGGACTGACCGATGTAGCACGGCGACGCGTCGGCCAATTCTCCCTGGGCATGCGCCAACGTCTTGGCCTGGCCGCGGCGTTGCTCGGCGACCCGAGCGTGCTCGTGCTCGACGAACCGACCAACGGCCTCGACCCGTCCGGCCTGCGCTGGTTACGGCAATACCTGAGACAACTCGCCGATCAGGGCCGCACAGTACTGCTCTCGAGCCACGCGCTTGGCGAGGTAGAACAGATTGCTGACCGCGTGCTCGTGCTCGCGCACGGGAAGCTGATCCGCTCAGCCGGTCTCGACGAACTTCGCACCGAAGCCGGAATCGGCTCCCGGATCCGAACCCCGGAACCCGACCGGTTCATCACGGCGCTGCAGGCCGGAGGCCACCACTGCCGCTTCGACGTCCCAGTCGGCAGCAGCAGCGACATTCTCATCGACGCCGCGCCAGAACACGTCGGTCAACTTGCTGCCCAACACGGCCTCGTGCTGCACCAGCTGATGCCGAGCACCGACCTGGAACACCTCTTCTTCCAACTCATCCGTGAGGCCGAGCGCAAACAACCGTCCCACGTATCTAAAGGGACTTCGCCATGACAGCGCTGGTCAAGGCAGAGCTACTCAAGCTGCGCACGCGATCTGCGATCGCGCTGCTGCTCGCCACCCTCGCCCTCGTCGCGCTCACCGTCGCCGTCAACATCCCCGCGACCGGCGCCGCCCATCCGCCAGTCTCTCTGCACGACCCTCGCCTACTGGCCGGACTCGTAGGCATCGGCTTCGCCGTACCGGAAGTTCTCATGGTGCTGCTGGGCGGGCTCGCTATGACTCAGGAATTTCGCTACGGCACGGCCACAACGACCTACCTCGGCGAGCCCCGTCGCCGCCGCGTCCTGGTCGCCAAATGGGCATCAGCAGCGCTCGTCAGCACGATCGCCACCTTCATAACCCTCGCAGTGTCCGTGCCGGTCGCCGTCACGATCATCGACGCGCGCGGCGGCGACGTCACGATTTCACTGCGACTATGGCAGACCATCGGCGCGGGTTCCATCGTGATGACCGCCTACGCCGCCATCGGCGTCGCGCTCGGCGCCCTCGTGCGCAACCAGATCATCGCGATCGTCGCCGCGCTGGTGTGGATGCTCGTCATCGAGCAGATCGTGATTCCCACCTATCCAGCCGTGGGCCGCTGGCTGCCCGGCGGAGCGACCGACGGTTGGTTGCAGCTCGGTCGAACCCTCGACCTGCCCAGTCGCCTCTTGCCAGCGCCCGTCGCAGGGCTCGTGCTCGTCGCCTACACCACCGTGACCGTCGCGCTCGCCGCGCGAGTCACCCCACACCGCGATGTCGGATGACCCACGACGATCTCGTCGGCAGGTGGTCGTCCAAGGTGCAACCGCTCGCTGAGCCGAGTTGGAGGTCCTGCACGTGCGCGTCGGAAGCCAGGAAATCGTCACGAGCAAACCCGAAGCGCATCAACGCGTCGCCGAGATGGTCCTGCACGGATGCTCCGCACGAGGGCATCACGTCGCGAGGCAAAAGTCGCGCACAGAACACGGCGAGGCTCGCTGAGCACGGCTCGACGCCGAGGATCGGGAGCCTTCTCAAACCGCGCGGCCAATGCCGGGAGGTGACACGGCTGGCTGCCTCGTGTCACCCTCGACCACGTCGGATGTGGACATTTTGTGGTCAAGATGATCAAGCGGCAGACCGGGGAATGACTGAACCCCCCAGAAACTGGGGGGTTCAGGACGTAGCCCCGACCGGATTCGAACCGGCGCTACCGCCTTGAGAGGGCGGCGTCCTAGGCCACTAGACGACGGGGCCCTAGAAACTTCCGAGTGCAGGTGGGGTGCAGACCTGCGGCTGCGCTGGGGTACCAGGACTCGAACCTAGACTAACTGAACCAGAATCAGTTGGGCTGCCAATTACCCCATACCCCACTGGCGTCGAGCGATCGTCGCCGCTCGGGCCGTCGTCAGACTCTACCGGAACGCTCGGAGGCGCTCCAAACCCGGCTACTGCTGCGGACGGGCCTTCTCGGCGCCCGGCGCGGACGCGGCGATGCGCTCTTCGTAGGCACGCCGACCGGCGCTGGACTGCGAATCGAGCAGCAGATGATCCGACCCGGATGCCGTCATGATCTTGTTGCCGAGGGCGCGCGGGATGAGGCCGGTGACCTTCGTGATCCGACCCATGGACGCCGGGGCGTACACCGCGAGCTTGGGCTTCTTGAGCGCCTTGACGATCTCGCCGGCAACCACCTCGGGCTCGATCGAGTTGGACGCGCGGGTGTCCTTGACACCGGCGGCCAGCTCGGTCTTGACCAGCGACGGGAGCACGTAGGACAAGTCGATGCCGGTGCCGCGCAGCTCCCAGTAGAGCGACTCGCACAGACCGACGACCGCGTGCTTGCTCGAGCAGTACGTGGCAGCACCAGGTGTCGGGACGACCCCGGCCATCGAGGCCAGGTTGACGATGTGTCCGCGACCGCGCGGCTTCATCCGCTTGATCGCCTCGCGGGTCCCGTGCATGACGGCGAACACGTTGATTGCGAACTGCCGGTAGGCCGACTCGAACGTGTCGTCCTCGAAGTTGCCGATCGGCATGATGCCGGCGTTGTTGATCAGGATGTCGATCGGCCCGACCTCCCGCTCGACCTCGTCCAGGACGGCAGTGAAGCCGGCGTGGTCGGTGACGTCGAGGCGGATTGCGAACACCTCTCCGCCGAGCTCCTTCGCCGTGCGCTTGGCGAGATCCTCGTCGAGGTCGCCGATCGCGACGCGGGCGCCCTCGGCGACGAGTGCGGTCGCGGTCGCCCGTCCGATCCCGCGCGCCGCTCCGGTGATGAACACGACCTTGCCGGACAGGGATCGGGGCTGCTTGGCCATCGCGTGGTTCTCCTCCGCGTCGAACGTCAGAATGAGAACACGTTACAGTTTTCGCTCCGAACGCGCGAGTCGGACCGGGTGAACATCAGTGGTGCGTGACCTTCGTGCCGACCTTGAAGAACAGGTGGTAATCGCTGCCGGAGACGCTGGTGACCGTCACTTTCAGCGGCAGCGTGTCGCCGTTCGGCGCGGTGAGTGTGCACATCTCGCTGGCGCCCTTCTTGCCGGCAAGGTCGGACGGGCACGTGATGCTCTTCGGAGCCGTACCGACGGATTTGGTAAGCGCAACCTTCGCCTTCGCCTCGATGTCGCTCTTCGGAATCGTGAACGATCCACCGCCGGAACTGGAGCAACCTGCGGCGCCGAGGCCGATGAGCGCAGCGGTCGCTGCAAGCAGATTCTCACGTCGCCTGATCATCGCTCGATCATGCCGAGTGTTCGGTACTCCCGGCGTGGGTAGCAGTACCACGGTTGGACGGTGCGCTAGCTGCCGCTCGTTGTTCGTAGGCGGCCCGCGCCGGCGAGTCGATCGCGTCGGTCATCAGCGAGTCCGATCCGCTGACTCGCAGTAACCACTCACCGAAGGCTCGCGGGAGCGGACGGGTGAGCTTGTCCATCACACCCAGGTAGCGCGGCACCCAGACCTCGAAGCGCTGCTTCTCCAGCGCGTCGACGATCGCATTCGCCACGTCCTCGGGTTCGACCTGCGAGCTCAGCCGTGTCTGCGCGAACCCCGCGGACAGCTCCGTGCGCACGATCGTCGGCATCACGCAGCTGATCTCGACGCCCGTCCCGCGCAGTTCTTGCCGCACCGCCTCGCACAGCCCGACCACGGCGAACTTGCTCGCGCAGTAGGTCGCTCCCCCGGCGACGCCGACCTTGCCGGCAACCGACGCGAGGTTGACGATGTGCCCGCGTCCGCGCGGCGTCATGCGGCGCATCGCCTCACGTGTGCCGTGGATGACGGCGGCGGTGTTGATGTCGAGGACGCGGTAGGTCGTGTCGTCCGACTCGTCGCCGAGCAACGCGATCGGCATGATCCCGGCGTTGTTGATCAGGACGTCGATCGGGCCGACCTCGCGTTCGACGGTGTCGAGGAAGTCGGTGAACCCCGCGTGGTCGGTCACGTCGAGATGCAGTCCGAGCACGCCGCCGACGTCCTTGACCGCGCGCCGCGCAGCGTCCTCGTCGAGGTCGCCGACCACGACCCGTGCTCCGCGCGCGGTCAGCGCGCGCGCCGTCGCGAGTCCGATTCCGCGCGCGCCGCCGGTGATGACAACGACCTTGCTGCTCAACGAGATCCGCATACAGCTCACCCTAGGTGTCAGCGGAAGCGGCGTCCGTACCGAAGCTTGAGCACCTTGCGCACGATCGTGTACTGCTCCTCGGTGCGCGGGAAGGCCTGCATCTCCTTGCCCATGCCGAAGCGCTTGCGTGCGGTCGCCTTGGGACGGGTGAACTCGCGCAGGCCGTCCTCACCGTGGAAGCGACCGAACCCGCTGTCACCGACGCCGCCGAACGGCAGCGACGGCATGCCGACGAACGTCAGCACCGAGTTGATCGTCGTGCCGCCGGCACGCAGCTTCGCCGCGATCTCCGGCCCGCGCTTCTCGGAGAACACCGACGAGCCGAGCCCGAACTTCGTGCCGTTCGCGCGGCGGATCGCGTCGTCGACGTCGCGCGAACCGTTGATGACGATCACCGGTCCGAACGTCTCTTCCTGCACCGCCGAGCAGTCCTCGGGCACGTCAACGAGCACGATCGGATGCACGTAGGGCGGCTTGATCGAGTCGAGCCCGCCGACGAGGGCGGTCGCGCCGGCCTCGAGTGCATCACTCACGTGGCGGCGGATGATGTCGATCTGGCCGGGCATGGTCATCGGGCCGTAGTCGACGAGATCGTCGAGGCCGACCGTGATCGCTTCGGCCTTGGCCTTGACCAGGCGCAGGAACTCGTCCTTCACCGCGTCGACGACGTAGACGCGTTCGACGCACACGCAGCCCTGGCCGGCGTGCCAGTTGCCGCCCCACACGACCGCGTCCGCGGCGGCCTCGAGGTCGGCGTCCTCGGCGATCACGGTGGCGTCCTTGCCGCCGAGTTCGAGCAGGACGGGCGTGAGGTTCTCCGCGCAGGCGGCCATCACGCGCCGTCCGGTCGGGACGGAACCGGTGAACGCGATCTTGTCCACGCCGGATTTGCACAGCGCCGAGCCGGTCTCGCCGAAGCCGGACACCCAGCCGACGAGGCCCTCGGGTGCGTCCGGGTTGGCCTTGTAGAACGACTCGGCGGCGTAGACGCCGGTGGCGGTGCTGAACTCGCTCGGCTTGACGACCGCGGCGTTACCGGCGGCCAGTGCGTAGGCGAGCCCGCAGTAGACGGTGTAGATCGGGAAGTTCCAGGGTGCGATCACCCCGGCGACGCCGAGCGGCTCGTACGAGAGCCGGGCGTCGAAGTTGACCATCGCCATGCCGGGCGCGACGCGGCGCTCGCCGAGCACCTTCTCGGCGTGGGCGGCAGCCCAGCGCAGGTCCTCGAGACTCGCGACCAGTTCGAACTGCACGTCGCCGCGCGGCTTGCCGGTCTCGCGGTAGCCGAGTTCGCAGATCTCGTCACTGTGCTTGGCGATCCACGAGATCCAGCGCGCGATGCGCTTGCGCCGCCCGGCAAAGCCCAGATCGGCCCACCACTGCTGCGCCGCGCGCGCCTTGGCGACTGCGGCGCGGACGTCCTCGGCCGTGTGCACCGGGAACGTGCCGACGAGTTCGCCGGTGACCGGATGGGTGAGGTCGAAGGTCTGGTCAGCCGTGCTGGCAGATTGGTCCAACTGAGCGGTCACGCGTGCCGTCCTCGATCGTCCCGACAGAACGAGAACACGTTACAGTTTTGCGGCGAGGAGCGCGACCCGGTCGGTCACAGGAACCGCGAGATGATCTCCTTCATGATCTCGTTCGTGCCGCCGTAGATCTTCTGGATGCGCGCGTCGGTGTACAGCCGCGAGATCGGGTACTCCTCCATGTAGCCGTAGCCGCCGAAGAACTGCAGGCACTCGTCGGCGACGTCGCACTGCATCTGCGTCGTCCACCACTTCGCCATCGACGCGGTCGGGACGTCCAACTCCCCCGCCAGGTGCTTGGCGATGCAGTCGTCGATGAACACCCGCGCGATCTTGGCCGTGGTGGCTGTCTCGGCGAGCTTGAACTTGGTGTTCTGGAACTGGAAGACCGGCTTGCCGAACGCCGTACGGTCCTTGGTGTACTTCAACGTCAGGTCGAGGGTGAGCTCGATCGCGGCCACCGCGCCCACAGCCAGGACGAGACGCTCCTGAGCCAGCTGCTGCATGAGCTGGATGAAGCCCTGCCCCTCGGCCTCACCGAGCAGGTTGCTCGCCGGCACGCGAACGCCGTCGAAGAACAACTCGGCGGTGTCCTGGCCGTGCTGGCCGATCTTCTTCAGCACCCGCCCGCGCGAGAAGCCGTCCGCGCCCTCGGTCTCGACCACCAGCAACGAGATTCCCGCGCCGGCGTTCTCGGGATCGGTCTTGGCGACGACGATGACCAGGTCGGCCAGATAGCCGTTGGAGATGAAGGTCTTCGACCCGTCGATGACGTACTCGTCGCCGTCGCGGATCGCCTTGGTCTTGACGCTCTGCAGGTCCGAGCCGGTGCTCGGCTCGGTCATCGCGATCGCACCGACGAGCTCGCCGGACGCCAGCCGCGGCAGCCAGCGCTGCTTCTGGTCCTCGGTGCCGTACTTGAGGATGTAGTGCGCGACGATCGTGCTGTGGACGGCGGTGCCGAGGCTGCCGACCATCGCGCGGATCTGCTCCTCGGCCAGCACCGCCTCGTGCGCGAAGGTGCCGCCCCCGCCGCCGTACTCTTCCGGGATCGACGGGCACAGCAGCCCGAGCTCGCCGGCCTTGCGCCAGATCTCGCGGTCGACGTGCTGCTGGTCGTTCCAGCGCGGCTCGTTCGGCGCGCACTCCTTCTCGAGGAACGTGCGGGCGAGGTCGCGGAAGGCCTCGATGTCGTCATCGGACCAGGCGGGGCGGGTGGTGGCGGGCATGCGGGGCCTCTCGTCGAGTCGGCGTTGCTACTCGACGGTAACCGCAAAGTGGAACGTGTTGCGAGGGCTTGCGCCAGAACTTGCTAGGCGCCGGCCGCCCGGGACAGCAATCGCGAGGAGGTCGTGCGGTTCGCCTCGAGGAACGGCGCGATGGTGTCGACCAGCAGATCGGGTGCGTCCAGCTGCGGGCAGTGGCCGCAACCGGGCAGCACGATCGCGCCCTCGCTCTGCGTCACATGGCGCGGCGGCACGAGCCGATCGTGGCGTCCCCACACCTGCAGCACGGGCACGCGCAGCCGCGGGAGCAGCCGGGCCAGCCGGACGGTGCGCAGTTCTGACAGCAGTGCGCGGGCAATCGCCGACAACCCGAAAAGCCGCGCGCGGTCGACGTAACTGGCGCTGTAACCCTGGATCGTCGCCGGGTCGAGGATGCCCGAGTGCGGCGTCGCCGCGTGGGCGTAGAACCAGCCGAAACCGCGTTGCAGCTGGCCGAACGGGACGGGACGCAACGCGGTGCGCATGGCGACCGAGGCGGGGCGGGAGGCGGCGGCGCGCCAGGCCAGCGGGACGCCGGTGACGCCGGGCATGCCGATCAGCACGGCGCAGTCGACCCGCTCGGGGTGCGCGGCAGCGAGGACGGCCGAGACGGCGGCGCCCATCGAGTTGCCCACGAGGCTGACCGGCTCGTGGATGTCGAGGTCGTCGAGCACCTCGAGCACGAGCGCCGCATAGCCGTTGAGCAGGGGCGCACGGAACTGACGCGTGGTGGCGCCGTGCCCCGGCAGGTCGATGGCGACGACCCGATGCTCGAGGGCGAGGGCGGGGACGACGCGCCGCCAGGTCTGCAAGTTGTCCGAGAACCCGTGCAGCAGCACGACGGTGTGCGGGCCGGCGCCGGTGACGGCGACGTTCACGTCATCCACGTCACACCTGTACCCGAGATGGACGGTTGCTCAATCAATCAATTCGGTAACGGTCTCCAGACCGCTGATGACCGGGAACGCGAGCGGGACCAGCTGATTCGCGCCGGTGCGGTCGAGCCAGACGGCCTGAAGGCCGGCGTCATGGGCGCCGAGCGCGTCGGCGTACGGCGCATCCCCGACGTGCATCGCCTCGTGCGGCGCCACGTCGAGCTGCGCGCACGCGTGGGCGAAGATGCGCGCGTCGGGCTTGGCGATGCCGAGTTCCCCGGAGATGACGGCCGTGTCGACAAGTCGATCCAGCCCGACGGCCTCGATCTTGCGTCGCTGATGGACCGCCTCGTTGTTGGTGATCAGCCCGATCAGCAGGCCACGCTCGCGTAGGGCGCTGATGCATGGGAGCGCGTCGTCGTAGAGCACGTAGTACTTCTCGAGCGCGGCGAGCCGGGCGCCTTCCAGCGCCGCCGGGTCTTCACCGTCTCGTCCGGACATCGCCAGGAACGTCGCCATGCGTTGCACCCGGGCGTCTTCGTAACCGAGTTCGCCGCTCAGGTAGCGGTCGTAATGATCGAGACCGAAGAAGGCGTCGTAGTCGGCGCCGTCCCCGAGTACCTCGTGAAACGCGCTGGTCGCGGCGTACTGGTAGTCGACGAGGGTGTCGTCGACGTCGAGGAAGACCGCCCGGATCGTCACTGCGCTGCTGCGGCCAGCCGCGCGAGCGAGCGCTCGCGGCCGAGGATCTCCATCGACTCGAACAGTGGCGGTGACACGGTTGCGCCGGTGATCGCCACGCGCAGCGGGCCGTAGGCGTTGCGCGGCTTGAGCCCCAGGCCGTCGACGAGCGTGGCGCTCAACGCCGTCTCGATCGCCGCGTGCGTCCACTCGTCCAACGCCTCGAGGGCCGGACGGGCAGCGGCGAGCACCTGCTGGCCCGCGTCGCCGAGTTGCTTGGCGGCCGCGGCCTCGTCGACGGTGAACTCCGGCTCGGAGACGAGCAGGAACCGCACCAGATCGACGCCCTGAGCCAGCGTCTGGATGCGCTCCTGCACGAGCGGTGCGGCCGCGTCCAGCACGGTCGAATCGGCGGACAGTCCCGCTGCGAGCACGTAGGTTTCGAGCCGCGCGCGGAAGTCTGCCGGGTCGAGCAGCCGGATGTGGTCGGCGTTGATGGCCAGGCACTTCTTCGGGTCGAAGCGCGCGGGGTTCGCGTTCACGTCGGCGACGTCGAAGTGCTCGATCATCTCCGCCATCGAGAACACGTCGTGATCATCGGCGATCGACCAGCCGAGCAGCGCGAGGTAGTTGAGCAGACCCTCGGGGATGTAGCCCTCGTCGCGGTAGGTGTTCAGCGCGGCCTGGGGGTCGCGCTTGGAAAGCTTCTTGTTGCCCTCACCCATCACGTACGGCAGGTGTCCGAACTGCGGGATCGCGTCGGCGACCCCGACGTCGATGAGGGCGCGGTAGAGCGCGATCTGTCGCGGCGTCGACGGGAGCAGGTCTTCGCCACGCAGCACATGCGTGATCTTCATCAGCGCGTCGTCGACGGGATTGACCAGCGTGTACAGCGGATCGCCGTTTGCGCGCACCACGACGAAGTCGGGAACCGAGCCGGCCGCGAAGGTGACGTCGCCGCGCACCACGTCGGTCCAGGTGATGTCCTCGTCCGGCATGCGCACCCGCAGTACCGGCTCGCGTCCCTCGGCGCGGAAGGCCTGCTTCTGCTCGTCGGTCAACTCACGGTCGAAGTTGTCGTAGCCGAGCTTCGCGTTGCGTCCGGCGGCAATGTGGCGCGCCTCGATCTCTGCCGCGTTCGAGAACGACTCGTACACGTGGCCGCCGTCGACGAGCTTCTTGATGATCACGCGGTAGAGGTCGCCGCGCTCGCTCTGCCGGTAGGGGCCGTACGGTCCGCCGACCTCGGGGCCTTCGTCCCAATCCATGCCGAGCCAGCGCAACGCGGCGAGCAGATCGTCATAGGACTGCTGCGAGTCGCGGGCGGCGTCGGTGTCCTCGACGCGGAACACGAACGTGCCGCCGACGTGCCGCGCGTAGGCCCAGTTGAACAGGCACGTGCGGACGAGGCCGACGTGCGGATTGCCGGTCGGGCTCGGGCAGAAGCGGACGCGGGTGGTCATGCCTTGCGGACCGGGTTGGTCAGCGTGCCGATGCCCTCGATCTCGACGCTGACGCTGTCGCCGTCCTTGATCGGGCCGACGCCGGCGGGCGTGCCGGTGAGGATGACATCGCCCGGCAGCAAGGTCATGACGGTGGACATGAACGCGATCTGCGTCGCGACGTCGTGGATCATCTGGCTCGTGCGGCCGTCCTGCACGATCTCGCCGTTGACGCGGGTGGTCAGCCGCAGATCGGACGGATCGAGCACGGTCTCGAACCACGGGCCGAGGGGGCAGAACGAGTCGTAACCCTTCGCGCGGGTGAACTGCACGTCCGAGCGCTGCTGGTCGCGGGCGGTGACGTCGTTCGCGCACGCATAGCCGAGCACGTAGGACAAGGCGTCCTCGCGTGCGACGTTGCGAGCCGGCCGGCCGATGACGACGGCGAGTTCGCCCTCGTAGTGCACCTCGTTCGACGACGGTGGCAGCCGGATCGTGTCGGCGTCGCCGATGACGCTGGTCGACGGCTTGAGGAAGATCATCGGGGTTTCGGGCGCCTCACCACCCATCTCCTTCGCGTGATCGGCGTAGTTCTTGCCGATCGCGACGACCTTGGTCGGCAGGATCGGCGAGAGCAGCCGCACGTCCGGCAGCGCCCAGCGATCGCCGGTGAAGGTGATCGTCTCGAACGGATGCCCGTCGATCGCCGCGACCGTCAGCGCCTCGGGCGGCGCGTCAGCCGGACCTTCGACCGTGCCCCAGAGCACTCCGGCAGGGGTGGAAGCAGAACCTTGATGGACGAAGCGGGCGATACGCACAGGGCCTAAGGCTACCGATCGGGCATCGGCGATAATCGACGGCGTGAGTACCGGACTGAACGCTGACCAGCGCGTCGCGCGGCCAGGCTGCTCGGCGGCGGTGGCGCTGTGAGTTCGCAGCTGTCCCGCGTCCCCGTGTCAGGCCGTCGCCGGCTCGCGGCGACCCTGGTGCTGTTCGCTGCGCTGTTCCTCGCCGTCGGCGCGGTCGCCGCGGTGGGTAGCGGGACGGCCGCCGCCCCGGTGTTCGCCACCGTCGCCCTGACCGTCGCGGTACTGCTCGGCCTGATCGCGTGGGGTGTGCACCGCAGCGTGCGGCTCGACCAGGACGGCGCGCGCCTCAATGCAGCCGTCGACGACATCCTCACCGCGCACGGCGGACACGCCGCGATGTGCGGCTGCGGCGTCCCTCATGACCCGAGCGAACTGCACATCGTCGACGCCGAACCCGAGGAGCACGTGTGCTCCCACGACGGCACCGGCGTGGCCTGCGCGCACGAATGCGAGACCTGCGTGCTCGCCGCCCTCAAGCGCGCCTGACCCTCCCGCCCCACCGGCGATCAGGTTTCCTCCCGTGTGCCCGCTCGGGCGAGCTGCAACCGGGCAGAACGGAGGAACACGTGATCGCCATCGAGCCGCCAACCTCGCGAGCGCCCACGCACGTCTCGACTTTGACCCCGGAGTGGTCGTTGCGGCGGCGCAATCACCGCCGATAGAGGGTCAAAGTCGGTCGCCGAGGAGGCCGTAGCGGACCGCGTCGTGCAGGGCGAGCCACGACGCCTCGATGACGTTGCCGTGGACGCCGACGGTGGTCCATTCCCGCTCGTGGTCGGAGGTTTCGATCAGGACGCGCGTGACGGCGTCGGTGCCGTGGCGGCCGGGCATGATGCGCACCTTGTAGTCGGTCAGCTCCAGCGACGCGAGCCGCGGGTGGGCCTTGGTCAGCGCCTTGCGCAGCGCGCGGTCGAGCGCGTTCACCGGGCCGTTGCCCTCCTCGGTCGAGATCACTCGTTCACCGCCGGCGATCACGCGGACGGTCGCCTCGCTGACCATCGCGCCGTCCTCGCGCCGGTCGACGATCACGCGGTACGACTCGACGACGAAGCCGGCTTGGGTCTGCGACAGCTCGTCGCGCAGCAACAGTTCGAAGGACGCATCGGCGGCCTCGTAGGACCACCCCTCGGCCTCGCGCTGCTTCACCCGTTCGACGACCTTGCCGACCACATCCGGTCTCGAGCTGACGTCGACCCCGAGCTCACCCGCCTTGAGTTCGACCGACGCACGCCCGGCCATCTCGGTGACGAGGATGCGCTGCGCATTGCCGACGACGGCCGGGTCGAGGTGGTTGTACATCTCCGGCGACACCTTGATGGCGGACGCGTGCAGGCCGGCCTTGTGCGCAAACGCCGCCGCGCCCACGTACGGCGCGTGCGTGTCCGGAGCGAGGTTGGCGATCTCGGCGATCGCGTGGGACACGCGCTGCATCTCGGCGAGGCAGCCGTCCGGCAGCACGTCCAGGCCCATCTTCGTGACCAGCCCGCCGATGACGCTGAACAGGTTCGCGTTGCCGGCCCGTTCGCCGTATCCGTTAGCCGTCCCCTGGGCGTGTGTCGCGCCGGCATCCACGGCGGCCAGGGTGTTGGCCACCGCGCAACCCGTGTCGTCCTGGGTGTGGATTCCGAGCCGGATGCCGGCGCGACGGTGCACGTCCGTAACGACGTCGTGCACGCCCATGGGCAGCATGCCCCCGTTGGTGTCGCAGAGGACACCGACGTCGGCGCCTGCCGCTGCCGCGACGTCGAGCAGGCGCACGCCGTAGTCGCGGTCGAGTTTGTAGCCGTCGAAGAAGTGCTCGCAGTCGACGAACACGCGCCGTCCTTCGGAGCGCAGGAATGCGACGGTGTCGCGCACCATGTCGAGGTTCTCTTCGAGCGTCGTGTGCAGGGCGTCGGTCACATGCCACACGGACGACTTGGCGACGAGCGTGACGACGGCGGCGCGTGAATCGACGAGCGCGCGCACCTGCGGATCGTCCTGCACGCGGACGCCGGCCTTGCGCGTCGCGCCGAACGCGACGAGGACGGAGTTCTTGAGCGCGAGTTCACCGTCGGCAGCACGCGCGAAGAACTCGGTGTCCTTCGGCATCGCACCGGGCCAGCCACCCTCGACGAAGCCGACACCGACCTGGTCGAGCAGCCGTGCGACCGCGAGCTTGTCGGCCACGGAGTAGGTGATGCCCTCACGCTGCGCACCGTCGCGCAGCGTGGTGTCGAAGACGTGGAAGGCGTCGCTCTGCATGGTCAATCCTCTTTGCCGGACAAACAAAAAACCCCCCGCCGGATGGCGTAGGGGCTTGCGCGTCGGAGTGGTTCTGAAGCCGACGCGCTACTCGATAATGACCGAGACGAAGTGCTGCACGCCTCGAGTGTGCCACAGCACGGGCGAAACCATCACCCCGCGGCGGCCTTGGCCAACCGCTCACCGATCTCGGACGTCGTGCCCGGCTGGTTCGGATCGCGGCTCACCAGGTCTGCTGCCACTGCCGCTTCGACCCGGCGCGCGGCGTCGTGCTCGCCGACGTGTTCGAGCAGCATGCCGACCGACAGCACCGCCGCCGTCGGGTCGGCCTTGCCCTGCCCCGCGATGTCGGGCGCCGAACCGTGCACGGGCTCGAACATGGACGGATTCGTACGGCTCACGTCGAGGTTGCCGCTCGCGGCGAGCCCGATGCCGCCGGCGATGGCGGCCGCGAGGTCGGTGATGATGTCGCCGAACAGGTTGTCGGTGACGATCACGTCGTAACGGCCGGGATCGGTCACGAGATAGATCGTCGCCGCATCGACGTGGTTGTACGCGACCTCGACGTCGGCGAACTCGCGCGAGACGTTCTGCACCGTGCGGAACCACAAATCGCCCGCGTTGGTCAGCACGTTGTTCTTGTGCACGAGCGTGAGGTGCTTGCGCGGCCGTGCCTGCGCGCGCGCGAACGCATCACGCACGACGCGCTCGACGCCGTAGGCGGTGTTGACGCTGACCTCGGTCGCGATCTCGTGCGGAGTTCCCTTGCGCAGCGACCCGCCGTTGCCGGCGTACGGCCCCTCGGTGCCCTCGCGGACGACGACGAAGTCGATCGCCGGTTCGCCGGCGAGCGGCGTTGCGACGCCGGGATAGAGCTTCGCCGGACGCAGGTTGACATGGTGGTCGAGTTCGAAGCGCAGCTTGAGCAGCAGTCCGCGCTCGAGCACGCCGGACGGGACGGACGGGTCACCGACCGCGCCGAGCAGGATCGCGTCGTGACCGCGCAGTTCGGCGAGCACGCTGTCGGGCAGCACCTCGCCGGTGCGGTGCCAGCGCGCCGCGCCCAGGTCGTAGGACGTCGTGTCGACCCCGGGAACCACTGCCTGCAAGACCTGCACGGCCTGCTCGGTGACTTCGATGCCGATGCCGTCGCCGGGGATCACTGCCAACTGCATTGGCCGAGCCTATCGGCGCGCAGATCAGTGGGCCGCGGCCGCCTCGGCAACCTGTTCCTCCACGTGTTTCGGGAGTTCGCGCATCGTGCGCAGCGGCGAGAAGAACACCGGCAGCAGCGCGACCGAACCGCCGATCGCCGCCACCATGAGCGTGGGACGCACGCCGATGGTCGACCCGAGCACGCCGCCGACGAACGCACCGATCGGGATAGTCCCCCAGACGAAGAACCGCATCGTCGCGTTCATCCGGCCGAGCAACCGCTCCGGTGTCAGACCTTGGCGGAAGCTGACCTGGGTGATGTTGTAGACCACTGCCGATCCCCACATCACCAACTGGCCGACGGCGAGCAGCCCGAGCGTCCAGTCGCGGTGGACGAACGGGACGATGAATGCGGGCGGGATGCTGACAGCGATGCTGCCCCAGATGGTCGGGCCCTGCCCGAACCGGTTCGCGATCCGGTTGGCGACCAGCGAACCGATCAGGCCGCCCACCGCGGCGGCCGAGGTGAACAGACCGATCACGCCGGCCGACAGGTGCAGGTTGCGTGCGAGCAGGATGAAGTAGACGGGGAACGCGACGTTCGAGAACAGGTTGGACGAGCCGGTGCACGCCGCGATCGATCGCAGCAGCCGATTACCGACGACGAACCTGAGCCCCTCGAGAATCTCCCGTCCCAGATGGCGATCCGGCTTGCGCTCCGGCTTCGGCGGCCGCGACTTGATTGCAGCGACCCAGCCGGCCGACCAGAGGAAGCTGACGGCGTCGACGAGGATCGCGTACGGCGCGGTGAGCACCTGGATGAGCAGACCACCCACCCCCGGCCCGGCGATCTGTGAGACCGACTCGCTCGCCTGCAGCTTCGAGTTGCCTTCGACGAGCGCTTCGCGATCGACCAGCGCGGGAAGGTACGACTGATAGGCGACGTCGAAGAACACCGTGCTCAACCCGGTGAGGATCGCGACCACGTAGAGCTGGCCGATCGTCAGGATTCCGAATAGTTGCGCGAGCGGGATCGAACCGAGCGCGGCCGCACGGATGAGGTCGTTGACGATCAGTACCCAGCGAAATCGCATCCGGTCGACCCACGCGCCGGCAGGCAGTCCGATGACGAGGAACGCCAACATCTCGAAGGTCGCAAGCAGGCCGACCTCGAACGTGGACGCGTGCAGCACCAGGATCGCGACGAGCGGCAGCGCGAGCTGGCTCACGAACGTCCCGAACTGGCTGACCGTCTCGCCGATCCACAGCCGTCGGAAGTCGAGGTGGTGCCACAGTCCGCCGCGGCGTCGGATCGCCTCCGCCGGCGTCGGTTGATCAGTCACGATCTCACTCTGCAACGAGTGATTGGGATTTGTCAATCACTTATGCTGTACCCGTGCCGACACCCGATCACCGGCCCGGCAGGCGGCCGGCCACCGACGCCGAAGCGCGTGCGCTTGCGTCCACCCTGCGCCTGCGGATCCTCCGCGTCTGCCTCAGCGACGGCCGGACCAACAAGGAGATCGCCGAAGCGCTCGGCAAGGATCCGGCGACGATCCTGCATCACGTGCGCACCCTGGTCGACACCGGATTCCTCGCCGCCCAGCCCGTTCGGCGCGGCACCCGCGGTTCCCGCGAGATCCCCTACCTCGCCACCGGGAAGTCGTGGCAGATGGAGACCCCGGCCAAAGACAGCGCGATGCTCAGCGCCTTCCTCGAGGAGGTCGCGCTCGTCCCCGTCGAGGACGTCGACTCGCTGCGAATCGGCCTGCGCCTGAGCAAGGACCGCAAGGAGGAACTCTCGCACCGGCTGACGCTGCTGATGGAGGAGTACTTCGAGAACCCGGACCCCGACGGTGCGGCCTGGTCGGTCTACGCGGCGATCCACCCGGATCCCAACCGCTGAACTGCCAACCGCTGAACTCCCACTGCGGCCTACCAGCGACCGCGGTGCTCCGGGACGAGCCAGATCAGCGGTAGCAGGCACGCGAGGATCGCGGCGAGCACGACGAGTGACCATGCCTGCGCGGTGCCGGGATTTCCGCTGCGCGCGATGACCGCGGTGACGACGGCGACTCCGGTGATGCCGCCGGCTTGGCGGAACATCCCCCGCAGGCCGGCGACAGCCCCGGTGTCACTCGGCGCGAGGTGCATGATCGCGTTGTTCGTCGCCGGGACGGACAGCCCCATCCCCAGCCCCGTCACGGCGGCGGCCACGGCCAGCCAGGCGTACGGCGACAATCCCGTGGCCGGGATCGCCATGACCGCGAGACCGATCACGCACAGCACAAAACCGATCAACATCGGGCGCCGATAGCCGGTGCGCCGCAACGCGAAAGCGGCCATTCCGGCGACAGCGATCATGCCGACGGCGCGCGCTGTCAGCAGCGTCCCCGCCGACAACACCCCGATGCCGTAGCGATCCTGCGCGTAGAGCGGGACGAGTGTCGCGAAACCGAGCACCGCGACGCCGAAGAAGAAGTTGATCAGGTTCATTACCGCGAAGCCCTGGCCACGCAGTAACCGCAGCGGGATGAACGGATTCGCGGCAGCACCCGCGTGATGCACGAACGCAATGAGTCCGGCCACGCCGACGACGCCCGCGATGATGAACTGCGGCGTCAGGACGGACGCCCCGGCCGAGCCCAATGAGCTCACCGCGAACATGACGCCGAGCAGGCCGACCCCGAGCATCGCGATGCCAGGGACGTCGATGCCGCGGTTCTTGCTTCCCTGCGTCTTCGGAATGAACGCGAGGGCCAGGACGAACACGAGGACGCCGAGCGGCACGTTGACCAGGAAGATCCCGCGCCACGACCAGTAGGTGACGAACAGGCCGCCGAGGATCGGGCCGACGATGCCGCCGATCGGGAAGATCGAGGTGAACAGGCCGATCGCGCGATCTCGGTTCGGGCCGAACTGGTCGGAGACTATGCCGGTGGCCGACGGCATGAACGCTCCACCGCCGATCGCCTGAACTGCACGCAGGGCGACGAGCATGTAGATGTCGGTGGCCATGCCGCACAGCAGCGACGAGACCGTGAACACGACGATCGCGCCGATGAACACGCGGCGCCGGCCGTACTGGTCGCTGATCCGGCCGGCGAGCGGCATGACGAGGATCTGGCCGAGCGCGTAGATCGTGATCGTCCAGCTGCTCCAGTTGACCTGCGCATGCAGATCGCGTTGCAGCGTGCTGAGCGCGGTCGCCACGATCGTCTGGTCGACCGATGCCATGAACAGCGCAACCGACACGATCGCGAACACCAGGAAGCGGCGCGGCGAAACCTCGGCGGTGGCTGCTTCCGGGCGCGTGGGTGCGGCGGTGGACACTGACATCGGTACCGACATTACAGTGCTTGCCGGCAGGCAAGTAAATCTGATTAGTCACAGGCGGAGGTTCAGGTGGACGCCGAGGACGCCGTGCGGCTACGGCGCGCGATCGCCCGGGTCGCGCGTCAGCTGAACACGTCCGCGACAGATGAGGGCCTGACCCCGACGCAGGCGTCGGTGCTCGGGTTGATCGTGGGAAACGGTCCGGTGGGGCTCCCCGAACTGCAGCGCCTCGAGCACCTGAACCCGACGATGCTCTCGCGCGTGGTCGGCCGGCTGGACGAGCTCGGCCTCATCGACCGCTCCCCCGACCCCGACGACCTGCGCAGCGTCACCGTCTCGGTGACGGGCGACGGCCGCAAAGTGCACACGCGCATCAAGGCCCAGCGCGCCGACGCCGTCTCCCAGGCCGCGACCCGTCTCAGCGACCGCGAGCAGCGCGCGCTGATCGCCGCCCTCGACGCCCTCGACCACCTCGCGGCCGAGCTCAAGTAACCCCCCGCGAGTGGTCACTTACGCGTCGAGTGGTCACTTATAAGTGACCACTCGCGCGATAGATGACCACTCGCGGTGTACTACCGGGCGGCGCTGCCCTCGACGTAGTCGTCGTCGCTCGACACCCAGCTCATGAGACCGCGCAGCTTGCGGCCGACGTCCTCGATGGGGTGCTGCTCGGACTTCTCGCGCAGCGCCTTGAACTCGGGCGCACCGGCGTCCTGGTCGGCGATGAAGCGCGCGGCGAACGAGCCGTCCTGGATGTCGCTGAGGACGTCCTTCATGTTCTGCTTCACGTGCTCGTCGATGACGCGCGGACCGGAGACGTAGTCGCCGTACTCGGCGGTGTCGGAGACCGACCAGCGCTGCTTGGCGATACCGCCCTCGTACATCAGGTCGACGATGAGCTTGAGCTCGTGCAGGCACTCGAAGTACGCGATCTCGGGTGCGTAGCCGGCTTCGGTGAGCACCTCGAACCCGTACATGACCAGCTGGGACGCTCCGCCGCACAGCACCGACTGCTCGCCGAACAGGTCGGTCTCGGTCTCTTCGGTGAACGTCGTCTTGATCGCGCCGGCCCGGGTGCCGCCGATGCCCTTGGCGTACGAGAGCGCAAGCGCCTGGGCGTTGCCGCTCGCGTCCTGCTCGACCGCGATCAGGACGGGCACACCCTTGCCGTCGACGAACTGGCGGCGCACGAGGTGGCCCGGCCCCTTCGGCGCGACCATCGCGACGTCGACGTTGCCCGGCGGCTTGATGTAGCCGTAGCGGATGTTGAAGCCGTGGCCGAAGAAGATCGCGTCGCCGTCCTTGAGGTTCGGCTCGATCGACTCGGTGTAGAGCTTGCGCTGGGCGGGGTCGGGCGCGAGCACCATGATCAGGTCGGCCTCGGCGGACGCCTCGGCGGGCGTGACCACGCGCAGGCCCTCTTCCTCGGCCTTCGCGCGGCTCTTCGACCCCTCGGGCAGGCCGACGCGCACGTCCGCGCCCGAGTCGCGCAGCGACAGCGCGTGCGCGTGCCCCTGGCTGCCGTAGCCGAGCACCGCGACCTTGCGGTTCTGCACGATCGACAGGTCGGCGTCGTCGTCATAGAAGATTTCAACTGTCACAGCGATGATCCTTTGCTTGTCGGGTGGCTATGCGGTGCGCTCGACCGAGCGCAGGGCGGCTTGGGTCATGGAACGGGGGCCGCGTCCGAGCGCGACCATGCCCGACTGCACCATCTCGCGGATGGCGTAGGGCTCGAGCATCTTGAGCATCGCCTCGAGTTTGTCAGGGCGCCCGGAGAGCTCGATCGTCAGTGCCTCCGGGTTGGCATCGGCGACCTTGGCACGGAACAGGTCGACGATCTGCAGCACGTCGCGCCGGGTCGATTCGTCTGTCTTCACCTTGACGAGCAGCAGTTCGCGCTGGACGGCCTGCTTCTCCTCCAACTCGACGATCTTCAGGACATTGATCAGCTTGTTGAGCTGCTTGGTGACCTGCTCGAGCGCAGAGCCCTCGACGTTGACGAGGATCGTGATGCGCGAGATCTCGGGAAACTCGGTCGGTCCGACGGCCAACGACTCGATGTTGAACCCGCGCCGGCTGAACAGCCCGGACACCCGGGCCAAGACGCCCGGCTTGTTCTCGACCAGCACGGACAGCGTGTGGACGGTCATGATCGCGTTCCTTCCAGAATGAACTCGACGAGCGCATTGCAATGGACGATGGTCGTGTCGACGAGCGGCACGCTCGCGTCGCCGTCACGCAGGACCAGGCCTTGTTCGGTGCAGGCGAGCACTACCTTCTCGGCACCGTCGGCGACGAGCTTCTCGACGACCTCGAGGTAGTAGGCACGGGTCTCGTCGGTGACGATGCTGCGGGTCAGCTCGTCATAGATGGTCGCGTGGATGCGTGCCTGGTCGTCGGCTGGTGGGACGAGCGTGCGGATGCCGCTCGCGCCGAAGGCGTCCGGGAACATCGGGCTCGCCATCGTGAAGCCCGTCCCGAGCAGCCCGACGGTTCGCGCGTCGCCGAGGGCCGCAGTGGTCAGTGCGATCAGGTCGATGAACGGCACGTCGCCGATCACGGCGCGCACGTCGTCGGCGACCAGATGGGTCGTGTTCGCGGCCAGCGCGATGCCGTCACAACCCGCGTCGACGAGGCGCCGAGCCGCGTCGCAGAGCACGCGTGCCACGCCCGCCCAGTCGCCCGCGTGCTGCATCGCTGCGAACTCGCCGAACTCGACGGACCACAGCGTGACCGGCGCACTCGAGGATCCGCCGAGCGCCGCCGCAACACCCTCGTTCAGGCGCCGGTAGTAGTGCTCGCTCGATACCCAGGACGTGCCGCCGACAAGCCCTACCCGCTGTAATCGCTTCATCTCACTCACTGTCGAAGACCGGCCGGATGTCGCGCGCGGCGAGGATGTCGTCGTTGCTCGTCCCCGCGGCGACCATCGGCCACACCATCGCGTCCTTGCCAACGGTGAAGTCGACGACGACCGGCTGATCGTTGATCGCCATCGCCTTCTCGATCGTGGCGTTGACGTCGGCCCTGCTCTCGCAGCGCAGTCCGATACAGCCGAGGGCGTCGGCGAGCTTCACGAAGTCAGGAACCCGCTTGGCCCCCCGACCGGACGAGGTCATGGAACCGTGTGTCCCGAGATCGGTCTGGCTGTAGCGCTGGTCGTAGAACAGCGTCTGCCACTGCCGCACCATGCCGAGGTTGCCGTTGTTGATGACGGCCACCTTGATCGGAAAGCCCTCGATGGCGCAGGTGGCCAGCTCCTGGTTGGTCATCTGGAAGCAGCCGTCGCCGTCGATCGACCACACGGTCTTGTCGGGACAGGCCGCCTTGGCACCCATCGCCGCCGGGACCGAATAGCCCATCGTCCCGAGCCCGCCCGAGTTCAACCACGTGTACGGGTGCTCGTACTTGACGAACTGCGCGGCCCACATCTGGTGCTGGCCGACGCCCGCCGCGTAAATGGCCTCGGGTCCGGCGATCGCGCCGAGCCGTTCGATGACGTACTGGGGCGAGAGCGAGCCGTCGGCGGGCTCCTCGTAGCCGAGCGGATAGGTCTCGCGCCACCCGTCGACCTGTTTCCACCACGCGGTCAGGTCGGCGCGGTGTCCTGCCTCGAACTCGGCCTTCACCGCCGGCGCGAGCTCGCGCAGCACCTCGCGCACGTCACCCACGATCGGGACGTCCGCCTCGCGGTTCTTGCCGATCTCGGCGGGATCGATGTCGGCGTGGATGATCTTGGCCTGCGGCGCGAAGCTGTCCAGTCGGCCGGTCACCCGGTCGTCGAAGCGGGCGCCGAGCGTGATCAGCAGGTCGGACTTCTGCAGCGCCGTGACTGCGGCGACCGTCCCATGCATGCCGGGCATGCCGAGGTGCTGGCGATGGCTGTCGGGGAACGAGCCGCGCGCCATCAGCGTCGTGACCACGGGGATGCCGGTCAGTTCGGCGAGCACAAGCAGCTCGGCCGTGGCGCGACCCCTGATCACGCCACCGCCGACGTAGAGCACCGGACGGCGCGATTCGGCGATCAGGCGCGCCGCCTCACGGATCTGCTTGCTGTGCGGACGCACGACGGGCTTGTAGCCGGGCAGGTCGAGGCGCGGCGGCCAGCTGAAGGTCGTCCGCTCCTGCAACACGTCCTTCGGCAGGTCGACGAGGACGGGCCCGGGTCGTCCGGTCGAGGCGATGTGGAATGCCTCGGCGATCGCCTGGGCGATGTTCGCCGGGTCCTGGACGAGGAAGTTGTGCTTGGTGATCGGCAGCGTGATGCCGGAGATGTCGGCCTCTTGGAAGGCGTCGGTCCCGATCATCGACCGGCCGACCTGGCCGGTGATGGCCACCATCGGCACCGAGTCCATGTAGGCGTCCGCGATCGGCGTGACCAGGTTGGTGGCGCCGGGGCCGGAGGTCGCCATGCAGACGCCGACCTTGCCCGAAGCCTGCGCGTATCCCTCGGCAGCGTGTCCGGCGCCCTGTTCGTGGCGAACGAGGACGTGGCGAACCCGCGTCGAGTCGAACAGCGGGTCGTAGGCGGGCAGGATCGCGCCGCCGGGGATACCGAAGACGATGTCGGCCCCGACCTCCTCGAGCGAGCGGACGAGGGCTTGAGCACCGGTGAGCGTCTCGGTGGCAGCGGGTGTGGACGGGGAGGTCATCGCGGTCCTTCGGCTGTGGCTGGGTCGGGCATCGGTGTCGGGCAACAAAAAACCCTCCGTGCCAGTGGCACGAAGGGTCAGCGCGTCTCGATCGTCTGGGCTCAGGCCCTCGAGACGCGCTGGGAGATAAGTACGCAGAGCAGGTTCGGCACGTCGCTGACACTACACACGCGCGCGAGGGGCCGACAACCATGCCCGCTCCGGCCCGCGAACTAACGAGTTGCAGAACTCTTGAGATTTTCTTGCGCGAACGGTTGCACTTGTCCCGAAATGGCGTTAGGTTTCTGTTCAGAGATCGCCCTAGTCGCCGGGCTAGCACCCTTGAGTTGAGGAATTTCATGGGTGCTGCGGGTCGTATCTCAAGTTTCCAGGGGACGCGGGACCGGCAACGGGACCGCAAAGCACCACCAGCGTCATGGAGTGCGGGGACACGTACTACTGATCGCCCCACGCCCCGAAGGACCGCGCAATGCCTCCCACCCCCGCCTCGGCCACCGCCCGTACCCACGCGATCGAGCTGCGCCGGCTCACCGTTGTGATCGTTACAGCGGCACTCGCGCTGGCGACCCTGTTCGTCCCCCGCGAAGCCTCGGCGCACGCTGCCGCTCCCCGCACGAAGATCACCTCGGCGAACACAGCGGCCTTCGCACGGTCGATGCTCGGGTTGCTCAACCAGGAACGTCGCGCCCACGGCCGGCGGCCGCTGACGATGGCCTGGCGGCTGCGCGAGTCGGCGCACCAGCACAACCTGCGCATGGCCAAGGCCAACGTCATGTCGCACCAGTTGCCGGGCGAGGCGTTCTTCGCCACCCGGATCAGCCGCACCGGCTACAAGTGGCGGGCCGCCGGCGAGAACATCGGGTGGAACAGCAACCTGACCTCGTCGGGCATCCTCGCCCTCGAGAAGGAGATGTACCACGAGGTTCCGCCGAACGACGGTCACCGCGTGAACATCCTGAGCCGCTCGTTCACCCAGGTCGGTATCGACGTCATCTACGACGCTCGACACCACAAGCTCTGGTTCACCCAGGATTTCGGCGCTCCGGCCTAAGCACCACGGTAGGAGCAGCCCACAAGGACCATGGTCCGGGGGATAGAAGCCTGCCCTCCCGCTCGGTCGAGCGGGAGGGCAGGTCTGTCTGCGCGTCGCGGTGAATATCGTCGCGGCCGGCCTCAGCCGCAGACCGCGCCCTCGGCTGCTGAGCCGACGAGCTTCGCGTACTTGCCGAGGACGCCGTAGTCGAAGCGCTGGGGCAGCGGCTTCCATTCAGCTCGCCGCCGGTCGAGCTCGCCGGCATCGACCAGCAGGTCGAGGGTGCGCGAACTCATGTCCAGTCGGATCCGGTCGCCGTCGGCGACGTAGGCGATCGGGCCACCGAAGGCGGCCTCCGGCGCGATGTGGCCGATGCACAGGCCGGTGGTGCCGCCGGAGAACCGACCATCGGTGAGCAGCAGCACGTCCTTGCCGAGCCCGGCGCCCTTGATCGCCCCGGTGATGGCCAGCATCTCGCGCATGCCCGGGCCGCCCTTGGGCCCTTCCCACCGGATGACGACCACGTCGTTGGCCTGCAACTGCCCGGCAGCGAGCGCGTCCATGGCCGCCTGCTCGCGGTCGAAGACCCGGGCGGTCCCTTCGAACACGTCCGCATCGAAGCCCGCGCTCTTGACGACCGCGCCGTCCGGGGCGAGTGAACCGCGCAGGATCGTGAGTCCGCCCGTCTTGTGGATGGGATCGCTCATCGCGCGGATGATCTTGCCGTCCGGGTCGGGCGGTGCGATGGCAGCAAGGTTCTGCGCCATGGTCTTGCCGGTGACGGTCAGCACGTCGCCGTGCAGCAGCCCGGCCTCGAGCAGGGCCTTCATGACCACAGGGACGCCGCCGATGCGGTCGATGTCGGTCATGACGTAGCGGCCGAACGGCTTGACGTCGGCCAGGTGGGGCACCTTGTCGCCGATGCGGTTGAAGTCGTCAAGGGTGAGCTCGACCTTGGCCTCGTGCGCGATCGCGAGCAGGTGCAACACCGCGTTCGTCGACCCGCCGAGCGCCATGATCAGCGTGATGGCGTTCTCGAACGCCTCGCGAGTGAGCACCTGCCGTGCGGTGATGCCCGCATCGACCAGCGCGACCACGGCTTCGCCGGAACGCTCCGCGTAGTGATCGCGACGCGAGTCGGGCGCAGGCGGCGCGGCGCTGCCCGGCAAGGACATGCCGAGACCCTCGGCGGCGCTGGCCATCGTGTTGGCCGTGTACATGCCGCCGCACGCACCCTCGCCCGGGCAGATCGCCTTCTCGATCTCGGTGACCTCCTCGCGCGTCATGCGGCCCGCGAGGCAGGCGCCGACCGCTTCGAACGCGTCGATGATGGTGACGTCCTTGCCGTTGTAGCGGCCGGGCAGCGTCGATCCGGCGTAGAGGAACACGGACGCGACGTCGAGACGTGCGGCAGCCATCAGCATGCCGGGCAGCGACTTGTCGCATCCTGCGAGCAGCACTGCGCCATCGAGTTGTTCGGCGCGGAACACCGTCTCGACCGAGTCGGCGATGACCTCGCGCGACACCAGCGAATAGTGCATCCCGCTGTGGCCCATCGAGATGCCGTCCGAGACCGAAATCGTGCCGAATTCCATCGGGAAACCGTCGGCCCCGCGCACGCCCTCCTTCGCGCGCTTGGCGAGCCGAGCGAGCGACAGGTTGCACGGGGTGATCTCGTTCCAACTGCTGGCGACGCCGATCTGCGGCTTGCGCCAGTCGTCGTCGCCCATCCCTACCGCCCGCAACATGCCGCGGGCGGCGGCGCGTTCGACGCCATCGGTGACGATCGTGCTGTGTGGCTTGCGATGCACTCGGGGCTGCTCTGCACTCACGCCTGCGAGCCTACGGCTACCGTCGACGCTGTGACTGCGGCCGCCAAGACCATCACCTTTCGGCTGCCGCCGTCTGCGTATCTGGCAGTGGTGTTCCTGCTGTTCTGCTCGGCTCCGCTCGCGTTGACGGCCAACGGTGGCCATCCCGGTGGTCCGACGGGCTGGACCTGGCGAGTCGCACTGCTGTTGATCCCGGTGCTCGCGGCCGTGTTCATCGCCCGCACCGCAACGAGCGTCTCGGCCGCAGGGCTTCGCGTGCGCGCCGCCTTCGGCGCGCGAATGCTGCCGTGGGAAGAAGTGCGCGGGCTCTCGGTGACCGGACGGTCGGTCTATGCCGTGCTCGATGACGGATCGGTGCGGTTGCCCTGCGTGCGTACGAGCGATCTCGCATTGATCGCGAGCGTCAGCGACGGCCGGCTGCCGGACATTCCGCCGCCGGTGCGCAAGTTCGCACCGTCGCGACGCCGCACGCGGCGGGTGCGCCGGCCGAGCGCCTGAATTCAGTAGGTCGCGCCGACGACGTTGTGCAACGTCTCTCCGGCGACATAACGCTCGATCTGCTCGCGGACGAGTCGATAGCCGCGCCGTTGCCAACCGTGCGTGCCGCCGCCGACATGCGGCGTGATGATCACGTTCGGCGTCTGCCAGAGCGCATGATCGGCCGGCAGCGGTTCGGGCTCGGTCACGTCCAGGAAGGCGCGCAACCGGCCGGCCGTGGTCTGCGCGGTGAGCGCCTCGGTGTCGACGATCGCGCCACGTGCGACGTTGGCAACGATCGCACCGTCGGGAAGCGCCGCCAGGGCGTCGGCGTCGACGAGCCCGGTCGTCTCTTCCGTGAGCGGCAGCGCGATCGCCAGGATGTCGGTATCGGGCAGCAGGGTTGAGAGCTCGTCGATGCCGCGTACTCCGTCGCGGGCGGTCCGCGCGACGAACGTGATCTCGGCGCCGAACACAGCGAGGGCATCGGCGATGTGGGTGGCGATGTCGCCGGCGCCGAGCACGAGAACCCGCTTGCCGTCCAGGTCTTCGGTGTGCACCTCGGTCCAGCGGCGTGCAGCCTGCTCGGTGAGAAACATGGGCAGTTGCCGGATGATCGCGAGGATTCCGGTGACCGCGAGCTCGGCCGTCGCCGGCCCGTGCACGCCACGACCGTTGCACAGCGTGACGCCGTCCGGCAGGTGCGGTAGCCACCGCTCGACGCCGGCGGAGAGCAGTTGCACGACCTTGACCTCGGGCATCGCCGAGAACAGCTTCTCGGGGCCGGCCATGTAGCCGCCGAGAACGAACTCGGTCGACTCGATGCCCTCGGGCGGGTTGTCCCCGCCGTCCCAGACGAGCATGCGGACGCCCTCGGGCACCGGCTCGATCTGGTCGCGGGACGACTCGCTCGGCACGCACACGGTGATCACTCATTCGAGGCTAGTGGGGTGGCTTGCGGGCGCGCTTCACAGCCTGGCCAGGCAGACTGGACGACGTGCTTCGTTCGGTGGCGGTCCTCGGCAGCGCTGTGCTGCTGTCGCTGACCGCGGCCTGCGCGCCCGGCGGGTCGGGTGGCGCGCCGGACTGGAAGCCCAAGCCGTCGTTCTCGGGCGAGGGCTACCAGCCACCGGCCGATCCACAACCGGTCCAGCCGCACACGGGCGGCCCCAGGTCGCCGTCGAGCTCCAGCTC
This sequence comes from uncultured Actinomycetota bacterium, assembly GCA_963754285.1. Lineage (GTDB taxonomy): Bacteria > Actinomycetota > Actinomycetes > Mycobacteriales > Jatrophihabitantaceae > RYN-133. The sequence continues at coordinate 414,281 of CAVWFN010000006.1, forward strand.
GAACGGGAAGCCGAACTCCGGCGATCCCGCGGTGGTGGCCAAGCACCTCACCGCACCCGTCGGGCTGACGATGATGCCCGACAACACGGCGCTGGTCGGCGAGCGCACGACGGGACGCATCGTGCGCGTGCAGCCGATGCCCGACCAGCCGGTGCGGACCGTGCGGGTGATCCCGGGGATCAGCACGTCCGGCGGCGGCGGCCTGCTCGATCTCGCGATCTCGCCGAACTACTCGCAGGACAATCTGATCTTCGCCTACATCACGACGCCGAAGGACAATCGCGTCATCGCATTCACGCTGAAGGGTCCGATCACACCGGTCCTGACGGGGATCCCGCGTGGCCGCACCGGAAACACCGGTCGGATCGCATTCGCCGCCGACGGCAGTCTGCTCATCGGTACCGGGGATGCGGGGCGCCCGTCACTCGCACGCAACCCGCACAGCCTGGCCGGCAAGATCCTGCGGGTCAGCGACATCGGACGTCCGGCCCAGGGCAATCCTGTCAAGGGCTCCCCCATTTTCGCCTCGGGCGCTCGCGAGACCGACGGGTTGTGCACGTCGACGGACTCGACGCTGGCTCTGCAGACCGAGTTCCTGCCGGCTGCCGCCAGCGACCCGGTCTTCCAGGTCGTCGCGGGCAGCTCGTTCGCGCGCAACGGCGCCAATGCGTCCGTCCAGTTGCCCAGTGCCAGCCGTGACCCGGGCGGCTGCGCCCTGCAGCACAACGTGCTCTACACGACCTCGCTCGACGGGCAGGAACTGCTGTCGTCCACGTTGTCGCTCACCAACAACGGCGCACTGAAGTTCGGGAAGTTCTCGACGCTGCTGCACAACAAGTACGGCCGGCTGCGCACCGTCGTCGCCGCGTCCGACGGCGCGTTGTGGCTCACCACGTCGAACAAGGACGGACAGGGTCATCCGGTTCCGGCCGACGAGCGCGTGCTGCGCATCATCCCGAGCGGCGGCTCGGGCAACAATCCGCTGTGACAGCTCAGCGCATCGTGTCGCTGCTGCCGTCGGCGACCGAGATCGTCTACGCACTCGGCATCGACGACGACCTCGTCGGTGTCACGTTCGAGTGCGACGAGCCGGAGCGGGCGCGCGTCGAGAAGGCTGTGGTCGTCGGTGGCCGCGATACCCGTGGCATGAGCCCGCGCGAGATCGACGACTACGTGCGCGCCCAAGCCGCGGCCGGCGCAGATCTGTATCACCTGCATCGCGATGCGCTCGCCGGTGTCGAGCCCGACCTGATCTTGACGCAGGATCTGTGCTGGGTGTGCGCATTGCCATCGGCGACGGTGTCCGAAGCGCTGGACTACCTCGGTTGTTCGGCGCGGGTTCTCGCGCTCGACCCGCACACGCTCGAGGACGTCCTCGCCTCGATCTGCGCTGTCGCAGAGCACGCCGGAGTGCCTGATCGCGGCCTGGATCTCGTCGCTTCGTTGCGTTCCCGGTTGGCCGCGGTGAGCGTTGCCGTCGCCGGTCGGCCGCGTCCGCGCGTCGCGGTGATCGAGTGGGTCGACCCGCCGTTTCCCGGTGGCCACTGGGTGCCCGACCTGGTGGTCGCGGCAGGCGGCGAACCGGTGGCCGCGCTGCCGGCGCAGCGATCACGTGCCGTCGACTGGTCGTTCGTCACCGGGCAGCAGCCGGACATCGTTGTGGTCGCGCCGTGCGGATTTCACCTGAACGGCGCGATCGAGCAAGCGGCGACCGTTGCTGCCGCCGTCCCCGACGCCGAGGTGTGGGCGATCGACGGAGACGGACTCATCGTGCGCCCTGGTCCGCGAGTGATCGACGGCGTCGAAGCCCTCGCGGCGATCATCCACCCGCCGGCCGTCCCCGCCCCGGCCGGCGCGGTGCAGCGGGTGCGGTGAACCCGTACTTCGCGATCGAGTCGCCGCGCTCGCTCGACGGCTGGACGTCGCTGGCCTCGCTGGCGACAGACGTCGCACTTCGAGAGCGGGTTCGCGAAACGCAGTCGGCGCTCGGCGCGGGTCCGCTCCGTGCAGCAGCATCGGTCGACGCGCTCGGACTGTTCGCCCGCGTGTCGTCGCCCGTCCTGGCCGAGCTGGCTGAGACCGGTTGCGCGCCGGCGTTGTCGCTGACCACCGTGTGGTGGCAGCGCGCCGTGCCCGGCCCGATGCGACTCGCGTTCACCGCCTCATCGACCACGACGTCACTGGCCGACGCGCTCGTCGCACCCGTGCTCGTCCCGATGGTCGACGCGTACGCCGCGACATTCGCGCTGTCACGCAAGGTGTTGTGGGGCAACGTGGCCTCAGCGCTCAACGGTGCCGCCGTGCAATTGGGACGCGGCCGGCGTGACTACCGGCGCAGCACGTGCTGCCTGCTCTACCGTCTCGAGCGCGGCGGCCTGTGCGGCGATTGCGTGTTGCAGCCCGGCTAGAACTCGTTGGCGCTGACGGCGGTGCGGATCTGGTTGATGTTGTCGCGGAGGATGTCGGACACGAGCTCGTCTGTCCGCGGATCCCTGAGCACGTCCTGGATCACGCGCAACGTCGCCTCGGTGATCTCGTGCAGCAGCCTCTCGTGGAACGGCAGCAGACCTATCGAGCGCGCGGCGACCGGGTCGGCCATCACCTTCTCCGTGATCATGTCTTTGATCTCTTGATGGTTCTCGTCCAGGGCGGCCGCGACGTTGCGGGTGTAGTGGCCTGAGCGGAGCACGTCGGCGACCTCGTCGAGCACCGCGATGGTGATCGGACGCTTGATCACCGTGACGACCCGCTCGGACGTCCGGTTGATCATCCGGACGATGACCGGCTCGCGCATGCCCTTGCTGATCAGGGCTCGGCCCAGGAACGCGGCCGTGACGGCGAGCAGGACGGCCAGCGCCAGGATCAGCAGCACCCAGGTCGAGGTCGAATAGTGCGGCAGGGCGAGGGTCATGCCTCGGATCATTCCCGCCGTCGGAGCTTGCGCACCGCAAGAAACACGCACCCGGCCGCAATCAGGGCGAGCGTGGCCAGCAGCGGCGACTTCGTCGAATTCGACGTCGACGACCCTGTCGGGGATGAGGACGGCGAGGGCGACAGCGTCCCACCGGCATGATCCGTCGTTGTCCCCCGGCCCGCAGATCGTTCATCGAGCCCGGCCGGAAGCGGCACGCTCCACACCGGTGTGTGCACGCCCTCTGAATCGACGACGAGGCGCGCACCGTCGAAGCCGACACCCTCACCCTGCCGCTGCACCGGCAGCGTCTCCTGGATCGGCTTACCCCTGATGGCGGCTGCGACGTCGAAGTGGTGCAACCGCCACAGGAACACAGCGAAGTACGTGCGTACCGCCAGTAGCGAACCGTCGCGTGAGATAGCTGCACCGGTCGCAAGCGGTGGGATCTGCAGCGTGCCGATGGCTCGCATGACCTGTACGTGGTCGGGATCGGGCCGCGGCGGCACCTCGTAGGCTGTCGCGGCACCCATCGCGTTCTTCGTGAACACGTAGGCGCGGCCGGCCGGTGTCACCGCCAGCGATTCGGCGTTGGCCGGGCCCGACGGATACCGCAGCCGCCACACGTCCGGCGCGGCCGTAGACAGAGTCTTGCCGGTGGCCCCGGCGGCGATGTGCGGCTCGTCGACCCGGTACAGCTGCACCTCGTCGCGGTTCGCGTCGTTGTCGCCGATGTCGGCGATCCACACCGACGGAGTGCCGGCAGCATCGGGCGCGACGGCGAGGTCCTCCCAGTCGTGGTTGACCGCGCCGGGAACGTCGACGACTGCGCGCAACGCCCCGCTGCGCACGTCGATCGCGAAGAACCGTGCACTGTCACCGCTGTCGTTCTGGACGTAGTACACGTCCGGCGACGCAATGCCCCGCGCGATGCCACTCGCCTCGGTGATGCGCGTATCGGGCAGGTCGAACAACTGCTGCGGCGCGGCCGTGGGTGCGAGGGCTGCTGCCACGAGCGCGACGGCGGCAAGGAAGCTCACGCGAGCCAGTCGATCGAATCGCCGTGCGGACCCGTGAACGCGAGCGGCACGCCATCACGCCCGAGGACGAACGGCACCGGCCCCGGCGGTCGCTCGATCTCCACGCAGACGCCGGGGCCCTCGTTCGACACCCACACCGTCGGGCGTTGCTCGGCGAGCTGCGCGAGCTGTGCGCGGAACTTCGCGCGGCCGTCGCCGTCGAGGTACGCGAGCACGGCTGAGTGGTACACGACCAGGGTGGCCGCACGCGGCGCGGACGAGGCGACGTCGACGACATCGCGCGTCAGATCACCGCGCACGATCGGTGCAGGTTCGTCTCGCGCGATCTCCACGGCACGCTGCAACGTGTCGAACCGGGCGGTCTGCTCGGGCCAGACGAGTGAGCTGAGCCAGCGCACGTCCTCGTCGTTGTTCACGTCGAGCGGGTTGAGATCGAGACCACGCCGCCAGACGACGTTCGGCAGGACCTTCGGCACCGGCACGTCGCCGCTCGTGCGGCAGCCGAGCACCAGCTTCGACGTGCCGACCTGGGGTCGCTCGTCGTAGCGGTATGCGTAGCGGTCGGGTCGAAGGCACAGCCCGGCGGAGGCTCCGACTTCGAGCAGTGCCAACGGCTGCGGCAACGCGGCGAGCACCGGGAGCAGCGCAGTGCAGCGCGCGGCCTCGTTGGTCTGCGTCTGCCGGGCGAGCATCGTCGCGGCCAGCTCGTCCCATTGCGACAGAACGAACGAACGGAAGACGTCGTAGTCGGCGATCGGACCGTCAAGAAACCTGACGGCTCCGAGCAGCAGGTTGGGCTGCCGCTTCGGCGCGGGCAGCGTGTCGATGCGCTCGATCACCTCGGGGTCGGCAGCAACTGCGAGACACAGTCGTTCATAGCTCGGCGACACGCCGCGCAGCTGGCTCTCGCCCATGAACTGGTAGCGGCGCGCAGTGGTGTGCCCGTCGTTGCCGACCCAGTCGACCATCGACTACTCGCTGACTCCCAGCCGGTCGAGCAGGATCTGCCGCACCGCGGCCGCGTCAGCCTGGCCGCGCGTCGCCTTCATCACCGCGCCGACGAGCGCGCCCACGGCGGGGATCTTGCCGCCGCGCACCTTGTCGGCGATGTCAGGGTTGGCCGCGATGGCCTCGTCGGCTGCTGCTTCGAGCGCTCCGGTGTCGGACACCCGCTTCAGCCCGCGCTCGGCGATGACCTCGTCGACGTCGTGGCCGGTTTCGAGCACGCCGTCGACCGCCTGGCGGGCGAGGGTGGTCGAGAGCGACCCGTCGGCGACCAGCGCAATCACCCGGGCAACCTGTCCTGGACGGATCGCGAGCTCGGCCGCGTCGAGCTCGGCCTCGTTCGCCTTTTGCGCGAGATAACCCATCCACCAGTTGCGGGCCTCGTCCACCGGCGCGCCGGCCGCGATGGTCGCACCGACCAGATCGACGACACCGGCATTGGTCATGTGCACCATGTCCTCGGCGCTGACGCCGAGTTCGTCGACCAACCGCGCGCGACGGGCCGCCGGCAACTCGGGCAGTCCCGCGCGCAACGACTCGACCCAGGCGGGGTCCGGCGCGACGGGGACGAGGTCGGGCTCGGGGAAGTACCGGTAATCGGTCGCCTCCTCCTTCGACCGGCCGGGACGCGTGTCGCCCGTCGTCTCGGAGAAGTGCCGCGTCTCTTGGAACACCCGCTCCCCCGCGTCCAGGACGCTCGCCTGCCGCAAGATCTCGGAGCGCACGGCACGCTCGACCGACCGCAGCGAGTTGACGTTCTTCGTCTCGGTGCGGGTGCCCCATTCCGCGCCGGGCTTGTTCAGCGAGGTGTTCACATCGCAGCGCAGCGAGCCCTGCTCCATGCGCACGTCCGATACGCCAAGGGTGCGCAGGATGTCGCGCAGCTCGGTCACGTAGGCCTTGGCGACCTCGGGCGCCAGCGCGCCGGTGCCGGGCACGGGCTTCGTGACGATCTCGACGAGCGGGATCCCGGCGCGGTTGTAGTCGACGAGCGAGTACTCGGCGCCGTGGATGCGACCCGACGTCCCCACGTGGGTGTTCTTGCCGGTGTCCTCTTCGAGGTGCACGCGCTCGATGCCCACCCGGTAGGTCTTGCCCGCCACGTCCACGTCCAGGTAGCCCTCGACACACAACGGTTCGTCGTACTGCGAGGTCTGGAAGTTCTTCGGCATGTCCGGATAGAAGTAGTTCTTGCGCGCGAAGCGACACCACGTGGCTATCGAGCAGTTGAGCGCGAGGCCGATGCGGATGGTCGACTCGATCGCCTTCTCGTTCGCGACCGGCAGCGCACCGGGCAGGCCGAGGCACACCGCGCAGGTGTGCGTGTTCGGGTCGGCGCCGAACTCGGTCGCGCAGCCGCAGAACATCTTCGAGACCGTGCCGAGTTCGACGTGCGTCTCGAGACCGATCACCGGCTCGTACTTCGCGAGCACGTCCTCGTACGACAGCGTGGTGGTCATTCAGAGCTCCGGAATGCTTGCGAGGACGGGCGTGGTGGCCGACTCGAACGCGGCCGCGACCTTGAAACAGCGGTCGTCGGCGAGCGCGGGCGCCATGATCTGCAGGCCGACCGGCAGCCCGTCGGCGACACCGGACGGCACCGAGATCGCCGGTGTGCCGGCGAGCGAGGCCGGCAGCGTGCACAGGTCGTTGATGTACATCGCCATCGGGTCGGCGGCACGCTCGCCGATCTCGAACGCGACGAACGGCGAGGTCGGCGAGACGAGCACGTCGGTGTGGGCGAACGCGGCCTCGAAGTCGCGCACGATCAGCGTGCGTACCTTCTGCGCCTGGCCGTAGTAGGCGTCGTAGTACCCGGACGACAACGCATAGGTACCGATGATCACGCGCCGTTTGACCTCGGGCCCGAATCCGGCCTCGCGCGTGAGCGACATGACCTCCTCGAGCGAGCGTTCGCCGTCGTCGCCGACGCGCAGGCCGTAGCGGACCGCGTCGAAGCGCGCGAGGTTCGACGAGCACTCACTCGGTGCGATCAGGTAGTACGCCGGCAGCGCGTATTCGAAATGCGGGCACGACACCTCGACGATTTCGGCGCCGAGACCCTTGAGCGTGCCGAGCGCCTCCTCGAACGAGGCGAGCACGCCGGCCTCGTAGCCCTCACCGCCGAGTTCGCGGACGACGCCGATGCGCACGCCGGTGAGGTCACCGCCGGCACCGTCACGGGCCGCCGCGGCGGCCGGAGCGACCGGTCGCGGGATCGACGTCGAGTCGCACGGGTCGTGGCCGCCGATCGTCTCGTACAAGAGGGCCGCGTCGAGCACCGTGCGGGCGAACGGTCCGGCCTGGTCGAGCGAGGACGAGAACGCGATCAGGCCGTAGCGCGAGACGTTGCCGTACGTGGGTTTGAACCCCACGACGCCGGTGACCGCGGCCGGCTGACGGATCGACCCACCGGTGTCGGTGCCGATCGACAGGGGCGCCTCGAACGCCGCAACCGCGGCCGACGAGCCGCCGGACGACCCACCCGGGATGCGACTGAGATCCCACGGGTTGTGCGACGGGCCGTACGCGCTGTTCTCGGTCGAGCTGCCCATCGCGAACTCGTCCATGTTGGTCTTGCCGAGCATCACGATGCCGGCGTCCTTGATGCGCTTGGTGATCGTCGCGTCGTAGGGCGGTATCCAACCTTCGAGGATCTTCGATCCCGCCGTCGTCGGCAGGTCCTTGGTGACGACGACGTCCTTCATCGCGAGCGGGACGCCGGCGAGCGGACCGAGATCGCCGCCGGCCGCCCGGCGCGCGTCGACCTGCTTGGCCGCATGCATCGCGCCCTCGGTGTCGACATGCAAGAAGGCGTGCACCTTCGCGTCGACCTGCGCGATCCGCTCCAAGTGCGCCTCGGTCACCTCGAGCGCGGTGACCTCGCCGGTCGCGATCGCCGCGGCGGTGTCGGCGGCAGACAGGCGCGTGAGGTCGGTCATGCTTCCTCGCTCAGGATGCGGGGGACGCGGAACTTGTCGTCCTCGACCGCCGGCGCGGCAGCCAGGATCGCGTCACGCGGCAGCGAGGGCACGATCTCGTCGGGGCGCAGCACGTTCGACATCGGGACGGCGTGCGTTGTCGGCGGGATGTCCGCGGCAGCGACCTCGCCCACTCGAGCCACCGCGCCGAGGATCACGTCCAGCTGGCCGGCGAACAGATCGAGCTCGTCGTCGGAAACGGCCAGGCGGGCCAGCCGGGCAAGATGCGCGACCTCGTCGCGCGAGATTCGGGGTTCACTCACGGGGCATCACTCACACTGCCCGAGTCTAGTGACGCCTCAGTGGTCAGTTTCGGGCGTCAGTGGTCAGTTGCATCTGACCACTGAGGACGGAACTGACCACTGTCGGCAGGCACCCCTGTAACCGCAGCGTCACACCCATAGGGCACCCTGTCCGGCGTGTCCTACCTGCTCCGAATTGTGCTGCCCGATCGCCCGGGCGCGCTCGGGGCTGTGGCGACCGCGCTCGGCAACGTCGGCGGCGACATCCTGAGCCTCGACGTCATCGAGCGCGGCCCCGGCAGCGCCACCGACGACCTCGTCGTCGAGCTGCCGCCGGACAAGCTGGCCGATTCCCTCGTCAGCGCTGCCGTGACCGTCGAGGGGGTGCGGGTCGAGTCGATCCGTCCCTACGCCGGCCAGATCGATCCGCACCGCGAGCTCGAACTGCTCGACAACCTGGCGGCCAAGCCGCACGAATCGCTGGCAGTGCTGGCCGACGGCGTCGCGCGGGTCTTTCGCGCCGGCTGGGCGATCGTGCTCGACGCGCCGGTCAGCGGGCAGTCCGGCGTCCTGGCGGCGGGCAACTCTGCACCCGAGGTCGAAACACTTCCGGTGCCATGGTGGCCGCCGCGGCCGGCCCGCGCGCTCGAGTCGGACAACGGATGGGCACCGGCCGACTGGGACCGCCTGGGCACCGAACTGGCCGTGGCGCCGCTCGCCGACGGCGCGCTGCTCGTCGGACGCCCCGCGCTGCGCTGGCTGCCCTCCGAGCTCGTCCGGCTGCAACATCTCGCGGCCATCGCAGCCTCGGTGACTGCTGCGGAGGGCTGAACCGCGAATCTGCGCGGACATGCTGTACCCACTACTGTCTGCCCCATGCCTGCGTGGACCGCGACGGACATCCCTGACCAGACCGGCCGCACCTTCATCGTCACCGGCGCGAACAGCGGACTCGGCGAAGCCACGACCCGCGCGCTCGCCGAGCACGGCGCACGAGTGATCATGGCGTGCCGCAACGTGACGAAGGCGGAGGCGGTCGCGAAGGGCATTCCCGGCGATGTCGCCGTGCGTCCCCTCGACCTCGCCGACCTCTCGTCCGTTCGCGCGTTCGCGAACGTCACCGACGAATTCGATGTTCTCGTCAACAACGCGGGCATCATGGCCGTGCCGAAGGCGCGTACGCCCGACGGTTTCGAGTCGCAGTTCGGAACGAACTTCCTGGGGCACTTCGCGCTTACCGGGCTTCTGCTGCCGAAGGTCTCCGCGCGAGTTGTGACGCTGTCGAGCGAGGCCCACCGCATGGGACGCATCGCGCTGGACGACCTCAATTGGCACACCCGGCGCTACCGCCGTTGGAGCGCCTACGCCCAGTCGAAGCTTGCCGACCTCATGTTCGCGTTCGAGCTGAACCGTCGCCTCACTGCGCGCAAGTCGCCGGTGCTGTCGGTGGCCGCCCACCCCGGCTACGCCGCGACCGAACTGCAGTCGCACACCGAGTCGATCCTCGACCGGGTAATGGCGTTCGGGAACCGGATCCTCGCGCAGAACGCGACGATGGGAGCGTTGCCGACGCTGTACGCGGCGACGATGCCCGATGTGAAGGGTGGGGACTTCTACGGTCCGGACGGTCTCGGCGACATGCGCGGGCATCCGCACAAGAGCGGCAGCACACGCGCGTCGAAGGACGCAGCGGTCGCGGCGAAACTGTGGCGCAAGGCCGAAGAACTGACCGGCGTCACGTTCGAGTGAGCGGACGCGGCTCAGGCGCCGACAGCGCACCGGTGGTCAGCGCCGGTTCGGGCGTTACCCCGCGCGGTGCCCGTCTGGCGGTGATCCGCCGCAGCGACCGCCGTCCCCACCCGAGCACGATGTCGCTGATCCGCTCCGAGTACGGCATGACCCAGGGCAGGGCGAGCAGCACGAGGACGCCGGCAAGCCAGCCGCCGAGCACGTCACTCACCCAGTGGGTGTCGAGGTAGACGGTCGACAGGCCCACCGTGATCGACACGAACGCCGCCATCGCGATCACGATCCGCCGATACGACACGGCGAGCATCGCGATCAACCCGTAGAGCACCACTGCGTTCGACACGTGACCCGACGGGAAGATGTCGCCACCCTCGAACACCGCGTGCACCTTGGGGGTGGCGTGCGGGCCGAGCCGTCCGGTCGCGAGCTTCACGACACCGACACTCAGGTTCAGCACGATCAGTGCAGTGACGAGCATGACCAGCGGACGCGGTGAGCGTGACTTCCAGGCCCGCCACAGGAACCACGGCAGGGCGACGACGGTCGCCGGTGCGCGCTGGCCGAGCATGACGTAGGTGTGCAGCGGATAGAACCAGCCGGGGTAGCGCTGGATCAGGTCGAGGTGGAACACGTCGCGGTCGATGGTGAGGAACGGCGACCACCGCACGACGCCGAGGATCAAGATCATGTAGGCGAACAGGACGAGCGCGAACAGCCCGGCCCGCGACGAGACGCGGATCGTGCGCGGGCGCACTTGCGGCGCTCTCGTCGACTGGTCCACAACTACCTTCTTGCCAAACTCACCTGTGAATTACCTACCCCAGTTTGGCTGGCTCACAAACGCGATTCCCAGCGGGCCGGGGATCTGTGCATTTCGGTGTGAGCCAACGCACGCTCGTTCTGGTCATTTCACGGCATCCGGACCGCTCGCGAGCAGCGCGGTGAACTGCGCTTCGTCGAGAATCGGGACGCCGAGTTGCTCGGCCTTCTCTGCCTTCGATCCCGCGTTTTCGCCGACCACGACGAAGTCGGTCTTCTTCGACACCGAGCCGGCCGCCTTTCCGCCACGCGTCAGGATCGCCTCTTTCGCGCCGTCACGCGAGTAGTCCTGCAGCGAGCCGGTGACGACCACGGTCAGGCCGGCAAGCGTCTTCGGCACGGAGTCGTCGGACTCGTCGGCCATGCGCACACCCGCCTGCTGCCACTTGTCGACGATCGCGAGGTGCCAGTCCTCGGCGAACCACTCCGTCACAGCGTCGGCGATGACCGGACCGACGCCCTCGGCCGCCGCGAGCTGTTCGGTCGTCGCGGCACGGATCGCGGGGATCGAACCGAACTCGGTCGCGAGCGCACGAGCCGCGGTCGGACCCACGTGGCGGATCGACAGTGCGACCAGGACGCGCCACAGCGGCTGCGCCTTCGCCTGTTCCAGATTGGCGAGCAGCTTGATGCCGTTGGCAGAGAGCGTGCGCGCGTCGTGCACCAGTTCGGCCGGGTCGGACTTCTTCGCCGCGCGGGTGAACAGCGGCACCCGCGCGAGACGTTCGGCATCGAGATCGAATACGTCGCCCTCATCGGTGATCACGTCGGCGTCGAAGAGTGCGGCGACACCTTCGTAGCCGAGTGCCTCGATGTCGAATGCGCCTCGTGCGGCGAGTGACGACACGCGCTCACGCACCTGCGCCGGGCACGAGCGCGCGTTCGGGCAGCGAATGTCCTTGTCACCCTCGCGTTCCGGTTTGAGGGGTGTCTTGCACGACGGGCACTCGGTCGGCATCACGAATTTCGTCTCGGTGCCGTCGCGCAGGGCGACCACGGGGCCGACGATCTCGGGAATCACGTCGCCGGCCTTGCGCAGCACGACGGTGTCACCGATGAGGACGCCCTTGCGCTCGACCTCCCACTGGTTGTGCAGGGTGGCACGCTCGACGGTGCTGCCGGCGACCTTGACCGGCTCCATGATCCCGAACGGCGTCACGCGGCCGGTGCGGCCGACAGCGACGGCGATGTGCAACAGCTTGGTGTTGACCTCTTCGGGCGGGTACTTGTACGCGATCGCCCAGCGCGGCGCCCGGCTCGTCGACCCCAGTCGGCGCTGCAAGGCGAGGTCGTCGACCTTGACCACGACTCCGTCGATCTCGTGCTCGACGTCGTGGCGGTGCTCGCCGTAGTAGTCGATGAACTTCTGCACGCCGGTGAGGTTCTTCACGACCTTCGCCCGGTCGGACGTGGGTAGCCCCCACTTCTTCAGCACCGCGTACCAGTCGGATTGCGCAGTGACCGTGCGGGCATCGAACGGTCCCCCGTCGACCTTGCCGACGCCGTGGACGACCATCCGCAGTCGGCGCGAGGCCGTGACGCGCGGATCCTTCTGCCGCAACGAGCCGGCCGCCGTGTTGCGTGGGTTGGCATACGGCACCTTGCCGGCTTCGACGAGGCTCGCGTTGAGGGCCTCGAAATCCTCGACCGGGAAGAAGACCTCGCCGCGAACCTCGAGCACGTGCGGAACGTCATCGCCGTCGAGACGATCAGGAATGTTGTCGATCGTGCGCACATTGGGCGTGACGTCTTCACCGGTGCGTCCGTCGCCGCGCGTTGCGCCACGTGTCAATCGGCCGTCGGTGTAGACGAGGCTGATGGCGAGGCCGTCGACCTTCAGCTCGCACAGATACGCGGGGACGGCACCGGCATCGCGCTCGACGCGATGCGCCCACGCGGTCATCTCATCGGACGCGAACGCGTTGTCGAGGCTGAGCATCCTCTCGAGATGGTCGACAGCGGTGAATTGCGTGGAGTACGTGCCGCCGACCCGCTGCGTCGGCGAGGACGGGGTGCGCAGATCGGGGAACTGCTCTTCGAGCTCCTCGAGGCGGCGCATGCGCTTGTCGTAGTCGGCATCACTCGACGTGGGCTGATCGAGCACGTAGTAGCGGTACTGATCATCGTCGATGTCCTCGGACAGCCGCGCGTGTTCGTCGCGGGCGTCCTCGGTGGCTGACTTCGGTGAGACCACGCTCATCCCTCCGGTTGGGCATCGTGGCCCTGCGGTGTGATGAGCAGCTGGCTTCCGGTTCTCACGGTCCCGAATCTAGCCGTTGCATACGACTACGCTGCGGGCATGATCGGCCGGTTCTGGCACGCGGTCATCGCAGTGCTCGTAGCCGTCGCGGTTGTCGTGCAGATCGCGATCGCCGTGCGCCTTGCCGGGACGCCACACGACGTCAGCGCGGGATTCGTGCGCGGCAGTTCGACGGCCGGACGGATCATCCGGGTGCTCAGCTTCTTCACCATCCAGAGCAACTTGCTCTGCGGGCTGGTGTCGGCGCAGCTCGCGCGCGACCCGGGCCGTGATGGACGTGCGTGGCGTGTGGTCCGGCTGGCTGCGCTGTTCGGTATCACGGTGACCGGGATCGTCTACTCGACCGTGCTCGCCCGCATCCACGAACCGAACGGCGGTGCGGAGACCTTCGTGAACACGATCGTGCACTACGTCGTGCCGGTGATGATGGTGCTGGGCTGGCTTCTGTTCGGGCCGCGGCCGAGAATTGACGCGCGCACGGTGCGCCTTTCGTTGCTGTTTCCATTGGGGTGGCTTGCGTACACGGTGGTGCGCGGAGCGATCTGGCACTGGTATCCGTACCCGTTCCTCGACGTCACGACCCATGGCTACCTGCGCGTGGTGCTGAACTCGTTGGCTGTGGTCGTCGTCTTCGCCGTGCTCGCGCTGCTGTTCGCGCTCGGCGACCGTTACCTGCCTCAGGCGGCGTCGTCGCGCAGCGCGGCGCCGACGTCGCGCAGCAGCGACAGCACACGGCGCACGTAGGGCTGGCCGGCCCCGGCAAGACCACAGGCGGGCGTCACCACGACCGATTCGGCGGCAGCCGAGCGGGCGAAGCCGAGGGCCGACCACAGGGTGCGCACGGCGTCCCGCGCGCGATCGAGCGACACGGCGGCCTCGGTGGCCGGCAGCACGCCGAGCCACAGGGACGTCCCGGCGTCGATCGCTTCCCCGAGTGCGTCGTAGTCGGAGCGGCGCAACAGCGCAGCATCGATCGAGATCGCGTCGGCACCGGCGTCGCGCATCAGCTTCAAGGGAGCGTCGGCGGCGCAGCAGTGCACGACCCGGCCGCCGTCGCCCGCGACCGAGAGCACGTCACGCAGGGTCGCCTCGGCCACCGATTCCTCGACGGTGCGGACGGTCCCGTATCCCGACGGGGTTCCGACCCGCCCGCCGAGCACAGCGGGCAACGACGGCTCGTCCAGCTGCAGGACGAGCCGGGCGTTCGGCACGCGTCGCTGCACCTCGTCGAGATGTATCCGCAAACCCTCGGTGAGCGACTCGGCCAGATCACGGCATGCGCCCCGGTCGCTGACCACCTTGTGCCCGGACGGCAGCTCCAGACTCGCCGCGAGCGTCCACGGTCCGGTGGCCTGCAGCTTGAGTGCGCCCGCGTAGCCGTCGGCGACCGGCTCGAGTGCGTCCAGGTCCCGGGCCAGCAGGTCGCGGGCGCGGCGCACGTCGCGTCCGTCGTGCGCTGCCAACCGCCATCCGGACGGCACGATCTCGACCGGCAGGGCGACAAGCAGAGCACCAGTGCGCCCGATCATCTCCGCGCCGGCACCTCGCTGCGGTAGTTCGGGCAGGTGCGGCAGGTCCGGCAGCTCGCCGAACACGAGCCGAACGGCCTCGTCCGGGTCAGTCCCGGGCAGCGAACCGACGCCGGTGGCCGAGCCGGGCGGCCAGCGATGATTCATGGGCTCACCTCTCGGGTCCCCGCGAAACCACGTGCTCTTTGCGGAGCGTCTTCGTGGGGTCTGCTCACGCGGTGACAGCCTCGCGGCGGGCCGCGGTGATCGTCGCCGACCCGATCACGCGATCACCGGCGTACATCACCAGTGCCTGGCCGGCTGCGACGCCGCGCTGCGGTGCGGCCAGTCGGGCGACGATGCCGTCGGAGTCGAGTTCGACTCGGGCGGCGCTCACCATTCCGTGTGCGCGCAGTTGCACCGAACAGTCGAACGGACTCGCTGGGGCGTCGTTCGTCCATACGGGACGGGCGGCGCGGATCTCGTCGACGTCGAGCAGTTCGCCACGTCCGACCGTCACGCGGTTGGTGGTGGGCTGGATCGAGAGCACGTAGCGCGGTTCGCCGTCAGGCGCGACGCGATCGAGATGCAGTCCGCGACGTTGCCCGACCGTGAACGCGAACGCTCCGCGGTGTGATCCGACGACCGCACCCGACTCGGCGTCGACGATGTCGCCGTCGCTCTCGCCGATCGTGCGCTGCAGGAACCCGCGCGTGTCGCCATCGGCGATGAAGCAGATGTCGTGCGAGTCGGGCTTGGCGGCCACCGCCAGGCCGCGCGCAGCAGCCTCCGCGCGCACGTCGTCCTTGGTGGTGTCGCCGAGCGGGAAGACCGCCCGCGACAGCTGTTCGGGCGTGAGCACGGCGAGCACGTAGGACTGGTCCTTGCCGGCATCGACCGAGCGGCGCAGCACCCCGTCGTCGAGCTGTGCGTGGTGACCGGTGACGACGGCGTCGAACCCGAGGGCGACGGCGCGGTCGAGCACGGCCGAGAACTTGATCTTCTCGTTGCAGCGCAGGCACGGGTTGGGCGTGTGCCCGGCGGCGTATTCGGCGACGAAGTCGTCGATCACGTCGGCACGGAAGCGCTCGGCGAGATCCCATACGTAGAACGGGATGCCGAGCACGTCGGCAGCGCGCCGGGCGTCGTTCGCGTCCTCGAGGGTGCAACAGCCGCGTGCGCCGTGACGCAGCGTCGCAGGGTTCTGGGCGAGGGCGAGGTGCACGCCGGTGACGTCGTGGCCGGCGTCGACGGCACGCGCCGCCGCAACGGCGGAGTCGACACCGCCGCTCATCGCGGCGATCACCCTCATGACGCCACCACCGAAGTGAGGCCCGCGCGGCGAGCCCGCTCGACCGCCGGTCCGATGGCGTCGACGACGGCGGCCACATCGGCGGCGGTGGACGTGTGGCCGAGCGAGAAACGCAGCGAGCCACGCGCGGTCGCGTCGCCGGCGCCCATCGCGGTGAGGACGTGCGAGGGCTGCGCGACACCGGCAGCGCAGGCCGAGCCGGTCGAGCACTCGACACCGCGGGCATCGAGCAGCATGAGCAACGAATCGCCTTCGCACCCGGGGAAGCTGAGGTGGGCGATGCCCGGCAGCCGCTGCTCGGGATGGCCGTTCACGATCACATCGGGCACGCCGGCGCGCACGCCGGCGACGAGGTCGTCGCGCAGCGCGGCAAGGGTCTTGGCCGACTGTTCGCGGCGCTCGACGGTGATCGTGGTCGCCGTGGCCAGCCCGACCGAGCCGGGTACGTCCAGCGTGCCCGAACGGACGTCACGTTCTTGGCCACCGCCGTGCAACAGCGGCACGCAGGCGACGTTGCGGCCCAGCAACAGCGCGCCCGTCCCGACCGGACCGCCGAGCTTGTGACCGGTCATGGTCAACGCGTCGACACCGGACTGGGCGAAGTCGACCGGCAACGTGCCGATCGCCTGCACCGCGTCGGTGTGGAACGGGATGCCGTGCTCGTGCGCGATCGCGGCGAGCTCGGCGATCGGCTGCACCGTGCCGACTTCGTTGTTGGCCCACATGATGCTGACGGCGGCCACCGACCCGGGATCGTCGGCCAACGCGGCAGCCAGCGTCTGCGGGCGCACCGTCCCGTACTCGTCGACCGGCAACAAGACCAGCTCGGCGCCCTGCGCGGTGGCGAGCCACTCGGCCGCGTCGAGCACGGCGTGATGCTCGACCGCGCTGACGATCACCTTGGTGCGACGCGGGTCGGCACTGTTGCGTGCCCAGTACAACCCCTTCACCGCCAGGTTGTCGGCCTCGGTGCCACCCGCCGTGAAGATGACCTCGGACGGACGTGCGCCGAGCGCGGCGGCAAGCTGTTCGCGCGATTCCTCGATGCGGCGCCGAGCACGGCGGCCCGCGCCGTGCAGAGACGACGGGTTGCCGAGATCGCCCATGGCGTCGGCGACCGCGGTCACGGCCTCCGGCAGCATCGGCGTTGTCGCTGCGTGATCGAGGTAGGGCATCGCCTGCCAGCTTACGGAACGCCCCGCGCCGCGGGCGCCTGCACACAGATCGCGCCACCCGGACCGTCCCTCGCCGCCGCTGTGCCCCGTCCGCGCACGGAAGACACGCCGAGACTCGTTACGCTCGCAACGCGCTGGCCCGTCCCGACACGGCTATGCCGACCACGGCCACGCCGACCATCAACGCGTCGAGGGTCACGAACGCGGCGGTGTAACCGATCGAGCCCGCCGCGGCAGCAGCGACGAGAACCCCGGCGATGCCCGCCGTGAACGACGCCGCAGTCGTGTCGGTCAGCTGCAGGGCAGCCGAGTCGCGGCCGCGATCGGCATCGTTCGTGTGGTTGAGGAGCAGGACGCTCGCGGTCGTCAGGGTGAGTCCGGCGCCCAGGCCGGCGAACCCCCAGCCGGGGTAGGCCAACCACCACGGGCTCGCCGGCAACGCGGTGATCGCGATCAACACGATCGCGACGCAGAGGCTCGCGAAGCCCGTGCGCAGATAACGCACCCGACGTCGCTCTTCCTCCAGCGGCGTCTCGTCGGGGTGATCACGACCTTGCCACCAGGCACCGATCGACCAGATCAGTCCGGATACCGCGAGCGGCAAGCCGGCTTCGGTCGGATCGAGGCCGTGCTGCTGGCTGAGCATGAGCGGCACGACCGACTCGGTGCCGAAGAACGCCCCGGAGATGAGGCCGCGCAGCGCGACGTCCGCGCCGACCCCCGGACGCACGCTGAAGGTGCCGGACGGCACGAGGCCGCGCAGCCCGACGACTGCAACTGCGACTGCGGCCACGGCGACCACGAGGGTCACCGGCGACGGGTGTTGCCCGGCGCCCTCGAAGGCGGCGATGCCGGCGGCGACGACGAGCGCGAGCAAGAGCCGGCGCGGACCGGCGACCGCAGTCGATTGTCGCGTCCCGCCGTGGAACGTGCGCAGGACCGGAACGATCAGCGCACCGCCGATGACGACGAACGGGACGAGCCCGAGGAACACCCAGCGCCAGCTGACGTGCTGCGTGAGGAGCCCCGACACCAGCGGACCGAGCAACGACGGCAACAACCACGCGCTGGACGTGGCGACGAAGACCTTCGGCCGCAGCTGCTCGGGGTAGGTGACGCCGATGAGCACGTAGGTCGAGGTGATGAGCAGCCCGCCGCCGACGCCTTGGACGGCGCGGCCGATGATCAGCTGCACCATCGTGGTCGCCGTCCCGGCCACGAGCAGCCCGGCGACGAACAGGATCATGCCGCCGAACAGGCCCGGCCGTGGGCCGCGGGCATCACTGAGCTGGCCGGCCGCGACCATGCCGACGACATTCGCCACCAGGAACGCGGTGAATGCCCACCCGAACGCGCCGAGGCCGTGCAACTCGCGCGCCGCGCTCGGCAGCGCCGGCGTCACCGCCATCGCCTCGAAGGCGATCATCGAGATCAGGACGAGCAGGCCGATGGTCGTGCTGCGCAGCCGTCCCGTGAAAATCGTCGCCTCGGCGACGACGGGAGCAGGCGCTGCGGTGACCACCAGACCATCTTCCAAGTTCAAGCCCACTTCATATCAAGCCGGGCCGACTTCGCCACATCCGTTGAGTGGCGCGTTAACGCGTCGAGTGGCGCGATGAATCGCGCCACTCAACGGATGAAGCGCCACTCAACGTGGCCGAGAACTAGCCCTTGCGCTTGCCGACCTCTTCGGTGAGCTGCGGCGCGACCTGGAACAGGTCACCCACGACGCCGAAGTCGGCGAGCTCGAAGATCGGCGCCTCGGGATCCTTGTTGATCGCGACGATCGTCTTGGATGTCTGCATGCCGGCGCGGTGCTGGATCGCGCCGGAGATGCCGACGGCGATGTAGAGCTGCGGCGACACGGTCACACCGGTCTGGCCGACCTGCATCTGGTGGTCGACCCAGCCGGCGTCGACGACGGCGCGCGAAGCGCCGACGGCGGCACCGAGCGAGTCGGCGAGCTTCTCGATGATCTCGAAGTTCTCGGCCTTGCCGATGCCGCGACCGCCGGAGACGACAACGGACGCGTCGGCGAGCTGCGGGCGCGAGCCCTTCTCTTCGACGACGGTGTCGGTGATCTTGGCGGACTTGTCCGAGTCGGACAGCGTGACGTCGACCGAGACCTCTTCGGCCGCGCCCGAGCTCTGCTCCGGAGCGAACGAGTTCGGCCGCACAGTGATGATCGGCGTGCCCTTGGTGACCTTCGACTGGACGCTGATCGCGGCACCGAAGATCTGCTGGGTCGCGGTGTCGCCCTCGAGGCCGACGGCGTCGTAGATCAGCCCGGAGTCGAGCTTGACCGCGAGCCGGGCTGCGATCTCCTTGTTCTCCGAGCTCGACGACAGCAGGATCGCGGCCGGCGAAGCCTGCTCGGCGACCGCAGCGAGTGCTGCCGCCTTCGGCGCGACCGAGTAGCCCGCGATGTCGTCGCTCTCGGCGACGTAGACCTTCGCGGCGCCGTACTCACCGAGCTGGTCCTTGACCTTGGCCGCCTCGCCGGGCGCGCCGACGACGACCGCACTCGGCTCGCCGAGCGACTTGGCCGCGGTGAGCAGTTCGAAGGTGGCCTTCTTGACGGTGCCGTCGACCGAGTCGACGAGTACCAATACCTCTGCCATGTGTAGTCAGTCCCCTCAGATGAGCTTCTTCGAGGCGAGGTAGTCGGCGATCGCGACGCCGCCGTTGCCCTCGTCCTTGACGGTCTCGCCGGCCGCGCGTGGCGGGGCGTTCTCGAACGACTCGACCGCGGTCCAGGCGTTCGACAGCCCGACCTCGCCGGCGTCGAGACCGATGTCTTCGAGCGACTTGACCTCGATGGGCTTGCTCTTGGCGGCCATGATGCCCTTGAACGACGGGTAGCGCGGGTCGTTGATCTTCTCGACCACGCTGATGACCGCGGGCGTCTCGCCCTCGACCTGCTCGTACCCGTTGTCGGTGACGCGCTCGATCGTGACGGTCGAACCGTCGACGGTCACCTTGCGCGCCTGGGTGAGCTGCGGGCGTCCGAGCACCTCGGCGAGCATCGCCGGCACGACCGACCCACGGGCGTCTGTCGCCTCGGAACCGGCGATCGCGACGTCCCACTCCAGGCCGTCGAGTGCCTTGGCGAGCACCTTGGCCGTCGCGACGGCGTCCGAGCCGTGAATGGCCTCGTCCGAGATGTGGACGGCCTTGTCGGCCCCCATCGACAGCGCCTTGCGGATCGACTCGGTCGCCTTCTCCGGGCCGACGGTCAGGATGGTGACCTCGCCGTCGTGCGCTTCCTTGAGTCGCAGACCTTCTTCGATCGCGAACTCGTCGATGTAGTTGATGACGGGATCCACGGCAGCGCGGTCGACGGTGTTGTCGTCCGCAAGCTTCCGGTCGCCCTCGGTGTCGGGTACCTGCTTCATCAGGACCACGATGTTCATGCGTGCGCCGACCTCTCAACAGTGAGTTGCTTTGTGTCGTACTCTGCCAATGTTACTGGCGAGTAGCAACATGAGTCCCGCCACCCCCTACGCACTTCGACCCTGTAACGGTCGTTGGTGCGGTGTCGCAACAACCATTACAGGGTCAAAGTGGGTGCGGGTCAGACCAGACCGAACTCCTTCAACTCGGCGTCGGTGAGCAGGCGCGAACGGATGAGGAAGCGCACGCCTTCGGGGGCTTCGACCGAGAACCCGCTCCCCCGCCCTTTCACCATGTCGATGGTCATGTGCGTGTGCTTCCAGTACTCGTACTGGCTCTGGCTCATGTAGACGGGGATGTCGCGCTCGAGGTCCACGTCCAGGTCGCCGAGGTGGACGTCCGCGTCGCCGAGCAGGAACTCGCCGTCGGGGAAACACATCGGGGACGAGCCGTCACAACACCCGCCCGACTGATGGAACATCAGCGGACCGTGCTGCTTGGTGAGGCGGCGGAGCATCTCCGCCGCCTCACCGGTCACATCAACGTGTCTCGTCATCGGCATCGACTTTAGAAAAAGCCGAGGGCCTTGGGCGAGTAGGACACCAGCAGGTTCTTCGTGTTCTGGTAGTGGTCGAGCATCATCTTGTGGTTCTCGCGCCCGACGCCGGACTGCTTGTACCCACCGAACGCGGCGTGCGCCGGGTACTGGTGATAGCAGTTCGTCCACACGCGGCCGGCCTGGATCTCACGTCCGGCGCGGTAGGCGCGCGCACCGTCGCGCGACCAGACGCCGGCGCCGAGGCCGTAGAGCGTGTCGTTGGCGATCTTGAGCGCATCGGCCTCGTCGTCGAACTTCGTGACCGACACGACCGGCCCGAAGATCTCTTCCTGGAAGATGCGCATCGAGTTGTCGCCCTCGAAGATCGTCGGCTGGACGTAGTAGCCGCCCGCCAACTCACCGTCGAGCTCGGCCTTCGCACCGCCGGTGAGCACCTTCGCGCCCTCCTGCTTGCCGATGTCGATGTAGGACATGATCTTCTCGAACTGGTCGTTCGAGGCCTGCGCGCCGATCATCGTGTCGGTGTCGAACGGGTTGCCCTGCTTGATCTTCTTCGTGCGCTCGACGGCGTCGCCGAGGAACTGGTCGTAGATCGAGCCCTGGATCAACGCGCGCGACGGGCAGGTGCAGACCTCGCCCTGGTTGAGCGCGAACATCGTGAAGCCTTCGAGTGCCTTGTCGTAGAAGTCGTCCTTCGCGTCCGCGACATCGTCGAAGAAGATGTTCGGGCTCTTGCCACCGAGCTCCAACGTCACCGGGATCAGGTTCTGCGATGCGTACTGCATGATCAGGCGACCGGTGGTGGTCTCGCCGGTGAAGGCGATCTTGGCGATGCGGCTCGACGACGCGAGCGGCTTGCCGGCCTCGGCACCGAACCCGTTCACGACGTTGACGACGCCGGCCGGGAGCAGGTCGCCGACCAGTTCCATCAGCTTCAGGATCGACCACGGCGTCTGCTCGGCCGGCTTGATGACGACGCAGTTGCCGGCAGCCAGGGCAGGAGCGAGCTTCCAGATCGCCATCAGCATCGGGAAGTTCCACGGGATGATCTGCCCGACGACGCCGAGCGGCTCGTGGAAGTGATAGGCGATGGTGTCGGCGTCGACCTCGGAGATGCCACCCTCCTGCGCGCGGATCGCTCCGGCGAAGTAGCGGAAGTGGTCGACAGCGAGCGGCAGGTCGGCCGCGGTTGTCTCGCGGATCGGCTTGCCGTTCTCGAGGGTCTCGATCGCTGCGAGGTCGGGGAGGTTCTCCTCGATCCGGTCGGCGATCTTGTTCAGGATGACCGCGCGTTCGGCTGCCGACGTGCGTCCCCACGCACGCTTGGCGCCGTGTGCGGCGTCGAGGGCGAGTTCGATGTCCTCGCCGGTGCTGCGGGGAATCTCGCAAATCGTCTTGCCCGTGATGGGCGTCGGATTTTCGAAGTAGTCACCCTTGCTCGGCGGCGTCCACTCGCCACCGATGAAGTTGTCGTAGCGGCTCTCGACCTTGACCGAGCTGTCCGCGGTGCCGGGTGTGGGAACGACTGCCATGCCAGCCTCCGAGTGTCGTGGGCATCGGAAGGCCGACGTTAGGACCGCCGACGTTGCGGCAACGTTGCGTCGTAAGCTCCGCAGAAGCGGACGGCTAGCCCTGAGTCAATCCGAGTTCGCGGTCGAGCCGTTGCAGCTCTATTGCAGCGATCGCGTGCAACGGCGAACCCTGGGTGGCCAGTCGCGCCTGCCGCCGCCACATGTCGAGGTCGTCTGCGCCCCAGCGCGAGCGGGTCCAGGCGGCCATCAGGTCGACCTCGCCCGACGACAGCACGGCCGCGCGCAACTGCCGCTCGAGTCGTTCGCGTCGCTCGGTCACGCCAGGCGCATCGGACTGTGGCAGGAGCGGTCCGCGGTAGGCGCGCAGTGCGTCGCCCGGACGGCCCGCGTCGATAGCGTCGGTGACGGCGCGCCAGTCGCACAGGGCATCGCGCAGCGCCCCGCGCAGCCGGTACGGACGCGAGTCGAGCAAGTCGTTGCCCAGCAGCGAGCGCAGCCGGGTCAGTTCGGCGCGCGTCGTCGAGGTGCTCACCTCGTCCGAATACAGCTCGATCGCCAGCTGATCGCCGGTCAGCCCGTCCGGGTGGTCGACGAGGATCACCAGGATCTCGCTGTGCCGCGGCGAGAGCCGCAGCTGGCGACCGTTCAACGTCAGCTGGCAGTCGGGACGGCCGAGGGCATCGACGGTGACCGACGGCGTGGGCCGCCAGAGTTCGCCCGGAGCGCTGATCGCGGCGAGGCGGCCGAGCTCGGCCTCGGCCATGCGGGCTGCGGCGCGCACCATCGCGAGGGTCTGCGGAGAGGCGACCGCCTCGGAGCCGGTGACGTCGACGATGCCGAGGATGGCTTGCGTCCCCGGGTCGTGGATCGGCGCGGCCGCGCACGTCCAGGGCTGCACCGTGCGCACGAAGTGCTCGGACGCGAGGATCTGCACCGGACGGTCGAGCCGCAGCGCTGTCCCAGGGGCGTTCGTGCCGGCATGGCGCTCGTCCCATTGGGCGCCTTCGATGAAGTTGATCTGTTCGGCGCGGGCGAGGACGTTGGGCCGTCCACAGACCCACAGCAACTGGCCGTGCGCATCGCCGACGGCCATCACGCTGTCGCATTCCTCGGCCGCCCGGCCGAGGACGTCATAGAGGAGCGGGAACACCCGCGACAGCGGATGGGCCTCGCGGTAATCGGTCAGGTCGCTGCCCTGGGCGAACACCGGAACCGCTACATCGTCGGCGTCCACTCCGGCCCGGGCCGAGAATCGCCACGAGTCGGCGACGATGTCGCGGACGTCGGCCGGGATGGTGCCCGATTCGAGGAACTTTTCGTGGGCATGGCGCACCGTGCGGACGGCGTCCGCTCCCGGCGTCCTCGTCGTCTGCTTCGTGGCCTCGATGCCGACGATGTTATCCCGGTCACGCTGGGCTCATCCGATGAACCTGCTTTGCCTTGCCTACTGGAACGGCACGACCTCGCCCGACAGGTTGCCCGCCAGTCCGGTGCCGTCGCTGAACGAAGCGACTGCCTGGGTGTTGGCCAAGTTGGCCGACTGGGTCGGCTGCCAGACCGAGCCCGTCCAGCTGTAGGCGTTGCCGAAGTCGCCGACGGCCAGACACGCGGACGAGCTGCCGCAGTCGACCTTGTCGAGCGTGCCGCCATCAGTGAGGTTCATCGTCGTCCACGTCGAGCCGTTCCAGCGGTAGGCGAAGCCAGCACTGCCGACCGCCACACAGAACGTGCTGGTCGGGCACGAGATCGCCTGCACTTGATCGGAATTCGCCGCAGCGCCGGTCGGGGCGAGCGAGGTCGCGGTCGCCGGGTCGCCGGTCAGGTCGAACGCATCGCCGGTGTAGGTGGCGATCATGCACTGGTTCTGGTTCGGCACGCAGGACAGCGCCGAGATCGAGTCGCCCGATGCGATCGGGACGCTGATCGGTGTGGTGTCCCAGCCCTCGCCGGACGTCCATCGGTAGGCCGTGTCGTTCGAGACCGCGTAACAGAGGTCGGCAGACGCGCACGAGACGCCGAGCAGGAAGCCCTTAGCCGAACTAGTCGCCGTCGAGAGCGTTCCCGACGTGTCGGTGAAGAACCGGCCCTGGGTGGTGATTGCCATGCAGAACGACGTCGTCGGACACGATGCGGACGTCAGCTGGTCGCCGGCCAGGCCGAGATCGGTCACCGAGCCCCAAGCACCACCGTCGCGGATCACGGCGGATCCGCCGTCGCTCGCGAAGCAATGGGTCGCGTCAGCGCACGAGAGGATCGTGATGCCCTTGTGCACCGTGACAAGCGGCGTCGGTGTCTGCCAGGTCGAGTCGCTCAATTCAAGAGTCGACGACGTCCCGTCCTGGTTGCTTGTCGCGCAATACGACGTGTTGCACGAGATTGCGAGGAAATCGCTGCCTTGGGCGACGCTCTGATGCCAGCCGTTCGTGTCGAGCGTGTAGGCGTGGTCGACGGCGTCGACCGCGACGCAGGTGATCACGCTGGGCACGCACGACACCGCGGGCACGGTCGCCCCGGACGCGAGCAGTTGCGCTGCACCCCACGATCCGCCGCTGTAGACGAACGCACGGCCGTCGAAGTCGGCGCTGGTGTCGGTGAGGACGCACGCGAAGGTGCTGGCGTAGTCGTGGCACGACAGCGCGGTCGGTGTGCCGTCGGCGTCCGTGGTCTGGACGAGCGACCACGCGTTGTGCGGGGCACTGGTGCTGTAGGTGAACCCGCGGACATGGTTGTCGCCGTCGACGGCCTCGCATTGGGCGCTACTGCCGTTGGACGGCCCGGCGCACGAGAGCTCTGCGGCTCCGGCACTGGAGGGGGAAGGCGTCTTGGCGGTGATCTGGGCGCCGCTGGGCAGGCGCAGGGCGCCCCAGCTGCTTCCGTTCCAGATCGTGTAGTCGCTGAAGGTGTCCTGCGCGATGCAGAAGGTCGTGCTCGTGCACGCGACCGTCACGAGCGGGCCGCCGAAGTATTGCGTCATGATCGCCGACGCCTGCCACTTCGTCCCGTTGTAGGTGAGCGCATGCCCGTGCTTGTCGACAGCGGCGCAGAAGTTGTCGACGGGGCACGACAGGTCCTCGACCGCGACGCCAGGCGAGATCGTCGCGCCCTGGTTCGTCCAGGTTGCGGTCGGCGTGGCACGGGTCAAGAAGTTGTTGAACGGGTCGATCGCGTAACACTGCTGATCCGGACACGACAGCAGGGCCGGGTCGCCTTGTGACGCATCGATCGTGGTCGGCGCCTGCCACCACCGGCGGTAGGTGAACGCGCTGTTCTTGGTGGCGGTGCCGCCGGGCGAGGTCACCGAGATGTTCACCGCGCCGGGCGCGTGGGTCGGGCTGGTGAAGCCGATTTTCGTGGCGGTCTCGTAGGTGACATTGCTGATCGTGCGGCCCGCGAACATGACCGTCATACCGGTGCGGAAGTTGGTTCCGGTCACGGTGAGCGCGGAGCCCCCGGTGTCCGGCCCCCACGACACGTTGCTGCCCGAGTACTGCGTCTCGACCGACGTGACGGTCGGTTTCGCGACGTAGGTGAAGCCGTCGGCGGCGTTCGATGCGGACGTGCCGTGCGTGGTGACGATGTGGACGTTGGCTCGTCCCGCCGCGCCCTTAGGAGCTGTCGCAGTGACCTTGGTGGACGAGACGACGGTGATCTTCGACGCCGCGGTCGTGCCGAAGGTGACCCTCGACCTGGTGAGTCCGCTGAACCCGGTGCCGGTGATGGTGACGCGGGTGCCACCGGCCGTAGGTCCGGATCGAGGCGAGACCGCCGTGACCTTGGGTGCTGCCACAGCCGCAGCTGCCGCCGGCGTCGCCGCCGCGGCGGCCACCAGCACGAGAGCTGAGATGAAGGCTGGGTACGTGGCAGCGCGACGGACCATGCGGGGGCCTCCAACGATCGGCGTCGTGCTGAAGCTAGCCCGCCAAAGCTGCGTCCAGCGTGATATCGACGCCGGCCAGTGCCTTGCTGATCGGGCAGCCGGCCTTGGCGGCCTGCGCAGCCTTCTCGAAGCCCTCGGCGTCAAGCCCGTCGACCTTGCCCCGGACGGTGATCTTGATGCCGGTCAGCTTGAATCCGCCGTCCGGGTCAGGACCGAGCGAGACGTCGGCCTGGACGTCGAGCGACTGCGGAGTACCGCCCGCATTGGCGAGCAGCGACGACAGCTGCATCGCGTAGCAGGACGAGTGCGCCGCGGCGACGAGTTCCTCCGGGCTGGTCGTGCCGTCGGCGTTGTCGGCCGCGCGCTTCGGGAACGAAACCTCGTAACTCCCGACCCCTGAACTCGTCAGCTCGACCTGGCCAGAGCCTTCCTGCAGGGTGCCGGTCCAAGCGGTGCGTGCGGTACGAGTGGGCACGGTGTTCTCCTTCGTCGGCGGTATCGCTTTCGAGCCTACGCACGCTGCGCGGACCGCACCTCGGCGATCGAATTGCCGCCGTCGACCACGATCACCTGGCCGGTCACGTACGACGCCTGCGGTGAGGTGAGGAACTCGATGACTGCGGCAACCTCGTCCGCGGTTCCCGGTCGGCGCATCGGTGTCGCCGCCCCGGCCGCGAGCTCGTGCGCCGGTGACGTCTCGGTCTCGATCCACCCCGGGGCGACCGCGTTGACCGTGATCGCGTGCGGTGCGAGATCCAGTGCTGCCGACCTCGTCAGGCCGGTCAGCGCGGCCTTGGCCGAGTGGTACGCGACGTCGTCCCCGAACGCCATGACCGGTCCCGACACCGAACTGACCGTCACGATCCGTCCGTAGCCGCGCTCGATCATGTGCGGCACAGCGGCGCGCGTGACGTGGAACGCGGTGTCGAGGTTGCGCGCGACCGACGCGTGCCACTGCTCGTCGGTGATAGTCGCGATGGACGCGGCCTCGTCCGGATCGCTGATCGCCGTCATGCCGGCGTTGTTCACGACGACGTCGATGCGACCGAAGCGCTCGATCGCGATCGCGACCATGCGGTCTGCCTCGGTGCGCGCCGTGAGATCGCCGGTCGTCCAGACGACGTCGGCGCCCAACGACTCCGCACGGTCTCTAATCCGCTCGGTCGTCGACGTGATCAGCAGGTTCATGCCCGCGCCGTGCAGACGTCGCGCCGTCGCGAAGCCGATACCGGACGGGCTGCCCGCTCCGGTCACGATCGCAACAGTCATGTGCGCGCTGCGGCAGCGATCAGGTCGAGCGCGCGGGCGTTGCCGAACGAATCGGTGGTGGCGAGATGACGTGGCTGCTCTTCGCCTCGGATCACCGCCTGGATGTGCTCGACTCCGCACTGGAACGCCGGACGCGGGTCGGCCGTCCACTCTTGAACTGCGCTGCCGTTCACCCACAACGTCACGGTGCTGTCGGGTCGCGGGTGGAAGGGGTTGACGATGCGCAACTCTCCCGCGTCGCCGATGACACGGGTGTAGGTCGACGGCGCACCGCGCATGCCCGCCGAGAGCAGCAGTCGCTGCTCGTCGGGAAAGTCGAGCACGGCGGCGATCTCGGCGTCGACCCCGTGCTCCACGAATGCGCGTGCCGCCACGTCGGTCGGTTCGGACCCGAACAACAAGCGGCCCAGCCGTACGCAGTAACACCCGACGTCGCGCAGCGCTCCGCCGCCGAGCGCCGACTGCCAGCGGATGTTGCCGGCTTCGGGGGCGGTGAAGTGGAATTCGGACACGATCTCGCGCACACGGCCCAGCCGCTCGAGCTGACTCCGAACGAGGTCGGTCTGCGGATGGAACGGGAAGACGAACGATTCCCACAACAATGCATCGGCCGGGACGGCGGCGAGCAGGCGCCCCGTGTCGGTGGTGTCGACACCGAGCGGCTTCTCGCACAGCACCGCACGACCGGTCGACACCGCCCGCGCCGCCCACGTGGTGTGCTCGTTGTTCGGCAGCGCGATGTAGATCGCGTCGATGTCGTCCGCGCCCACTGCGTCCGCGTAGTCGGCGACCCGGTCGACCTGGTTCGCGGTCGCCCAGTCGCGCGCACGATCAGGACTCCTGCTCCCGACGACGACGGCGCGTCCGCCGGCAGCGCGCATCGCCGGCAGAAACGACTTGGCCGCAATGTTGGCCGTCCCCAGCACTGCCCACCGCGTCTGGCTCATGATGCGTGTCTACCGCACGCGAGCTCTGTCGCGTGGGGGGCCATGGCGATGGGGGCATAGTGGAGCCATGACGACTGCGCTCACACCTCCCCCGTTCCGAGGCGATCACGTCGGCAGTCTGTTGCGGCCGAAGAACCTGCTGCAGGCGCGCGAGGAACATGCGGCAGGACGCATGTCGCTCGAGGAATTGCGCGCCGTCGAGGACGACGCGATCCGCGACGTGGTGCGGATGCAGGAGGACATCGGCATGCCGGCCGCGACCGACGGCGAGTTCCGGCGCACGTCGTGGCACATGGACTTCATCTATCAACTCGACGGCATCAGCAAGACCGACGAGAAGATCGAGGTGCACTTCCGCAACTCCGACGGAGATCTCGACTTCACCTCGGCTGCGCTCAAGGTCGACGCGAAGGTCGACATCGGCGAGCCGATCTTCGGCGCCGATTTCCAGTTCCTGCAGTCGGTGGTCGGCACGGCCGTCCCGAAGCTCACGATCCCGTCGCCGAGCATGGTGCACTACCGCGGCGGTGCTGCCGCGATCGACAAGTCGGTCTACCCCGACGAGGACGAGTTCTGGTCAGATCTCTCGGCCGCGTACGCCAAGCAGGTGGCAGGTATCGCCGAGCTCGGCGGCACCTATCTGCAACTCGACGACACATCGCTCGCGTACCTGAACGATCCGACCCAGCGTGAGCTGCTGACCTCTCAAGGGCGTGATGCCGAGCATCAGCACGAGCGCTACATCCGGCAGATCAACTCCGCGATCGAGGGCCGTCCCGACTCGCTGCACGTCACCACGCACATGTGTCGCGGCAACTATCGGTCGTCCTGGGCGGCTGAGGGCGGCTACGACTTCGTCGCCGAAGCGCTGTTCGGGCAGCTCGACGTCGACGGGTTCTTCCTCGAGTACGACGACGCCCGGTCAGGCGACTTCTCGCCGTTGCGTTTCGTCCCGCCGGGCAAGTTCGTCGTGCTCGGCCTCATCACCACCAAGCGTCCCGAACTCGAGTCGAAGGACGACCTGAAGCGCCGCGTCGACGAGGCCGCCAAGTTCGTCCCCCTCGAGCAGCTGTGCTTGTCGCCTCAGTGCGGCTTCTCGTCCACGGTCGAAGGCAATGCCCTCACCCGCGACGAGCAGATCGCGAAGCTGCGGCTGGTGGTCGAGACCGCCGCGGAGATCTGGGCCTAGTCGGGGTCCCCGCGGAATCGACACGCTTTCCAGTCGATTTCGTGGGGTGACTAGAACTTCGCCGCTTCGGGGACGATCTTCTCGCCGAAGAGTTCGACAAGCTTGACCGGCTCGTTGCCGGCGGCGCGCGTGTGCACGTGCTGCACGCCGAGCCCGGCCAGGCGCTGCAGTTCCGTGAGCACCGCGTCGGCCTTCTCACCGTTCGGACCGAGATCGAGCGGCATCATCACTGTCTTTTCGATGTCGTCATAGTTGCGACCGACGTCGCTGCAGTGCTGACGCAGCACGTCGAGCTTGTGCTCGAGCTCCGGCCCCGCGAACAGGTTGCAGGCGTCGGCGTACTGGGCGACCAGGCGCAACGTCTTCTTCTCGCCACCTCCGCCGATCAGGATCCGCGGATGCGGACGCTGCAACGACTGCGGGACGTTCATCGTGCGGCCGAGGTGGTAGTGCTTGCCGTCGTAGGCGCCGTCGTCGTCGCTCCACATCTGCAAGGAGATCTGCAGCGCCTCTTCGAGCCGCTCGAACCGCTCCGCGGTGGGCGGGAACGGCAGGCCGAGCCCGTGCGACTCCTCGTCGTTCCATGCCGCACCGATGCCGAGCCATGCACGGCCACCGGAGAGGACGTCGAGCGTCGTGACGCACTTGGCGAGCAGACCGGGCTCGCGGTAGACGACCGCGGTGACCCAGGCGAGCAGGTCGATGCGCTTGGTGACGGCCGCGAGGTACCCGAGCGTCGTGTACGCCTCGAGCATGTCGTCTTCGATCGGCCCGACCGGACGGATCTGCCAGACGTGGTCCATCACCGACAGCTTGCTGAAGCCGGCGTCTTCTACTGCCACCGCGAGTTCGCGCAGATCGGACGCCATGGTCGTGGGCCCGCCGGGCCAGGTGAAGTTGGGGACGTGGATGCCGAGTTCCATGATCTCGACGCTAGTACGGGCTTGGTAGCGCCGACTTTGCATGCGGCAACGTCGTCCCCCACCGACTTTGCACCCGGCAATGTCGCTGAAAGCGACCTCGCGGCAGGGGTCAGCGACATTGCCGGGTGCAAAGTGCGAGGGACAACGCTGGAACACGCGAAGTCAGCGCAGCTCGTAGAACTCGTACACGAGTTCCGAGTTCTCACGGATCCCCTTGCCGACCGCCTGGATCGTGTTGAGCCAACCCAGTTCCGGATCGTCGGTCTCGAAGGTCGGCGTCACGAAGACGGGAGCGCCCGTGGCCGGCAGCGCCGCAGCCTTGCCGCGGTACGTGATCGCGAGCGAGTGACCCGACGGCGTCGCCAGCAGCAAGCGCGCGTCGACGCTCACGCTGCCATCGCCGTGCAGAGTCAGCCAGTCGCTGGACGTCCCGGCTTGGGACGCGTGGACGCGGTCGCCGTCGAGCTCGCACGTGGCCGCCTCGCCGACCAGTCGCGAGCCGGCCGGAATGGCGTCGAGGCGGGTCTGCTTCTCGATCGTGATGCGCAGCGTTGCCAGTGGGACGAGATCGATGCTCACCCTGAGAAATTCTGCCGTGCGACCGAAAGCAGCGGGTCACGGTGTCCGGCGGGGGCCGAGCGAAGGTGTCCTTCGTTGACCGTCCACACGATCAGCGAGCCGAGGCCATGAGCCTTCGCCCATTTCGCCTTCGCGGTGATCGAGCGCTGGTCCTCGTACGAGACGTAGGTGCACTTCTGCGGACCGTGGGGTTTCGCGTAGCTGAGGTACGACGCCTGCGCCGACTTGTCGAACTTGTAGTTCGCCTTCGTCACGTAGTTGTTGTGGATGTTGATCCAGCTCATCACGTTGTCGTCGGCGACCTCGTGAGAACCGGCAAGACTCTGCCGCGGTCCGGTGACCTTCCCGGTCCAGCACATCCCGTAGAAGCCGATGCCGACGCCCAGCTTGCTCGCCGGGATCCCCACTGCGCGGTAGGACCTGACGCTCACGTCGACAGCAGTGGGCGTGCTCGGCCCGGCCCCGGTCAATGCGGACGAGTGCCAGCTGCGCCAGCCGGACGCCGCGTACGCCATGCCGTAGGTCATGACATCGATCCGGTTGAGCTTGTGCGACAGCGAGCCGAGGAAGCCCGGCGCCTTCGGGAACGTCCTCGACGTCGGGTCGACCGGCATCGTCAGAACCGCATTGGGCAGCCTCGCGCGAAGCATGTTCACCAACGCTGTGATGTGGGGCGAGTCGCCGTTGTTGATCGGCTCCCAGTCGAGGTCGAGCCCCGCGTAACCGAACTTGCGCATCGTGGCGACCAGGTTGTTCACGAGGGCAGACAGGTGATTCGACGCGGCCGCCGCGAACGCGTTGTGCTCGCCCGCGCCGCCGATCATCAACATGGGCACGACATGGTGCTGCTTCGCCAACCGGGCGAGGTTCTTCGCCATCGCCGGACCCTGCCTCGCGTCGATGTCGAAAGTCGTATCGAGTGTTCCGTCCGAGCGCGGCGTGACCGGGCCGACGACCAGATGCGTGAGCGAGTGCCACCCGATCTGGTTCGCCGGCATCAGGTTGCGCTGGTAGCCGACGTAGTAACCCATCACCCACCGCGTGGGCGTCGCCGCGGCGTCGGCGGTGCTTGCCAGCGCGGGCAGCGCACTGGCCGCGAGCATCACCGCAAGAACGAATCGCTTCATGAACCCTCCCCTTGCGGGTCAGACTAGGTCACGCACAAACCCCGCCAGCTGCGCAAGATTGCGACATTCGACCATCGGCATAACCCGTCCGAAATCGTCAGCGACGGAATCTCCCGTGTCCCACGCCGATCGCCGCTCCGGGTTGAGCCAGTACGCGCGGCGTGCGCGGCCGGCCATGTCGCGCAGCACCGGCAGGGCCGGATCGCCGTAGTTGGATCGCGCATCACCGAGCACGAGCAACGACGTGCGCGCGGTGATCGCGTCGAGGTGGTGCTCGTGGAAGATCTCGAACGCCCGCCCGTAGTCGGTGCGTCCGTACCAGCCGCGCACGTTCGCCTCGGACGCGAGACGGGTCACCGACTCGACGAGATCCGCGCCCGGCCGGAAGAAATCGGTGACCTCATCCAGGTCGTCGACGAACGCGAACACTCGCACACGGGTGAACTGCTCGCGCAGCGCGTAGACGAGCAGCAACGTGAAGTGCGCGAACGACGTCACCGATTCGCTCACGTCGCACAGGATCACCAGATCGGTCTTGCGTGGACGGCGCGGGCGATGGTGCGTCTCCATCGGAATCCCGCCTGCCGACAGCGACGCACGGATCGTGCGGCGGAAATCGAGCTGACCACGTCGTCCGTGCCGGTGCTCGATCGCGAGTCGCGCGGCCATTCGGCGCGCAAGCGGTTGGATCTCGCGCCGGATCGCGGCGAGGTCGTTGCGGGTCGCACTGAGCAGGTCGATGCGATCGATACTCGGACGCACCGCACTCTTCGCGATCCGTTCGCGTCCGGACTCGGCCGCAAGCCGGCGCTGCACCTCGGTGTCGAGCATCGCGCGGAACCGGTCGATGCGTGCGCCCAGCATCGTGCGGGCATTGCGCTCGGCGAGCGGGTCGTCATCGTCACTGCCGAACAAAGCCTGCTCGAGCAGCCCGGCCATCAATGTCTGCGGCGAGATGCGTGTCTGCGCTGCGTAGCTCGACCACGACTGGGTGCCTGGCAGCCGTCCCGCGACCGCTCCGAACCGCCCGACTCCCTCGCGCGCGAGCTGGGTCAACAGTTGTTCGTCGCCCTCGCGCAGCGCATTGGCCAGGGCCTCGCGGAACGCGACGAGGTCCGGGTCGTCACGCCGAAAGGTCGACAGGGCGTGATCCGGATCAGCCGACGGCGGCGCGGCGGCATTGCCGAGGACTGCCGGGAAGTAGAGATCGAAGAGCGTGTCGAACGCCGGCCGGTCGGTGTGCCGTTTGACCAGCGCTGCCGCGTACGCATCGCGCACCTGATCGCGGGCGAGCAGGTCGACGACGTTGAGTGCACCCGCGGCGTCGATGTCCTCGGCGACCGACACGGCCAGGCCCGCGTCGCGCAGCGCGACGACGAACTCGTGGTGGCGGTCGACAAAGCTCATTCGGGGTGCTCAGTCGTCGACAGCGGGGAGGTCGAGTTCCTTCGCCGCCCGGGTGTGGTCGGCGATGTGTTTGAGCACCACGCCGAGCGTCGCGGCCACAGCCGGGCCGTCGAGGTTGTCGATCCCGAGTGCGAGCAGCGTGCGTGCCCAATCGATCGACTCGGCAAGCGAGGGCGACTTGCGCAGCTCGAGCGTGCGCAGGGTCGCGGCCGCCCGTGCGATCTGCTCGGCAAGCGCGCGCTCGAGACCCGGGACGCGCTCGAGCAGGATGTCGCGCTCACGTTCCGGCGAAGGGTAGTCGAGATAGAGGTAGAGGCAGCGCCGCTTCAGCGCCTCGGACAGCTCGCGGTTCGCGTTCGACGTCAGGACGACGAACGGCCGGCGCGTCGCCGTCACCGTCCCCATCTCCGGGATCGTCACCTGGAAGTCGGAGAGCACTTCGAGCAACAGCGCCTCGACCTCGACATCGGTTTTGTCGATCTCGTCGACCAGCAGGACCGTGCGCTCGTCGCGGCGAATCGCGCCGAGCAGCGGACGGGTGAGCAGGAACTCCTCGGTGAAGATGTCGTCGTGGGTCTGCTCCCACGCCTGGTCGGACGGGGCGGCCTGGATGCGCAGCAGCTGCTTCTTGTAGTTCCACTCATACAGCGCGCGCGCCTCGTCCAGCCCCTCGTAGCACTGCAGCCGGATCAGTTCCGAACCCGTGCAGGCCGACACCGCCTTGGCGAGTTCGGTCTTGCCGACGCCGGCCGGCCCCTCGACGAGCAGTGCCCGCTCGAGCGCGCCGGCCAGGAACACCGTCGTGGCGGTCGCCGAATCGGCGAGGTAGCCGACCGACGCGAGCCGGGTTCGGGCGTCTTCGGGCGTGGCGAACACGGGGTCGGGCATGCCACCGACGATGGCACACCGGCTGTGCGCGTGGGTCAGGAGGCGGTCGCGAGGTGCCAGGCGACCTCGTCCGGGGTCTCGGCGACGATCAGCCGCTCGAAGGCCGTCTCGGCCTCGCTGTCACCGACGTAGGCCCACAGCGTGATCTGCTCACCGGCACGGCGGGCGACCCACCACCGGCCGCGGGCGCTGATCAGGACGAGTTCGTCGCTGTCGTCGCCGCGCACCCGCCAGGCCTGACGGATCACCTCGACACCCTCGACCGGACGGCCGAGCATCGCTGCGCGCAACTGGCTGGGGGTCACCGTCCGAGGACGGCGCGATGCAGACATTGTGGAACCTTTCCGGCGGCTGCCGGTGCTATACCCGCATTCGGGCCACCTCTCCCGCCTGCATGAAAGAGTGCACGCATGGCGCTGGATGTAGACACCGTTCGGTCGCATTTCCCGGCTCTGGCTGCCGGCGCGGCGCACTTCGACGGTCCCGGCGGGTCGCAGACTCCCGACGTCGTGGCCGATGCCGTTCGCGCCACCCTCGTCTCGGCGATTGCGAACCGCGGCAGCGTCACCGACGCCGAACGCACGGCCGAGACGGTGGTCCAGAACGCCCGCGCCGCGATGGCCGACCTGCTTGCCGCCCGTCCGGATGGCGTCGTCTTCGGACGCAGCATGACTGCGCTGACGTTCGATCTCGCGCGCACGCTGGCCAAGACCTGGCGCCAGGGCGACGAGATCGTGGTGACCCGGCTCGATCACGACGCGAATGTGCGGCCGTGGGTCATCGCGGCCGAACGCGCCGGCGCCACGATCCGCTTCGCCGACTTCGACACCGAGACCGCCGAGCTCACTGCGTCCGACATCGCCGCACAGCTCTCGGCGCACACCCGGCTGGTAGCAGTCACCGGAGCATCGAACCTGTTCGGCACCCGCCCCGACATCGTGACGATCGCCGACCTGGTGCACGACGCCGGCGCGTTGCTGTTCGTCGACGGGGTGCACCTGACCGCGCACGCGTCGGTCGACATCGACGCACTCGGCGCCGACCTGTTCGCGTGCTCGCCGTACAAGTTCTTCGGCCCGCACTGCGGAGTGCTCGCCGCCGATCCCGGGCTGCTCGAGCAGCTGCACCCCGACAAGCTCGCCCCGTCCAGCGACGCGGTTCCCGAACGGTTCGAGCTCGGGACGCTGCCTTACGAACTGATGGCCGGGACGAGCGCGGCGGTCGACTTCATCGCGGGCCTGGGCGGCGACGGCTCGTCGCGCCGCGAACGGCTCGTGACGTCCATGGCGCTGATCGAGCAGCACGAGGACGGGCTGCGCGAGCGCATCGAGAAGGGCGTCGCCGACCTGCCCGGGGTGACGCTGCGCTCACGTGCCGCCCGCCGCACGCCGACACTGCTGTTCACCTTCGCCGACCGCAGCGCCGACGACGCCTACCGCTTCCTCGCCGAACGCGGGGTGAACGCGCCGGCCGGCACGTTCTACGCCTACGAGGCCGCCCGCCACGCCGGCCTGTGGCCGCAGGGTGGGCTGCGCGTCGGGCTCGCTCCCTACAGCAGCGACGCCGACGTCGACCGGCTACTTGACGGTCTCACGGCCTTCACGTCCTGATCATCTCTTGATCGAAACCGTCTCATACGTTGCAGCCTCGGATCTGGATACCTGAGGCAAGACCGGAGAGTCTCAACTGGACTCAACGAACGAAACGGGCAGCACCATGCGCTTTGGCAAGGCGACCGCGTTCCCGCGCGTCCCGAAGCTGCCCAAGGTGCGCCCGCCGCGGCTGCACCAGCCGACCTTCCACGTCACCGCGATGGTGGCAGTCGTTGCGATCGTCAGCGCCGTCGCCGCGACCTCACCCGCGCCGTCGGGATCGTTGGTGCGCGGCGCGACCCGTCCCGCCGCAGCGATCAGCGCGCAGCAACCGCTCGGGTCCGACTCGTCCAGCGCGCCCGTGTACGGCGAGCCGACCATGACGACGACCGTGGCTCCGCCCGCCGGCACCGCGGTGACGACCGGGCCCGGGCAACACGCAGACGGTGGTGTTCAACGACCCGAACGGCAACGTCCAGCTCGCCTCGCCGTTGGCCGGCGACGGCATTCCGGTCACGGCCCTCGAGGCTTATCAGGACGCCGCGAACTCGGCGAACGTGGCGCACCCCGACTGCCACATGCCGTGGCCCCTGCTCGCGGGGATCGGCCGCGTCGAGTCCGACCACGGCCGGTACGGCGGCGCGATCCTGCGCCCGGACGGCACCTCGTCGAAGCCGATCATCGGTCCCGCGCTCAATGGCGACGGCACCGAACTGGTGACCGACACCGATCACGGCACGCTCGACGGTGACCCGGTCTACGACCGCGCGGTCGGGCCGATGCAGTTCATCCCCTCGACCTGGGCCATCTACGGCGCCGACGGCAACGGCGACGGGATCAAGGATCCGTTCAACATCTTCGACGCCGCGCTGGCCGCCGCGAACTACCTCTGCATCGCCGGCGGCGACCTGAGCACGACAGCCGGGCAGACCCGCGCGGTGCTCACGTACAACCACTCCACCGCTTACCTGGACGAGGTGCTGAGCCTCGAACACACCTACGCCAGCGGCGAGCCGGGCCTGGTCATCCCGGACGCGCCGACGGTCGTCCCGCCGGTGCCCACGAAGGCACCCGGTGGGAACCCGGCGCCGCCGCCGGTCAACCCCGGCCCGCCACTCTCGGGCGGCCCCCCACCGACGAAGAAGCCGAAACCCAGCCCGTCCGGGTCGACGCACCCGACTCCCAGCCACAGCCCGTCCACCTCGGGGTCGCCGTCGCCGAGCGACTCTCCCAGTGACCCGCCCACCGACACCGGGACGCCGAGCGACACCCCGACCGACACGCCCTCGGACACTCCGACCGACACCCCGAGCGACAGCCCGACCGACTCGCCGAGCGGCAGCGCGTCCGACAACGCCACGGCGCCAGACTCGTGCTCCTCGACGCCCAGTGATTCGGCGGGCCCGAACGATTCGGGTGCGTCCACCGACGGCGCGAGCGACGGCGCGCAGACCGCAAGCCCGGCGCTGACCGCCCAGGTCGCCGAGGCCAATGACGTCTCTTCGGCCGGATCCAGCGCCTCGGCGGCCGACGCGACGAGCTGCTGATCACGGCTTCGAGCCTCAGTTACACCGAGGTTCCGCCGATGTGAGTGGTTGTGAGGCCATCGTGGGTCGCCGCTGCCCGCACAGCGGCCGTCGCCGCGCTGTCGGCCACGGCGCTGGGCACTGTTCTGCTCGGCAGCGCATCGGCCGCACCGACCACCACGTGGGGTCCGTTCCAGCTTCCGTATCGAGCGGGAACGGTATGCACCGACGGCCGTGGCGAGGTGGCGCTCGCTTCCTGGCCCAGCGCAGCAACCCGCTCCCCCGCCTTCGCGCTGCGCGCCGTGACCGCCGGCCCGAACGGGACGCACGCCGCAAGCCCCGCGGTCGACGCGCGGGCGACGACCCCGTTCGACGGTCCGCTCGCAGCGACGCTCGCCGCGCTGCTGGCCGGACACGGCGGCTCGCGCGATCGAGCGACGGTCGCCGAGGTCGCTGGTGCGATCCTCACGCACACCGATCCGGACGCCGCGAGCCGGCGGTGCCTCGCCGAACGCAGCGACGGCATCAGCGCCGCTGCCGCGATGTGGTCGACGGCGACTCGGCTCGCCGGCCCGTACACGGTGCGACTCACAGTGCCAACCGCAAAGCTCGTCATGGGCACGGTGGCGCCACTGTCAGCCACCGTGACGTCGGCAGGCGGCGCGCCGGTCCCGGGCATCGGCGTTGCCTTCTCGACGGCCGAACCCGGCGCCCAACTCGCGCATGGCGGCGCCGTCACCGACAGCCACGGCGTCGCCGCCGACACACTGACCGTGCGTCCTGGCACCACCGCCCGCACCGTCCACATCAGCGTCCGCGCCGACGTGCCAGGAACACCCGTCACGATGACCGCGCCCGGCCGCGTCCCGCTCGTCGCGGCCGGAGCCTCGCATGCGATCGCCCGTGCCGCTCGAGTGAGCATCGACACGACCGCCGACCCGACGTTGCACACCGCCGTCGACCGGGCGCTGGTGTTACCCGGCACCGTCGTCCGGCCGACGATCTCCGTCTCGGGGATGCGCGGGCACTCGGGCACTGCGACGTTGTCGGTCACGGGACCTCTGCCGCTCGATGCGAAGCGCAGCTGCAACAGCTACGCGAACGGGGTGACCAGATCGGCGCCGGCATCGACAGCGCTCGACTCGGCGCAGCCCACCATCGACGTCCCCGACGACGGAACGTTCGACTCCGGTCCGCTGACGCTGACCCGTCCGGGTTGTTATGTCCTGCGCAGCGCGATCGCCACCAGCGACGCGATCCCTAACGTGCATCGCCAAGGTGGCACGACTGTTGTTGCGGTCGCACCCGTGCATGTGACGGTTGCGCCGACCGGGCTCGGGGTTGCGCTCGCCGGTCCGCTCAGCGCGACTGCCTCTGTCACCGGCGCAGTGCCCGCGCACCTCACCGACGTGGCCGCAACCTTGCTCGGTCCGCGTGCATCCAACGACGGCTCGTGCAGTGGAGCGCAGTTCCCTGCGACGGGCACGGCCTTGACTGCGAGCAAGACCGCAGGCGGGCTACGTCTCGTCAGCCGAGCAGTGACGACGACCGGCTGCTACGCATTCCGCGTTCTCGGCACTGTCCAGATCCCGAGTCTCGGGTCGGTGCCGCTGGCGTGGTCCGGGCCGATCTCAGCGACGACACTCGTCCTGTCGCCGACAACAGCGGTCACCGGGTTGTCCGCCAGCGACGTCATCGCCGGCGGCAGGCTGTCGGCGAGCGTGACGGTGTCGGGAACGTGGACCCAGCCCGGCGCGCTGCGCTTGGTGCTGCGACATCTGCCGTACAACTGGCGCGGCTGCTTCGGGCGTGACTGGACGGATGCGACCACCACGTCCGGGACCGGCCCGCTGACGCCGACCGCGGGCGACGGTACCTACCGCGTACTGAGTCCGCCCGTTCCGTCCGACGGTTGCTGGACGGTGGTTCCGGTCCTGACCTTGGGCCGCAACAGCCAGATCTCGCTCACCGACACCGCACCGATCGATCCGATGACGGCGTTCACCGCGTTGCATCCGTCGGCCAGCCCGGTCGCCGAGCAGGTGCCCTTGCGCGTCGCCGGCAGGAACGGCGGGACTCAGGTCGTCGATGCCGGTGCGGGCATGATCGTGCTGCTCGTGATGGCTGTCGGCTGGACGCTGTCGATGGCGTTGCGCGATCGCTGAGCGCGGCTCATGACCAATCGGGTCGTCGCTGCGAGGCGCGCGCCCAGCTGCGCGTACTCGTAGTAGCCCATTCCGGCTTGCAGCATCGCTCCTGACCAGGCGAGCGACAGCGCGTCGAGTACGGCCGGTGTCGCCTCGTCGCCGAGCGCATCGGCGATGCGCTCGTTGATGGCGACGCCGATCTGCCTACGCAGGTGCCGCACGTCGGCGTCGCTGCCGAGCAGGGCGACGGTCGCTGCGGCAGCAAGTTCCGGCTCGTCGGTGAGCAGCTGCGCCAGATCGTCGAACACGGCGATCACCCGGTCGAGCGCAGTCGGCAGCGACACTTCGCGTCGCTCCCGCTCGCTGATGCGTCGCCAGAAGACTTCGACCACCAGATGGTTCTTCGACGCGAAGTACGTGTACGCGGTCGCTGGTGCGACTTTCGCGCGACCGGCCACGCTACGAACGGTGAGCGTTTCGAAACCGACGGCACGCAGCTCGGCACGCGCTGCCTCGGCGACCCGGTTCACGGTCGCGACCTGCCGGGCGTTGAGGCGCCGACGGGTCATCTCACTGGGCAGCGACTGCATCGAGTGGTGCCAACTTGGTGCGGAGCCGATCGAGATATCCCGCGATCTCGCTCGCGTCACGATCCGGCAGGCCGTAGACCACGTCGGTGACGCCGCCCGTCGCCCACTGCTCGAGACGATCGAGATCGGGCCGCGCGTCGAGAGCGACAACACGCGGCGCGCCGTCACGGCCGGCGTCGCGCCAGATCTCGTGCAGCCGGGCGACGCGCGCGACGACGTTCTCGTCGCGTGGCGTCGTGATCCAGCCGGAGGCATGACGTGCGATCCACTCGAACGTCTTGTCCGTCCCGCCCGCGCCGACGAGCACCGGGACATCGCGGCGCACGGGCTTCGGGTACGCCCAGCTCGGCCCGAACTCGACGAATTCCCCGTGATACTCGGCCTGCTCGTCACGCCACAGCGCGCGCATCGCTTCGAGGTACTCGCGCAACACCGTCCGTCGTCGGCCTGCCGGCACGTGATGGTCGGCGAGTTCGTCGGTGTTCCAACCGAACCCGCAACCCAGGCTCACCCGTCCGCCGGACAGATGGTCGAGCGTGGCGATCGTCTTCGCCAGCGTGATCGGGTCGTGTTCGACCGGCAGCGCGACTGCGGTCGACAGTTCGATGCTCGAGGTCTGCGCGGCCGCCATCGCCAGAGCGACCCACGGGTCGAGGGTGCGCAGGTAGCGGTCGTCAGGCAACGACGCGTCGCCGGTGCCGGGGTGCGGTGCATCGCGCCGGACCGGGATGTGGGTGTGTTCGGGAACGTAGAACGTGTCGAAACCGTGCTCCTCGGCGGCCTTCGCCGCCGCGGCAGGGGTGATGCCTCGGTCGCTGGTGAACAGCACGATGCCGAACCGCATGACAACGAGACTAGAACGTGTTCCAGACAGGTGTCCAGTTGGCGTCAGCGCCGCGGCGCAGGCTCAGATCGGGGTCAGGTTCGACACCAGCCACTTGCCGTCGGTGAGGGTCATCACGACGCGCACCCGGCTCCCGTCGACGCGCGCTCCCTTGGTGTTCTTGCTCGTCGTCGTCTGATCCAGCATGACGAGCACGTCCACCGAGTCGGAGTGCGCGTCGATGACGCCGACCGACTTGACCTGCGCAGTCGTGACGATCTTCTGCTTCGCCGCCGCGGGCGCGATGACACGGGTGATCAGTTGGGTGAAGTCCTTCTTGAACTGACCGGTCGCGTTGTCAGGAGCGCTCGCAACGTAATCGGCGATGTCGGTGTACTTGTACGAGAGCATCGCCGGAATGCGTTGTCGCGCACTCGTCAGAGCAGCAGGTTGAGCCCCGTTGATCGGATACCAGCTGTCAACTGTCGCCGCGCTGTTACTGCCCGAGCGTTCGACCCATAACCACACATTTGCTGCGGCGAAGGCGACGACCAGGGCGGCTGCAGCGAGCAACGCCGCGCTGGGCATGCGACGGCCGGACTTCGTGGCGGTACTCGGCGCCGGCTCGGTGTCGACCGCAGCGGCGGGGACGTGCGCCTCGGGCGCCGGGTCGGCGACCGCTTCGGTCGTCGGCTCGGCGCGCGTCGGGTAGGGACGTGGACGCGGACGCGGCCGATCCGCCGAACGCTGCGGTGCGTCGGTGGGTTCGCTCGCGTCGTCGCTGCTCATGTCTCCTGCGGTCTCGTCGCTTGTCCGTGTCATCAGGTCACACCACGAACGTCAA
This sequence comes from uncultured Actinomycetota bacterium, assembly GCA_963754285.1. GTDB lineage: Bacteria > Actinomycetota > Actinomycetes > Mycobacteriales > Jatrophihabitantaceae > RYN-133. Next base: position 456,495 of record CAVWFN010000006.1, read on the forward strand.
TCCGGAAACCAACCACCGGTTGCCGATCTTCACGACGGTGACGGTCAGCCGGTAGTTGCGTGGTTCACCCTTGGGCGATGCCTTGTTCTTGACCGTCGCCTTGGCGGCGATGCCGACAACCGCGTTGTTGCCGGTCATGCTCACGAGCGCAGCGGCGACGACCGATCCGCTCGAAGTCACTCGGCCGGCAGTCAGGGCCGTCTGGAAGCTCTTCGCCTGCTTTTCCAACTGGTCATGGAACGATGCGGTCGAACCATCCAGAAGGCGCTTGAGATCGGCAGCCGCCGATGCGTGCTGCACCGTCAGCAACGTGACAACCTCGTTCGATGCCGCTCCCATTGCGGCGACGACCGCGGCCGGCCGCGTGTCGGCGGCTTGCCCGAGATCTCGTTGATGACGAAGCGAGATGGTTTGCAGCAGCGCCAGCACGGCGAGGCCGACGAGCACCACGGCGAGCGCCGCGACAGCGACTGTGCGGGTCAGCGACCGACCGGTTGCAGCAGGAGATCCCGCCATGACCGCTCCTTTCCGCCACCGCTGGATGCATTGCTCACGACGAGCAAGGTGCCGTCGGGCATGAACAGCTTTCCAGTCCCCGGCTGATAGGCCGCCGACCGGTTCGTGCCGGTCGGGGGCGGCGTGGTGCCGGTGCCGGGCTCGGGCTTGCCGAGACAGGCCGCTGGGGTCGCGGCGCGAACACCAGGATTGTTCTCGCACGGCAGGTTGCGCGTGCCGCGCACGCTGCGCGGATCGCTGTGGCTCACCTTGCAGTACAAGCCGGACGGGGTGTTGACCGGATTGGTCTTTGCCGGATTACGCCGCTTGTCCGGCGGCAGGAAGCCCGTGATGCACTCCGGCGGATCGTCGACGTTCAGGTGGAAGTACAGCGGGATGTAACCGGTCCGTGCAGTGGGCTGCGCGAACGCGATGAGATCCGCGACGAGGGCGGGATAGATCGTCAGCACCTGCTTGAGTGAGGGCACGTAGACGTTCATCACCTGGAACGTCGATGTCAGGTTGGCCATGAGCATGTTCAACGACGGCGTGAGGTCGTTCTCGAGCCCGACGACCTGACCGGACGCCGCCGGCAGGGTGTGCAACAACCGGACGATGTCGCGGTTGCTCATCACCAGCTGCTTGGCGAACCCGGCGAGATCGTTGACGGTCGAGGCGGTGTTGCCCGCCAACGCCTGCTGCGTGCGCAGGAACGGGCCGAAGTCGCTCAACAGGTCCTTCGTCGGCCCGAGGTTCGCCTCGGCACTGTTGAGCAACAACGACGTCGAATCGATGAGTCGCTCGAGATCCGGGCCGGAGTTGCCGAATCCGCGGGCTATGTCTTGTAGCGCGCGTGACATCGGCCCTTTCGGGATCGATCGGATCAGCGTGTCGAGGCGGTCGAGCAACTCCGATGTCGGCTGCAGCCCGACAGTGTCGCGGCGCGGGATCGTCGACCCGTCGTGCAGGTCGGGGCCTTGCGCCGACCGTGGCACGAGGTCGACGTACTGCTCGCCGATGGCGGACGTGCTGTGGATCGTCGCGACGAGGTTTGCCGGGATGGCCGTGCCGTCGTCGATGTTGAGCTGAACCGTGGTGCCGTTGGGTTGCAGCGTGATTGAGCCGACCTTGCCGACCTGCGCTCCGCGATAGGTGACGAGCGCGTTGGAGTACAGGCCGGACGAGTCGGCGAAGTCGGCGGTCACGGTGTACTGCTCGAAGCCGAGCAGCTGTGGCAGATGGATGTAGAACAGCGACGTGACCGCGAGGACGACCACGCTGACGGCGACGAAGATCACCAGTCGGATTCGGGTGGCACGGGTGAGCATCAGCAACCGCCCACGAGGATCGCGACGACCGGACATGACGACGTGCCCGGCGACGGCGACTTCTTGCCACCGGGCAGCAGGCTGCCGGTCGGCAGGGGCACGGGCACGCTGATGCTCGGGTTCGGGACGGGCACTGTCGGGGTAGGCGCCGGCCCGCCGTTCTTCGTCGACTGCTTCGTGCCGAGCGGCGCCGTCAGCGGGTTGCGCGCCTGGATGACCGTGTCCTTCGTCGGTTGCCCGACGAGCGGCAGCTGCGCGAGGAAGTCGCGGCGGATCGACGACACCGACAGGTCGAGCAACTCGAAAAGGTTCATGTAGTCGCCCTTCACCGCCTTGAACAAGGTGGTGATGGGGAACGGGAAGCTGACGAGCAGCGGCAGCGACTTCGGGATTGCGGAGCCTGCTTCGGCCAGCTTGGCGAGCACCGGCTTCACGAGTGCGAGGTCGGAGGCGAGCGGGCCACGGTCGCGGTTCAGGATCGTCGTCGCGACCTCGCCGAGCCGGTTGAGCGCAGAGAGCGCGGTGGTGAGCTTGGTCTTGTCGCGGTTCAACAGTGCAACCGCGGGAGTGATGTGGGTCAGCGCGCGGGCGACGATGTCGCGGTGCTGGGCGAGCTCGCCGGCGAGCCGGTTGAGCGAGGCGGTCGCGTCGAGCAACTCCTGCTTCTGCTGGTTGAGTCCGCCGACGAATCCGCTGAGCCGATGCAACAGGTCGCGTGCCGTCCCGACCCGGCCGTCGAGCGCCTTGTTCACCTCGGTGGTGATCGTGTGCAGTTGCGCCAGGCCGCCGTTGTTGAGCAGCAACGACACGGCAGCGAGCACGTCCTCGGTCTGCGGGTACTGCTGAGTCTGTTTGATCGGGATGACCGCGTTGGCGGCGAGCTTGCCCCGCGCGTCGTTCGGCGTCGAGATCTGCACGAACTCGGCGCCGAGCAGGCTCTTCTGCCCGATGGACACCTCGACGTTGGACGGAAGCGGGACGGATTTGAGCAGGCTGATTTTCACCAACGCGTGCCAGGTGTTGTGCTCGAGATCGATCGACCGCACCGTCCCGATGCGCACGTTCTGGTACTGCACCTCGGAGTTGGGGACGAGGTTGTCGGCCCCGGCGAACACCGCCGTGACGCTGTAGCCGTCGTCGCCGGTGGCGACCCCGCCGGGCAGCGTTGCCGTGCGCGGGTCGAGGTTGCACGCCGACAGCGTGAGGCCGGCGGCCGCGACGACGGCTGCCAGCACGGTCCGGTGCCGGATCACTACCCACCGCCCGGGAGTAGCAGACCGATGAGCCCTTGCTGGGTCTTGGTGATCGGCTCCAGTTGCTTCTTCAAGTTCGCGGCGCGCGTCTTCGTGGCGGACGCCGCGGCCTTGCGAATGTTCTGTTCGACCTTGGCAGGCAGCTTGGTCAGCCCGATCTGCTTCACCAGCGGCTGCAGCAGCTTCACGCAGTCGGAGACGACCCCACCGGTCGCGATCACCTGCCGGCACACGAGTTGCGCCACGTTGTCGAAGTTGCCGATCGCGAGAGTGCCTGTCGCCGCGTGGTAACGCGGGTCGATGATGTTGTAGAAGTTGCTCAGCGCGGTCGGCGCTACGTGAAGCAGCAGCTGCAGCTGGTACTGCTTCTGGTTCAGGATGTGCGTCAGGGACGCGAGCGATTGGACTCCGTGTTTGACCGCGCCCCGGTTGTTGCGCAGGAACGAGTCGACGGCCGACATCGCGCTGTCGAGTTCGCTGAGCGCCACCGCGAGGTTCGACTTGTTCTGATTGAGCAGACCGGCCACGCCCGTCAGTTGCCCCGAGAAAGCCCGCACTGCGCCATCGCTGCGATCGAGAGCGGCAATGAACACCTGCAGATTGCGCACCGTCGCGAACAGGTCACCGCGGCTGTTCGCGAGCGTTGCCGAGGCAGTCGACAGATCGTGCAGCATCGAGTGCAGCTCGGTGGCACTGCCGGTGAGGTTGTTGTCGACCGTCCCGATGACGCCGCCGAGCGCGCCCTTGCCGTTCACACCCTTCTGACCGAGGCTGGTCGCCAACCTCGTGAGCTGCGCCTTGACGTCGTCCCATTCGAGTGGCACTGCGGTTCGCGTCAGCGGGATCACTGCGCCGCTGATCATCTTCGGCCCTGACGTGTACGCGGGCACGAGTTGCACGAAGCGTCCGCTGACGAGGTCCGGCGCGACGATGGCAGCCTGGGCATTCGCCGGAATGTCGATCCCCTGGTCAACGGTCATCGTGACGCGAACGCCGGTGGGCTGGGGCGTGATCGAGTCGATCGAGCCCACCTTGATCCCGAGCACCCGGACGTCGTCACCGGAGTACAGACCGGTGCTGCGCGTGAAGTAGGCCGTGACTTTCGTGCCCGACTCACTGCCGAAGAAGAACTTGGCGCCGACGAACGCGACCGCGGCGAGCAGCACGATCGCAACGACCAGCCGCGTGAGCTTCCCGCGCTTCATCGGTGCGCGCCCTTCTTCGCGGTGCCGTTCGCACCGGTCTGCGAGAGCAGCTTGCTGAGCGGACTGGTGTCGAGCCCGACCAGGTCGACGGGCCGAGTGAGGTTCTGCACGTAGGCCTGGAAGAACGGCCCGCTTGACACCGATTCGCCGAGCGAGGCGGCGAAAGGCCCCGCACGGTCGAGGATCGTGTCGATGTTCTGCTTGTTGCGGTTGAGCAGGTCGGTGACGTGCGCGAGCGAACGTAACGCCGGACCGAGGGTGTTGCGGTTGTCGGCGACGAGTCCGCGCAACTGCTGGGCGAGCTCGACGGTCTGCAGCAGGAGGGCCTGCACAGCCGCACGCCGTGCGTTGATCACCGCGAACAGCTGCGCGCCGTCGCCGAGCAGAGTCGTGATCTGGTGGTTGCGTTGCGCGAGAACGCCGGTGACGGTGTTCGATGCATCGAGCAGGTCGCTGATCTCCGAGTTGCGCGATGCGATCGTCGACGCGATCTTGCTGACGCTGCGTACGGTCGCGCGCACGGCCGTCGGTGTGTTGCGGAAGGTCCCGGTGATGGTGCGCAGGGCGCGGGCAAGCGTTGTCGTCTGGATTGCGGCCGTGGTCGACGTGAGACCGTCGAGCGCCTCGGTGAGGTCGTAGGGCGGCTCGGTGCGGCTGAGCGGGATGGTCGCGCCGCTGGCGAGCGTGCCGGCGCCACTCGGATCCAGTTCCAGCCCGCGTTTGCCGAGCAGTGTCTCGGTCGAGATCAGTGCGCTGGTCTGGTCGCCGAGATGCACATTCGAGTCGGTGATCGTGAAGTCAATGCGAACGTGGCCCTGGTCGAGGGTCACCGAACCGACTGACCCGACGACCAGGCCGGACACGATGACGTCGTCGCCCGACTCGAGCCCGCCCGACTCGGTGAACATCGCCGTGTACCCGGTGCCGCTGTTGAAGAACGGCAGGTTCTGGAACGTCAGCGACAGCAGCAGTGCCAGCACGATCACTGCAGAGCCGAGAATGCCGATGACCACCGAGTTGCGTTCGGCGAAACTCTTGCGCAGTAAGCGGATCTTCATCCCTTGCACCTCGCCGCCGGGTTCTTCGACGGCTGCGTGTAGTACTCCGCACCGTTCGGCAGGGTGATGCGTTCCTGCGTCTCGCACAGGTAGAAGTTGAAGAAGTTGCCGTACGAACCCAGCCGCGCCAAAACCTGATACACCTTCGGCAACCGGTGCAGCGTGTACGTGATGGAGTCTGAGCCGGCGTCGAGCGAATTCGCCAGAGAGCCGAGCTTCGCGACGTCGCCGCGCAGATCGGGCCGAACTGTCGTCAACAACTGCGCTGCCGACGCGGTCAGACCGTTGATGTGGGTGATCGCGGCGGCGATCGGGTTTCGATCAGCAGAAAGCCCGCTGATCAGCTGCTGCATCTGGACGATGAGCGTGTCGAGATCGCCGCTGCGCGCAGCAACGATGCGCAGCGACGCGTCGAGATTGTGGATGACGTCGCCGATGAGGTTGTCGCGGTTGGCAAGCGTCGAAGTCAGCGACGCAACCATCGTGAGCAGGCTTGTCACGGTGCCGGACTCACCCTGGAACACGCGGATGAACGCCATCGACACTGCGTTGACCTGCGTCGGGTCGAGCCCGACGAACAGCGGTTTGAAACCGTCGAGCAACGTGTCGAGATCGAGCGCAGGCGTCGTTTGCCGGAGCGGGATGGTGGAGCCGCCCGGCATGATGTCGCCGGTGGTGTTGCCGCCGCTGAGTTCGAGGTACCGGTCACCGATGAGGTTCTTGTAGCGCACGGTCGCATGGGTCTCGCGTGACAGCGTGACGCTGTTGTCGACGCTGAAGTCGACCTTCACCTCGTCGCCGTGATAGATCTCGACGCCGTCGACCGTCCCGACGTCGACGCCGGAGATCCGAACCGGCGAGTCAGCTTTCAGGCCGGACACGTTGGCAAAGATCGCGTGATAGCTGTTCGTCGACGTGAACGAGATGTTGCCCAGGATGACCGCCAGGTAGGTGGCGATCAAGGCGCTGAGCACCAAGAAGACGGACAACTTCAGGATCGGGCCCTTGCTACGCCGCACCCGCGCGCTCATTTGCCCAGCCCCGTCGTGCCGTGGATCGGGCCGAAGAACAGCTCGAGCAGGTTCTGCATCGTGAACCCGCCCTTGGGGCTTTCTCCCGCGTACGGGTCCGGTCCGACGTCGAACACCTTGTGCGGGTCTTGGTGGCCGTTCGGGATGTCCGGCAGGCCGTAGCAGTGCGGGCCGGCGTCGGCGGCGACGATCGGAAGGTCGCGCGGGTAGCGGTAGGCGGGTTGCGGCGGCAGGAACTGCGCGAGCACGCCGAGTCCCTCTTGCTTCCCGCCGATGGCGTCCTCGGCCAACGGGATCGCGGGATACACCAGTGCGCGGAAGAAGCACGGGAATTCCGGCGCGTACTCAGCGAGTACCCGTGTCGTCGGCTGCAGCACGTCGAGAGTGGTCAGAACGTTGTGCTGGTTCTGCTGCACGAACTTCGTGGTGCGATTGGCGACCGTCGTCAGGCTGAGCATGAATGCGTCGAGCGACGCCTTGTTGGCAACGAGGGTGTCGCTCGTGGTCGACGCGTTGTCGGCCAGCTGCAGCAGTTTGGGAGTCACGCCCGAATAAGTGTTGAGCACCGACCGGCCGAGCACTGCATCCGTGCGCAGCGTCGGCAACTCTGGGTTGATCCCACGCAGGTAGGTGTCGATCGTGACGATCATCTGGCCGAGTTCGTTACCGCGTCCGTCGAGCGCGCCGGCCAATCCGCTGAGTGCGGCGTTGACCTCCGCGGGATGAGTCGCCTGCAACAGGCTCATCAGGTGCGCGAACGTGTCGTTGATCTCGACGGTCACGTGGGATACATCGATCGTCGCGCCGGCGGCAATCGCGTGCGTCGCGGGATGCGCCGGTTCGATCAACTCCACGTACTTCCCGCCGAACACTGTCGGCGGCACGATCTGCGCACCGATATTGGCGGGGATCAGATGCATCTCGTCGGGCGTCATCGCCAGTTCGAGGTCGGCGCCCTGCGCGGTCGGGGTGAGCGAGTCGACGCGTCCGACTGTGACGCCGCGCAGCTTGACCGCGGACCCCTCCGTCAGCAGCAGCCCCGCGCGCGGAGCATGCACGCGCAGCGCGACAGTTGACGTGAACGCCCGATTGAATTGAAGGATCGTCAGCACCACCAGGCCTACGAGCGCCACGATGAACGTGACGCCGTAGAGCGAGTAGCGCAGCCGATGAGTGTTCATGTCGCTATGTGCACCGTCGACGGGCCGCCCCACACCGCGAGCCCGAACAGCAGATCGATGACCATGACCGCGATGAGCGAGGTGCGCACGGCGTAGCCCACCGCCGTTCCCACTCCGGCCGGACCGCCGCTTGCGTTGAAGCCGTAGTAACAGCACACCGATATGACCGCCAGCGCCATCAATACGGCCTTGAGGAACGACCACAAGATGTCAGCGGGTATCAGGAACGTCGTGAAGTAGTGCTCGTAGTTGCCCGCGGACTGCCCGAAGAACACGACCACCACGAGGCGGGTGGACGCGTACGACATGACGATCGAGACGGCATACAGGGGCACGACCGCGAGCAGGCCGGCGAGGATGCGCGTCGTCACGAGATACGGGACGGACGGGATCGACATCACCTCGAGCGCGTCGACCTCTTCGCTGACCCGCATGGCGCCCAGTTGTGCTGTGAACCCGGCGCCGACCGTTGCGGTGAGCGCGATGCCGGCGATCGCGGGTGCCGCCTCGCGGGTGTTCACATAGGCGGCGACGAAGCCCGACAGCGCGCTGACGCCGATGTTGCCCAGCGAGGTATAGCCCTGCAATCCGACCTCGACGCCTGCGGCGGCCGTGAGGAAACCGACGACGACCACCGTGCCGCCGATCAGTGCGAGCGCGCCGCTGCCGAGGCTCACTTCGGCGAGCAGCCGTAGGACCTCCTTGCGGTAGCGGCGCAGCGTGCGTCCGCTCCAGCCGATCGCGCGGCCGTAGAAAGCGAGTTGGTGACCCATGCCCACGAGTCCGCGGCCCAGCGGCGCGAAGATGCGCGTGGCATAGATGACCAGAGCAGTCTGTGGCAGTGGCTTGGTCACGGCTCAGCTCCCGCCCTTGATCTGCAGGAAGATCGCAGTGATCACGCTGTTGGCGAAGAACAGCAGCATGAAGCTGAACACGACGGTCTGGTTCACGGCATCGCCGACGCCCTTCGGGCCGCCCTTCACGTTCAAGCCCATGAAGCACGCGACGAGCCCGGCGAGCAACCCGAACACAGCTGCTTTGAACTCGCTCGTCAGGAAGTCGAACATTCCGACCAATAGCGTCACGTTGGACACGAACAGGCCGGCGCTGGCGTGCTCGACATAGACGGAGAAGAAGAATCCGCCGATCAGCCCGAAGATCGTCACGAAGCTGTTCAGCGCGAGCGCGACGACGGTCGAGGCGAGCACGCGAGGCACGACCAGGCGCTGCAGCGGGTTGACACCGAGGGTCACCATCGCGTCGATCTCTTCGCGGATCGTCCGTGAACCGAGGTCGGCGCAGATCGCGGTGGCGCCCGATCCAGCGACGACGAGGACGCTCACGAGCGGTCCGATCTCGCGCACAACGGCGAGCCCGGCGCCCGCGCCCGCGAGGTCGACGGCGCCCAGTTCGGACAGCAACTGGTTGATCTGGAAGACGATGATCACGCAGAACGGGATCGCGACCAGCAGAGTCGGCACGAACGACACCCGCGCGATGAACCACGACTGCTCGATGAACTCGCGCAGCTGGAACGGACGCCGGAACATCTGGACGAACGTGTCCAGACACATCGAATAGAACCGACCGAGCAGTGCGGCGGCATCACGTGATCGGGCAACGACCCAGGGCAATTCGACCGCTGGACCGGGCTGCTCCGGCGCCGGCCTGGGCTCCGGATTGGGTGCTGCGCCGTCAGCGGATCGAGGCGGCGCGGCGACATCGCTCACGGCACACCCACCCCCGGCTCGTCACCCGCGACGGCGGCTCAGGCTTGGGCACCGTCCCATCGGCAAAACTGTAACGCGTTATAGTTTTGCCGCAACCAAGAGATTCGCACAGCTGCCGGGCTCTCACCCGTCACGCAGGTATACCCCGGGGTTACCTCATCCAACCGCCGTTTCAAGACCGGTTGCCGGCAATGAGAGCCAACCTCGTGTGAAAGACGAAAGCAGGCGCGTCCCGGCGTCGACATCGACGCCGATATGGGGTTGACGAGCAAGCAATTGCTCGAAGGCGACGCGTGCCTGCAACTTGGCGAAATGCGAACCGATACAGAAGTGCGCGCCGCTCGAGAATGCGAGGTGCCGCTTCACGTCCCGCGTGATGTTCAGGCGATCGGCGTCGACGCCGAACTCGCGTTCGTCCCGGTTGGCCGATCCGTACAGCATCATCACCTTCGTACCTTCGGCGATGTCGACGCCATGCACGGAGACCGAACGCGTCACGCACCGCGCGAGTCCCTGCACGGACGACTCCAGACGAAGAAACTCAACGAGCGCAGCAGAAATGAGCTCTGGTGCAGCGACCAGGCGCTCGCGGCTCGCGTGGTCGGAATCGAGCAGCATCACCCCGTGCGAGATCAGGTTGCCTGTCGTGTCGTTACCGCCGGCGACCATCACGAAACAGAAACCGAGAATGTCCCAGTCGCTCAACTGCTCGCCGTCGATCTCGGCTGCAATCAGCGCGCTCAACAGATCGTCACCGGGTTCGGCGCGCCGCGCGGTGATCGCGTCGGAGAAGTACGCGTACATCTCTGCGACCGCACCAGCCGCATCCCCGAGACCCTCGACCGCAAAGCCGGCGTTCTGCAGTCTGACGAGTCCGGCGACCCAGGGATCGAAGCGGTGCCGATCGCTTTCCGGGATGCCGAGCAGCACGCTGAGCACGAAGGTAGGAATCGGCGATGAGAAGTCGCGATGCAGGTCGACCGGACGACCATCGGCGGCGGCCTGCTCCATCTGCTCGATGCGCTGCTGGACGAATCTGCGCAGTTCGTCCTCGAGAGCGGCAACGCGGCGCGGGGTGAAGGCCGAGCCGATCAGGCCACGCAGTCGGGTGTGTACCGGCGGGTCGAGCATCACGATCGTCGGCGCGAGGCCGAGTTCGGCCGGTTCGTTGCGGAACGTGATACCCGAGGCGGAGGAGAACGTCTGCGGGTCACGCACGGCCTGCCACACGTCCTCGAAGCGGGAGAGCACGACGAAGTCGTCGTCGCCGCCCTGCCCGCGGTGTCGATGCACCGGGTCGTGATCGCGCAGTTCGCGGTAGGCCGGGTAAGGGTCGGCGAGCACGGCCGGGTCATACGGGTCGTAGGCCGCAAGCGTGTGTGTCATCTCGGCTCCCTCGTCCATGTAATGACGGACGTTACCAACTATCGTGGGGCCGTGCCCGTCGACGCAACCCTCACCCGCGAACGGCTGCTGACCGAGGGAGCCAGACACTTCGCCGAGCAGGGGATCCACGGCGCGCAGATGCGCGAGGTCGTGCGCGCCGCCGGTCAGGCCAACGACTCGGCCGTGCACTACCACTTCGGTTCGCGCGAGGGGCTGCTCGCCGCGATCTGCACCCGACATCTGGACGCGATGGAACCCGATCGGCGCGCGCGGCTTGCTCGTCAAGACCGCGATCCGGATCTGCGCACGGTGCTGACTGATCTGATCGCGCCGACGTCAGCGCGACTGGCAACGCAGGACGGTCGCTACTTCCTGCGCATCACCGCGCAGCTGGCGAGCCAGGCCGGCGTGCGAACCGGGACTCCCCCCGCCGTCGTCGGCGACGCGCTCCGGATCCAGTTGGAGCAGCTGCGCACGCTGTGCTCGAAGACGATGTCTCCCGAGTTGGCCGGCGAGCGGATTGCGATCGTCGTCGGCGCGCTCACCGCGGCGTTGGCCGAGCGCGCTGTTGCGATCGACGCGCACGCCGCGCTCTACCTCGACGACGAGCAGTTCGTCGCGAACCTCGTCACGATGCTGGCCGCGGCGTTGCGCTCTTGACCGAATCTTTCGGTCGCAATCAACATCGTTGGGCGGAAAAAGTCGCTAGCGTCGCGCGCTAGACCGGTATCTCTCACCTAGGAGTGCACTCATGTTCGGCATGCGCGTGTCCTCGTCACTTGTAGCGTCGCTCGCGCTTGTCCTTCCAGCAGCGCTGCTCACGTCGGCGGCGGCGAGCGGGGCGAGTGTCCATGCCGCTACCTGTCCCCCGGTGCGCGCGAAGGCGACCGTCCTCCGCGCCGGCCACATCAGCGGTGTCGCCACGATCGCTCGCACCGGTGCCTGCGCGCGCGGCGCCGCGACGCTGGACCCGCACGAGCCGCCCTACCTCAGCGGGTCGAAGCCGCCGCTGAAGAACCACGGCGGTCCCGTCATGGATGTCACCGGGACGACCAACCTCGTGGTCACGCCGATCTTTTGGACGCCGACCGGCGGCACGAGCACGTATTCGTTCGCGTCGGGCTACGAGACGCTCATCAGCAAGTTCCTGACCGACGTCGGCGCTGACAGCGGGAAGCGGACCAACGTGTTCTCGACGCTGACCCAGTACGCCGGCAGCAACGGTTCGGTGCACTACGCGATCTCCGCAGGCCCGGCTGTCACCGACGCCAAGAAGTTGCCGACCTCGCTGTGTACGGTTTCGACAGGTCAGATCTACTCGGACAACTCCGGCTACACGGCATGCATCGACGACGACCAGGTGCAGGCAGAGATCGCTCACGTGGTCTCGAAGAATTCGCTCCCCACGGATCTCAACCACATCTACGCGCTCTTCCTGCCGAAGGGCATCGAGTCCTGCTTCTACAGCAAGACCGAGATTCCGTCCGGGCAGGCGAACGCGTGCACCATCAACTACTCGCCCACTGCGGCCTACTGCGGGTACCACAGCTCGTTCGGTACAGGCGACAAGTCGGTCTACGACGCGATGCCGTTCCCGGTCTATGAATCGGGCACTGGCTACACGTGCTCGTCGGACCGCGGCAGCCGTCGCCCCGAATCGCCGAACAGCAACGTCGACGCCGATACCGTGATCAGCACGCTGAGCCATGAGGTGTCCGAGGCGATGACCGATCCGGACGGCAACGCGTGGTACGCATCCGACGGCAACGAGAACGGCGACCTGTGTGCCTACATCTACGGCAACGTGGCGGGTACCCCCGGCCACCTGTACAACCAGACGATCAACGGCGACCACTACCTGACCCAGGAGGAGTTCAGCAACAAGGAGTACGCGAAGGGCGTCGCCGGTTGCGTACCTGACCAGTTGGCTCCCACGCTGACGTCACTGGGGCGTGTTGCCGGACCGGCCTCGGGCGGCCGTGCCCTCACGATCCACGGGACGTCCTTCCGTCCCGGCACAACGACGGTGAAGTTCGGGACGAAGCCGGGAACGTCCGTGCACGTCAGCTCGCCGACGACGTTGACGGCCGTGCCGCCGTCGCACCCGCTCGGCCAGGTCGACATCAGGGTCACCACCCCGAACGGCACCACCCCCGTGGTGCGCGCCGACAAGTACCGCTTCGCCGCGCGTCCCGCGGTCTCGAAGGTGTCGCCGGCCTCGGGACGTCACGCCGGCGGCGCGATGGTCACCGTCACCGGCAGGGGGTTCACCGGCGCGACGTCGGTCAAGTTCGGGACGATCTCGGCACTCCACTTCAGGGTGGTGTCCCCGACCAAGTTGACGGTGCGCACACCGGCTCACCGTGTCGGGCGGGTTGCCGTCCGCATCACCACACCGGGCGGCACAAGCAATGTGTCGAACGCGGACCACTACAAGTACACCTGAGAAGCCGGCCACCTGAGCCGGCCGTCATGCGTCGCAGCGCTCGGCTGCGACGCATGATGGGTTCGTGGTCTCTCCGGTGGCCTATTGGGTCAGCGTCGGCCTTGCCGCCGCGCTGTGCGCGGCGCTCTGTTCCCTGGCGCGGCGGCGGCCCGGCGGTTGGACGGCATGGGCGCGACGAGGGTTGGCTGTCGTGCTCGCCGCCGTCGCGTTCGCGTTCGTGCTCACCCCGATCGTCGAGGGCACGTGGACGGCGCGCACGTCGCTGCCGGTGGATCTGTGCGATGCCGCAGTCGTCATCGCGGCCGTGGCGTGCTGGTGGCCGCAACTGCACCTCGCTGTCGAGCTGACCTACTTCTGGGGACTCGCCGGAACGTTGCAGGCGGTGACCACGCCGGACCTGAACGTGAGCTTCCCCCATCTCGCGTTCTGGGAGTTCGTCGTCGGCCACCTCGGCATCGTGTTCGCCGCGGTGTTCCTCGTCGTCGGACTACGCGAGTTCCCGCGCCGCGGCGCGATGCTGCGCGTTTTCGCGATCACGATCGCCTACGCGGCTGCGGTCGGGTTGATCGATGCGATTACCGGTGGCAACTACATGTTCTTGCGCGCCGTGCCGTCGCACACGTCGCTGCTCTCGGTGCTCGGCCCGTGGCCTTGGTACATCGTCAGCGCCGCGGGCGTCGCGCTGGTGCTGCTGGCGATGCTGGACGCACCGTTTCACCGCTCGCGGAATCCCCGGACGCGCTGAGGGCCGCTGCCGACCGGACAGGGTTCGGTCGACAACGGCCCAACGGGGGACAGTGCTGCGCGGCGGGGGTTCGCGCAGCACCGGCGCGTGGCCGCAGGACGACGTGCGCCTGTTCCCGCGGCTCGGTTCCATCCTGTTGTGTCGCGCCTCGAACGACACCGGGCGTGCGGGCCAAATCGGCTAGTACCAATGGGCTAGCCCGTGCGGCCCCTCTACCCTGACCCGGTGGAGCTGCAACTCACCGGTGAGCGCACCGTGCCGGGCATCCCCGCCGAGAACTACTGGTTCCGCCGGCACGAGGCCGCCTACGAATTCCTCGCACCGCTGACGGCCGGGTCCGTCCTGCTCGAAGTGGGCTGCGGCGAGGGCTATGGCACCGACCTGCTCACCCGGTCGGCACAGCGCGTGCTGGGGATCGACTACGACGCGACCACCATCGTGCACGCGCGCGATCGCTACCGCGCAGCGCACTTCGTCCGGGCCAACCTGGCTGCGCTCCCAGTCGCGTCCGACGCCGTCGATGTCGTCGCGACGCTGCAGGTCGTCGAGCACGTTTGGGACCACGGACAGTTCATCGACGAATGCCGGCGCGTGCTGCGTCCAGGTGGCCGGCTGATGGTCACCACGCCGAACCGGCTCACGTTCTCACCAGGCCTCGACGCGCCCGTGAATCCGTTCCACACGAAAGAGTTCACGGCGGCCGAGCTCACCGGGCTGATAGCCGCACGCGGCTTCACGGTCGATGCCGTGCTGGGCCTGCACGCGGGACCGCGCCTTGCCGAACTCGACGCCCGTTATGGCTCGTTCGTCGCCGCGCAGCTCGATGTCGCGCCCGGGCAGTGGTCCGAGGAGTTGCTCACCGACGTCGCGTCGGTCAGCACTGCCGACTTCCCGATCCACGAGCGCGACGTCGATGCGTCACTCGACCTGCTCGTCCTCGCGCACCGGGTCGTCTGACCATGTGCGCGCTCGCGTGAGCACGGCGCGCAGCTCGGCCAGTGCGAGCGCGGCACCGATCGTGAGCAGGATCGTCGCCAGCAGTAGCGCCAGTCCGGCCCAGTCGTGGGCTCGATCGTTGCTGTCGGGAACGAACATCGCGCCCCAGCCGGAGCAGTACACCCGTAGCTGACCGGTGCGGGGCGCCACGAAGTGCGCGACCGTTGTTTCCGCCTTGGTGCCGACGGCCTCCGGTGACACCGAGAGCGGCTGGTCGTCGATGCCGGCCGGGCCGGATCCGTCGGCAGCGTTGGACCACGTGCACTGCAGGTTGATGACGGTTTGCTCGTCGAGAACGCGCGTGGGGACACCGCGGGCAAGCATGGCCGGAACACCACCCGGAACGGCGAGTGAATAGGTCTTGCCGGCCGTCACCGCCACCGACGACGGCGGTGTGGCGCCGTTGTCGAACGGGAGGTTCTGGCTGCCGCCGATCACGCGCCACGCACCGAGCAACGCCAGGCCGACGAGCAGCGACACGACGGCCGCGATGGCACGCGTCGGGGCACCTCGGCGCGCGGGTTGCATGGTTGCGAGACTAACGTTCCTCGCCGTGCGCGTGGTGATGCTGTCGTGGGAGTACCCGCCGCTCGTCGTCGGCGGACTCGGTCGCCACGTCGAGTCGCTCGCACGTGAACTGGTCAGTGCGGGCCATGAGGTGCACGTCGTCACGCGCGGTGAGAAGGACGAGATCATCGACGAGGTCGTCGACGGTGTGCAGGTTCGGCGCGCAGCTCTCGACCCGCTCGCCATCGACTTCACGACGGAGTCGCTGCTGGCCTGGGCGCAGGCGAGCGAGCACTCCCTGTTGCGGGCCGCGCTGCCGATAGTCCGTCGCCGTCGGCCGGACGTCGTGCACGCGCACGACTGGCTGGTCGCGCAGTCGAGCGTGACCCTGGCCGGCGCCGCACGGGCGCCGCTCGTCGCAACCATCCATGCAACCGAGGCCGGCAGGCATCACGGCTGGCTGCCGGCTCCGCTGAACCTGGCGATCCATTCGGTCGAGCGGTGGCTCGCGCGCGCTGCCGACGAGGTGATCACCTGCTCGCGGCCCGGGCAGGCCGAGGTCGCTGAGTTGTTCGAGCTCGATCCGCCGACGGTGCACGTCGTCCCGAACGGGGTCGACATCGACCGATGGCGCACCTCGCCTCGTCAGCGCGCCGAGCTCCGGTCGCGGCACGCGGGCGACGGACCGCTCGTCGCGTACGCCGGACGGCTGGTGCACGAGAAGGGTGTGCAGACGCTGCTCGCGGCGCTTCGTCCCCTTCGCGAACGACACCCCGGTCTGCGACTGGCGGTGGCAGGCACCGGCACGCATGAGGCGGCATTGCACGAGCAGGCGCGGGCGTTACGCATCGCTCGCAGCGTCGACTGGCTGGGATTCGTGCCCGGCCCGCACATCGCGACGTTGTTCGGCGCGGCAGACGTCGCCGTCGTCCCCTCGTTCTACGAACCCTTCGGGATAGTCGCGCTCGAGGCGGCCGCGGCGGGAACGCCGGTCGTCGTCGCCGCGACCGGCGGTCTTGTGGATCTGATCGACGACCACGTCGCGACCGCGAACTTCGTCGCGGGCGACGTAGCCGGTCTCGTCGATGCCGTCGACGCGGTGCTCGCCGATCGCGATGCGGCACGGCGTTCGGTGAGCAGAGCGCGACGAGTGCTGGCTCGTCAGTACACGTGGGCCGCGGTCGCCGAACAGACGGTGGGAGTCTACGAGGAGGCAGTCGGCCGCAAGGACCGATAGCCCGGATGGACGCCGGGGGTCAGCCCTTGCTGATCGGCGATCCGGGTGAGGAGTTCGACGAGAGTTGCGCGTTCGCTCGCCGTCAGCGACGCGGTGATCTCGTCCTCGTGTGCGCGCGCGACCTTCGCGACCGTCCGCAGCGTCGCCTGCCCGTCCACTGTCAGAGCGAGCGAGTTGCGTCGCCGATCGGCACCGTTGCGGGCGCGTTCGACCAAGCCCTTCGTCTCGAGCTCGTCGATCAGTACGACGACCCGGCTCGGCAGCATGCCGAGGGTCTCGGCCAGCTGCTGCTGGCTCATGCCTTCGGACACGGCGAGGAGCCGCAAGATTCCGGTCTGCGGCGGCGTGAGCCCGTGCTCGCCGATGCGGTCGGCGTAACGCTGCGCGGCGTGCGTGCCCAGCTGGGTCAGCAGAAAGGCGGCACCCGCGACCGGACGTGTGCTCGACATGCGCACGACCATAGCCGGTCGCAACGATTCGCAGGATGAATGATCGCGACGCGCTGATCAGCTGAGCAGGTGGCGCAGCACGGTCTCGTACGGGCTGATGTCGATGCCCTGATCGGCCAGCCAACCGTCGTCGTAGTAGGTGTTGGCGTAGCGCTCACCGCCGTCGCACAGCAGGGTGACGATGCTCCCGCTCGTGCCCTCGATGTCGAGCTCACGAGCGATGCGAAGCGCGCCCCACAGGCTCGTTCCGGTCGACGGACCGACGCGACGACCGAGGACGGCTTCAACCGCGCGCGCTGTCGCGATCGAGGCCGCGTCGGGCACGGCGATCATGCGGTCGACCACACCCGGGACGAAGCTCGGTTCGACTCGCGGACGGCCGATGCCTTCGATGCGCGAGGGACGCCCGTCGGCACCGTTGTCGTCGTCACGCCAGCCGGTGAAGAAGGCCGAGTGTTCGGGATCGACGACGGCGAGGCGCGTCGCGTGCCGCCGGTAACGGACGTAGCGGCCGATCGTCGCGCTGGTTCCGCCGGTTCCCGCGCCGACGACGATCCAGGTCGGCACCGGAAATCTCTCCAACGCCATCTGGGCGAAGATCGACTCGGCGATGTTGTTGTTGCCGCGCCAGTCGGTGGCGCGCTCGGCGTAGGTGAACTGGTCGAGGTAGTGGCCGTTGGTCTCGGTCGCCAACCGGCTCGCCTCGGCGTACACCGTCGTGGCGTCGTCGACGAGCTGACACTTGCCGCCTTCCCGCTCGATGAGCGCGATCTTCTCGGCGCTGGTCGACGCCGGCATGACGGCGACGAACGGAAGGCCCAGCATCCGTGCGAAGTACGCCTCGCTCACGGCAGTGGAACCCGACGACGCCTCGATCACCGTCGTCCCCTCGCTGATCTGACCGTTGCACAGCGCATACAGGAACAGCGAACGTGCCAGGCGATGCTTCAACGACCCGGTCGGATGGGTCGATTCGTCCTTCAGATACAGATCGACGTGCGGCCGTCCGGGCAGCGGGAAGTGCACGAGGTGCGTGTCGGCCGAGCGGTTCGCGTCGGCTTCGACCCGCCGCACGGCCTCGTCGGCCCAGTCGCGTGCCGCACGCGAACTGCGGTCGATGTCGTCGGCGCCCATGAGCAGCATTCTGCTCTCAATCGAGCAGCTTGCGATCCTTGATCACCCGCGCGGGCACACCGACGGCGACACTGAACGCCGGCAGATCCTTCGTGACGACGGCATTGGCGCCGACAACCGTGCCCTCGCCGATCACGACGCCACGGCAGACAGTGACCTTCGTGCCGAGCCACACGTCGCGTTCGATCCGCACGCGCGACTTCACGATCCCCTGGTCCTTGATGGTCCGGGCCAGGTCGTCGAAGCGGTGGTCGAAGTCGGAGATGTACACGCTGTCGGCAATCAACGCGCTGTCACCGATCTCGACGTCCAGATAACAGTTGATCGAGATGTCGCGCGCGAGGTTGCTCTTGTCTCCCAACGAGAGCGTCCCCTCGTGACAGCGCAGTGCCGTGTTGACGCCGAGATGCACCCACTTGCCGAGAATCAACCGGCCGTATCCGCGGCGCGCGTAGACGTGCGCGCCCCGGTCGAGGAAGACAAACCCGCGGGTGATGACGTGCGGGTTGCGGGTCTTGAGCAGGAAGAAGCGCCAGTACCGCACGAGGTACCACGGCGTGTACGCGCGATTGCGGATCACCCAGCGCAGCGAGCGCCACGTCAGGAAGCGCGTCGACTTCATCGCCCCGGCTTCAGCCCAGTGATTTCGGCGTTGTAGAACAAGCCCCTCGGGACGACGTGCTCGAGCACGCGGTCGACGGCCATGAGGCGCGTCCACCCCTTGAGCGCAAAGTTCGCCCAGCGCATACCGAGCTTCTCCTTCGGCACCGCGCACTCGAAGGTGCGCACCGGCCAGCCGAACCACGAGGCCAGCAGTTCGGACGTGGCGACGTGCACTTTCTCTGCCCCGGCCTCGCGAGCGATCCGTTCGAGCCGGTCGGGGGCGAAGGTGTGGATGTCTACGACGGCTTCGAGCGCGGCCGCACGTGACGACTCGTCGAGCTCCTGCTGCGGACGACGCCATGCCGACAGCGCGTTTAGCTTCGTCACGTTCGTCGCGGCCCACCACGTGAAGCGCGACAAGCGGCGCGCGATGTAGTCGCCGTTCTCGGTCGGCTCACCGGCGAACACGAATCGTCCGCCCGGCTTGAGCACCCGCAGGATCTCGCGGAAGGCGAGATCGATGTCGGGGATGTGGTGCAGCACGGCGTGCCCGATGACGATGTCGAAACTGTCGTCGTCGTAAGGCAGACGCTCGGCATCGGCGACACGTCCTTCGACCTCGAAGCCGAGACTGCGCGCGTTGCGCTGGGCGACGTCGACCATCCCGGGGCTCAGGTCGGTGACGTGACCTTCGTCGATCACGCCGGCGAGCTTGAGATTGAGGGTGAAGAAGCCGGTTCCGCAGCCGAGCTCGAGCGAGGTCGGATACGGCCAGCCGCTGCGTCCGGCGACGTGCTCGAAGCGCTCGCGGGCGTAGTCGATACAGCGTTGGTCGAACGAGATCGACCACTTCTCGTCGTACGTGCCGGCTTCCCAGTCGTGATAGAGGATGTTGGCCAGCTTCGGGTCGCGCCAGGCGGCCTCGACCTCTTCGGCGGTGGCGTGCGGATTCGGCGCGCTCACTCCGGAGCCCCGGTGAACTCGGCCTTGCCCGGTCCGTTCTCGAGGAACGAGCTCATGCCGATCGCGCGGTCCTCGGTCGCGAACAGGCTGGCGAACAAGTGCGATTCGAGCCGTAGGCCGGTCGCGAGATCGGCATCCATGCCGCCGTCGATCGCGGCCTTGGCGGCACCGAGTGCGCGCGCCGGTCCCTTCGCGAACTTCGCGGCCATCGCGACTGCGGTCTCGTAGACCTTGTCGGCGGGAACCACGGCATCGACAAGACCGATCTCGAGGGCCTCGTCGGCGTTCACGAATCGTCCGGTGTAGATGAGATCCTTCGCCTTGCTCGTGCCGATGAGTCGAGGCAGTCGTTGCGTGCCGCCGGCACCGGGGATGATGCCGAGCAGGATCTCCGGCTGGCCCCATCGCGCGTTGTCGGCGCTGACGCGGAAGTCGGCGGTCAGGGCCAGTTCGCAGCCGCCGCCGAGGGCATAGCCGGTGACAGCGGCGATGACTGGTTTGGGGATGCGGGCCAGCGCGTCGAGCGCATTCGTGAGCCGCATCGCGTCGGTCATCATGTATTCGTGGCTCTGGCCGGCGAACTCCTTCACGTCGGCACCGGCGGCGAAGACCTTCTCGCCGCCGTAGATGACAGCGGCTCGGATGGCGTCATCGCCGCTGACCTGCTCGGCCGCCTCGCGCAATTCGGTCTGTACCTGCGTGTTGAGCGCGTTCATCGGCGGCCTGGCCAGCCGGATCGTCGCCACTGCGGCTGGGCCGGTTTCGACCTGAACGAACTCACCCACGACGCGGGACCTCCTCGGTATCGACCGCACTGAGCCTAGCCAGCAGTCGAACCGACCGCGCGCGAAGTCCGGGTCGGTGCGCGAGACTGATCATGTGACCAGTTCGTATCCGCCCGCGCCACCTCCGCCGGCACCGCCGCCCGAACCGCCCGAGTCGGGTTGGCAGGACGCCCCTGCTGAGCTCCGTCCGGTCGTGATCCTGCTGTTGATCAACCTGGGTCTCTCGGTCCTGCTGACGATCGTGACCGTGTTCGCCCGGCACAGCATCGTCAACTACCAACTGGACCACCGGCACATCACCGATCCGGCGCAGCGTGATGCGCTCCGCGCCGGTTATACGGCGGGGATCATCGGCCGCGTCATCGGCAACATCGTTGTCAGCGTGGTCTACGCGTTCCTCGTGCGTGCGCTCGTGCGCGGCCGGCGTTGGGCCTACCGCCGCGTCATCCTGCTCGGGTGTATCGGCATCGTCGCGCTGGTTCTCGTGCAGCTCACGCCATATCCCGTGTGGATGCGCATCGAGCAGCTGGTGCAGGCGTTGGTGCTCGCCGGCCTCGTGTACTTCGTGACGCGACCCGAGGTCCGTGCGCACTTCGCTCCTGGTCTGCCGGGACGCACGAAGGGACGGTTCCGCTAGAGCAGTCGGCGGTAGACGGCGGTGGGTCCCTCGGGAGCCCGTCCGTCGAGGTGCTCGCTCTGGAAGGTCGCGGTGTGCGTAAAGCCGTTCTTCTCGAGAATGCGACGCGATGCGACGTTTGCCGCTTCGGGCGTGACGGTAACCGGCGTACCGGCGGCGGCTTCGGCGCGGAGCAGGTCGAGCACGCGGGCGATCATCACCGTCCCGACACCGCGCCCGGACGCGGACGGCTCGCCGATCGCGTAGTCGAGGCCGAGCTCGCCGGGGCCGATTCGGTAGTTGTCGCGATCCTCGATGTAGTCGTCCCAGCGATACCACTGCGCGAGTCCGACCGACTCACTGTCCGCCTCGACGATCAGCATGTGCGTCGGCTCGTCCCCGCGCAGCCGTGGTCCGTACTTCTCTTTTGCTGCGGCGAGGTCGTAGTCGAGGTGCCACCACCTGTGCACGTGGGGTTGGGCCAACCATGCGACCACGCCGGGAAGATCGGCGTCGGTCATCGGTCGGACGGCGACATGCATTCGGCCAATCTAGATGTCAAGGCTCGAATGCAGCGGCGACGCAATCAGGCGCTGGTCGCGGTGAAGTCGCCGCCGTACTCGTCTGCCTCGATCGACGCACCCATGCGGGCCAGGAGCGCGATCTGCGCTGCAGCGAGGCTCCAGCCCATCGCTTCGTAGCCGCCATCCTCATCGTCGAAATAGCGAACCATCATCAGGCCAGCGGTGGCGTCGTCGCGGTTCGTCAGCGCGCGCACCCTGTCTGCGACGGGCTCGATCCGGCGGAGCACCTCGCTGGCCTGGTCGTCGATCCGGGCATGCCGCTCGCAGCGGAGCTCCCAGGCGTGCTCGATCGGTACGGGTGTCGGGTGAGACCGTCTGCTTCCTCGAACGCTGACACGGTCGGGTGCAACGCCGAGCAGCTCACTGATCTCGGCAGCGGTTACAACGGGACTCGCTATCCAGAAACAGCAGTACTGATGGACTTTCCACGGCGCGCTGCTCACAGGCAGAACTCTCCACAACTCGGGGACCTCGGAACCTTACGGTCGGGGCGAAGGGCTGCCCATCGATTTTGCGCGGACGAAGCGGCCAAGCGCCGTTACGATTTGGCGAATCACTGAAAATAGTTGGAGATTCTCGCCGGAAAGTGTCAGACCCTGCTCGTAGTGTGCGGGTTGTGGCGAGGAAGATCGAGCGGTTGTTGCGGGTGGATCCTGCGGCGTGCACGCGTGATCAGAAGTTCGACTGTCTGACCGAGATCGATGCAGTGATCGCTCGGGCGCAGGCGCGGCGCGAAGTGTTCTTGGCCTCGATCCACGACCCGGCCGATGGCAAGGAGTGGGCGCGCGACGAGGTCGCGTGTGCGTTGCGGTGGTCGCCGGACTACGCGAAGACGCGGTTGATGCAGGCCACGCATCTGGTCGCCAAGCTGCCGCGGCTGCTTGCGTTGCACGAGGCCGGGCGGATCAGCGATGCGCATGTGCGGGTCGCGGCGGAGCTGACCTGCCACTTGGAACGCGGCGGTGATCGCCAAGGTCGAAGAGAAGGTGCTCGAGCGGGCGGCGGAGTTGACGGTGACCCAGTTCCGCGCCTCGTTGCGACGCACCATTGCGCGCCTGGACACCCGCAAGGCCGAGGAACGTCATGTCGAGGCGAAGGCGCAGCGGCTGGTGCACTGCACTCCGTTGCCCGACGGCATGGCCGGGATCTGGTCGACGCACACCGCCGCGGACGGCGAGGCGATGTATGCCCGGCTCACCGAGCTCGCGAAGCAGGCTGGCACAGCGAGTGATGCGCGCACGATGGATCAGCGCCGCGCCGACGCGTTGCGTGACTTGGTGTTGGGTCGCACCGCGGCGGGGACGCCGGCGCGCGGGATGCGGGTGCAGGTCCTCGTCCGGCAAGACACCGCCGACGGGTCGAGCGACCTGCCGGGAGAGCTGGCCGGTTACGGCCCGATCCCGGCCTGCGCAGGTCCGCGACATCCTCGCCGACCCCTCCACGCGCATCGACCGCGTCCTGGTCGACTCGACAGGCCGGGTGATCCCGCAGTGCGGCATCGACGACCACCCCGAACGCCGCTTCCCCTCCGCGGCCCAGCTGCGCTGGGTGGCCGCGCAGCACCCGACCTGCCGCTTCCCCGGCTGCAACCGCAGGGCGATCAACTCCGAGTGCGACCACATCATCCCCTTCAACGGACACAACACCGTGATCGCGAACCTCGAACCACTCTGCTCGCGGCATCACCACTGCAAGCACGACGCCGGCTGGTCGGTGTTCCGCGACCAGACCGGCACGACCTGGTGGACCTCGCCCACCGGGCGGCGCTACGGCAAACCGATCGACGAATCACCTGCCGCCGATCCGTAGCCGGACCTGCGGTTGCGTTCGTGGTCAAGAACCGGGGTAACTCGGTCAACCTTCGTGGACCAAGACTGACTACTCATCCCGCGCTCGGGATGTCCCTGATCGTGGCGGGTCATCCTGCTCTGGTCATTCGCCGCTTCGGGTCGGGGACTTCTGCTTTGCTGGTTCTGCGACGCCGACTTCGCGTCGTCGGGTAGTACTGATTGGTGCGCGTAGCCCTGCTGGCAGACACCCACTCACCGCGGCGCTGGAAGCGGTGCCCGGCGAACGTCGCTCGTGTGCTGGACGGGGCCGACGCGATCTTGCATGCCGGCGACGTCTGCCTCGCCGAGACGCTCGACGAGCTGTCCGCCTTCGCGCCGGTCCACGCAGTACGCGGCAACAACGACGGTCCGGACGTGGCCGCGTGGGGCGCGCCGGACACGTTGGAGCTTTCGCTCGGCGGGCTGGCCGTCGCGATGATCCATGACAGCGGCCCGGCCAAGGGTCGGGCGGCCCGACTCGCGACGATGTTCCCGACCGCCGACCTTGTGGTGTTCGGTCACTCGCACATCCCGTGGGACGAAACGTTCGCAAACCAGCGCGCGGTGAATCCGGGTTCGCCGACCGACCGCAGACGCCAGCCTCGAGCGACGATGGCCGAGTTGCTCATCCACGACGACGCAACCTTCGACGTGCGCTTCATCGAGGTCGACTGACACGAACCGGGGCCGCCTCCAAAGGAGGCGGCCCCGGTCCTTACTTACTCGTTGTCGATCAGCTGGCGTTGTCGACTGCAGTGATGAAGCTGGACGACGGCGATCCGCGTCCGGTCACGTTGTCGTAGCCCGCAGTGGTGTTCAGCGAGGTGTCGTCGTTCTCCGACACGAGGCGGGTCACCTGCGCGGCGGCCGAGTAGTACACGACCGCCTTCTGGTCCGCCGCAGTCGGCGCCTTGACGTCGTGGAACGCGTTCGCGTTCAACGAGTACAGCAGCGGGTTGGCGAAACCGATCGCCGAACCACCACCGCGCTGCTGCGCGACCGCCATGATGCCGGCGATCGTCGGGCACGCCAGCGACGTGCCGCCGATCGATCCCTCGGAGTACACCGGGCCATTGCCCGCGTCAGTGCTGTACCCGACCAGGAATCCTGTGTACGGGTCAGCGTTCGCCGCGATGTCCGGAACGACACGGCCCGGGCCGCGATCGCCGGGATTCGAGTTCGCCAGCGAGTCCGGAACGATCCCCTTCTGGTAATCGGGTTCCTTCCACACCGAACTCGTCCCACCGCCCGCGCCGGCGTAGAAGTCGCCCGGGAACGGCGCAAGCCACGATTCCTTCTTGGTCTTGGTGTTCTGGACGAGGTACGTGCGGTCGTTGCCCCAGCCGGTCTCGAACTGATAGCCGTCCGTGCGGTTCACACCGAGCGTGGTGCCACCGACAGCGGTGACGGCCCAGTCGTTCGCGGACGAGTCAGGCTGCGGCGTGCCGTTGTTCAGCGCGGCCGAGTCACCGTCGTCACCGGAGGAGAAGTAGAAACCGACTCCCTCGACCGCACCCTGCAGGAAGCGCGCGTGCTCTTCGTTCTCGATGTCACCCGGGATCAGGTCGCTCGTGTCGCCGTAGGAGTTGCTGACGATCGTCGCCAACGGATGCGACGAGTCACCTGCGGGAGCAAGGATCAGATCGTAGGAATCGATGAAGTCGGAGTCGTTGCAGCTCGCGGCCGGGACGTACGCGATCCGCGCGCCCGGCGCCATCGAGTGCACGGCTTCGACGTCGAGAGACTCTTCATCGGTCCAACTGCCGCACGCGCTCTGGTCGTAGTACGCGGTTGTCGGCGGGTACTCGGAGTACTGCCCCGGCTTCAGGCCGGGCAGCCCGTTGCGCTTGCTGTAGGTCTGCGCATCCGAAGCCATCGTCGGTGACGCGTACGCGTCGATGATCGCGACTGTCACGCCCGACCCCTGGTTGGGGTACTTGCGCGCGTTGGCCCCGAGACCGTAGGCACCGCGCTCCTGCGCCGGCTCGTAGCCGCAGTTCGCCGTCGGGAACGAGGTGTGCCCGTACGCGCTCGGCAGATTGTCGACGTGGTGCTCGCCGTAGTAGGTCGAGCACGGCGTCGGAACCTGCACCGGCTTGGTTGCACGCGGCGAGGCAGTCCCCGCGTGCGCACCGCGATCGCGAGTGACGATGTCCGGACGCAGCGCAGTCGAGGAGTCCGTCAGACCGCCGACCGACATGATCGCCGACGCGACCGAGGCCGGAACCTTCGCCGCGGTGGCCGGAGCTCGCACCTTCTGGCCGTCGTGGCGGTAGACCCGCATCGTCGTGTGGAACGCACGATCGAGCTGGCGCACGGTGCCGCTCGCCGCGATCGACTCGCGCGACGGCGTCTGACCGACGATGTGCAACCCGGCGCCTCGCAGGAACGAGCGCACCTTCGCGACCTGCGCGTTGGTCGGGCCGAACCGCGACAAGTACTGCTTCGGGCTCAGATAGTGCTGGTAGGACGCGCTGCGTGGGTTGCTCACGGCAGCGGCCAGCTTCGCGATGCCCGCGGGGTTACGCGGCGCGAGGCCGATGTGCACGGTGAGCGTGCGGTTCGGGTTGGCGGCTCCGACCACGTTGGCCGATCGGGCCCAGGACGGAGCGTTCCCGTGGACGGTTCGCAGCGCCGGTGCTGCTGCCGTCGCCGACGGGGCCAGCGCGGCCACGCCGAGTAGCGGCAGCGCAAGCGCCGCGGCCACTGCCGTCGCCTTGCGGCGATGAAGGGTAATTGTCATGGCGCAAACGTACGCGAATCACGCCAAATGCGTAATATGCAATTTTCCCAAAGATATTCTTAAATCGCGCGGGCGTACCAGCGCCCCGATCGGCGCCAGACGTGAATGGGCAGCCCGAAGGTTTCGGTCAGATTCTCATCGGTGAGCACCTGGCGGGCGAGTCCCGATGCGACGACCGCACCGTCACGCAACAGCATGACGTGGGAGATACCGGTCGGCAGTTCCTCGACGTGATGGGTGACGAGCACCGACGCGGGAGCGTCGGGGTCCGCGCTGAATCGCGACAGCCGCCGCAAGCAGGTCCTCGCGCCCGCCGAGGTCCATCCCGGCAGCCGGCTCGTCGAGCAGCAGCAACTCGGGGTCGGTCATGAGCGCACGGGCGATCTGCACGCGCTTGCGCTCGCCTTCGCTCAGGGTTCCGAACCGTCGCTCGCTGAGGCCGCCGACGCCGAACCGATCCAGCAGCTTCACCGCTCGACGCACGTCCAGCCGTCCGTAGGCCTCGCGCCAGCGTCCGAGCACCGAGTACCCGGCGCTGACCACGACGTCGGTGACGATCTCGCCGGCCGGGATGCGTTCAGCCAGGGCGGCTCCGGCGAACCCGATGCGCGGACGGAGGTCGAACACGTCCACGCGTCCGATGCGCTCGCCGAGCACGTAGGCGTGTCCGGACGTCGGATGCAGGGTGGCTGCGGCGATGTTGATCAGCGTCGACTTGCCGGCGCCGTTGGGGCCGAGAATGGCCCAGCGCTCGTCCTCCTCGACCGTCCAGTCGATCTGGTTCAGCAGCGTTTTCGTGCCGCGTCGCACGGTGACCTGGGCGAACTGCAGCACGGCATCGGGATTGACCTCGACGTCCGCGCCGGCCTCACCGCTGTCGACCACGCCCCCATCCTTGCGTACCGAGCAAGGCGTACCGAGCAAGGCGTACCGAGCACGACGCGGCGCGCGTCCCACAGGAGGAAGAACGCGCGCCGCGAGTTGTGGTGACCGATTCGCATCGATCAGGAATTCGCCTCAGTCGGCAGGTCCGGTCGCCAACGTCAGGCTGACGGTGTGCTTGGCATTGTTCGTGTCGTCGTAGGTAACGCTGACGCGCGACCCGGGGTTCGACCTGCTCATCAGGTTGTGCAGTTGGGTCGAACTCGTCACGGCGGTGCTGTTGACCTTCGTGATCACGTCCCCGCCCGTGATGCCGGCACCGGCGGCGGGGCCACCCGCGAGCACGCCGGCGACCAGCGCACCGGAACCGCTCGACGGCGTCACGCTGACGCCGAGGAAGCCCGGGTAGCCGAGGTGGATCGCGCTGGTCTCGATGCCCTTGCGGATCTGCGCGATCACCGAGAGCGCGTCGTTGATCGGGATCGCGAAGCCCACCTGCTGGCCCGAGGTGCTGGCCGCGGTGTCCATGCCGACCACACGCCCGTCGGCGTCGTAGAGCGGGCCGCCCGAGTCGCCCGACTTGATCGGCGCGTCGGTGACGATGATGTCGTGGAGCCGCTCCGAGCTCGCCCCCGTCTCGTCGGAGGCTGTGATCGACCGGTGCAACGCGGTGACCTTGCCCGTCGCGGACGACGGAACCCCGCCGGTGCCGCCGGCATTGCCCACGCCGACGACCTTGTCGGCGACCGCGAGCGTGTCCGAATCGCCGAGGTTGGCGACCGTGAGCCCCGAGGCATTGACGAGCTTGATCAGCGCGACGTCCTTCGACGGCGCGGTGCCGACGACCTTGGCGACGTAGCTCTTGCCGGTGGTGACTATCCGGACCCGGATCGACGTCGAGCCGTCGATCACGTGGTTGTTCGTCAGGATTTCGCCGTCGGAGCTCAGCACGATGCCGGTGCCTGCGGCGGCTGCCGCGTTGTACTTCTGCACGGTGTAGATGTCGACGACGCCGACCTGCTGCGCTGACGTGGCCTTGCCGGACGAGGTACCGGACGACCCGGACGACCCGTTTCCGGACGGGAAGGGGAACGACCCGTTGCCGGGCGTGGTGTTACTGCCGCCCGAACTGCCACCCGAGTGCCCGGACGACCCGCTGGTGTTCGACGTGCCGCCTGCGACAGCAATACCGTTGGTCGTTCGCGTGATGCCCGAGGCAATGACGATCAATGACGCGACCAGAGCGGCGGCGAGCACGACCACCGTTCCGATGAGACCGCGTGAGCGGCGCACGACCGGCGCGGGAGGCGGCGGCGGGTACCCGTAGCCATAGCCGTAGGGCGCGGCAGGCGGATGCGGATAGGACGGATCCCAGGGCTGCGCGTCATCGCGGTACGGCGCGGTGTACCACCCGTCGCCGGACGGGCGGCCGTAGCCACCGCTTCCCTGATATGGGCTGGTCACGCTCGTTCACCTCCGGTCGCGCCGCGGGAGAATTCCGAACCTGTCCCGCGGGTCTGCCACAAGCAAACGGTGTGCCCCCTAGCGTTGCCTGGGTCGTTCCCCTGCATCAGCTGAGAATCCCGGTGCCCAATAGAGTCGCCAGCGTGCAGCCCGAGGAACTCACGGCCGCGTTGGCCGCGCGCCTCGATCGCGCGTGGCCCGGGAACCCGTTCCCCCTGGGCGCGCACTGGGACGGCGACGGGGCGAACTTCGCGCTCTGGTCGACGACCGCGACCGGCGTCAGCGTGTGCCTGTTCGACGGCAACGACCGCGAGACGCGGATCCCGCTCGACGAGTCGACCTACCACGTGTGGCACGGCTACCTTCCTGGCGTCGGACCAGGACAACGCTACGGGTTTCGCGTCGAAGGTCCACACGATCCGGCACGCGGACTGTTCCACAACCCGACCAAGCTGCTCGTCGACCCCTACGCGCGCGCCATCGACGGCGACTTTCGCGACGATCCCGCCGTCTATCCGGACTCGTCCGACGACTCTGCGCCCTTCGTGCCCCGGTCGGTCATCATCCACGACGCATTCCCCTGGGGCGGCGACCGCGCACCGAAGGTGCCGTGGGCCGACACCGTGATCTACGAACTGCACGTCAAAGGCTTTACCCGCCAGCACCCGGACATCCCACCGGAACTGCGCGGCACCTACGCCGGGCTGGCCCACCCCGCCGCGATCGAGTACCTCACCTCGCTCGGGGTCACAGCTGTCGAGTTGCAGCCGATCCATCACTTCGTGTCCGAGCCCGTCCTGCAACGTCGCGGGGACGCCAACTACTGGGGTTACAACTCGATCGGGTTCTTCGCCCCGCACGAGGCGTACGCGTCACGCCAGGGCAACCAGGTGCGCGAGTTCAAGTCGATGGTGCGCGCGCTGCACTCGGCGGGCATCGAGGTCATCCTCGACGTCGTCTACAACCACACTGCCGAGGCAGGCCCGGACGGGCCGCTGCTGTCCTTCCGCGGCATCGACAACCAGTCCTACTACCGCCTCGCCGAGAACGACCCCTCGCGCTACGTCGACTACACCGGCTGCGGCAACACCTTCGACCCGCGCCGCCCGTTCCCGTTGCAGTTGATCACCGACTCGCTGCGGTACTGGATCACCGACATGCACGTCGACGGCTTCCGGTTCGATCTCGCCTCCGCGCTCGCGCGCTCGCTGCACGACGTCGACAAGCTCTCGTCGTTCTTCGACACCATCCACCAGGACCCCGTCATCTCGCAGGCGAAGCTGATCGCCGAACCGTGGGACGTCGGTGCCGGCGGCTATCAGGTCGGCGAGTTTCCGCCGCTGTGGACGGAGTGGAACGGCAAGTACCGCGACACCGTGCGCTCGTTCTGGGCCTTCGGCGACGGCGGCGTCCGCGATCTCGCCTATCGACTGTCGGGCTCGTCCGACCTCTACGGCGACGACGGCCGCCTGCCGATCGCCTCGATCAACTTCGTCACCTCGCACGACGGGTTCACCCTGCGCGACCTGGTCTCCTACAACGAGAAACACAACGGCGACAACGGCGAGAACAACAAGGACGGCACCGACGACAACCGCTCCTACAACTGCGGCTACGAAGGTGATCCGGCGCCGGAAGACGTGCAGACGCTGCGGCTGCGCCAGGCGCGCAACCTGCTGTGCTCGCTGCTGCTGTCGACCGGGGCGCCGATGCTGGTCGCCGGCGACGAGCGGTGGCGCACCCAGAACGGCAACAACAACGCCTACGTCCAGGACAACCCCGTGTCGTGGCTCGACTGGAGTTCGTCCGAGGCGTCGCAGGACATGCTCGATCTCACCCGGCAACTGCTTGCGCTGCGACGCCGGCATCCGGTGCTGCGCCAGCCCGCGTTCTTCGAGGGACGCGCCGTCGCAGGCGGGGACGGCTGCAAGGACCTCGCTTGGTTCCACCCGGCCGGGCGCGAGTTCACCGCGGACGACTGGTTCGACTCGCAGTTGCGCTCGATCGGCATGTACCTGGACGGACGGGGGCTGCGTCATCGCGACCGCCGCGGAGAAGTGATCGTCGACGATTCGTTCCTGCTGCTCCTGCATGCCGGCGACCAGGGCGTGCGGTGGACGGTCCCCGGCACGCCGTGGGCCGACCAGTACACGGTCGTTCTCGACACGAGCCGATCGTCGGGCGCGCCCGCGGCGTCGCGGGTGGTGGCGGGCGGCGCGAGCGTGCGCCTCAGCGCCCGCTCGGTGCTGCTGCTACGGGCCGAGCGCTCGGGCTGACGCCGCCGATCATCGCGAGTTGTCTGACAACTCACATCTCTTGCATTGCCGGCGCACGTGAAATTTGACATGTCACAGGGGCACCATGGAAGACATGACGCCAACCTCGCCCGTCGCCGGTGTGTTCACCGGTTTGCTCGACGGGCTGGTCATCGCACTCGTGGTCATGCTCGTCGTGATGCTCAACAACCGACGGCACCGCCTGTCGGCGGCCCGCATCCGGCCCACACGCCACGACCTCGAGACGACCCCGACCACACTGCACCGCGACAACTGACCCGGGCTGACTGAGCCGGGGCCCTCCGACCGACTCGACCGGCCTCGGTGCGCGGCCAGTAACGTGCCTAGCGATGCGCACGGTGCCCGGTCCGACCGATTCGGTCGTCGTTGTCGGCGCCGGACTCGGTGGATTGTCGGCCGCACTGCACCTTGCGGGGGCCGGGCGCAGCGTCACCGTCGTCGAGCGTGCGGCCGTGCCCGGCGGGCGCGCGGGGCTGCTGCGTGATCACGGCTACCTGTTCGACACCGGGCCGACCGTGCTCACGATGCCCGAGCTCGTCCAGGCCCCCCTTGCGGCGGTCGGCGAAGACCTCGGCGATTGGCTGACCCTGCATCGTCTCGATCCGGCGTATCGGGCCCGGTTCGCCGACGGGACGTCGATCGATGTGCGAGCCGACGTGTCGGCGATGTACGACGAGATCGCGCAGACCTGCGGCGCCGCCGACGCCGAGGGCTACCGAGACTTCGTTGCCTACCTGCGGCGGCTGTACGCCCTCGAGATGCCGCACTTCATCGACCGCAACCTCGATCACCCGCTGCAGCTGCTCGGACTGCCGTTGCTGCGACTCGTCGCGGGTGGCGGCTTTCGCCGGCTCGCGACCAAGGTCGGCCAGTTCTTCT
The DNA here is from genome assembly GCA_963754285.1 of uncultured Actinomycetota bacterium. GTDB lineage: Bacteria > Actinomycetota > Actinomycetes > Mycobacteriales > Jatrophihabitantaceae > RYN-133. The sequence continues at coordinate 488,321 of CAVWFN010000006.1, forward strand.
CCGACGAGCGGTTGCGACGACTGTTCTCCTTCCAGGCGATGTACGCGGGGCTCGCACCGGCGCAGGCCCTCGCCATCTACTCGGTGATCACGTACATGGACAGCGTCGCCGGTGTGTACTTCCCCGAGGGCGGCATGCACGCAGTGCCCCGCGCGCTCGCCGGTGCGGCCGCGGCACATGGTGTGCGGCTGCGCTACAACACGGACGTGTCGCGGATCGAGGTGTCGGGTGGTCGAGCGCGCGCGGTCATCACCCGCGACGGCGAGCGCATTCCCGCCGACGTCGTTGTCGTCAACGCCGACCTGCCGGTCGCCATGCGCGATCTCCTCCCGCCCGGTTACACGCCGCGTGCGGTGCGTCGGCTGCGTTACTCCCCCAGCGCGGTCGTGTTGCACGTCGGCTCGGCGGCGGCGTACGAGGACATGGCGCACCACACGATCGAGTTCGGCCGGGCGTGGGAACAGACCTTCGACCAGATCATCGAGCAAGGTGAGGTGATGAGCGACCCGTCCTTCCTGCTCACGGCGCCGACGGTCACCGACTCGTCGCTGGCGCCGTCAGGGCGCCACACGTACTACGCGCTGTTCCCCGCACCGAACCTCGTCACCGGCCGCGGCATCGACTGGGCGCGCGATCGCGATCGGTATCGCAACCACATCGTCGACACGATCGAGGATCGCGGCTACGGCGGTTTCCGCGACGGTATCGAGTGTCAGCACGTCGTCACACCGCTCGACTGGCGCGCGCAAGGCATCGCCGCCGGCGCTCCCTTCGCGGCATCGCACCGGTTCACCCAGACCGGACCGTTCCGTCCGGCGACTCTCGACCGCCGCGTGGAGAATCTCGTCTACACCGGGTCGAACACCCAGCCCGGCGTCGGCGTCCCGATGGTGCTGGTGTCCGGACGCCTGGCCGCGCAGCGGGTGACGGGCTGACATGCGCGAGCTCGACGCTGCCGGCATCAGCGACCCGGCGCTGCGTGCCAGCTATCGACTGTGTCGCGCGCTCAACGCGCGCCACGGTCGCACCTACTTCCTCGCAACGCTGCTGCTGCCCCAACCCAAACGTCCGTACATTCATGCGCTCTACGGGTTCGCCCGCCACGTCGACGACATGGTCGACGAACACGGCGTGACCGGCTTCGCGCAGTGGTGCGACGATTTCCTCGCCGAACTCGACTGGGGCGCGACCAGCGATCCGGTGTGCCGCGCCGTCATCGACACCGTCGCGCGCTGGCAGATCCCGCACAGCTACTTCGCCGACTTCCTCGAGTCGATGCGAATGGATCTCACGATCACCGAGTACGCGACCTATGACGACCTCGTCCGTTACATGTGGGGGTCGGCGGCCGTGATCGGCCTGCAGACGCTGCCGATTCTCGGCCGCGCGGACCCGAGCGTCGGCTGGGACCGACTCGAGACGCCGGCGATCGACTTGGGCTACGCGTTCCAGCTGACCAACTTCCTGCGCGACGTCGACGAGGATCTGCGGCGCGGACGCGTCTACCTGCCGCAGGCGAGTCTCGACCAGTTCGGCGTCGACCGTGACCGCCTGCGCCGCGGACGTGTCGACGAACCGATTCGCAACCTGCTCGCCTGGGAGATCGAGCGCGCCCGCGGTCTGTACCGCCGCGCCGAGATCGGGATCGACCTCGTCGACGCCTCGTCCCGCGATTGCCTTCGGACGGCGCTGACCCTCTACGAAGGCATCCTCGACGGGATCGAGGCCGCCGACTACGACGTGTTCTCGCACCGCGTCTCGGTCGGGCTCGTCCGCCGCGGCAGCGTTGCGCTCAGTGGTCTGACCAATGCCGTTCGCGCTCGCCGAGCCGCACCCACAACGCGAGCGTGACCAGCACCAGCGCGAACCCGAACAGCAGGTCTTCGACCGGCGCGTAGACGATTCGCCAGCCGATGATGGTGTGGACGTCGTAGCGGACGACCGGGATGCCCGTGAGCAGTCCGTTGGTGACCAGCTGGAAGAACAGCATGATCGCGTATACGACCCAGAACGCCTTACGGCGCACCAGCATCGTCCGTACGACGACGGTGTCGACCGCAAGTGCGACGAGCACGCCGAGCACTGCGAGAGCGGTGTAGCTCATGAGCGCCACTGCGGTCGCCGGGCGAGCACCGCTTCGTAGGTCAGCACCGCACAGATCGGAATGACGATGAAGAACAGCAGTTCCTCGACCGGCAGGTGCCCGGGCAGGTCGAGCCCGACCACATAGCGCGAGTTGTAGCGCCACAGTCCGCGATGGATCGAGTAGAGGTCCCACGCACTGAACACGATGACGACCGGCACCAGGGTTGCGAGCAGCCGTCGCCACTGCACGTAGACCCCGACGTGCAGCACCAGTTCCAGCGGTGCGGTGCCGACGAGGCATGCGGCGAGGATGACCAGGTACGTGAGGTGGCTCAATAGCCGGCGACCTGGGCCCGTCGCTTGACCTCCGAGCCACGGTTGGCACGCAGCGCCTCGATCGGGGATCCGGGCAGTGACTCGTCCGGCCGGTGCAGCCAGTCGATGATCTCGTCGTCGGTGAAGTGCGCATCGCGCAGCACGGTGATCACCGACGGCAGCGCCTTGACGATCGCGCCGTCCTGAACGAACAGGGCGGGCACCCCGCGCGGGCCTCCGTCGACGCGGGTGGCGACCAGCTGGCCGTCGCGTACGAACTGGTGGACGCGGGTGACCGGAACGTTGAGCTGTTCGGCGATGTCCGGCAGCGCGAGAACGTCCATCGTCACTCCGGGGTCCTCGCAAAGATCGTGTACGTCTTGTAGTGCACGGTGACGCTTCCGCCGTGTTGGTCGATGACGGCGCGGATCGCATCGAGCAGCGCGTCGCGCCGCTCGGCGGGCAACCGGATGTGGTCGCTGTACGTGCCGGCGCGCCCGACCAGGTCGTCGACCTCGACGGTCGTCGCCCAGCGATACACCTCGGTGTCGACCGATGCGAACTTGCCGATCTGACGCAGGTGCTCGACGAACGGATCGTCGCTGTGGCCTCGATCGGCGCCTGCGAGCTCGGGCGCGTGCTCGTCGTAGACACGGTCGAGTTCGGCGCGCACATCGTCGTCGAACGTGTCGCGGTTCCAGAACAGGGCAAGCGTGCCGCCCGGTTTGAGCAGCCGGGCCGCCTTCTCGTCACCGACGCTGGTGTCGATCCAGTGCCAGCCCTGCCCGCAGGTGATGAGGTCGAAGGTGCGCCCCGCGTCGTCCCAGTCCTCGAACTTGGCTTCCTCGACGATCAGGCCGTGCGTGCGTGCGATCGCAGCCATCTTCGGGTCGGCCTCGACGCCGAGGACGGCCAGCCCGCAAGCGACGAGGGATACCGCCGCCTTCCCGGTGCCGCACGCGACGTCGAGGACCCGGTCGGGTGCGAGCTCGACCAGGTCGCTGATCAGTGCGTCGGGGTACGACGGCCGGAACCGGTCGTAGGCGGCCGCGACCGAGCCGAACGACTCGGCGCGCGCGCGATCGGTGTACTGGGGTTGGTGTGCAGCCACGGGCTTGATTCAACAGCATCTGATTCCCCTACTGCACCCGCCAGATCTCGTCGGGCGGGGCCGGCGAGCGCATCGGGTCGGCGTCGGTGAGCACCGGTGCCCGTCCGGCGAACGTGGCGAGTTGCGCGCCGGCCACGAGCCGCTGGGGGAACATGGCCGACGCCGCCACCCGGGCGAGTTCGTCGCTCGGCAACGGCGCCCGGGACGCCGCGAGCACGACGTTGCCGAACCGACGACCCCGCAACACCGAGGCGTCCGAGCGCAACGCGACGTTCGGCAGGTGCTCGGCAACCGTTCGGGCGACCCGACGGCTGAAGCGCAGCGGCGGTCCGTCGGCGAGGTTGGCGAGCAGCACTCCGTCCGGGCGCAGCACGCGAGCGACCTGGGCGAGGAACTCGGTCGTGGTGAGTTCGGCCGGTACCCGGCCACCGAGGTAGGCGTCGAGGACGACGACGTCAGCGCTGGAGTCGGCAAGGCGAGCGATGCCCGTTCGGCCGTCGACCGCGCGGATGCGGATGCGCGCGGCGCGGGCGAAGGGCAGCCGCGCGCGCACCGTCGTCGTCAATTCGGTGTCCGGTTCGAGCACTATCTGCGGCGAGCCCGGACGGCGGGCGGCAACGTAACGCGCCAACGTGCAGCCGGCGCCGCCGATGTGGGTCACGGCAAGCGGTCCGTCCGGTAACAGTTCGATGACATCTGCGAAGGCCTGCACGTACTCGAAATCGAGGTAGGTGGGATCGTCCAGGTCGACGTAGGACTGCCGGATGCGATCGGTCAACAACAGCCAGCCGCCCGGTCTGTCGGCATCGGCGAGCAATTCGACCTGACCGCTGCGAAATCGCTCGCCCGGCGTGTCGGAACTGCGGGTGATCTCCACGTCGCCTGAGAATACGGCTGTCCCGGCGCTGCCTACGCCGGAAGGGCGCCCTTGCGCCCGTAGACTCCTCGTGTGCAAACGGCGACCGCTGACCCGTTGGTCGGCCGCTTGCTCGAGGGCCGCTACCGCATCCTCGACCGCATCGCGCGCGGCGGGATGTCGGTCGTCTACGCGGCTGTCGACGAGCGGCTGGATCGTCGTGTCGCCGTCAAGGTGATGGCCTCATCCTTGTCGGCAGACCCCAAGTTCAGCGACCGGTTCGCGCGTGAGGCGCGCGCAGCCGCGCGGCTGACCCACGTCAACACCGTCGCGGTCTACGACCAGGGCGTCGACGACTCGTCCGGGCACCATGTCTTCCTCGTCATGGAGCTCGTGTCGGGGCGAACGCTGCGCGATCTCATCCGCGAGCGGCAGGCGGCCCGGCGCGGGTTCAGCCCCGCCGAAGCGGTGTCGATCATGGAGCCGGTGCTCAGCGCGCTGTCCGCCGCGCATCGCGCCGGCCTCGTCCACCGCGACGTGAAGCCCGAGAACATCCTGCTGTCGGACGAGGGCCTGGTGAAGGTCGCCGACTTCGGATTGGCCCGGGCGATCGACGCCGACGCGGCGTCCACCCGTACCGGCCTGATGATGGGCACGGTCGCGTACTGCGCGCCGGAGCAGATCGTGCACGGCCGCTCCGACCAGCGCTCGGACGTCTACTCGGCCGGCATCGTCATGTTCGAACTGCTCACCGGACAGCCGCCGTTCCGCGGCGACTCGGCGATGAACGTCGCGTACCAGCACGTGCACAGCCGGGTGCCCGCTCCGTCGTCGAGGGTGAAGGGCATCCCGACACCGATCGACGAGATCGTCGTCGCTGCGACCGACAGTGATCCGAGCGGGCGTCCGGTCGACGCCTCGGCGTTCCTGGCCGAACTCGCCGACACGCGCGCCCAACTCGCACTACCGGTCGTCCCCGTGCCGCCGCGTCTGCGCACGCAGCCTCAGGCGAACGGTCGAAACAGGCCGCACTCCGCACGGGTCGGCGCTCGCACCACCAACACCGGTCCGGTGACCACCACCGGTCGCACGACGCGCACCGTGCCCGGCGGCACCGGCCGCACCGACAACCTGCGCAACGGCTCCGTGCGACACGACACCGAGATCGTCGAGCCGCGGCCGGCTCCCCCGCCGCCGATCGTGATCCCGCCGCGGCGTCCCGTGTCCGCACGCGTGCGCAGACGCCGTCGACGCCTGATCGCACTCGTCGCAGTGCTGCTGCTGGGCGCGCTGTCCCTGGGCGGCGGCCTTGTCGGCGTGCGGCTCTGGCGCGAGTGGAACACGCACGTACCGAAACTCACCGGGCTCTCGATCCCGGCGGCCGATGCCGCGCTGCACAAGGCCGGCTACGCGATAAGCCCGACGATCACGCACGTGTTCAGCGAGACGGTGCCATCAGGCATGGTCGTGCGCACGAGTCCCGGTGCCGGTGAGCGCGTGTCGCAGGGCGACGCGGTCGGGCTCGTCGTGTCGCTGGGCAAGGACCGAATCCCGGTTCCGGACGTCTCGGGCATGACACAGTCCGATGCCGAACAGACGTTGATCACGCACGGGGTGACGCACACGACGGTCGGACAACGTGTGCAGCCGAGCCTGACCGTGCCGGCCGGCGACGTGATCAAGACGATCCCGCGTGCCGGGTCGCCCGTGCGCCGCAACTCCGGGGTCGCCTTCGTCGTGTCGTCCGGCAAGCCGCAGGTGATCGTGCCTCAGGTGCAGGGCGGGGAGACCTACGACCAGGTCGTCCTGATCCTGAAGCGGCACCATCTCGTCGCGAGCCGAAGCGACGACTACAGCGACACAGTTCCGAACGGTCAGGTCATTTCGATCGACCAGAGTGGGCAGAGCCTGCGGTGGGGCAGCACGGTGACCGTGCACGTGTCGAAGGGGCCCGAGTTCGTCACGATCCCCGACTACCACGTGCTCGAACCGCTGTCCGACCTGCAGCCCCAGCTCGAACAGCTCGGCCTGCAGGTCGAGGTCGTGAAGGACTTCGGTGGCACCGCCGGCCGGGTCATCAACGTCGATCCCGGTGCCGGTACTCAGGTGCGCACAGGCAGCGTCGTCAAGGTGACCATCGTCTGATCCGGCCGTCTGGATAGGCTGCGGCACATGGTCATCGTCATGTCGCCGGAGGCGACCGATGCCGACATCGACGTTGTTGTCGCGCACATCGAAGCTCACGGCGGGCAGGCATTCGTCAGCCGTGGCGTGACGCGCACGATCATCGGCGTCGTCGGCACGGAGCAGGTGCTCGAGACGATGGACGCCGGCGGGCTGACCGGCGTCGTCGAGACGATGCGGATCACCGCCCCGTACAAGCTGGTGTCGGCGCAGAATCACGCGCGCCGATCGACGATCCGCGTCGGTGGCGTGCCGATCGGGCCGGACACCTTCACCTTCATCGCAGGGCCGTGCGCTGTGGAGACGCCGCAACAGACGCTCGAAGCCGCGCGCATGGCCAAGCGAGCAGGTGCAACGCTGCTGCGCGGCGGTGCTTTCAAGCCGCGCACCTCGCCCTACGCGTTCCAAGGTCTTGGCGTGGACGGGCTGCGGATCCTGTCGGAAGTGCGCGACGAGATCCAGCTCCCCGTCGTCACCGAGGTGCTCGACGTCGGTGACGTCGACGTGGTCGCCGAACATGCCGACATGTTGCAGATCGGCACGCGCAACATGCAGAACTTCGCGCTGTTGCAGGCGGTCGGTGCGACCGGCAAGCCGGTCATGCTCAAGCGCGGGCTCACGGCGACCTACGAAGAATGGCTCATGGCGGCCGAGTACATCGCGCAGCGCGGCAATCTCGACATCGTGCTGTGCGAGCGCGGCATCCGCGGCTTCGAGCCGTCGATCCGCAACATGCTCGACGTGTCGGCGATCGCCATGGTGCAGCGCCTCAGTCACCTGCCGGTGATCGTCGATCCGTCCCACGCTGCCGGACGCCGCGACCTGGTCGTCCCGCTGGCCCGGGCAGGAATCGCCGCTGGTGCCGACGGTGTGATGGTCGACGTGCACCCGAACCCCGAGTCAGCACTGTGCGACGGCGCGCAAGCGCTGTTCGGCGAGTCGCTCGACGAGCTCGCCGACGCGGTCACGACGATTCCGCCGCTGCTCGGACGGACGTCGGCGGCGCACCTGGCCGGGTAGCAGTGCGCTCTGGGCTCAGCCGTAGATGTGCACGAGCGTGCCGACCCGGATCCAGCCGTACATCCATGCGATCGCAGCGCCCGGGAAGTGCACGCAGCCGTGCGAACCGTTGGTGCGGTAGCGCTGGCTGCCGTACGGGAACCGCTGCCAGGGCGAATCGTGCATGCCGTAGGCACCGTCGTAGGGAAGCCAGTAGTGCACGTAGTACGCACCGCCGGCCGCCGGATACAGGTAACGGTCACGCTGCTTGCTCTGCACCCACCACGTTCCGGTCGGCGTGCCGTCACCGACGTCGACCGCACCGCTCGTGATCGGCGTGGTCAGCAACTGGGTCTCGTCGTTGCACAGCAGCGCTGACTGATGCTTGAGATCGATCTGCACGTTCTTGCCGGCGATGTGCGGGTCGCAGCGGTTGCCCATCCGGTTGGTCCACACGGTGCCGCCCGGCGACAACAGGGCGAGGACGCCGTGGTCGCCGAGGACGAGTGAAGTGGCGGCGTGAGTGCGCGTCGACCACCGGGTGCGCGCGCCGGACGTCAGCGCGAGGTTGCCGTGTCGGCCGAACACGAGCCGCGCGCCGCGACCCGCGTAGCGCGACCAGATCACCTTGCCGCGGTGGGTGATTGTGAGGCTGCGGCCGACCGCAGCGACATACGCACCGTTCGGCGAACTCAGCGAATGGCCCGCGGACAACGACGAACCAGCGCGCAGCACGTGGACAGCCTTGACTGGTGCAGCCTGTGCGGACGTAGCGATTGCGACAAAGCCGAGCACGCTCAACGTGCAGGCAAGCCCAGCCGCGACGATTCGATTCATCGCCTACCGCCTTAGGGTCGGTCGAGCAGGGGCGCGAGCACCGCGATCGCGCGTTGCACACCAGCATCGTCGATGTCGAGGTGTGTGACCAGACGCAGGAACTGTGGGCCCAGCGCCGAGATGAGCACGCCTTCTTCGGCGGCCTTCGCGGCAACGGTTGGGGCATTCTGCGCATTCAGCACAACGATGTTCGTCTGCGTCGGTGCGCCGCCGAGCGCCTCGGCCAGCCGCGCTGCGCGCGCGTGGTCGTCGGCGAGACGGGCGATGTGATGATCGAGCGCGTAGCGACCGGCCGCAGCGAGAATGCCCGCCTGCCGCATGCCGCCCCCGTAACGCTTGCGCCAGACGCGCGCCTCGCGGATGCGATCGGTCGACGACACGAGCACCGATCCGACCGGTGCCCCCAGGCCCTTCGACAGGCACACCGACACCGTGTCGAAGGGTGCGGCGAGCTCGTGCAGGGGTGTGCCGGTCGAGACGTGCGCATTCCACAACCGTGCGCCGTCGAGGTGGACAGCCAGTCGATGCTGTCGGGCCAGGTCGGCGACCGCGGCCAACTGTTCGGCCGGCTGCACCGTGCCACCGCCGAAGTTGTGCGTGTTCTCGATCGCAATCGCCGTCGTCGACACCAGGTACGGACCGGCGTCCGGCGAGATCATCGCGCGGATCGATTCGACGTCGATCACTCCGCGGTCGCTGTGCCACGTACGGAACGTGATTCCTGCGAACGCGGCTGCCGCGCCGAGCTCAGCGCGTGCGATGTGCGCCTGCACATCGCACACGATCTCTTCGCCCGGTCCGGCATGCAGGCGCAGGCCGAGCTGATTGCCCATCGAGCCGGACGGCACGAACAGGCCGGCCTCGTGACCGAGCAGTTCGGCGACCTCGCGCTCGAGCGCGTTGATGGTCGGGTCCTCGCCGTAGACGTCGTCGCCGACCTCGGCGTCGGCCATGGCCGCCCGCATTGCCGGCGTCGGACGCGTGACGGTGTCCGACCGGAGATCCACTATCACTCGACGTCCTTACGCTTGCGTTCGTCGACGAGCCTTTCCGCGACCCGGAACGCCAGCTCGAGCGACTGCTCGATGTTCAGCCGTGGATCGCATGCCGTCTCGTAACGGCGGCCCAGATCGGCTGCGGTCAGCTCGGCCGTCCCGCCTATGCACTCGGTGACGTCGTCGCCGGTGAGCTCGACGTGCAACCCGCCGGGGTGCGTGCCCAATTCGGCGTGGACGTCGAAGAATCCGTCGACCTCGTCGATGATCCGGTCGAGATGCCGGGTCTTGACGCCGTCGACGGTCTCTTCGGTGTTGCCGTGCATCGGGTCGCATTGCCAGACGACCAGGCGTCCGGTCGATTCGACCTTCTCGATGATGGCCGGCAGCTTGTCGCGCACGAGCGTGTTGGACATCCGGCTGATCAGCGTGAGCCGCCCCGGTTCGCCGTGCGGGTCAAGTTTTTCGACGAGTTCGGCGGCGAACTCGGGAGTGGTCGACGGGCCGAGCTTCACCCCGACGGGGTTGGCGATGCGTGACACGAAGTCGAGGTGCGCGCCGTCGAGTTGCCTCGTGCGCTCGCCGACCCAGACGAAGTGCCCCGACAAGTCGTAGGCGCGGCCGTCCTCGACCCTGGTCAGGGCACGCTCGTACTCGAGGATGAGCGCTTCGTGGCCGGCATACAGTTCGACGCCTTCGAGCGCTGCGTCGTGCACGCCGCACGCACGCATGAATTGCACGGCGCGATCGATCTCGGACGCCAGCCGCTCGTAGCGCGTGCCGGTCTCGGTCGAACGGGCGAAGGTCGTGTTCCACGCGTGCACCCGGTTCAGCGACGCCAGCCCGCCGCCTGCGTAGGCACGCAGCAGGTTCAGCGTCGTCGCGGCGGTCGAATAGGCACGCATGATGCGGTTCGGATCGGGGGTGCGGTCGCCGAACAGTTCGTTGACCATGTCACCGCGGTAGGACAACCGCCCGGTCGCGTCGATGTCGGCCGAGCGCGGTTTGGCGTACTGGCCGGCGATGCGGCCGAGCTTGACCACCGGCATCGATGCGCCGTAGGTGAGCACCACCGCCATCTGCAGCAGCACCTTCACCTTGCCCGCGACGTCGGCCTGCGACGACGTCGCGAAGGTTTCGGCGCAGTCACCGCCCTGCAGCAGGAAGGCCTCGCCGCGCGCGACGGCGCCGAGTCGCTCGCGCAACTGGACGACCTCGGAGGCGACGACCAGGGGCGGCATCATGGCCAGATTCGCCGCGACCCGGCGCAGCTCGGCGTCGTCGGGCCAGGACGGCTGCTGCGCAGCCGGAAGCTCCCGCCAGTCGTCGAGGTGCAGATCGGTCGTACTCACGCACTAGAGGTTACGGCGAGCCGGGACGGGCGACGGCCCACCCCGTGTGACGATGCCGGGATGACGCAGGTGCCGGCGCGCATCACCGACCGGTTCTCGCACCACACGGCAATGCGTCACGGCGAGGTGCGCCTGCCCGCGAGTCTCGCCGTCGCGGCGGCTGCGGCGATCTACGCGGTGCTGCCGCACGATCTGTTGTTCGGTCCGCGGTGGCTCATCCCATCCATCGAGATGGTGCTGCTCGCGACCCTGATCGCGATCAACCCGACCCGGCTCACCACCGAGACCAGGCTGTCGCGGCTCGCGAGCCTCGCGCTGGTCACCGTGATCATCGCCGCCAACACGGCCTCACTCGGCATCCTCATCCGCGATCTGACCTCGACCCAGCCGACAAACGGGCGTCACCTGCTCGTCGCAGCGTTGCAGGTATGGGGGACGAACATGATCGCGTTCGCGCTCGTGTTCTGGGAGATCGATCGCGGCGGCGCCGTTGCCCGGCTGCCGTCGTCGTCCGTCCCCGCCAAACGACATGACTTCCTGTTCCCGCAGGACGATCCGGATGTCGCGCGACGGGCGTTCGGTGCCGAGACGTGGATGCCCGTCTTCGTCGACTACCTCTACGTGTCGCTGACGAACTCGGTCGCGTTCAGCCCGACCGACACGCTGCCGCCTGACCACGCGCGCGAAAGTGCTGATGGGACTCGAATCGGTCGCCGCGCTGGTCACGTCCCTGCTCGTCATCGCACGAGCGGTGAACATCCTGCACTGACCGTCGCTCAGCCGAAGAACACCTCGGCCTCGGCGTAAAGCTCGGGCCGCACGGTCTTGAGTTCCGACGTCGCTTCGGTGAGCGGGACGCGCACGATGTCGGTGCCGCGCAGCGCGACCATCTGACCCCACGCGGAATCGTTGGCCGCGTCAACGGCGTGCAGGCCGAACCGTGTTGCGAGCACGCGGTCGAACGCCGATGGAGTGCCGCCACGCTGGATGTGGCCGAGCACCGTCGTGCGGGCCTCCTTGCCGGTCTGCTTCTCGATCTCGCCGGCCAGCCACTCGCCGATACCGCCCAGGCGCGCGTGCCCGAACGAGTCGAGACCTTTGTCGATCGTGGCGTTCTCGCCGCCGTCCGGGGTCGCCCCTTCGGCGACGACGATGATCGGCGCGTAGTGCGACTGGAATCGGCTCTCGACGTAAGCGCAGACCCGGCCGAGCGAGAACGGCTGCTCGGGGATCAGGATGACGTTCGCGCCGCCGGCCAGCCCGGCATGCAGCGCGATCCACCCGGCGTGGCGTCCCATCACCTCGACGATCAACGCGCGGTGGTGCGACTCGGCGGTGGTGTGCAGCCGGTCGATCGCCTCCATCGCGATGTTGACGGCGGTGTCGAAGCCGAACGTGTAGTCGGTGGCGTTCAGGTCGTTGTCGATCGTCTTCGGGACGCCGACGACGTTGATGCCCATCTCGCCGAGACGGGTGGCGACGCCGAGCGTGTCCTCGCCACCGATCGCGATCAGCGCGTCGACGCCGTGCTCGTGCAGGTTCGTCACGATCTTGTCGAAGCCGTCGTCGACCTTGAACGGGTTGGTGCGCGACGAGCCGAGGATGGTGCCGCCGCGCGGGAGGATGCCGCGCACCTCGGGCACGCCGAGCGGCATCGTGATGTTGTCGAGCGGGCCCTTCCAGCCGTCGCGAAAGCCGACGAACTCGTGCCCGTACACGCCGACGCCCTTGCGGACCACAGCGCGGATCACCGCGTTGAGTCCCGGGCAGTCGCCTCCACCGGTCAGCACTCCGATGCGCATACGTCCAGACCCTAGCGGGGCCCGCGCGGGTGGAGCGAGCGGCGGCTCGGCGACAATCGCGGGCATGAGCCGCCCGAGCAGCGACATCGACGGCGGTCGCCGGTTGCTGCGCCACGGCCGGCTGCTGGAGTACACCACCCTCGCGTGGAACGTGCTCGGGATCGTCATCGTCGCGATCGCCGCAGTCAGCGCCGGCTCCGTCGCGTTGGCCGGGTTCGGCATCGACTCGCTGATCGAGATCGGCGCGTCCGTCGTCGTGCTCTGGGAACTCGCGGGCGTCGGTGAGCAGCGGCAGCGCCGGGCGCTGCGGCTGATCGCAGTCGCGTTCGTTGGCCTTGCCGCCTATCTGAGCATCCAGACCGCCGTGGTGTTGGCGATCGGGTATCACCCCGGCCACAGTCCACTGGGCATTGTCTGGACGGCGATCACGGCCGCCGTCATGTTCGCCCTCGCGTACGGCAAGCGGCGCACCGGTCGCGCGCTCGGCAACCCCGTCCTGACCGCCGAAGGCCGTGTCACGGTGATCGACGGCCTGCTCGCCGGAGCCGTGCTGGTGGGGCTCGTCCTCAATGCCGTTGCCGGCTGGTGGTGGGCCGACCCCGCGGCCGGGTTGGTCATCGTCTACTACGCGATCGTCGAAGCCCGCACCATCCGCAGCGAGCTGAACTAGCGACTGCGATCCTGGAACCATGCACAAGACCGGCGGCGTCCGTGACCCGGCAGCGGCGTTCCCCTTGCCGACGAGCGTCGACGACGCGGGCGAACGTCGCCAAGCCGTCCGCGCCCTGGCCTGGAGCGCGGTCGGGCTGGCCGCCACGGGGCTGATCGAGCTGGTCGTCGCGCTCGGCCGGCTCGGGATGCTCGGTGACCGCAGTCATCCTCGCTTGTCAGCTGGACCCACGTCGGCTGGGAAGTCACCAGCGACGTGACGCATCGGCTCATGGACGCGCGACGAGCTCGGCCGCCGAGCCGCTCACCGCATCGCCACCGAACTTCCCGAGGTCCGCAGTTTCACCTGGACGACCCGGGCCGTGTGATCCGACGCGTCCGCACCGTCACGCCGTCAGGGCGTTCCACCTGGCCAGGTTGTGGCGTGCGTCGGCGAGCGCGTCGTGCTGGTCGGGAGGGGCCGGCGGCAACGACGGCGAGCCGGCGTCCTCCCACTTCTGGCGCAACTCGTGGGTGAAGCGCGGAACGACCCGCGGCAGCGCGCGCATGTCGCCCCAGAGCTGGGCGAGCACGACATGGTCGTAGCCGGCCATCCAGGCCCAGAGCTCGATCGATTCGCCCGGCTCGGTCATGAACGCGAGCAGGTCGGTGCGGATCGCCTCCCGCGAGCGCCACGCCGGGTCGGCGGGCGAGGGCAGCTTGTCGAGGACGTTGCGTGCGAACCCAGTCGATCGCGCGTGACGGGTCGAACTCGGTCGACACGGCGTAGAACTCACGGCCGGTCTCGTCCACCATCCCGATCGAGACGAGCTCGATCGTCGTGCCGTCCTCGATGAACTCGCAGTCGTAGAAGTAGCGCCGCATCGACGCCCTACGACGCGCGCGGCAGACGGTCGCGAAGTGCGTCCGAATCGGAGCCGCTGCCGAAGGCGCGGTCCTTGCCCTGCGCCTTCTTCACGTCGGCGGCGTACTGGTCGACGTACTCCTGCCCCGACAGCTGCATCAGCGCGTACATGATCTCGTCGGTGACCGAGCGCTCGACCAGCCGGTCACCGGACATGCCCTCGTAGCGCGAGAAGTCGAGCGGCTTGCCGATGCGCACGCCGGGACGGGGGCGCAGTCGCGGCAGCACGCGACCCTGCGGCTGGATCTTGTCGGTGTCGATCATCGCGCAGGGGACCACGACGGCCCCGGACTCGAGTGCGAGCCGAGCCACGCCGGTCTTGCCGCGGTAGAGCCGGCCGTCGGGCGAGCGGGTGCCCTCCGGGTACATGCCGAGCAGCTTGCCCTCGGCGAGCACGCGCAGACCGGTGTTCAGGGCCGCGCGCGACGCGTCGGCGTCCGAGCGGTCGATCGGCACCTGGCCCACACCGGAGAAGAACATCTTGGAGAAGAAGCCCTTGATCCCGGGGGTGTTGAAGTACTCGGCCTTGGCAAGGAAGGTGACCTTGCGCGGCACCATCACCGGGAAGAAGAACGAGTCGCTGAAGGAAAGGTGGTTGCTGGCGAGGATCGCCGGACGGTCGTCGGGGATGTTCTCGAGCCCGTCTGTCCACGGTCGCCACAGACCTCGCAGGAACGGCCCGATCAAGACGAATTTCGCCACCCAATAGAACACCTCACCAGGCTAGTGCCTGCCGGTCCCCACAGCCGAATTCCGCAGTGCATGATTGCAGTGTGAGCGACGGCGAGCAGCAGGTCGAACCCCCGGCGGGCACCCCGGACGAGCAGCCGTTCGCTCATGACGGGGGCTCGGTCGGCGTGGTGCTCAGCCACGGGTTCACCGGCACCCCGGCGAGCATGCGGCCCTGGGCCGACCATCTCGCGGCGGCCGGCTACAGCGTGCGGCTGCCGCGGCTGCCCGGCCACGGCGGCACCTGGCAAGAGACCAACAAGACCCGCTGGCCGCAGTGGTACGCCGCAGTCGAGTCGGCCTACGACGAGCTCGCGGCGCGCTGCGACGTCGTCTTCGCCGGCGGCCTGTCGATGGGTGGCGGGCTGGTCACCCGGCTGGCCGAGCAGAAGGGCGATGCGCTCGCCGGGCTCGTCCTGGTGAATCCGTCCTTCGGCACCCGCAAGGTCGCCGAGAAGCTCGCGCCCTACGTCAGCTGGCTCGTGCGCTCACGTCCCTCGATCGGTGGCGACATCAAGAAGCCCGGTGTCGAGGAGCCGGCCAACGACCGCACACCGGTCGTCGCGGGCGCGTCCGTGGTGAAGTTCTGGAAGGTCGTCACCGCCGACTTCGACCGCATCACCGCGCCCGTGCGCATGTACCGCAGCACCGAAGACCACGTCGTCGACGATCTGTCCGGCGAGCTGCTGCGCCGCGGTGCATCCTCGACCAGCGTCGAGGAGATCCTGCTCGAGAACAGCTACCACGTGGCGACCCTCGACTATGACGCCGACCAAATCTTCAGCGGTAGCGTGGAGTTCTTCCAGCAATTGACCGCGGAGCGCGCGACGTGAGAACACCCCACGAAAACACTTCGCAAACAACGCTGCGCGTTTACGCGGGGACCCCGAAAACATGAGCGACGATCGTTCCCCACAGGCGTGGAACAACGGGTTGCTCGCCTCGTCCTACGTCCCGCTCAGCGACGTCCCGGCGACCAGTGCTCCGCAGCTGCTCAGCGCGTTGTCGCGCGCCCGGATCGCCGCCTACCTCGCCGAGGCACCCGGGTCGCAGGGGTCGTTGCGGCTCTACGTGGCCTCCGACGAACGCGCCGATGCGCGCACGATCGTCGCCTCGGTGTTGCGTTCGGGCGGCGTCTCACCCGGGTCCGACATCGAATCCGACGACGATGCGGACGAGACGCGGCAGCCTGACCCGTTGGCCGGGATCGACGCCGACGCCGAATTCGCTGCACTGATCGCCGACTGGCACGTCGACACGCACGCCGCGATCCGCGATGCGGAGCGCGCGCTGTCACACGACGACGAGGACTGGCGGCTGCGGCTCAACCAGAACGCCGAGCGCGCCGAGGACGCCGACAACGACGAGCTCACCTGGCTCGACGACGAGCACTACGTGCCGCCCAATCCCCCGCCGATCCCGCGCCCGACCGCGCCGATGGTGCTCGCCATGCTGCTGGTCGTCGTGTCGATCATGCTGTTCGCGTTCGGCGACCCGCTCGGGATGCCGTTCTCGCTGAGCCTGTTCCTCGGCGTGAGCGGCATCATCACCGCACTCGTGCTGTTCGTGATGCGGCTGCGCGAATACCGCGACGAGGACGACGACGGGGCGGTCCTCTGACCTGACGCTCGAGGTCGGGTTGAGGTCCACTGTTTACTTACCGGTCACCAACACGACAGCTTCGCGCGCCCTCGTCGCAGCCTGGGACGCGGACCCTCGTGTCGTGGAGGTGGTCAACCGTGCAGACCGATACCGCAACGGTGTTCAAGCTCTGGTGCCGGCTGACCGGCACTCCGCTCGACGAATTCACCCCTGACGAGCAAGCGGCGTTCTTCGCCCGGCCGCAGGTCGCCGAGCTCGCGGCAACCCCGTACGAGGTGCTGCTCGACGCCGGGATCGACGCCGCGCGCCACGGCGTGCTGCCGCTCGAGCGCTGGCTCAACGCGGTGCACACGGTTCGTCCGATCGGCGCCTGAGCCCTACACGTCGAACTCGACGAGCACCGGACGGTGGTCGCTCGCGACCGCGACATCGGGGCCGTCGAGCACGCGTGCCGAGACCACCGCGAAGGCGCGGGTCGACGAACACACCGTCGATGCGGTCGTGCGGCTCGGTCGACGACCACGTGTGCGAACTGCCCGTGCCGGCGACCGCGAACGCGTCCTGTCGTGCGGCGATCAGCGCGTCCCAGGTGGGCGTGCCGGGTGGGTTGTTCGCGTCACCGGCGACAACGACCGGGACATCGGCGGGCACATGTTCATTGATCGCGGCGTCCAGCTCGCGGATGTGCCGCAGCCGGGGTTCTTCGACGAGGTCGAGGTGGATGCCGGCAACGGCGAACCGCGCGCCCTCCTTGGCGAGCACGGCGATCGCGGTGCCACGCTGGTGCAGCTTGAGGTCGCGCGTGAACAGCACGTCCGCGGTCGACTCCACGTCGACGCCGAGCGTGGAGAGGATCAGGTTCGACCCGGCCAGGCGTCCGCCGCTCACGACCACCAGATTCGACCGGCGGGCGAGCTCGGCACACAGCGAGCGCCAGCGCAGGAACCGTGGTGATTCCTGCACGAGCACGACGTCCGGCTCGGCCGAGCGGATCACGCGCCCGAGGGCGTCGCGGTCGTCGCGCATCGAGCGCACGTTGTAGGTCAGCAGTCGGACGCGGGGCACCCGTCCATGATCTCGTGCCGGCGGTCGGGTGTGGTCAGCGGCCCGGATCGGTCTGCAGCACTGATGCACCCGGTCAGCCATCGGTCACCGGCGGCAGCACTGATGCTCTTTGCACCCGGCAACGTCGCTCGCTGCTCGACTTTGCACCCGGCGAAGTCGCTGACAACGGCCGATCGGCGCCCGCGCGACGACATTGCCGAATGCAAAGTCGTCCGAGGCGGGCGCACCCGGGCCGGCGGGATGCGCCACCCGCCGTACTGCGCTGCACCCGGCAACGTCGCTCGCGCTCGACTTTGCACCCGGCAACGTCGCTGACAACGGCCGATCGGCGCCCGCCGACGACATTGCCGAATGCAAAGTCGCCCGAGGCAGGCGAACCCGGGGCGGTGTACCGCCCGTCGCGGTCGGCTCGGTTGGGTGTCGGCTCAAGCAGCAGCAGGACGCATCGGCAAGATCGCGTCGGGCATCGGGCCGACCTGGTCACGGCCGCAACCCTTCGCGACGTACAGCGACGTGTCAGCGGCGCCGTAGAGGGCCCGCAGGTTCGCGCCGTGCGTGGGCAGGTGCGCGATGCCGACGCTCACCGTCAGCGGCACGGTCGGGCCGGCGTCGGTGGTGAAGTCGTGGTCGCGAACGGCATCCAGGATCTGGTCTGCCCGCTGGCGCAGCGTGTCGACCGAGCAGCCGGTGAGCAGCACGGCGATCTCGTCACCGCCCATCCGGCTGACAGTGTCGCCGTCGCGGGTCGCGTCGAGCAGGAGTTGGCTGAGCTGTACCAGCACCTCGTCGCCGGCGATATGGCCGTAAGCGTCGTTCACGTGCTTGAAGTGGTCGATGTCGATCAACACCAGACCCGTGCCTTGCGCGCTCGCCGCGCCCGACAGAGCCGACGACGCGGCCTCGTTGAAGACGCGACGCGTGACCAGTCCGGTGAGCGAGTCGACGGCGGCCAGCGTGCGCAGTTCCGCGACCAGAGCGTCCTGACGTTCGCCGGACAGGATCATCAGCGCCATCGTCGTGACGATCGCGGCGACGAGATAGCCGGCCTGGACGACAGCCACCCGAGCCGGCAGGAGTGCGAACACGTCGGCGAGATCTCCGGTGACCGCGGCCGCACCGACCAGGATCGCGCCCGTGCGCCGCAGCGCGAAGCCGGCGTAGAGCGCCGGGAAGATGAAGAAGATCTGGGCACTCACGGACGCGTCCGCGGTGATCAGGTCGAGCAGCACGATCACAGCGACGGCGCCGAACGGGAACAGCGCCCATACCCAGGCGCCGCGATTGCGCATGCGTCTGACCATCAGCGCGACGGCAACGACCGACAGTGCTGCGATAGAGGTGACGCTGATGCTGGCCGGGGTCGCGCGTTGCTGCGCCGGTGCGACGGCGGCGAAGAACACGGTGACCCCACCCGCCACGAGGGCAAGCGTCGACAGCACGCGGGCCGCGAGATCAGCGTCGCGTGGCTGGAGGCGTGCCAGCAGAGTCACACCAACTACATCGGCAGGCATCGCCGGAAGTTCAATTGTTGTTCAACCAGTGCTTCGATGGACGGATGATCGACAATGGCACGGTGAGCCGGGTCGTGCGGGCCGAGCGCGATGTCGCGGCACCGGCGGCGGCGGTCTTCGAACTCATCGCCGATCCTGCGCAGCAACCGCGCTGGGACGGCAATGACAATCTCGGCGCTGCCGAGGCCGGCCAACGCGTCCGATCAACGGGCCAGACCTTCGTCATGACCCTGACGAGTGGGTCGGTCCGCGAGAACCATGTGGTCGAGTTCGACGAGGGCCGGCTGATCGCGTGGCGGCCGAGCGAGCCCGGCGCGCAGCCACCCGGGCACCTGTGGCGCTGGGAGCTCACGCCGATCGACGAGGCCCGCACCCGCGTCGTCCACACCTACGACTGGACGCACCTGGACGACCCGAACCGTCTTGACCGCGCGCGGGCGACTACCGCGGACAAGCTGCAAGCGTCACTCGACCGACTCGCCGATCTCGCCGAGAGCGGACTGAGGTAGTCGGTCGTGGCGCTGTGGCTGCGCAGCATGCGGCGACGCCCCGGCGCGGCACTCGGCCTGTTCCTCATCGTCACGGTGGCGTCCGCGGCATCAGTTGCCGGTCCGGCGCTCGTGCGCGCGGCGGAGCAATCCGGGCTGCGTTCCACTCTTGCCACGGCACCGGCCGGCGCGTACGACATCGAGATCGTCGGCCCGACCGACAACAACTCGCTTGCTTCGGTAGTGGACGGCGCGACCGCGGCGGCAGCGCGGGCGAACCATGAGTTGTTTCAGCCGGCGTTGCTCTTGGCCCGTTCGCAATACGACCATCGCTGGCGCGCCGGCCCGAAACAGACGTTCTCTGCGTTGGCCGTCAGCCCGGTCGACGGATGCCTGGCCACCGATCTCGCATCGGGCGCGTGCCCGACGCTGCCCGATGACGTGCTGGTCAGTGCCCACCTCGGCGTCGCGCCGCACACGCGCATCACCATCGTCGGACGGCGCGGTTACTTCACGGTGTCCGGCAGCTACCGCGACGGTGCCATCCCACCGTGGTTCTCGGGAGTAGGCGCGCAACCGGTGCTGACGACCGAAGCGACCCTGGCGCAGATCGACCCGACGCCGATGGTGATCGCCCGCCTGCACCTGCGCGTTGCCGCGCTGACCCTCGATCGGCTCGGACTCGCAGCCGCGTCGCTGCGCGCGGTCACTGCGACGTCGTTGCGGCAATCGGTTGTCTCCGCACCGACCAGCGCCCTACCGGATCTGGAGAGCTCGATCGCCGCCGACCGCAAGGTCGCGATCGTGGTCGGGCTGCTCACCGTCGTCCCGCTCGTGCTGCTGTGCTGGTACACCCTCGCTCTGATCATGCAATTGATTGCCGTGGTGCGTTCGCGCGAGTGGGCGTTGGGACGGCTGCGCGGCCTGCCCGTCGGCGTCTGGCTGCGCTCGCTCTACCGCGAGCCGATCGTGTTGCTCGCTGCAGGCGCGGTCTGCGGATTCGCGGCCGGGACGGCGGTGGCCGTCGAGACCGTGCACGCGACGATGGCGCCGGGCACGCCGGTCGAGGTGCTGCGGCTGCCCGTGCTCGCGTGCTTCGCCGGGACGGTGCTCGGCGCGGCGCTCGGTGTAGCGATCGCGACGGCGCGGGGTGCGCGGCTGCCACTGGCGACGCTGCTGCAGCAGTCGGCGGAGCCGAGCCGGCTCACCCGCGTCGGCGCCGCCGTGCAGGTGCTGGTGCTCGCGGCCACGGTGTTCTCGATCGTGCAACTCGCGAGCGCCCGCCAGGTGAGCGTGGGTATCGGCAATCTCGGCGTGCTCCTCCCCGGCCTGCTTGCCGCGGTGCTGTCGCTGGCCGCGATCCGCATCGCCGCGCAGGTCGTCCGGCGTCGCGGCGCACGTCCACCGAAGTCGTTGTATCGGCTCGTCGTCGGACGTCGCCTCGCACGCAACCCGGCGCTGCTCGGGCGATACCTGATCGTGGCCGTGGCCACCGCCGTCTTGATGTTCACGGTCTCGCTCGTCGTGATCATGCAGCGCAATGTTCGTCTGCGCGCCGACAACATGCTCGGTGCGGCGCAGGTCGTGCGCGTGCAGCCGGTGGCGCCGCAGCAGCTGCTGGCCGCGGTCGCTGCCGCCGATCCGTCCGGACGCGAGGCGATGGCCGTCGAGCAACTGCGTGGTCCGACCTATGGCGGCACATCCCGCATCGTCGCGGTCGACACCGCACGGTTGGGCGCGGTGTCCTTCTGGCACCCGAGCTGGGCCGGCCTCAGCGCCGATCGCGTACACCAGTTGCTGGCTCCGCCGCATGCAGCGCCGTTGGTGCTGCGTGGCACGAGCGTGACCATGACGTTGGCCGGCGCACGGCTGCGCACCGCCCCGTTCAACGTCGAGACGAGCGCGCCGATCCCGCACCCGCATGTCGAGCTCGTCGTCCTCTCGGACAACCGGTGGGTCGACGTCGACCTGGGTCGGCTCGAATCCGGCGCAGCGACTCTGCACGGCGCCATTCCGTGTGCGCACGGGTGCCCGCTGCGGCAGATCGAGTTCGTCAACGACAGCGACACCCTGTTCACGGCGAACGTCACGATCACCGCTCTGTCGACCGACGAGCAACCGGCGTCGACGTTCGCGTCGACGCTGCGGACGACCGCCGACTGGCAGGACAATCTCGTCGGCGCCGAACCGGAACTGCCCGTGCACGCCATCCCGCAGGGCAGCGCAGGCGGCCTGACCGTGCGCCTTCAGGACTACACCGGCCAGAGCGCCCCGGCGCTGACGCCCGCCGACGGCCCACCCGACGTCCCGGTGATCGCCGCCGCGGGCGTCGACGCGCAACTGCTCCCCGCTTTCCAGAACGCAGTCGACGGCACCGGGCTCAACGCCGCAGCCTTGCCGATGACGATCGTCGCGCGGGCCAGCGCACTGCCGAGTTCGGTGAGCGACGGCGTACTGGTCGACCTCGGCGTCATCGCCCGGTTCACCGACCCGGCACAGTCGAAGGCGTCTGCCGAGGTGTGGCTGTCGCCGGACGCGCCCGCGTCGCTCGTCCCGGCGCTACACCGGGCCGGACTCCGCGTGACCTCCGTCGACACCGTGCGAGCGCCGACCGATCGGCTGCTGTCGGCGGCGCCCGTACGCACAGTCATCGCGAGCGTTGCCGCGATCGCACTGCTCGCGATCCTCGCCGCGGTCGCGCTCGGAGCCGGTGTCGCGCTCGACAGCGAGCGCAGGCGACTGTCGGCACGAGTGCTGCGCGACGCAGGCGTCGGGTCGCGCGCGATCGACCGACTGTGCTTCGCAGAGGTGGCAGTGCCGGCCGGTCTTGCGGTCGTGCTGGGAGCCGTGGCCGGGACGGTCGCGTTGCTGGTGGCGGGAGCGCGGCTGCCACTGTTCGCCGATCCCGCCGGGCCACCGCTGGCGACCGCGCCGCCGTGGGTGCCGATCCTGGCGGTGTTCGGCGCGCTGGTCGCGATCGTGCTCGTCGCGAGCATCGCACTGGCGACGGCCCTGCGGCGTTCGGCATTCACCCGGAGCCGGGCATGACCGGCGTCGAGGTCGAGTGCAGCGGGCTGGTGCACGTTTATCAGGTGTCGGGCATCGATACGGCCGCGCTGCGCGGCGTCGATCTCAGCGTGCGAGCCGGCGAGCGGATCGCGCTGTTCGGTCCGTCGGGTTCGGGCAAGTCGACCCTGCTTGCCGTGCTGGCCGGGATCCGGCAGCCGTCTGCCGGCCAGGTTCGCATCGACGGCAGTGACATCGCGCGCGCACCCGAGAAGGCGTTGCGCGCGTACCGTCGCGACACGGTCGGGGTGCTGCTGCAGGACGCCTCGGCCAACCTGCTCGGTTACGCCAGCGCATGGGACAACGTGCGCTACGCCCAGCGTCCGCATCGCTCCGGATCGGCGCAGCGCGCCCAGCACGTGCTTGAGGCGGTCGAGCTGAGCCGCCGTGATCGCAACCGTCCGATCGTCGAACTGTCCCGCGCGGCGCAGCAGTCGGTAGCACTTGCCACCGCACTGGCCAACGCACCGCACCTCGTGCTGGCCGACGAACCGACCAGCGAGCTCGGACCGGCACATGCGCGCCAGCTGATCGGCAACATCCTCGAGCTGGCCGGCGAATCGGCCTCGACCGTCATCGTGGTCACGCACGACCGCGGTGTTGCCGATGCGATGGACCGCACGCTGCTCATGCGCGAAGGACGCATCGGCGCCGAACTCACCGGCGACCGCTCGAGCCGCCCGACCGCGGTCGTGACCGCCGACGGCAGCGTGCAGTTGCCGGACGCGACCTTCGACCGTTGGCCGGCCGGTACGCGAGTCGAGATCGACGAGACCGACGACCGCACGCTGACCGTGCGCCGTCTCGACGACCCGGACGGTTCGCGATGAGCGCCGGACTCACGCTCACCGCGGTGGCAATTGCACGCGGCAAGCGTCATCTCGTCGACGGGCTCAGCCTGGCCGCGCCGCCGGGCACACTTGTCGCGATCATCGGTGTTGCCGGATCGGGCAAGTCCGCGGTGCTCGACGCGATCGCCGGTCATGCGCGCGTCGACGCCGGCACGGTGAGCGTCGATGGACGGGTCGCATACGTGTCGCAGGCACATGACCTGATCCCGACGCTCACCGCGCTCGAGAACGTCGCCCTCGCCGCACTGGCTGCGGGTGCGGCGCCGGACGACTCGTGGCAGCGCGCCGCGCACTGGCTCGACCGGCTCGGCCTGCCGGCGGCCGCGCAGGCCAATCTCGCCGAGGAACTCTCCGGCGGTCAGCACCAGCGCGTGGCCCTCGCGCGGGCGCTCGCCGCCAATGCGGCCCTCGTCGTCGCCGATGACCCGACCAGCGAACTGGACGAGGCAAGCGTCGAGCGTGCCGTCGATGCCATCCGCGAGGTGCTGGCCGACGGCGCCGTCGTCGTGGTCGCTACCGGCGAGCCGCGCTTGCTCGCCGCCGCTGGACTGATCGTCGACCTGGACGCGGCGCCGTCAGCGGCTGATGCGCGTACTGCGCAGGATCGCGAGCACCAGATCACGTTCGGCCGTACCGGTGCTGCTCATGCAGGCCGTCATCGACAGGTACGAACCGTAGCCCCGACGCAGAAGGATCGTGCCGCTGATCATGGAAGTGCCCCCGTCGGCGCGGCAAGCGTCATTCGGCCGTCGGATCCACACGTTGGCCGGATGGCCGTCAATCGTCATCATTCGCCCTGGGAGTCCGGCGAGGGTGAGGTGATGCTCCGAGAACGACCCGAAGCTCATCCACGAGGCAACGACCCCACCTGGGGTCAGATGTGTGCGCGGAACATCCAGGCAGCTGGAGCCATGGATGTTATTCACACACGGCGAGCGCATCGTTTGGTTGCCCATGTAGAACAGACCTGTCGCTAGCGAGAACTGGAATCGGAGTCGGTGGATCTGCCAACCAGGCGGGTAGGCGATTGAGACGTTGTCGACCTTGGTGCGCTGCCAATCCTTGGTCGATATCGCGGGTTCGTTCGTAGAGCTGTGCCGAGTCATCGTGAGTACGGTTGCGACCACGACGGCGATTACCACCCCGGCGACAAGGGCCAGGCGGTGCGTGCGGCGACGCGCAGCCCGAGTGCGGACATCGGTCCCACTCAACTCGTGCAGCGGCTCCGGCGTTCCTGCGTGCAACATCGTTGCGAGATCGCTTTCGACCAGGTCGCTCATTGCGGTTCTCCCTTCCGGCTCGGCGGGTGCCAGCTGCGGCATGGCGCGCAACCGTTGGAGGGCGCGGGCAGTCTGGCTCTTAACAGTGCCGACGCTGCAACCGAGCACTACGGCGGTGTCAGCCTCGCTGCGGTCCTCGAAGTAGCGCAGCACAATCACGGCGCGTTGGCCCGGCGGCAACGTGCGCAACAACTGATTCATCCCGAGGCGTTCGTCGGATTTGGCGGTGACGTCGTCCGACACATCATCAGGCAACCTGTCGGTTGCTATCTCGCCCGCCCAGCGACGTCTACGCCAGCCGAGAAAGGTCGTGTACATGACGCGGCACACGTACGAGTAGGCGGCGTCGTCGTGGCGCAGCCGCCCCCACCGCGTCCAGACCTTCAGCAGCGCGACCTGCACGAGATCCTCTGCGCTCGCCCAGTCGCCGGTAAGCAGCCAGGCGCTGCGCTGCAGGGCACGCGAACGCTCGGCGACGAACGCGTCAAACGCGTCGCGATCGGCCACCGCACCTCCCTGTCCTGGACAAGAGCGTGCGGCACCGCCAAAAGGTTGTCGCTACTGACGCGCCAATCGGGCGAGATCGGCGGCGCCGATCAGGCCGGCATCAGGTCCGAGCGCCACCGGTTCGATGGCGGCCACCGGACGGAAGCCGCGGCCGGTCAGGGTGTGGCGATACTCCTGACGCGCGGGGCCGAGCAGCAACTCCCCTGCGGCAGACACCCCGCCGCCGATGACGAACATCGACGGATCGAGCACGGCGGCGAGGTTGGCGAGCCCCTTGCCCAGCCACCGGCCCATGTTCGTGCAGATCGACAGCGCGGCCGGATCGCCTTCGGCAGCAGCGCCGCTGACCACCGGTCCGTCGATCGCGTCGATCGAGCCCGCGAGTTTCATCATCCGGGCTGCGGAGACCGGCGAGTCATGCGCGAGTTCGCGGGCATCGCGCGCCAGGGCTCGTCCGGACGCATACATCTCCCAACACCCGCGGTTGCCGCACGCGCACAGCCTGCCGTCGGGGACGACGGTCATGTGCCCGTACTCGCAGGCGATGCCGTACGCGCCGCGAAAGACCGTGCCGTCGACGATGAGCGCGCCACCGATGCCGGTGCCCAGCGTGACGATCACGACGACCGGCTGCCCGGCTGCCACGCCGTAGCGATACTCGGCCCAGGCCGCGGCGTTGGCGTCGTTCTCGACGACCAGAGGCAGATCGATGCGGCGTTCGAGATCGGCGCGCAACGGCTCGTCGCGCCAGGCCAGATGCGGCGAGAACAGCACGGTCGCGTTGTCGGCGGCGATCCAGCCCGCCGCGCCGATACCGACCGCGGCGACGTCGTGTCGCTCGCGCAGGGCTTCGACGACGTCGACGATGACCGACTCGGTGTTGGCGGCGTCGTCGCCGGGGGTGTCGCGACGTTCGCGATCGATCACCCGTCCGCTCTCGTCGACGACGCCGGCTGCGACCTTGGTGCCGCCGATGTCGACGCCGATCGCGAGCGTCACGAGGTGCTCGAATCGCCGCCGAGGTCGATGCGTTGCACGCGCGGCGTGTCCGGTTTCGCTGCCTCGCTGCCGGGTGCGGCATTGGCTGCCGCGTCGACGATCGCCCGCAAGGCGGACGCGAGCGCTGCGCCCGCCTCCGTGACCCGCTCGGTGACCTCGGGACGATCGCCCCGCAACACCGCCATGAACTGGCACAGCGGGCACCACTGGCATACCGGCGCTCCCGAATCGGCGTGGCCTTCGGGCGCAGCCGGGAAGGTCTGCCGCGTCCATTCCTGCACGACGCCGATCAGGCGTGCGGCCTCATCGGCCAGCGGCGAGCGCGGTGGTTGCTCGTCAGCCATGAGCGGCACCTCCGTCCGCGTTCGGCCAGACGTCCGGGTCGGGACGGAATCGCACGGTCAACTCGGCGCCGTCGAAATCGCCGCCGACCACCGAGCAGCGGCGCAGCACGCTCGGCAAGGTCAATACCCGCCGGTGTCCCGCGACGGTGAGAATCAGATCGTCACCGGCGCGAGCCACATCGACCGACGACTTGACCGCGAGCGGCAGGTGCATGGCGAGGACGAAGTCGCTGCCGTCCGTGTCGACGCGCAGCAATTCGCGCGCCGGCCCGAGCGCGACGGGGTCGCCATCGGCATACAGCGCGTCGGCGACCTCGCGCAACGCGTCCTCGCCGACGGGTTCCGAGGCGCGGTAAGGCAATTCGCGCACGGGCAGGCCCGCGAACGACTCGCGGATCGAGGCGAGTTGCGCCTGCTGGGCGCGCGCCCAGCCTGCGCGCCACTCGTCCTCGCCGGACGGGAAGACACGGTTCGCGATGATCAGGTCGACGCTGTAGCCGTAGAGCGCAAGCGCGGTGAACGTGCGCCGCGCCTCAGCCGCGACGACCGATTCGGGCGTCAGGACGAGCCGCACGGTCGTGATCGACGGGTCGCCGAGCAACTGCTGCACTGCGGCGAGATCGTCGTTGAGGCGCAGCAACGCTTCGAACAGGTTGTCCGGCGGGATCACCTCGCCGCGGCCGAGCAACGTCGCGATCGGACGGATGCCCTTGGCGATGCGGCGATGAGCCGGAAACACCTTCTGCAGATACCAGCTCAGCGCTTCGGGCAGCGCGAGCAGTCGCAACGTCTCCGCGGTCGGTGCGCAGTCGACGACCAACGCGTCCCAGTCACCGGCGATCGCGAGCTCACGCACTGCCAGCAGGGCGAGTACCTCGTCGACACCAGGGAGCACGGTGAGTTCGTCCGCGGTGATCGGGTCGACTCCGCTGCGCGAAAGCATGTCGACAAGGAAGTTCTGCACGTCGCGCCACGCGGCTTCGAAGCGACTCTGGGTGTCGATCTGCACCGCCCACAGCGACGGCGCGACCTCTGTCGGTTCGCCGGTGAGCGTGATGTCCAGCGCGTCGGCGAGCGAGTGCGCGATGTCGGTCGACAAGAGCAGGGTTTTCAGGCCGCGGTCGGCCAGGCGCAGCGCCGTCGCGGAGGCGGTCGTCGTCTTGCCGACGCCGCCCTTTCCCGTGAAGAGCACGATCCTCATAGCGACTCGACGCGTTTCTTCAACTCACGCAGCGCCTGATCCATCACGACGCGCTCGGCCTTGCGCTTGAGCTGGCCGAGCATCGGGATCGCCAGATCAACGCTGAGCCAATACGTCACGTGCGTGCCGCGCTCGGTGCGTTCGAGGAGGTAGCGGCCCTGCTGCGCCTTCATCATCTGGCCGCGCACGAGCGTCCACTCGACCAACCGGTCGCCGGACCATTTGTACTGCAGTTCGTACACATCGCGCACCGGCCCCGCCGACAGCGTGAACTCGACCCGCTTGGCCCGGCCGTCGTCGCCGAGCTCGAGAACCTCGGCCTTTTTCACCGAACCCGCCCAGGTCGGATAGTTGTCGAAGTCGGCGATGACGGCCATGATCGCCGCCTGGTCGGCAGCGATGTCGATCGACTGCGTCGACTGGTCGGCCATGATGGGAAAGGCTACGGGATGCGTGTCGGCGGCCCGGCCAGCCGGGCGACGCGGCCCGGGTCCAAGCGATCGGCGAGGGCCCAGAAAACGACCTTCATCGCGACCCGGTACCTGCGCTCGTGGAGCGCCCGCTCACGGCGGCGCAGCCGGCGATGGACCCCGTCCAGCCGCATGAAGAAGTGCGCGACCGTACCGTCGTCGGCCTCCTGCAACCAGACCTCCATCGAGCCGGCGAGGGTGCCCCCGGCCGCGGCGACCACCGTCCAGCGCACGCCCTTGGCGCCGCGCCACTCGTCGACCTGCAGCGTCAGGTCGGGCCACCAGCGCCGCCAGTTGGCCGGATCGGCGACGTAGGGCGCCAGCACCTGCGGGGCGACGCCGAACCAGGTGTCGTCGACGATGTCCACCTCGGGCATCGCGCCAGGGTGTCACAGCGCGCCGAAGTCTCATAGTGAGCGCGGGCACGCCCGTTCGCGCGGGGTGCGCGGACGAACTATCGTGGCGCCCAGTCGCGCTATCACAGCGTTTCCCCGCCGACCCTGTTCCCACCACTGACGGAAGGACGGCCGTACCGGTGCGCGAGTTTCACGTCGCCAGCAGCGTCACCACGCTCACAATGAGCAACGTCGCCGACATCGTGTTCGACAATGCGGCATCCCGTCCCGACCACATCGCCTTACGCCGCCGGGTCGACGGCACGTGGCGTGACGTCACCGACCGGGCCTTCGCCGACGAGGTCACGGCCGCGGCGAAGGGCTTCCTCGCCGCGGGCATCCAGGCCGGCGACCGGGTCGCCGTGATGAGCAAGACCCGCTACGAGTGGACGCTGGTCGACTTCGCGCTGTTCTCGGTCGGCGCGGTGGTCGTCCCGATCTACGAGACGTCCAGCGCGGAGCAGGTCGAGTGGATCCTGTCCGACTCCGGCGCCCGCGGCGCGGTGGTCGAGACCGACGAGCACAAGGCGATCGTCGAGTCGGTCCGCGCGCAGGCGCCCGACCTCGCGCACGTCTGGACGATCGACGATGGCGCGATCGATTCGCTGGGCAGCGACGGCGCGGACGTCGCCGACGACGATGTGACGAAGCGTCGCCAGGCGGTCTCGCTCGACGACACCGCATCGTTGATCTACACCTCAGGCACGACGGGCCGTCCCAAGGGCTGCCGGCTGCTGCACCGCAGCTTCATCACCGAGTGCACCGAACTGCAGGCGGTCCTGAGCAGCTTCTTCAACGAGTCGACCTCGACACTGTTGTTCCTGCCGATCGCGCACGTGTTCGGCCGAGTCATCGAGATCGGCGCGTTGTACGTGGGCTGCACGCTCGGCCACACCCCGGACGTGACGAACCTGCTCGACGACCTCGCCGAGTTCAAGCCGACGTTCGTGCTGGCCGTCCCGCGCGTGTTCGAGAAGGTCTACAACAGCGCGAAGCAGAAGGCGCATTCGTCCGGCAAGGGAAAGATCTTCGATCGCGCTGAAGGCGTTGCGATCGCCTACTCCGAGGCCGACGGGTCGCCGGGTCTCCTGATCAAGCTGCAGCATGCGGTGTTCGACAAGCTCGTCTACTCCAAGCTGCGCGCTGCACTCGGTGGCGAGTGCATCGCGGCCGTGTCGGGCGGCGCGCCGCTGGGTGCTCGGCTCGGGCACTTCTTCCGCGGTATCGGCGTCACGATCTACGAGGGCTACGGACTGACCGAGACGACGGCGGGCATCTGCGTGAACCGGCCGGATTCGATCCGCATCGGCACGGTCGGCCAGCCGGTCGGCGACGTCACGGTGCGCATCGCCGACGACGGCGAGCTGGTCGTCCGCTCACCGATGGTGTTCGGCGGTTACTGGCAAAACGACGACGCGACGAAAGAGGCGCTCGACCCCGACGGTTGGTTCCACACCGGCGACATCGGTGAGATCGACAACGACGGTTTCGTCAAGATCACCGGCCGCAAGAAGGAACTCATCGTCACCGCCGGCGGCAAGAACGTCGCACCGGCGGTGCTCGAGGACCGCGTGCGCTCGCACTGGCTGATCAGCCAGTGCCTGGTCGTCGGCGACCAGAAGCCGTTCATCGCTGCGCTGATCACTCTCGACCCGGAGTCGGTGCCGCGCTGGCTGTCCGAGAACGGCAAGCCGGCTGACACCCCGGTCGCCGACATCGTCGACGATCCCGCGCTGCACGAAGAGATCCAGCACGCGATCGACGACGCGAACAAGGCGGTCAGCAAGGCGGAGTCGATCCGCAAGTTCACCGTCTTGCCGATGGACTGGACCGAAGAAGATGGCCAGCTCACCCCGTCCCTCAAGCTCAAGCGCAACGTCGTCCACAAGGAGTGCGCCGACGAGATCGCCGCGCTCTACTCAGGCGGCCGCTCCGACTGACCGTCCGCTCGTCCCGACAGTGGTCAGTTCGGTCCTCAGTGGTCAGTTGTAGCTGACCACTGAGAACGAAACTGACCACTGTCAGCCGGTGAGCAGGTCGTGCAGTTGGGACGCACGGAGCTCCCACGTCCACTCACGCTCGACCCAGGCCCGGCCGGCGCTCGCCAGCCGTGCGCGCAGCGCACTGTCTTCGAACAGCGCGACCAGCCGTGCGGTGAGCGCGTCGCGATCGCGCCCGCCGACCACGTAGCCGGTCTCCCCCTCGCGCACCGCCTCGGGCGCACCACCGGAGTCGCCCGCCACCACCGGCAGCCCGGCCGCGGACGCCTCGAGATAGACCATGCCGAGGCCCTCGACGTCGAGCCCGCGCCGCCGCGTGCGGCACGGCATGGCGAACACGTCGCCGGCCCGGTAGTGCTCGGGCAGGTCGCGATAGGGCACTCCACCGGCGAAGACGACGTGCTCGGCAACGCCGTGCTCGCGCGCCAGGGCGCGCAGGCTCTTCTCGTACGGGCCCGAACCGACGAGCAGCAACGTTGCGTCCGGGACGGCCCGCCGCACGGCCGGCAGCGCTTCGATCAGCAGGTCCTGGCCCTTGCGCTTGACCAGGCGTGAGACGCACACGATGACGGGCCGGTCGGACAGTGCGTGGGTGGCGCGGACGCGGGAGCCGTCGACGTCCGGCCGGAAAGTCTCGACGTCGACTCCAGGTGCGAGCTGGCGCAGCACCGGATGGCTGCCCAGTGCGCCGGCCATGCGGTCGCGCGTGTAGCGGGTGATGTAGGTGACGACGTCGCAGTTGGCTCCGATCGCTCGCAGCGTCTGGCGGGCGGCGGGGAGCATGGCCCAGCCGGCCTCGTGGCCGTGCGTGCTGGCTACGACCCGCTGGGCGCCGGCGCGGCGCAGCGCCGGAGCCAGTAGCCCCAGCGGAGCGGACGCCCCGAACCACACCGTCGTGGCGCCGTGCTCGCGCAACGCTGCCACCGTGCGACGCCGCGCGGCCGGAGTGGGCACGAGCAGGCCCGTCGGGTGCCGGATCACCGGGAAGGGCTGTTCGGCATCGAAGCGCGCCGAACCCTCGTGATCGGATGCATAGACCACGATCGAGCCGGGCGGCTGGCGGCGGGCGAGTTCGTGCACGTAGGACTGGATGCCGCCCTGCCGCGGCGGAAAGTCGTTGGTGACGACCAGGGTCTTCGCGGTCATCGCAGCACGGTGTGCAGGTAGGCGCGCCACTGCCGAACGAACGCTGCCTGCGACTCGTGCAGGACGGAGCGGAACGCCGAGGCCACGGCCTGAGCGCGCGGAGCGAGCGCGGTACCCACGGACCGGTAGAAGTGCAGCAGCCCCGCTTGACCGGCTTTCGCAGCAATGAATCGGCACGCCAGCCATGCCTGCTCGTACTGCGCCGCGAGCACTGTGCCCGAGGCGCTGAACGCCGAGTCGGCCGGCAGCTGCGTCGGCACGTGACCGTGCGCCAGCTCGGCCTTCAATTCCGATGCCGCGACCGACACCGGCTGCCCGGTGTGCAGATTCGCGACGTACTCGGCGAGCCCTTCCACGAGCCAGCGCGGCGTGATGTCCGCGGTGACGGCAGCGCTGGCGAGGTGGGTGATCTCGTGGGTCAGGACGATGCGACGACCGAGCGCGCTCAGCGCCGCGAACGGCCCGGGATTGATCACCAGGCGCTGCCCGTACGGACGTCCCGACAGCGAGTCGATGCCGTCGGTCACGGCCGCGGCCGACGACTCGCGTTCACCGGCACCGGTCAGCGCGGTGAAGGTCGC
The DNA here is from genome assembly GCA_963754285.1 of uncultured Actinomycetota bacterium. Taxonomy (GTDB): domain Bacteria; phylum Actinomycetota; class Actinomycetes; order Mycobacteriales; family Jatrophihabitantaceae; genus RYN-133. The sequence goes on from CAVWFN010000006.1 coordinate 520,665, forward strand.
GGCGTTGGCGGGGACGATGGCGGCGACTCGTTGCGACCAGCCCGTCCCCCACACCGCGCTGACGCTAGCGATGCCCGCGTCGATCTCGCTGGCCAGGCGCTGCAGCGCGGCATCGTCGCCGGGCGGTCCGAGCACCAGGCTGCGAGCGCCGGGGACCGCGACGAGCGGCCCGTAGCGCCACGGGCCGACCCAGCTCGCGATCGACTCATCGGTCAGCGCGTCGTCGCCGGCGAGATAGGTGTGGCCGTCGCGGGTCGTGAACACGAGGTACTGGTCGTGCCTGCTCGGGATCGGCTCGACGCCCTTGAGCGCGTACAGCAGCGTGACGTGGACGAGCAAGACCGGCGCGGCGTAACGGTGCGCCGCGGCACGGTTGGCGGCCGGGTCGCGGATCACGCCGACGACCGCGTACCGCCACAGCCGCAACGGAATCCGCGCGAGCGAGGTGTAGTCGGTGCGTTGCTGGGCGCGGAACTCGGACGACTGCGGGTCGATGACCGCGAGCAGGTGTTGCTCGTCGCGGTTCATGATCGCGCCGGCGTAGGTCGCAAGCACCTGCCGTGCCTCGGCCAGCGTCGGCGCGTGCGGAGGTGGTGACGGCGACGATCCGGTGCAGGCCACCAGCAGCGCCGCAACGGCTGTGAGCACCCCGCAGAGGACGACGACCCGCCGCGATCGCGGCGGGTCGTCGGTACGAACCGGGTGGTGGCTCAGAGACTCAGCCGACCAGTCGAGTGGCCCCGACGAAGTCGCTGCCGAACGCACTGGCGGGGACGACCTGGACGTCCTCGCCCGGTTCCGGGGCGGAGACCATCATGCCGTTGCCGATGTAGATCGTGACGTGCCCGATCGGCTGGTAGAAGAACATCAGGTCGCCGGGCTGAAGCTGGTCGAAGGACACGTGGTGGCCGTAGTTGTACTGATCAGCGGCCGAGTGCGGCAGGCTGACGCCGCCCCGCTGCCACGACGCCATCGTCAGACCCGAGCAGTCGTAGGAGTCCGGTCCGGCAGAGCCCCACACGTAGGGCTTGCCGACTTGGGCGAGCGCGAACTGCACCGCGGCGCGGGCCTGGGCGGACGAGGCGTGCACCACGTTGGCCGTCATTGCCGTCGCGGCACCTCGCGAGATCGAGGCACCCTGGCGGGCGGCCCACAGGGCGCGCTGCTGGGCGTTGAGCGAGGCGAGCAGCTTGGTGAACTTCGTGATCTGGCGCTGTGTCGCCGTGTGCTGGCGTCCGAGTGCTGCGCGGGTCTGTTGCGCCTGCGCGTAGAGGTTGTCGGCGGTGGTCTTGGCGAGCTTGGCCTGCTTCTGGATCGCTGCGAAGGAACTCACGACCTGCGAGTTGTGCTGCGAGAGCATCGACATGCTGGCGAGTTGGTCAAGGTAGTTCGTCCCGCTGTCGCTCGACAACAGCGCTCCGGTGGCGCTGTACGAGCCGCCCTCGTACTGCGCCGCCGCGCTCTGCGCCAGCTGCTGCTCGGCCTTGGTGAGCCGGCGCTGCGCGGCGCGGTAGGCGGCCGCTGCCTTTGCTGCTGCCGCCTTCTTGGCGTGGTAGGCGTTGTCGGCCTGGTTGTACTTCTCGACGATCTGGTCGTTCTGCCGCGACAGGGACGACAAGCGCTGCTGCACGGATTGGATCCGCGGCGCGATCGCCGTGTTGGGAGCAGCCGAGGCGACTGTCGGGACCGTGACCGCGACGCCCACCAGAACGGTGGCGACGCCGACGAGACGGAGGCGGGTGCGGGTCGGTGGGTTCGGCCCGTCATGCGATGGACGTGCAAGACGAAACGCCATGCGGTGGCGAAGCTCCTTCTTCCTCGTCCGCCTACCGAGTTAGCTGACGGATTCGGGCCGGAAGTAGCCCTACGGGTCATCCCGAGCCGCTGGTCGAACGGCTCGAACTGCCCCGATTCACCCCAGAACTCGTGTGGGTCCTCGGTTCGCGGATTGCTGTACCTGCGTTCACAGGTGCAACGACCCGACGATTCGGCGGTGACGCCCGGTGATGCCCTCGGTGGACACCTTGCGACCGGGAATGTCTCGGAAAGGTTACGACCCTCCGGAAACGCATGCAACGCCGCCCCCCGGAATTGGCACATTCTTCCCGAGTCGACCCACCAAATCGGCGCTTTCGAGACGTACCACCCACGGATCACCGCGGGACGCGGTGACCCGCGAAGATTTTGTGGCCCACCTCACGCAATGCCGCGCGCGTCCTGGTCGCCGGTTCCGGGGACCAGCCGCAGCGGAGGCACCAGTCCCGCGTCGGCCAGGCGGACGAGCGCGATCTGCTCGGCGGAGTCGAGCTGAACCTGTTGTGGCGGTGCATTCAATAACACCGAAATCACACAATCGTGGCAATGCACGCCCTGCCCCGAGCAGGTATCGCAGTCGATGATCATGACAATTCGCCTCTCGTCGATTCCACGAGGGACGCTAAAGGCGCACTACGACAATTTTTCGTTATCCCAATTTTGCGAGCAGCGCGGACGACGCAACGGCCCAGGCACCGGCACGGGAGACGTCGGTGACGATCTCCTGGTCTGAGGTCACGACGACCAGCGCACGTCCGGCGGGTTCGGCGGCGACCAGGCGACGGATCAGGTCGTCGGCGATCTCGTCCGGTGCGCTGAAGAGCACCCGGACGCCGCGCGGTGTGCGCGGCTGCGCCGGCGGCCGAGCGCCGCCGTCGAACGCGATCGTGACCTCGACGCCCGTGCGGGCCTGCAGCGCGGCGATCGCGGCAATCAGCCGCGCACGCTGATCGGCGAGCGGGAGGTCGCCGTAGCCCGACTTGGTGACGTTGTAGCCGTCGACGATCAGATGCGCCTGGGGCAGCTCGAGCAGTCGGTCGAGGTCGACTCCCCCGGCGGCCGACGGGTCGGCATCGACGGTGAAGACGGCGTCGGCGGGACGAAGCGTCGACGCGGGTAGCGCCAACTCGCGGCGCACTCCGGCCGCAGCGTCGGTCAACGTGTCGAGCAGCAGCCGCAGCCGCGCGTCGTGGACGTCACGGCCGGTGCGTGCCTCGCGGCGCACGGTCTCACCGGCACGTTCGAGCTCGGCGACGCGAGCCCGCAGTCGGGCCACCGCCGCGTCATGTCCCTCGGCGAGACCGGCCAGCTCGGCCTGCAGTCGGTCGCGCTCGGCGCGGGCCTGTGCCGCGTCCTGCTCGGCGGCGCGCAGCTCGCCCGTGCGGGTGCGGAGCAGATTGCGCAGGTGCGTCACCTCGTCGGCCGAGGACGACGAGGCCTCGCGCGTCGCTGCCGCTACCGCCTCGTCGAAGCGCGCCGCGTCCGTCCGCAGCCGCGAACGCAACTCGGCAACCTCCGTGCGCAGCCTTGTGATCTCGTCGGTCGAGGCATCACGCGCCGATTGCTCGCTGGCCCACTGCTCGCCGACGCTCGCAACCAGATCGACCCAGCCCTGCGGACGGGTCAGATACGCCACGACGGCGGTGTCGAGCGGATCGGACGCCGTTGTCGCCGATCCGTTGCGCACCGCGTCGACCAACTGCGGGGTCGCCTCGGCAACCGCATCGGCGACACGCTCGCGGAACTCGGCATCGGCGTCGAGCGCAGCCGAGAGTGTCGCTGCCCCCAGCCGCACCCGCTTGGCCGGCGTGAACCGCGCGATCGCGCGCAGTGCAGGCGGGACCTCTTCGGCGGGCGTTCGCCCGAGCACCTCCGCCGCGACCTGCAGCAACCGCTGCCGCACCGGCTCGGCGAGCGCAGGCGGCATCGGCTCGTCGGAATCGTCGGCAGCTGCGCCCGATGGGCCGGTCATATGAGCGAGCGTACGAGCCGGGCGGAGCTGCATTCCGGGCGTGCCGCCGCGATTTCGTCGGACCCCCGACCTAACGTCGCGTCCATGGCGGCCCCGGTGTCGAGCACGGCGTTCGTGCAGACCAGCTTCGACGAGCTGGACGAGCCGCTGCGCACCACAACGTTCACAGTCGTCGATCTCGAGACGACCGGCGGATCATCGATGGCCGACGGCATCACCGAGATCGGCGCGGTTAAGGTGCGTGGCGGCGAGGTTCTCGGCGAGTTCCAGACCCTCGTGCACCCGGGCCAGCCGATCACGCCGTTCGTCAGCGTCCTGACCGGCATCACCGATCTGATGGTCTCGTCGGCCCCGGCGATCGCGGCCGCGCTCCCGGCGTTTCTCGAGTTCGCGCACGGCAGCGTGCTCGTTGCCCACAACGCGCCGTTCGACGTCGGTTTCCTGAAGGCCGCTGCTGTCGACCAGCACCTGGCGTGGCCGGCGTTCGCGGTCGTCGACACCGCGGTGCTCGCGCGCCGCGTCCTCACCCGCGACGAGGTGCCGAACTGCAAGCTCGCCACCCTCGCGCAGTTCTTCGCCGCCGACACGACGCCCAACCATCGCGCGCTCTCCGACGCGCGGGCGACCGTCGACGTGTTGCACGCACTGATCGCGCGGCTGGGCAACATCGGCGTCCAGTCGCTGCCGGAACTGCGCGCGTTCACGGCCCAGGTCGCCCCGGAGGTGCGCCGCAAGCGCCAGCTGGCCGAGGGCATCCCGACCGGGCCGGGGGTCTACGTGTTCCGTGACGCTCGCGGGGTGCCGCTCTACGTCGGCACCAGCCGCAACCTGCGGTCGCGGGTGCGGCAGTACTTCGTCGCCAGCGAGATGCGCACCCGCATGGGCGAGATGGTCGCCCTCGCCGAACGCGTCGACCCGATCTCCTGTGCGCACGCGCTCGAGGCCCAGGTGCGCGAGCTGCGGCTCATCGCGGCGCACAAGCCGCGCTACAACCGCCGCTCGAAATATCCCGAGCGTTCCGTGTGGCTCAAGCTCACCCACGAAGCCTTTCCACGACTCTCGGTGGTGCGGGTGCTGCGGGAGGACGGTTCGCGCTACCTCGGACCGCTGCGCTCGCAGCGTCAGGCCGAAGCCGTGCGCGATGCGATCCACGACGCGGTTCCGCTGCGGCAGTGCAGCGATCGGCTCTCGTTGCGTCGCGCGGTCCGGGCCGCGTGCGCGCTCGCCGGCATCGGACGGTGCTCGGCGCCGTGTGAGGGCACCACCTCGCCGGCCGATTACGCCGCGTTGGTCGACCTGGTCGCCGCGGCGTGGACGGGCGATGTCCGTCCGCTGGTCGAGCCGCTGCGCGCCAAGCTGGCCAGGCTGTCCGCCGAGCAACGCTTCGAGCAGGCGGCCGTCGTGCGCGATCGCATCGCCACGGTCGTGCGGGCGTGTGCCCGCATGCAACGGGTGCGCTCGATCAGTTGCATCGACGAGGTCGTCGCCGCTCGTCCCGACGGTGCCGGCGGCTGGGAGATCTCGGTGATCCGCCACGGCCGGTTGGCCGCAGCCGGCGTGGCCGCGCGCGGAGTTCCGCCCTACGCCGTCATCGAGGCGCTGCTGGCCACCGCCGACGCCGTATCGGCCGAGCAGCCCGTGCTGGCTGAAGAGACCGAGACGATCCTGCGCTGGCTCGAGCAGCCGGGCACCCGCCTCGTCCACAGCTCGCAGCCGTGGCAGCTCCCGGCGCACGGCGCCGGCGGCATGGTGTCGTGGCTCGCGGCCGATGCCGCCCGGCGCGCCGCCACGCCGTTTGCCGACCGCCGCGTGCTGCCGATGCTCTCGCGCCCCGCCCGCGCCAGCTGAGCCGGCCCGCGCACCGCCTTGCCCCGCCCGCGTGCCGCAGGTTCGACCCCGACGGTGTGCTGGCTACGATCGGCTCGTGATTACCGCGATCGTCATGATCTCCGTCGAGTCGGACAAGATCCCCGAGGTTGCGCAGCAGATCGCCGACGTCGACGGTGTCAGCGAGGTGTACTCCGTAGCCGGTGACGTCGATCTGATCGCGGTCGTGCGCGTCAAGCAGTTCGACGACATCGCCGACACGATCGCCGGCCGACTGTCCAAGGTCGACGGTGTACTGCACACCGACACGCACATCGCGTTCCGCGCATACTCACGCCACGATCTCGAGGCCACGTTCTCGATCGGCGTCGAATAACCGAGCACTCGATCCACTGTTCCTCCGTTGTGCCCGCTGCAAGGCCGTGTACCCGGGCAGATCGGAGGAAGACGTGATCGACCACGCCGGTCGCGCTTCGAAGCCGCGCTGACTAGCCGCGTTTGTCGAGGCTCGCGAGCCAGGCGTTGTACGAGTCGCGCGCGTCGTCGTCCTCGTCGTAGGTGTCGACGTCCGAGCGACCGGACGTGCGCTCGCTGAAGGTTGCGACGCGAGCCTGTTCGAGCCAGCCCTTCTTGTCGGCACGGTCGGTGTCCACGCGACGCAGCCAGTCGAACACCAGCACGATCATCACGAGGATCATCAGCGCGTCGCCGCCGAACCACATGATCGCGCCGCCTGTGCGCGTGTCCGAAAGCGGATCGACGGGCACCGCCGGGTCGGTGAGCATCGCGACCGCGTGCGTGCCCTGCAGCAACACGAGGCCGGTGAACGTGTCGACGGCCATCGCGACCGCGAGCAGCAACCACCGTGCCGGCGTGCCGAGCCGCCAGCGGATCGGCTCGTTGCCCACGACGAGGACGAAGAATTGGCATCCGACCAGCAGGTAGACCAGGTGCTCGACCTGTCCGGCCCAGTCGGTGCGCATCACGTCGTCCATCAGTCCGGTCAGGTGACTGCCGACGATGACGACGGCGTAGGACGCGAGCGCGACCGGTGGCGCGGTGAGCACGGACACGATCCGCCCGCGGACGATGCGCGCGATGCGCTCGCGTCGTCGAGGTGGCGACGCGGCGAGCGCCAGCGAGAGCGGGTGTCCCGCAACGAGGAGCACAGGCGCGACCATGACCAGAGCAAGATGGCCCGCCATGTGCGCGGTGAACAGCACCTGGTCGTAGACGGCGATGCTGCCGTTCGTGGCGAAGGCGACGACTGCGAGTCCGAGCAGGAACGACAGAGTGCGCCGCAGCGGCCAGCGGGTGTCCGAACGGCTCGGTACCAATGCGACCGCCGTGAGATAGGCCGCGGCAACCAGCACGATCACCGCAACCGCGACCGCGTCCAACTGCCACTTTGTGACCAGGTTCGCGCCGAGCAGCGTGCCGGCCGGGTCGCCGCCCGCGCGCGTCAACGCCTGCATGTGCATCGAGTCGCTCGAGCCGCCGGACAGGTGCGACCACACCGCGACAACCAGCACCGCGATCGCGACCACCGCGATCGTCCACGCGACGATCGCCAACTTGGGCAGACGCGCGCGACTCACCCGTCCAGTATCCGCTCGCCTGTCAGTGGTCAGTCGCGGACCTCAGTGGTCAGGTGCAACTGACCACTGAGGCGCTAACTGACCACTCACGGACGGAACGCGACCCAGCGATCGAGCAGCGCGGCCGCCGCACCCGAGTCGATCGACTCGGTGGCGACGCTCAATCCGGCCGCGACGGCGTCGTCGAGCGAGCCCTCGAGGCCGTCGTAGGCAGCGATCGCCGCGGCCGCGTTGAGCAGCACGGCGTCGCGCACGCCCTCGCGCGCACCGCCGGCGAGCACGTCGCGCACCACTGCGGCGTTGCGAGCGCGATCGCCGCCGCGCAACGCCTCGGGAGCGACCGCCGCGATGCCGAATCGGCCGGGGTCGAGCGAGGTCGGCGTCACGGTGGCGTTGGCCGCCACCCAGACACTCGAGGTCGTAGTGGTGGTCAGCTCGTCCAGCCCGTCGTCACCACGGAACACCAACGCCGAGTCACCGCGTTCGGCGAGCACCGCGGCCATCACCGGCGCCATCCGCTTGTCCGCGCAGCCGACGGCTGCCGAGGTCACTCGGGCCGGATTCGACAGCGGGCCGAGGAAGTTGAAGAACGTCGGGACGGCGAGCTCGGCGCGCGTGGGCCCTGCGTGCCGCATGCTCGGGTGGAAGACCGGCGCGAAGCAGAATCCGATGCCGACCGAGTCGACCGATGCGGCCACCCCGGCAGCAGGGAGGTCGATCGCGACACCGAGTTCCTCGAGCACGTCAGCTGATCCGCAGGCCGAGGTGGCGGCGCGGTTGCCGTGCTTGACGACCGGACGTCCTGAGCCGGCGACCACCAGCGCCGCCATCGTCGAGATGTTCACCGTGTGTGCGCGATCCGCGCCGGTGCCCACGACGTCGACGGCACGCTGCGGCACCGACAGCGGCGTGGCCCGCTCGCGCATCGTGCGGACGAGGCCCGCGAGCTCGTCCGGCGTCTCGCCCTTCGCGCGCAGAAGGACGGCGAAAGCGGCCAACCGCGCCGGCGACGCGTCGCCGGCCATGATCTCGTCCATCGCCCAGGCGGTGTCCTCGGCGGTGAGCGACGAGCCGTCCATCAAGGACGACAGCAGCTGCGACCAGGTGCGGGTCAACGAACTACGGGGATGTTGCGGGCTCGGCGCCGGATCTGCTCGGCGACGACCTCGGCGGCCTCGATGGGGTCGAGCGGCATGTGGATGACCGCATCGGCCAGCGACCAGCTCGCGAGCCAGGCGTCCTGCGGCCGGGCGATCAGCACCACGATGGGCGGGCAGTCGTCGATCTCGTACTTGAACTGGCGGGCGAGCCCCATGCCCCCGGTGGGCTGGGCCTCGCCGTCGACGATGACCAGGTCGAGACCGCCCTCGTCCAGCTGCTCGACGACCTGGGCGTTGGTGGCACATTCGACCCATTCGACGCGTCCGGTGTCCGGTGCGGGACGGCGTCCGACCGCCGTTCGTACCTGGGCGCGCACGTCGGCCGAGTTGCTGTAGACGAGGACGGTCGCACCCTGAGCTGACACGGTCATACCGGCGATCGTATCGGCGCGTCGCGGCTGGGGATTCGGGGCGCTGACATGATCAGGACACGATCACCGGCAACCCCCTACCCGGTGTCCCCGCGAGCCCATAGGCAGGTCATAATCACAGACGTGACATCGACTGCCACCGCGACGAGTTTCGAGTCGAGCCAGGTTCACTCGCTGACCCGACCCAACATCGTCAGTGTCGGCACCATCGTGTGGCTCTCCAGCGAGCTGATGTTCTTCGCCGGACTGTTCGCGATGTACTTCACTGCACGCGCGGTACACCCGGGCAACTGGCCGATGACGCTGCCCGACGGCGAGAAGATCGTTCCTGACCTCGCGTACGCGACGCCGTTCACGATCATTCTCGTGGCATCGAGTTTCACCTGTCAGTGGGGCGTATTCGCCGCTGAGCGTGGCGACGTCTACAAGTTGCGCCGCTGGTTCGTGCTCACGTTCATCATGGGACTGGCCTTCGTGCTCGGTCAGGGCAACGAGTTCCTGATGGAGATCCACAAGGGCAACACGATCTCCGCGACCGAGTACGGCTCGGTGTTCTTCCTCACCGAGGGTTTCCACGGACTGCATGTCATCGGCGGGCTGTTGGCATTCATATTCTTCCTCGCGCGAACGACGCTGGGGAGGTTCACGCCGGCGCAGGCTACTGCGGCGATCGTGGTGTCGTACTACTGGCACTTCGTCGACGTCGTCTGGATCGGGTTGTTCTCCGTCATCTATCTCATCCGCTGACAAGTCGACTGTTGATCTGACCCCGAAGGGACGTTCGTGACCGAGGAACCTGAGGACCTCGCCGCCGAACTCGGCTTCGAGCCGGTTGTGTCGGACTCCAGCGCCGAGGACAAGAAGTCGGCCAAAGCGACCGCGTCCGCACCGAAGCCGCGTCGGCGCGGAACACTCCGCCGCAAGGTCGGCGCGTTCGGCGTGCTCATGGGTGCGCTCGTCGCCGTCGGTGGCGGCTACGCCGCATTCGCTGCGTCGTCCGGAGCGACCGACTCGGGCAACCTGGCCGCGTCCGTCTCGCACGGTCGCCAGCTCTACCAAGTCACCTGCATCGCCTGCCACGGCGCGAATCTGCAGGGCGTGCTGAACCGCGGGCCTGCGCTGGTCGGCGTGGGCGGGGCTTCGGTGTACTTCCAGGTCTCGACCGGACGCATGCCGCTGGCCCAGCAGGGTGCCTACGCGCCGCGCAAGACGCCGAAGTTCGACGAGCAGGAAACCCAAGACCTCGCGGCCTACGTGCAGTCGGTCGGCGGTGGCCCGGCGATTCCCACCGGGACGCTGCGCGGCAACTCGTCCACCCTCGGCGAGGGCGGCGAGTGGTACCGCCTGAACTGCGCGTCCTGCCACGGCACGACGTTCAAGGGTGCTCCGCTGTCGGCAGGCAAGCAGGCTCCGGCGCTGAACGCTGCCACTGACCTGCAGATCTACACCGCGATGCTGTCCGGCCCCGAGAGCATGCCGGTGTTCAGCAACAACCAGCTCACGCCGACGCAGAAGCAAGCGATCATCGCCTACATCCAGACGATCAAGGCCTCGGACGACCCGGGCGGCGCCGGCATCGACCGCATCGGTCCGGTGTCCGAGGCGATCGTGATCTGGGTTGCCGGCATCGGACTGCTGATGGTCGCCATCTTGTGGATCGGAGCACGGTCGCAGTGAGCACCACCGACGACACCGCCAGCGCGCAGAGCACCGGCGAGCACGGGCACGGTTCGGCGAAGAGCTACACCGCCGAAGAGATCCGGGCGATGAGCGCCGAAGAGCGCATGATCGCCGGCGCCGAACTCGACGGCATCCACATCGTCCATCGGCGTGAGCGTTTCCCTGTTCCCGGGCACGAATGCCGAAAAGCGCGCCGAGCGCGCCGTCGCCGCCTGCTTCGTCATCGCCGCTTTGTCCGGCGTGGGGTTCATCGTCTACTTCTGCGCCGGGTCGTGGAAGTGGCACCTGCCGGGCACGGCGCAGAACTTCCGCTTCTACACGCCGATCCTGGGCGGGCTGCTCGCTGCACTCCTGCTGTTCCTCGGCGTCGGCATGGTCCTGTGGGCCAAGCTGCTGATGCCCGAGGAAGAGGTCATCCAGGAGCGTCACGACGTCGCGACCACCGAGGAAGACCGGCTGATCGCCGAGGGCACCTTGGTGACCGGGCTCGCCGACACCGGCCTGCCGCGGCGCGGTCTCATCCTGAAGTCGCTCGGGCTGGCCGGCGGCGCGCTGCTGACCGTCCCGCTCGTCGCCCTGGTCGGCGGCATGATCAAGAAGCCGGGCGACCAGCTGTTCCACACCCTGTACCGCCCGAACAAGAAGATGTTCCCGAAGTCGAACGGCATGGTGCCGATCGTGTACGACACCTGGCGCCAGGTCTCACCAGAAGACATGGAGCCGGGTTCGATCGCGACGGTGTTCCCCGGGGTGCGCGAAGAAGACGTCAACGGCTTCAACGGGCTGACGTCCGCGTCGTCCCCGGTGATCATCATCCGGCTGCGTCCGGGCCAGAAGGTCACCTACCGCAAGGGCCAGGCCGGTTTCGCCTGGCCGGCAGCCGACCCGCAGTACATCGCGTTCTCGAAGATCTGCACGCACGCGGGCTGTCCCGCGTCGCTGTACGAGCAGCAGACCTCGCGCCTGCTCTGCCCGTGCCACCAGTCGCAGTTCGAGGTGTTGCTCGACGCCAAGCCGGTGTTCGGCCCCGCGACGCGCAGCCTGCCGCAGCTGCCGCTGACCGTCCTGATGGGCGATGACGGCAAGCAGTACTTCTACGCGGCCAAGGACTTCATCGAGGCAATCGGACCCGGCTTCTGGGAGCGTCCATGACAGCGACTGCGAACCCGCCGCGCAGGGACAACAAGCCGCGCACGCCGCAAGGCAAGGTGGCCAACTGGTTCGACGACCGGCTGCGCCTCGGCGGCCCGATCCGCGCGCAGCTGAACAAGGTCTTCCCCGACCACTGGTCGTTCATGATGGGCGAGATCGCGCTCTACTCGTTCATCATCTTGCTGCTCACCGGCACGTACCTGAGCTTCTTCTTCGACCCGTCGATGGCCGACACCGTCTACCACGGCTCGTACGGACCGCTGCAGGGCGTCACGATGTCGCGGGCATATGCGTCCACGCTCGACATCGCCTTCGACGTGCGCGGCGGGCTGGTCATCCGGCAGATCCACCACTGGGCGGCGTTGCTGTTCGTTGCGGCGATGCTGATCCACATGTTCCGGGTGTTCTTCACCGGGGCCTTCCGCAAGCCGCGTGAGCTCAACTGGATCATCGGCCTGAACCTGATCATGCTCGGCATCGTCGAGGGGTTCGCGGGTTACTCGCTCCCCGACGACCTGCTGTCCGGCACGGGCCTTCGGATCGCCGACGCGATCATGAAGTCGATCCCGGTCATCGGCAGTTGGGTGTCGTTCACGGTGTTCGGTGGGCCGTTCCCCGGACACGTGATCATCGGGCGGCTCTACATCGCCCACGTCCTGCTGATACCAGGGATCTTGTTGGCATTGATCGGCGCCCACCTGGCACTTGTCGTGCGCCAGAAGCACACGCAGTTCCCCGGGCCCGGGCGCACCGAAGACACTGTCGCCGGCGAGCGCGTGTTCCCGGTCTATGCGGCCAAGGCCGGCGGGTTCTTCTTCATCGTGTTCGCCGCGTGCGCTGCCCTCGGTGGGTTCGCGCAGATCAACCCGGTGTGGCTGTTCGGCCCGTACGAGCCGCGCGCGGTCTCGTCCGGATCGCAGCCGGACTGGTACATGATGTTCCTCGACGGATCGACGCGTCTGTTCCCGTCGTGGGAGATCCGGCTGTGGGGCTACGACCTACCGCCGCTGTTCTGGCCGACGGTGGTGTTGCCGGGCATCCTCGTGACCCTGGCCGCGGTGTATCCGTTCATCGAAGCGAAGATGACCAAGGACACCGCGAAACATCACCTGCTGCAGCGACCGCGTGACGTCCCTGTCCGCACGTCGCTGGGCTGCATGGCGATCACGTTCTACCTCGTGCTGTTCCTGTCCGGTGGCAACGACCTGATCGCCAAGGCGTTCGACATCTCGCTGAACGCGATGACGTGGGGCGGACGCATCCTGCTGCTGACCCTGCCGCCGATCGCGTACGCGCTGGCGTACCGCATCTGTCTGGGGTTGCAGCGCCACGACCGAGAGGTGCTCGAACACGGGCTCGAGACCGGCATCATCAAGGTGTTGCCGACCGGTGAGTTCATCGAGGTGCACCAGCCCCTCGGTCCGGTGGACGAGCACGGACACGGCACGCTGACCTATGCCGGCGCGCCCGTCCCGAAGCGCATGGGCCAGCTCGGTGCGGCCTCGCCGCTCAAGCACGTCCGAGGCTTCTTCTACCCGGTGAAGGAGAAGCCGGAGATCCAGGCCGCGATCGACGAGTACGAGGCCAACGAGGCCGCCGCTCTCGAAGGCCGGTCCGACTCCGACCGTCCCAAGGAGCTCACCGACTGACGGACGACGATCGAGGCCGGGTCCGCGTTGCGGACCCGGCCTTCGTCGTTTGTAGGGTCCGCCGGCCAGCCGACCGGCCGACTTTGCACCCGCGGGCGCCGCTCGCACCCGACTTTGCATCCGGCATCGTCGCTCACGCCGGCGAGATCGAGGACGCCGGCGACATTGCCACGTGCAAAGTCGCCGGCGCCCGCCCCGGATCGCGAGGGCGCAGGAGGCAACCGTCTAGGGTCGCGGTGTGCTGCGGGTGTTGGTCGACGCGGACAACGTGGCACCGCCGCGGCTGGCTCCGGTGCTGGCGCTGCTCAGCGAGGTTGCCGACGAGGTGCACCTGTCGGCCAGCGGACGGGCGCAGGCCCTCGATCGGTTGATCTGGCCGCCCTACGCCGAACTGCTCCCGACCTCCGGCTGGCAGCGTGCCGACCTCGCGCTGGCCGAGGCGTACCGGCCCAGCACCGACCCGCTCGTGCTGGTCAGCGGCGACGGCGACTTCGGGCTGCTGGCGACGCGCCATCCCGGCCCCGTGCTGGTTGTCAGCGGGGCAGCGAGCGGACGGCTGCGCGACGGGACGACGGTCGTCGACCCCGCGGCAGAGGGGGTGGCGCCGATCGTGGCCTGGCTAGCCCATCACGGCATCGAGATGCTCGCAGATCACGATGATCAGCGCGGGGCAGGGCTCCGGCCGCCGGAGTAGTACTCGAACAGCAGGCCACCGACGTTGAACAGGATCGTGGCCACACCGACGAGCACCAGCCACACCTGCACGAACGCGAAGCCGAGCGCGGTGAGCGAGGCAGCAGCGGCCAGGCCGAGCGGCCAGTACGAGCCCGGCGAGAAGAAGCCCAGCTCCCCCGCGGCCTCGGCGATCTCGGCGTCGGCGCGGTCTTCCGGACGCGGGTCGATGCGTCGCGACACGAACCAGAAGAACGACCCCGAGATACCGAACAGGCCACCGCACAGCAGCAGCGCGGCGAAGCCGGCCCACTCGATGCGGCCGGTGTCGCTGTGCGTCCACGTGCCGTACACAGCCGCCGCGACCCAGCAGAACAGGGCCACGGCCAGGAAGATGCGTGCTTCGATCTTCATGCGTCAGCTCCCGGTGGACGCGCTGCGTGCAGTGCGGTCGGTGTTGAACGGATGCGTGGTCGTCGCGTACGGACCGCCCGGAACCTTCGCCGCGATCAGCGCCTTCGACTGGCGCGCCGGGTCGTCCGGGCCGATCTTCTTCAGCGCGGCCAGGTAGTTCGTGAAGACGGACGGCTGGACGACACGAACCTCGAAGTTCATCTGCGAGTGGTACGTGCCGCACAGCTCCGCGCACCGGCCGACGTAGCTGCCGTCGGTGGTCGGGGTGAACTGGAACCGGTTGTCGGACAGCCCACTGGCCTTCTGCTGCGCCGGGGTGCCGTAGGGGATCACATCGCGCTTGAACAAGAACTCAGGCACCCAGAAGGAGTGGATGACGTCGTCGGAGTGCTCGATGATCTGCACCGACTCGTTGTCCGGGATGACCAGGATCGGGATCTCGGAGTCGCTGCCGACCGTGCTCAGATACAGCGGCGAGTTGCTCTCACCGGTCGTCTCGTCGTTCTGGCCCGTGTAGGCGGTCTCTTGGCCGTGATAGTCGTGGTACTCGAACTGCCAGTTCCACTTGAACGCGTCGACCTGGATGAGCACGTCGGGGTTCTTCGACAGCTTGTTGACATCGTCCTCGACGACCACAGTGCGCCAGAACAGCACGAGGATGACGACGAACGGGACGATGACGCAGATGACCTCGACGACGAGGTTGTACTTCGTCTGCCGCGGCAGACGGTCGTCCTTCTTCCGGTACCTGATGCAGGCCCAGAAAATCAGGCCCCAGACGATCACGCCGAGGGCGAGCGCGGCCACGCCGGCCCACGACCACAGCACCCGCATCTTGGTCGCCTGCTGGGTGACGCCGGTGGGCCAGCCGAAGCGCAGGTGCTTCTCGGCGTCGTGGAAGGAACACCCCGACAAAAGCAGGGTGGACGAGACGAGGATGAGCGCGATCAGACCACTGCGCGTCCACCGGCTTCGCCGCACCTCGAACCGCCTCTCACACCGGGTTTCAAGCTCGCCTCGGAGCCTACTGGACCCCGGCCGCGCCGCCGGGACGGGGTGACGGCGACCCGCCACCCGGACAGGGATACTGGACCACGTGTGTGGACTGATCGGATTCCTGTCGGCGGACGGCGCCGCCAAGGCCGTCGAGGGCACTGTCGACGGCTCACTGACCGACATGCGCCACCGCGGTCCGGACGAGGGCGGCACGTGGGCCGACGACGACGCGGTGATCGGTTTCCGGCGCCTGTCGATCATCGACATCGACCACTCGCACCAGCCGCTGCCCTGGCTCGACGGCCGCTATCACCTGATCTTCAACGGCGAGATCTACAACTACGTCGAGCTGCGTGAGCGCCTCGCGCGCGAGTTCGGGGTGGTCTTCGACACCGACGGCGACGGCGAAGCGATCGTCGCCGGTTACCACTACCTCGGCGAGAAGATCGTGCGCGAACTGCGTGGCATGTTCGCGTTCCTGATCTGGGACGCCCAGGAGCGGGTGCTCTTCGGTGCGCGCGACTGGTTCGGTATCAAGCCGCTCTACACCTACGCCGACGAGCGCGGCACGTTCTTCGCGAGCGAGAAGAAGTCCCTGTTGGACGTGGCGACCGACGCCGGCGGCGTGGACCGGACCGCTCTGCAGCAGTACCTGACGTTGCAGTACGTCCCTGAGCCCGCGTCCATGCACGAGAACGTGCGACGCATCGAGTCCGGCACGTACTTCACGATGCGTCCCGGCGAGCAGGTCCACCCGCGTCGCTATTTCCACCCCGACTTCGCCATTCGGACGGTGCCCGACGCCGACAAGCTGTACCGCGAGATCGCCGAGGCGCTCGAGGATTCCGTCGAGAAGCACATGCGTGCCGACGTCACCGTCGGTTCGTTCCTGTCCGGTGGCATCGACTCGACGGCTGTCGCCGCGCTGGCCAAGCGCCACAATCCGAAGCTGCTCACGTTCACCACGGGGTTCGAACGCGAGGGCTACAGCGAGATCGACGTCGCGGCAGAGTCTGCAGCCGCGATCGGCGTCGAGCACATCACGAAGGTCGTCACGGCCGAAGAGATGATGGACACGCTGCCGCTGATCGTCTGGTACCTCGACGATCCCGTCGCCGACCCGGCGCTCGTGCCGCTGTACTTCATCGCGCGCGAGGCGCGCAAGCACGTGAAGGTCGTACTGTCCGGCGAGGGCGCGGACGAGTTGTTCGGCGGCTACACGATCTACCGCGAGCCGATCTCGCTGCGCGCGTTCGAGCACGTGCCGGCCGTCATGAAGCGCGGGCTCGGCAAGCTGTCGACGCGTATCCCCGAAGGCACCCGTGGCAAGGATCTGCTGCGCCGCGGATCGATCGGGATCGAAGAGCGCTACTACGGCAACGCGCGCATCTTCCGCCCCGAAGAAATGGGCTTCTACAAGAGCTTCGATCCGTCCGTGTCGTACATGGACGTGACCCGCAAGCTCTACGAGCAGACCACGCACCTCGACGGGTCGACCCGCATGCAGTACATCGACCTGTTCACATGGCTGCGCGGCGACATCCTCGTCAAGGCCGACAAGATGACGATGGCCAACTCGCTCGAGCTGCGCGTGCCGTTCCTCGACACGGCTGTGTTCGATGTCGGTTCATCGATCCCGACCGATCTGAAGATCACGAAGGAGACGACGAAGTTCGCGCTTCGTCGCGCACTCGAACTGATCGTGCCTGCGCACGTGCTCAATCGGCCGAAGCTCGGTTTCCCGGTGCCGATCCGGCACTGGCTCAAGGACGTCATGTACGACTGGGCGCGCGAGATCATCGCGTCGTCGCAGGCCGACGAGCTCATCGACAAGAACGACGTCCTCACACTGCTCGAGGCGCATCGCGCCGGCCCGCACGACTACTCGCGCAAGATCTGGACGCTGCTCGTGTTCCTGATCTGGCACGGCATCTTCGTCGAGGAGCGCATCCACCCCGAAATTCCCGCGCCCGTCTACCCGGTCCGTCTTTGAGGTGTTACCCGGTACGGGCCTTGAGCTAGCAGAAGCGCTGGCTTTACCGCGAATGTGCGATTCTCTGCGGGACACAAAGGCGCCGTCATACATTTCGCGCCGCCTTTGGGAGGGCGTTGTGAGAAGAGTCGCGCGGTTCGGTGTCGCACTGGTAACCGTGTTCGCGCTGTCGTCAGTTCCCAGCTCACGCGCGGCTACCGATTCGGTCGACGAGATTCATTATTCGTACGGCGATGATGCAACGAGCGTCGTGTTCGACTGGCACGGCGCCGAGCAGACCATCTACTACGGCCGGGACGCGACGTACGGCATGCAGGCGATCGCGAGCGACCCGCCGTACCTGCCGACCGACGAGCCCGGCCCATTTCGTGAAGTCACGCTGTCTGATTTGTCGCCCGGAACGACGTATCACTACATGATCGGCGACGACGGCGTCGACCACACTTTCGCGACCGCGCCGACGGGCGACTACACCTCGGTCGACACGGGCGACACGATGAGCAGCTCGTGCCCCAAGCCCGACACAAGTGTTTATATGCCGCAGATGCAGCAATTGATCGCCGCGCAAAATCCGGATTTCGTAACTCATGGCGGCGACATTGCGATCGCCAATCAGTGCGGGCAGCAAGCCATTCACCGCTATTACAACGACATCCAGGCCTGGTCGCTCACGAGCGCGCTCCAGGTCGCGTTCGGCAACCACGAGTACGGACCTCCCACGACCACCCCGCGGGCGCCGGCCGGCACCCCGTACGACAGCCTGGCCAACTACAAGGGACGCGACCGCCTCTCGAACGCACAGACGACCCCGAACGACACGGCGACCACGACCAAGCACCCGGGCTGCGGGAACGAGAACGGCAACGTGGTCACGGCCAACACCTGCCAGGGTGACGACTGGGGCTACTTCACCGCCGGACACGTGCTCTACATCGCCTATCCAGAACCGGACACCGGCCCCAACCTGTCGTCGATGGCGGCATGGGAGCAGTCGGCGAGCGTGCTCATGGCCAACGCAGAGGCCGACCCGAACATCGACTTCATCGTCACCTTCGGTCATCGCACCGCCTTCACCGACTCGGGCACGGGAGCGGTGCAGGCTACCCACGACGCGCTCGTCGCACTCGCCGCGATCTACAGCCCTGCGCCGGGCAACACCTACGGCTTGTACGGCAAATACGTCGTCAACATCCAGCACGACGCTCACAACATGGAGGCGTTCGCGCCCAACCCGAACGACGACAAGCACGGGCTGACCTACATCACCGACGCCGCCGGCGGGCAGGGGCTGACGAACTGGGTTGCCAAGATCGACCCCGACTCGGTGTTTCGCATGCGCCACCTCGGGATATTGGTCAGCCACTACGACGCCGACGCGCACACGCTGAGCTTCAGCTTCGTCTGCGGCGCCCACTTCTCGGCGTCGGAGGATCCGTGCACCTACGGCAGCACGCTCTGGTCGACGAGTTTCACCGCCGCACCGCCGGCTGTCGCAACTGTTGCGACGACGATCAGCGGCGCGGACCAGAGCCTGCCGGTCGGGCACCAGACGACATACACGGCGACGGTCAGGAATCCTGCTCCCGGTACGACGGTGTCCGGTGCCGGCCTGAGCGTGGCGGTGCCCAACGGCATGTCGATCGTCAGCGCCGACCCCGGTGCCCAGATCACCGGCAACGTCGCGACCTGGCCGTCGGCCGATCTCGTCGGTGGCGCGCCGAGCACGGTCGAGCACGTCGTCGCGCAGGTCGACAGCGGCGATCCCGGCTCGACCCTGACCGCTTCGGCAGCCGTCGCGACGGCTGATACGTCGTGCAGCGCACCCGCGAGCAACTGCTCGGCCACCGCGAGCATCACCATCGCGGCCGCCACCGCCACCGCCGCCGCCGACCCAGTGGGTCAAGAATCCGAGCGTGGAATCCGGCCTCACGGGCTGGACCGGCGTGTACAACAACACGTCCAAGACCAGCCGAGTGGCGGGCGGTCACGACGGCTCGTACGCAGTGCGATCGGTGAACAACAGCGCGGCCGCCGCAGCCAACGGCATCGCTGACAAGCCGCACTGGATCGACGGGACGCCCGCCAAGGCGACTGTCGCGGGCAAGGTCTACACCGCCAGTGCGTGGGTGAAGGTGGACGCAGCCGGCCAGAAGATCGTCCTGTTCCTGCGCGAGACGAATTCCGCAGGGAAGCTGAAGAACGTCGCTCCGAACACCGTCGGTACCACTGTCGTCGCGAAGAACACCGGCTGGTTCCCGATATCGGTCGTCTATCCCGCGGCGGCCAGCGGAGACAGCCTCACCTTCCAGGTGTACTGCGCCAAGTCGGCCGCCCACAAGGGGTTCACCGCCGACTCGTTCAGCCTGACTTCGTCCTGACCGGCGTCCGCACCGCCTTATCGGCCGCTTATAGGTCGCGACCGATGATGATCGTGTGACCGTTGCCCCACCTCGTCGCCACCATCGCCTCCCGCTCGCGGCAGCGCTGATCATCAGCGTCGTCGCCGGCCTCGTCCTCGGTGTCGTGGATCTCGTCGGCCAGCTGAATCTGCCGTATCCATGGGCCGACCTCGCCAACTCGGCCGCCGTCTGGTCACTCGCCGCATTCGTGCTCGGCTGGAGCCTTCGCCTGGACCCCGTGCGCAGCGCGGTCTGCGGCGCGCTGTTCCTGGTCATCGCCGTCGAGAGTTACTACCTGGCGACGATCGTCGCGCTCGACGACAGCACCACGAACCTGACGTCGGCGACGACCGTGCTGTGGCTCGTGCTCGGCGTCGGCGCCGGAACGCTGGCCGGGATCGCAGGCAGCATGGTCGCAACAGGGAGTTCGGCGTCCCGGCTGACCGGAGCGGCCCTTGCGGCCGGGGTCGTCGTGGTAGCCGTAGCTTGTACTGCATGATCGTCACCGCACGTCGCGCAACAGCAGCGCTGGCTGCGGTGGCAATGCTCGCGGCCTGCACGAGCGCACCGACTGCGACGCCGGCCACCTCGACGCCGCCCCCGCCGCACTCGTCCACCACATCGACCAGGCCCGCTCCGCGGGCGGCAAAGAACACAGGAAACCTGTACGTCTCGATCGGCGACTCGTACGCCGCCGGCTTCCAGGCGACCGGCCGCGGACAAGGCCACACCACCCGCAACGGCTTCGCCTACCAGGCGGTGCGGCTCGCCAGGCCGAAGGGCTATCACCTGCGACTCGTCAACTTCGGCTGCGCCGGGGCGACGACTGCGTCGGTGCTGCACTCCCCCGGTTGCGTCACGCATTACCTCGGCCCCGGCGCCCCGAGCTACAAGCAGACTCAGGCCGATGCAGCCGTCACATTCCTCAAGGCGCACCGCGGTCAGGTCGCGCTGATCAGCGTCTCGCTCGGCGGGAACGACGTCACGCACTGCCAGTCGGCGTCGAACGTCGTCTCCTGCGTGACCTCGGCGCTCGCAGTCATCCGGCGCAACCTCGGCACACTGGTGCACCGGCTGCGATCCGCAGCCGGCCCGAGCACCACCATCGTCGGGACGACCTACCCGGACATCTTCCTCGGACGCGCGCTCATGCACGATGACGCCGACCAACGCATCGCGAACCTGTCCATCCTCGGTTTCCGCGACCTCATCAATCCCGCACTGCAGTCGGTGTACGCAACGGTGCACGGCAAGTTCGCCGACGTCACAGCGGCCACCGGCGCGTACGTCCCGCTGCGCAGAACGACCACCCTGGCGCCGTACGGCACCGTTCCGGTCGCGGTCGCGGACGTGTGCCGGCTGACCTACTTCTGCCAGTACGAGGACATCCATCCCCGCACTGCCGGATACGCGATCATCGCCCGGTTGATCGTCGGGCTGTTGCCTCAGCGCTAGAGTCTCGCCGCGAGCCGTTCGAGCAGCGTGGTGTTGCGCGCCGTCGTCGGGTTGTCGGGCAACGCCTCGAGCCAGCGCCGCGGTCCGAGCGTCGTTTCCGGCGACCGCGACCGGATGAGCCAATGCACGTCACGTCCGATGACCACGACCTCGTCGTGATCGTTCGTGAGCGCTTCGACCCGACGCTTGTCGGCGGCCGACATCGGCCGCAGCGTCAGCAACGCGAAGTGCGTATGGCCGTCGGCAATCGTCCCGAACGGCTTGTCGCTCGCGAGCCTTTGCACCTGACGTGATGTGCGCACGAAGGTCGTCAGTTCCATGCCGAACTCGCGTTCCAGCGCGGTTCGGATCGGCGTCTCGTGGGCCGCGGCGCGGCCCGTCGAGGTGAAGATCAGGTTGCCGGTGTTCGCGTAGCTGTCGACATCGGCGTAGCCGAGTCCGTCGAGTACCTGGCGCGCCCGCGCCATCTCGACCCGGCGCTTGCCGAGGTTGACCGCGCGGAGGAACGCGACGTAGTGCGCCATCGGCGCTCCGCTCAGGACAGGTGCGCCGCGATGTCGGCGGCTGCGTCGTCGCCGTAGGACTCGGCCAGTCGCTCGGCGAAGTCCGCCGGCTTGACCTGGTACTCCTGGGTGCCGACGGTCTCGAGGACGAGCGCTGCCAACAGGCTGCCGACCTGCGCAGCGCGCTCCCATGACAGCCCCCACTCGCGGGCGATGAGCAGCCCCGCGCGGAATCCGTCGCCCACGCCGGTCGGGTCGGCCTTGGCGCGTTCCTTGGCCACCGGCACGTGCACCGGATCGAGGTCGCGGCCGACGATCTCGACGCCTTTCGAGCCGAGCGTGGTGACGCGCACGTTGACCATCGCCATGACATCGGCCTCAGACCGTCCGGTCTTCGACTCGAGCAAGCTCTTCTCGTACTCGTTCGTGAACAGGATGTCGGCGCCGTCGATGATGCCGAGCATCTGCTCGCTGGTCATGCGAGCGATCTGCTGCGACGGGTCGGCAGCGAACCGATACCCCCGCTCGCGGCATTCGGCGCTGTGCTGGGCCATCGCCGCGGGGTCGTAGGCGCTGATCAGGGCGAGATCAGCTCCGGTCTGCTCCCACGCCTCACGCAGTTCGATCTTGGCGGCCTCGCCCATCGCGCCCGCGTAGAACGAGCCGATCTGGCACATCTGCTCGTCGGTCGTGCACACGAAGCGTGCGGTGTGGTGATCGGGCGAGACGTAGACGTAGTCGCAGTTCACGCCGTTGTCGGTCAGCCAACGGCGATACTCGTCGAAGTCGGCTCCGACCGCTCCGATCAGCACCGGATCGCCGCCGAGCTGGGCCATGCCGTAGCAGATGTTGGGCGCGACACCGCCTCGCCGGATCACCAGATCGTCGACGAGAAACGACAGCGACACGTTGTGCAGCTGATCGGCGACCAACTGCTCGGTGAACTTGCCGGGGAAGTGCATCAAATGGTCGGTCGCGATCGACCCGGCGACGAGAACCGGCACGGCAAGCACCTACCTCACAGGAGTGCGAACATGACGACGGCCGGGCCTGTTGGTACAGGACCCGGCCGGTCAGGTGAAGACTATCCGCAGAAGGAGTTGCCGCAGGCGCAGCCGCCGCTGGCGTTCGGGTTGTCGATCGTGAAGCCCTGCTGCTCGATCGTGTCGGTGAAGTCGATCGTTGCGCCGCCGAGGTAGGGCGCGCTCATGCGGTCGACGACGACCGGGACGCTGTTCAGATCGAGTTCGAGGTCGCCGTCAAGGCTGCGCTCGTCGAAGAACAGCTGGTACTGCAGCCCCGAACAGCCGCCCGGCTGCACGGCGACCCGCAGCCGAAGGTCGTCACGGCCCTCCTGGTCCAGCAGCGCGCGCACCTTCACTGCGGCGCCCTCGGTGAGGGCCAAGGACGGCGCGACCTGCTCAGGGGCGCTCGTCAGCTCGACGGATGTGGACTCGGTGGTGGTCATCAGACTCCCAGCTCAACTCGGGTACAGCTCCCGGACTCTGTGGATCACAACGAACCCGTCCGGGACAGCTATTCCATGGTAACCGTACTTCGCACGGCGGGCGGGCGGATCGGCCCGGCTACGCGCCGCCACGTATTCTCAGCGGCGTGAACTTGGGAAAGCGTCGAGCCGAGGTCGAGCCGAAATCCGCGGCGGTGACCGACACGCCGGACGAGACAACGGCCACAGGCAAGGGACGGCCGACGCCGAAGCGCCGCGACACGGTGGGTCAGCGCGGACCGGTATCGGCGCCCAAGACCCGCAAGGAGGCCTACGCGCGCCAGAAGGAAATGGCGAAGGTGCAAAAGGCCGCCCGCAGCACCCCGACGAAGAACCTCACCGTGGCCCAGCGCCGTGAACTGCTGCGCCAGGGCGACCCGTCCGTCCTGCCGCGCCGCGACCAGGGCCAGACCCGCAAACTTGCGCGCGACTACGTCGATTCGCACCGGATGGCCAGCAATTACCTGCTTATCCTGTTCCCGCTGATCATCATCGGCTACGCGCTTCCGATCCTGCAGATCGCGGTGTTGGCGCTGTTCCTCGCGCTGCTCGTCGAGTGGTACCTCACCGGGCGGCGCATCGTGGGGATGGCGCGGGAGCGCTACGGCAAGACCGAGGGCGGGCCGATGACGGTCGGCTTCTACGCCGGCTCGCGGGCCTACCTGCCGCGCCGCTGGCGTCTGCCTGCACCGCAGGTCGACCGCGGCGCCACGATCTGACCCTCAAGAATCGCTCAAGTCGGGGCGCCCTTCCGACGATGAGGAGGGCATGGATGACACGACAACGACCGTCCGACGGGTCGTCCTTCGCACCTCGCGCCGTGGCGGACGTCACCGCGCTGCCGAAGTCATCGAAATGGCAGCACCGGCCGCAGTCTTCCGCCACGCCGCCAGCACCGTGCTGCTCAGCTCGGTGTTGCCCATGGCCGCCTTCTACCTCGCCCTCGACGCCTACGGGCTGAATGCGGCGATCTGCACGACGCTCGCCTGGTACTACGGCGGTGTGGCGCTGCGGGTGATTCGTCGTCGTCCGATCGTGGGCGCGATGCTCCTCGGCGCCGCGCTCATGACGGTCCGCGCGGCGGTCGCGATCTGGACCGGCAGCGCGTTCGTGTTCTTCCTGCAGCCGGTCGCCGGCACGGTTGCCACGGCGACCTCGTTCGCGCTGACCGCGCTGGCCGGACGCCCGCTGGCCGAGCGGCTGGCCCACGACTTCGTCCCGGTACCGCCGGAGCTGGCGACCCGGCTGCACGCGAGCCAGTTCTTCAACTACACCTCCCTCATGTGGGGGCTGGTCTACGGCATCAACGCGGCAGGCACCGTCTGGCTGCTCGTCTACTCGTCGCTGAACTCATTCGTGCTGATGAGGGCGTTGCTCTCGCCGCTGCTGACCGGTGCCGCCATCGCCGCGACCTACCTCGTGCTGCAACGCACGTTGCGCCGCGAGGGCCTGCGTCTGCGGTGGGGCTCAGCCGCCACCGTCTAGATAGGCCAACACGGCGAGCACGCGGCGGTTGTCGTCCTCGGACTGTGGCAGTCCGAGCTTCATGAAGATGCTGTTCGTGTGCTTGCTGACGGCCTTCTCGGTGACGAACATTCTGGCCGCGATCGCGGCGTTCGAACGGCCTTCGGCCATCAGCCCGAGAACCTCGCGCTCCCGCGCGGTCAACGTCGCGATCGGCTTGTCGGACGCACGTCGACTGAGCAGTTGCGCGACCACCTCGGGATCCATTGCGGTGCCGCCGCCGGCGACCTGACGAACTGCGTCGATGAACTGGTCGACGTTGAAGACGCGGTCCTTGAGCAGGTACCCGACGCCGCCCGACCGATCAGCGAGCAACTCGCGCGCATAGAGCTGTTCGACGTATTGCGACAGGACGAGCACGGGCAGGCCGGGCACCTCGGTGCGGGCCTGGATCGCTGCGCGCAGCCCTTCGTCGGTGAAGGTCGGCGGCAACCGGACGTCGACGACGGCGACGTCGGGACGGTGCGTCACCAGCGCACGCAGCAGCGACGGGCCGTTGTCGACCGCTTCGACGACCTCGAAGTCGTGCGCTTCGAGCAGTCGGATCAGGCCGTCCCGGAGGAGGGCGAGGTCTTCGGCGAGGACGGTGCGGAGACGGGTGCGCACGGCAGCACCATAGCCAGCCTGGTCGGTCCGCCGGGCGGACTGTCCAGCTCGAGCCGGCCGTCGAAGGCCGCCAACCGCCGCGCTATCCCCCGCAAACCGGTGCCTGCGCCGGGATCCGCGCCGCCCGTGCCGTCGTCGGTCACGATGAGCTGCAACTGGTCGCCACTCACGCCGAGGTCGATCGTCGCGCTGGTCGCGCCGCTGTGCTTGATCACGTTCGTGAGTGCCTCGGCCACGACGAAGTATCCCGCTGATTCAAGCGGTGCCGACAGTCGTCCCGAGGTCGAATCGGTGACGGTCACCGGGATCGGCGCGGCGAGGGCAAGCGCCTGGACGGCACCGCCGAGCCCGCGATCGGCGAGCACGGGCGGATGGATGCCACGGACGAGGTCGCGCAACTCCGAAAGGGCGGTGCTCGACGAGGTGCGGGCTTCGGCGAGCAGGGCGCGAGCCTGGTCCGGATCGGCGTCCAACTGTTCCTCAGCCATTGCCAGACTCATGCCCAGCGCGACCAACCGGGCCTGCGCGCCGTCGTGCAGGTCGCGTTCGATGCGACGCAACTCCGCGGCCTGCGCATCGACGGTTTCGGTCCGGGTCTCGGTCAGGTGCTCGACCCGCTGCGCCAAGCGACTCTTCTCCGACTCGGCGAGCAACGCACAGTCCAGATGTGCGTGCGCGGTCGCCGCAAGCCCCGGCGGCAGCCACCAGAAGATCAGGTCGAGGATTCCTTCGACGAAGGCGATCACCGACAGCACGAAGCCGATGGTGGCGTCCGCGAACAGCCACAGCATGTCGCGGCGCACCGCCGGATCGCTCGCAAGCGCGCCGATGCGCGCCATCGGGTTACCAGTCGGCCGGCGAAGGTACGGCGACTCGATCGTGCGCCCGATCAACCCGCCGGAGTAGCGGCGCCGATGGTTGGCCAGCACCCGGACCGCGGCCAGAGCCGCGACCAGGATCGGGATGCCGACCCACACGGTGATCAGCGCGGTGCCGACTGCGACCGCGATGAACAGCACAAGGCTGAAGATCGAGGTCACGAACGTCGCGACCGCCCACACAAACAGGACGGCCCGGCGTCGCAACGAAGTCAGCACCCGTTCATCGTGACGCACGAGCGGCCGCTTCGAGGTGGGGAAAACTCCACTCCGGTCGGGGATCTGGGCCCAATGTTTCGCAGCGCCGACGACGGGATCGTCATGCCATGACCACACCACTGGACCAATCACCGAGCCGACCACGTGGCGACGCCCAGAGCGGACCACTGGGCAAAAACCAGCGTCGTACCGTCCGGGTCGCGCGGTGGAGCGCAACCCATCCCTGGCGAGCTGTCGCTCTCTGGCTCGTCTTCGTCGCAGGGTGTATCGCCGTTGGAAGCGCCGTCGGTCTGCATCAGCAGAGCTCGTCCGACGGCAGGGTCGGCGAGTCGGGACGCGCAGCGCAATGGATGGACGCCGCGCACCTGCAAGGACACGACACCGAGAACGTGCTCGTGACCGCACGCACCGGCCGCCTCGACCCGGCGGCCGCACGTGCTGCGACAACCGCAGTCTCGGTGCGAATGGAGCGCCTGCACGCCGATGTGCTGCGCGTCGGCCGGCCGGCCACCGCGCCCGATGGCCAGGCCCGCACGGTGCAGATCACGCTCACCGACAACGGCAGCGTCGATCCGGTGCTGGCCGCGACGCACGCCGTCCAGCAGCGCTTCCCGTCCCTCCGCGTCGAACAGGTCGGCTCGGTCTCGCTCAACGAGGCCGTCAACAACCAGGTGGCACAGGATCTCTCGTCAGCAGCGACGTTCAGCCTGCCGGTGACGCTCGTGATCTTGCTCATCGCGTTCGGCGCGATCGTCGCGGCAGGAGTGCCGCTGCTTCTCGCGCTGTCGGCGGTCGGGGCCGCGACAGGCCTGTCGTCGCTGGTTTCGCACGTGATCCCCGACTCGGGATCGACGTCGGCGATGATCTTGTTGATGGGGATGGCGGTCGGCATCGACTACTCGCTGTTCTATGTCAAACGAGCGCGCGCCGAGCGACACAACGGGCGGAGCAAGCTCGAAGCGATCGAGATAGCCGCGGAGACATCGGGGCATTCGGTGCTGGTCTCGGGCGCTGCGGTGATCGTGTCGATGCTCGGTCTGTTCCTCGCCGACGACGTCACCTTCGACTCGCTCGCCGCGGGCTCGATCATCGTCGTCGCGGTTGCGGTGCTCGGCTCGCTGACCGTGCTGCCGGCTCTGCTCGTGTTGCTGGGCAAGGGCATCGATCGGCCGCGGGTTCCGGTGTTGTGGCGTTGGACCATGAGCACTCGCGAGCCGCGGTTGTGGCCCGCGTTGCTGCGGCCGTCGCTGCACCACCCCGTGCGCACCCTGGTGATCGCGGTCGTCGCGCTCGGTGCCGTCGCAGTGCCGGCGCTCGGCCTGACCCTCGCGTCCGACAGCGCACGGTCATTACCGTCGTCGATTGCCGAGAAGCAGACACTCGACCGGCTCAACGCGTTCTTCCCGACCCACCAGACGTCGTCCGACATCGTGGTCCGGGCGAGCGCGGCGCAATCCGCGCAGGTGGCGCGCCACCTCGACCGGCTCGCGGCTCGCCTCGCGCACGACCCACAGTTCGTCGGACGCGCCCAGCTGCAGACCTCGCGCGACGGCACGGTCCACGTGCTCAGCGTCGACGCGCCGTTCGATCCGGAGTCGACCCGGGCTCGCGACGGTGTCGGGCAGTTGCGCACGGACCTCGTCCCGACCTCGTTGCGCGGGATCAGCAACGTGCAGTGGGCCGTCGGAGGCGAGACGGCTCGCAACATCGATCAGGACCGGCACGCGGCCGACCGACTGCCGTGGACGATCGCGTTCGTCGTACTGCTCACGATGCTGATCATGGGTTGGGTGTTCCGATCGGCCGCCATCGCGATCGGTACCGCCGTGATGAACCTGCTGTCGGCAGGCGCTGCGTTCGGGATTCTCGTGCTCGTGTTCGAACACCACTGGGCCGAAGGTCTGCTCGGGTTCCACTCGACCGGCACGGTGATCAACTGGATCCCGCTGTTCACGTTCGCCGTGCTGTTCGGCCTGTCGATGGACTACCACGTGTTCGTTCTCGGCCATATCCGCGAGGCGCAGCGACAAGGACTCTCGACCGTCGACGCCGTGCGCACCGGCATCGTCCGGTCGGCAGGCACCGTGACGAGCGCGGCCATGGTGATGGTGTCGGTGTTCGCGATCTTCGCCTCGTTGCACATGATCGAGATGAAGGAACTCGGCCTCAGCCTTGCTGTCGCGGTACTGGTCGACGCGCTCGTCGTGCGCATCGTCATCCTGCCCGCGTTCCTGATGCTGCTCGGACGGCGCAAGCAAGCGCCGAGCGAGCCGGTGCGCGCGCAGCCCAGCGAGCGGCTACTCGTCGGCCAGTGACATCGGGCCGTACACCTCGGAGCCGGCGTCGAGCAGGGTGACCTGCGCGATGCCGGCTTCGGCCAGTTCGCGGAAGTTCTCGCCGAGCCAGGATTCCGCGTCGGCCTGGCTGGCGTGCGCGGGTCCGGTAGGGATGTCGGCCCCGTCGACGACTGCGCCGGATGCGTCCTCATACCGCCAGGTCCATGTCACGTACCCGACATTAGTTTGACCTGGCCCGACCGGTGTGATGGGGTGAGCGCGATCCACCGCCTGAGCAGGGGAAGCCGGTCGAAGTCCGGCACTGACCCGCAGCCGTAGGTCCTGAAAGGGACGAGTCGGAATGCCTGCCGCGGGTGCTTTCGTCCATCACCGTCGAGGTCTGCGGTGCAGGGTACGAGTGGCAGCCGTTCTGCGGCGCCACCCTGACTCGAGCCACAGCCGCCCGATCCAAGGGGCTGCTCACACATGCTTGCTCAGCTGTTCACGTCACGATCTGCTCGTGCGCTCGCACTCGTTGCGACCGGTGCACTCGCGCTCGTCTCGCTCTCTGCCGCACCCGCCGAGGCGGCGGCACCACGCACCACCACCGCACCGGCGAAGGCGGCTGCGGGATGGCTCGCCCAGCAGTTCACGAATCACTTCGACTACGCCGGCAGCACGTTCTTCGACGGCGGCTCGACCGCCGACGCGATCTTCGCGCTCTCTGCCGCCGGCGTCGGCAGGGACAAGATCGAGTCGGCGATCACGTATTTCGCCAAGCACGTCGATGACTACACGTCACTGCACGACAAGTCAGGCAAGCCCGGGCCGTACGACGGTTCGGTCGGCAAGACCGCGGTTGCTGCTCTCGTCGCCGGTGTCGACCCGACGCATTTCGGCGGTTACAACCTGCTGCACGCGCTCAAGCACGACCAGTGCACGACCGCATCCGAGCCGAAGAACAACAAGGACACCAAGACGCCGGTCTGCCCTGCCGTCGGCGCCGCACGCAACATCTACTCCAGCGTTTCCGAGTCGCTCGCGATCCTCGCCGAGGCGCGCGGATCGGCGAAGTACGGGTCGACCTACGCACCGGACACCGCGGCGATGAGCTACTTCCTCTCGCTGCAGTGCGCGAACGGCGGGTTCACCGCGGACACTGCGGGCGGAGCGCACTGCGCGAGTGACCCCGACTCGACCGGCTACGCGATCATGGCGCTGCAGGCTGCCGGGCATCAGTCGGCTGCGCTGGATCGCGCCGCGCAATGGTTGCAGAAGACCCGCAACGCCGACGGCTCGTGGACCGCGCAACACGTTCACAACGTCGACTCGACCGGGCTCGCCGCCGCTGCGTTGCGCGCACACGGCGTGGACACGAGCCGGTCGATGGCCTGGCTGGCCACGCAGCAGGTCGATTCCGGACCCACCGTCGGCAAGGGCGCGTCGCGCGGTGCGCTCAAGTACAACGGGGCGTTCGATGCGGCCTCGTCGGTCAAGGCGACGGCTGACGGCATCCTCGGCATGGCCGGCCACGGCAGCCTGGCAACGCTGTCCGACGCGTCCACGATCGCGGCCACACCAGTGCTCGCATTGGCGCCCGGGACCGCTCAGCACAAGCACGTCGTCGCCGGCCGGCAGCAAACGGTCACGGCGAGCGGCTTCGCCGCCCATGAGACGGTCAGCGGCGTCCTGCATCCAGGTGGCGCCGCGGTGGGCAGCGCGCGGACGGACAAGGATGGCACCGTGACGCTGACCTTCACCGTGCCTCGTGCCGCGACCGGCACCCGCAAGGTCGTCCTGACCGGCGCCCGGAGCGGGCTACGCACCGACAGCGCGTCGTTCCACATCGCACCGGCGCCGTCCGCATCCACGGCGGGTGGCGGCACCAGCACGCCGTCGCTGGCCGACACCGGACGCGACTCGCGCCAGACCGTGCTCGAGCTCGCGATCGGGCTCGCCTTGATCGTCACCGGCGCACTCGCCGTGCTGGCCGGGAGGCGACGCGCCGAATGAGATCCGTCGTGACGGTGGCGGCGGGCGCGGTGCTTGCTGCCGCGGCCGCGTTCGCGGCGCCGTCTGCCGCGAGCGCCGCTCCACGGCACGTCGGCATCGTCGTTCGCTACGCGAACGGCCACGTGTCGGCAGGGTGCACCACCGTCGGCGGCAGCGGGCTGGCCGTGCTCGAGCGCAAGCACACCGTCACGATGGGCACCCAGCAGTACAGCGGCTTCGTGCTCAAGATCGACGGTGTCGGCACGGCACGTCCGGACAACACGCACTACTGGTCGTACTGGCATTCCGGCGGGCACGGCGGATGGACGTACGCGAGCTCCGGCGCCGCTTCGTACACGCCCAAAGCGGGGACGGTCGAGGGCTGGTCGTACGTGAACGGGCAGAACTCGGCGCCGAAGCCACGCTCGTACACGTATGCGGCGCTGTGCGGGCAGCTGGATCCGAAGCCGGCGCCGAAGGCGACGCCGTCATCCACATCTGCAACCACGGCACCACCGACAGCGCGGCCGTCACACTCTGCCCCGGCGCGGACCGCAACACCTCTCGTGCCGACACACGCGCCGGTCGCGACGACGGGCAGGGCGCACGTCAACGTCGCGCCACCCGTCCCGCATCGGCACACGTCGGCCCCGGCGCACTCGACGACGCCCTCGCGACCTGCACCGAGCACGGCGCGCGCACACGCATCACGCTCGGCTGCGACCGCGCCGACTGCCAACACCGACCCGACGGCCGCTGCGCCGAGCCCGGTCGCGCACGCCACCGATGACTCGACCCCGGCGGCGTTGCCCGCGATCGGTGCGCTCGTCGTCGTCGCCGCGCTCGGCGTCACCGCGTGGTTGGTCGCGCGGCGCCGCACCGGCTGACTGATGCGCGCGGCGCCCCGACTGCTGCACCCGGCCGCGTGGTGGCTGTGGGCGCTGGCACTCGCGTACGCGTCTATGCGCACCAACCAGCCGCTGCTGTTGCTGGCGATTGCGGCAGTCGCCGCACTCGTAGTCGGCGCTCGACGCGGACGCGCGCCGTGGGCCCGCGCGTACGGTCTGCTGCTCAAGCTCGCGGTGCTGACTGTCGTCGTCACAGTGCTGCTGCAGGTGTTGCTCGGTGCGCGCTACCCCGGCCACACGGTGCTCAACCTGCCGTCGGTGCCGCTGCCGAGCTGGCTCGGCGGCATCTCCCTGGGCGGCCCGATCACCGGGGAAGCGTTGCTCAACGCGTTCGTGTCGGGACTGCGGTTGGCGGTGTTGATCACGTGCTTCGGTGCGGCCAACGCGCTCGCCCACCCGGCTCGGCTGACCCGCATCCTGCCTGCGGCGTTGTACGAGGTCGGCGTAGCGGTCGTGGTGGCATTGACGTTCGTACCGCAGCTCGCCGAATCGCTCGTGCGGGTGCGCGCCGCACAACGGCTCCGGGGTCGGTCGGTTGCCGGGCTGCGCGGACTGCGTGGCGTCGCCGTGCCCGTCCTCGAAGAGGCATTGGAACGAGCGATCTCCCTTGCTGCGTCTATGGATTCGCGCGGCTACGGACGTCGTAACCATTTGCCTGCACTGACCCGGCGGCTGTCCGGTGCGGGAGTGCTCGTGGGGTTCGGCGCTGCGGTCGTCGGCACCTACCAGGTCATCTCCGCGGGCAACGGCCATCGGCTCGGTGTCGTGCTGCTCAGCGGCGGTACCGGGTTGGCCATCGTGGCCGGGTTCGTCGCCGGCCGCCGCGTGCAGCGCAGCCGTTACCGGCCCGATCCGTGGCGCGGCCCGGAGTGGCTCGTCGTCGCCTGTGGCGCCGTCGTCGCCGCCACGTACACCCTCGATGTGCACGATGCCCTGACCGAGGGGGTTGCGTTGGCGTGGCCGACACTGCACGTCGTGCCGTTCCTTGCCACGCTTGTCGGCGCCGTCCCGGCGTTCGCGACACCGGACGTCCCCACCGGCGTGCCGGTAGCCGCGCAGGTCGTGCCGGCGTGATCGATTTCGAGAACGTCAGCATCCGCTATCCGGGGGCAGACGAGCCGGTGCTGCGCGATGTGTCGGTGCACATTCCGGAGGGCGAGTTGTGCGTCGTGGTCGGCAGCACCGGCAGCGGCAAGTCGACTCTGCTCGGCGCTGTCAACGGTCTCGTCCCTCACTTCACCGGCGGCCGGTTGTCGGGACGGGTGCGCGTCGACGGACGTGACACCCGCACACATCCGCCGCGCGAACTCGCCGACGTGGTCGGCGTGGTCGGACAGAACCCGGCGGCCACCTTCGTCGCCGACACGGTGGAAGACGAACTCGCCTACACGATGGAGTCGCTCGGCGTGCCCGCCGACGTGATGCGTCGCCGGGTCGAGGACACCCTCGATCTGCTCGGGCTCGTCGACCTGCGGGCGCGAGCGGTGTCGACGCTGTCCGGCGGGCAGGCCCAGCGAGTGGCGATCGGCGCTGTGCTCACTGCGCATCCACGCGTGCTGGTGCTCGACGAACCGACGTCGGCGCTCGACCCGGCCGCGGCCGAGGACGTGCTCGCCGCCGTCCAACGTCTTGTCCACGACCTCGGCCTCACGGTGCTGATGGCCGAACATCGGCTCGAACGCGTCGTTCAGCATGCCGATTCGCTGCTGTGGTTGCCCGGCGACGGCTCGGCGATCCGAGACGAACCGGCCGCGATCATGCAGCGCACGACGAGCACTCCCCCGGTCGTCACGCTCGCGCGCGTCGTCGGCTGGTCGCCGCCGCCGCTGACCGTGCGCGATGCGCGTGGCGCGGCCAGGTCGTTGCGCGAACGACTGCCCGCCGTTCCCGTCACTGTGGCAAGCCCGCCGCTGGGCGCCCCGGCAGCGAGTACGGCCAAACTGACCGTGCGCTACGGCCCGCTCGTCGCGTTGCGCAACGTCTCGCTCACCGTGCACTCCGGCGAGATCATCGCGCTGATGGGCCGCAACGGCGCCGGGAAGTCGACGCTGCTCGGCGCACTGTGCGGACTGGTGGCGCCGGGGTCCGGCACCGCGCGGGTCGCTGATCGAGATCCGGCGACGCTGAAGGGACGCGACCTGATCCGCCACGTGGGCGTCGTCCCGCAACAACCGGGCGATCTGCTCTACGCGGACACCGTTGCCGAAGAGTGCCGCACCGCCGACCGTGAGGCCGGCGTCGCTGCCGGCACGACAGCCGGGTTGCTGACCCGGCTGGCCGGCGACCTCGACGTCCGGCTGCATCCGCGCGATCTGTCCGAGGGACAACGGTTGTGCGTCGCGCTCGCCGTGGTGCTCGCGGCCGCGCCGCCGGTGTTGCTGCTCGACGAGCCGACCCGGGGGCTCGA
Source organism: uncultured Actinomycetota bacterium (assembly GCA_963754285.1). Taxonomy (GTDB): domain Bacteria; phylum Actinomycetota; class Actinomycetes; order Mycobacteriales; family Jatrophihabitantaceae; genus RYN-133. The sequence continues at coordinate 554,638 of CAVWFN010000006.1, forward strand.
CTACTCGGCAAAAGCGCGGCTCGTGACCACATTGCGCGAACTCGCAGAGAGCGGACACGCGGTCGTGCTCGCAACCCACGACGTCGAACTCGCCGCCGAGGTCAGCGCACGCACCGTCGTGCTCGCCGACGGCGAGGTCGTCGCCGACGGCCCGAGCCGCGACGTCGTCACGCAGTCGCCGGTCTTCGCGCCGCAGATCGCGAAGGTGCTGGCGCCGCTGCCGTACCTGACCGTGGGCGACGTCGAGCGCTCGCTGGCCGCGCCTTTCCCCGCTGGCGCTCGCTCCGGCGCCCACCAACCGAGCACCAGCGGGGAACCGCCCGAGGCTTTCCCCGCGGGTGACCGCTCCGGCGCCCACCAACCGAGCACCAGCGGGGAAAACCGGTGAGCGGACGGGCGCTGGAACTTCGACCGCGTGCGCTGGCCGCGATCGTCGCGGTGACCCTCGTCGGCATCGGCGCCTTCGTGTGGCCACTGGTGCTCGGCTTCTCGGCGGCTGATTCCGGTCACGACCGTGACGCGCCGTGGGTGTTCTTGATCATGCTGCCGTTGCTGTTGCTCGTGGTGGCGGCCGAGATCGCAGACGGCGGCATGGACGCGAAAGCGGTCGCCCTGCTGGGTGTTCTGTCGGGAGCGTGCGCCGTGCTGCGGCCGATCACCGGCGGCGTCACCGGCGTGCAACTGATGTTCTTCCTGCTCGTCCCGGCCGGTCGCGTGTTCGGACCCGGGTTCGGTTTCGTGCTCGGCAACGTCGCGATGTTCGCGTCCGCCGCCCTGACCGGCGGCGGCGGACCGTGGCTGCCGTTCCAGATGCTCGCCGCCGGTTGGGTCGGCATGTTCGCCGGCTGCCTGCCCCGCCTGCGCGGACGAGCCGAACTGCTCCTGCTCGCCGCGTACGGGTTCGTGGCCGGCATTGCCTACGGCTTCGTGCTCAACCTGTGGTTCTGGCCGTTCGGCACGACCGGGACGGGCGCGGGCGCGGCGGTCACGTTCGTCCCCGGCGGTTCGGTGCTCGACAACCTGCGGCGCTGGATCGAATTCAGCACGTCGACCAGCCTCGGCTTCGACATCCCGCGCGGCCTCGCGACGGCGATCGCCCTGCTGCTGGTCGGACGTCCCGTGCTCCTCGCGCTACGGCGCGCCGCACGGCGAGCAGCCTTCGACGCGGTCCCCGAATTTCACGCCCTAGGCTGAGCCGCGTGGATCTCGTCAGCGCCGGTGCAGACATCGAATGGCCCGACAACGACGCCGGGACGGCCCTGCGTGAACGACTGGCCGACACGCCCGACTACGGCCACCTCGCACCCCTCGCGGAGTGGTGGCGCTCGGTCCGTCCGAACGAAACGCTCGAGCGACCGCGCGGAGTGTTCCTCGGCGCGCCGGTGAGCGACGCCGTCGCGGCCGCCGCCGACGATGTGCGGGTGTCATGGCGCCACGTCGACACCGGTGACGACGGCGATCCCGTGGCCCGAGGCGCGTCCATCGCGGACGAGGAGATCGACGCGGGCGCCGACCTGCTGCTGGTTGCCGCTTCCGGCGTCGGTGCCGACGCCGCCATCGCCGTCTCGGTGCTGACGAACACCGAGCCGGTCAAGGTGCTCGCTCGCGGCGCCGCGGCGACCGACCCGGACGCGTGGATGGAACGCGCCGTTGCGGTGCGCGACGGCCGGCGTGCCTGCATGCCGTTGCGCTCCGAGCCCGACCACCTGCTGACCAAGATCGACAGCGCGCGGCTGGCGGTCGTCGCCGGCCTCGTGCTGCGCGCGGCCGCGCGACGCACGCCGGTGCTGCTCGACGGGCCGGCCGCAGCCGCCGGAGCGCTCATCGCGTACGAGGCGCAGCCGCGTGCCGTGCGGTGGTGGGCGGCCGCCGATCTGGGCCCGGATCCCGCTCAGGAGCTTGCGCTGACCCGGATGGGCCAGCAGGCCGTGCTCGGGCTCGGCAGCGGGTTGGGCAACGGTCTCGCCGCTCTGCTGACCGTCCCCGTCATCCGCGCCGCAGCCGCGTTGGGCAACTAGGGTTCGGGCGGTGGAGACACCGGACGCGACGCCCGCCGCGACACCGGACGGCCAGAGCGAGGACGCGACTGCGCCCGATCCGACGACACCGGTGCTGTCGAACTCCGCACGCGACGCCAACGAGGCAGTGACCTGGGGCGTGCGCGTCGCAGCAGCCTGGACGTGGCGGCTGCTGATCATCGGGATCGGCCTCTACGTCCTCGGTCAGATCTTCTTGAGCGTCGAGCTGGTCGCGTTCTCCTTCGTCCTCGCGCTGTTCCTGACCGCCGTGCTGCATCCGCTCGAGAGCAGGTTGCGTACGCTTCCCGGCCCGCGGTCGGTGTCCGCAGGGCTCGCGTTGTTGATCGGTGTGCTCGCGCTGGCAGCGATCGCAACGTTCGTGACGTGGCAGATCAGTTCGCACTCCGAGCAGCTCGGCAACCAGATCACCGACTTCGTCGAGAAGGTGCGCAACTGGTTGCAGACCGGCCCGCTCCACCTGAAGTCGTCCGACCTCGACAAGCTCGCGAAGAACATCAGCGACGCGGTCAAACGCAATCAGGGCGCGCTGGTCTCCGGGGCGATCCAGACCGTGCGCACCGTCGTCGAGGCGCTCGGCGCGCTGCTGCTGATCCTGCTGTCGACGTTCTTCCTGCTGCGCGACGGCGATCAGATCTGGCGCTGGGCGCTGCGGCTGTTCCCGCGCCAGTCGCAGGAGCGCCTCGACCTCGCCGGACGGGTCGGCTGGCGCACGCTCGGTGGCTACATGCGCGGGCAGGTGCTGATCGCGCTGTTCCACGGCACGTCCGTGACGATCGTGCTGTTCGTCCTGCGCGTGCCACTCGCCGCGGCGCTGGGCGTGTTGATCTTCCTCGGCTCGTTCGTCCCGTTGATCGGCCTGACGATCACCGGCGCCCTGTGCACCGCTGTTGCGCTGCTCGAGCACGGCGTCACCGCAGCCATCGTGGTCGCGGTCGCGATCATCGTCCTCGTCCAGCTCGAGGCGCACCTGCTGCAGCCGTGGATCATGAGCCGCAGCGTCGAGGTCCATCCACTGGCGATAGCGCTGTCGGTGCTGACCGGCACCGTCCTCGCCGGCATCGTCGGCGCGCTGCTGGCCGTCCCCTTCGTGGCGTTCGTGAACGCGACCATGCATGCGCTGCGAGATACGCCGCTCGCGAACGACGGCGACTTCCCGGTTGCGCACCGCGACAACGACAGCGGCAAACGCATCGACCCGGTCGTCGAGGAACGGCCGAACGCGACCGACGCCGGAGGCACGTCCCGCGGCTGAGGTGTTGACATCGCAACAAATGTCCGCGAGGTTCGAAACACCCCCTGTGTGCCGAATAAGTGAAGAGGTCCGCGCAATGATGCGTCGCTTCGTGGCCGTCCTGTCCGTGACGGCCGCCGCCACTGCAACCCTCGTCGCCGCTCCACCCGCGACCTCGACGAGCACGCCCGAAGGGCGGGCGCTCGCCTCCTCGCCGGAAGTCTCGGTGTCCACGCGGCTGGCCGATCGGCGCGAGGTCGACGCCGGCACGCGCGCGTACTCGATCGGGTTCGAGGACGGTCGCTTCTACGCCAACGGCTGGCACATCACCGGCGAGATGGGTGGTGTCTGGACGCCACCGATGAAGATGCTCGACGGTGTCTGGTTCGGGCTGGACGGGCAGTGGGTCGGGCAGGCCACGAAGTTCTCCAGCGGCTTCGGCTACACCCGCTACGCACTGCCGAGCATCAGCGGCCTGCAACTGCAGCGCACCGACTTCGTCCCGGACGGCAAGCGTGGTGCGTTGTTCGGTCTCACGATCACGAACCCGGGCGCCGCACGGACGACGTCGTTCAAGATCGACGCACACAGCGAGCTGATGGGCCAGTGGCCATGGAGCTCAGACACCAATACCCCGAACGCGAACGAGAACCTGCCGGACAAGGGCACGTACAACGGCAAGGACCTGGTCTTCACCGACAACGGCACCCTCGCGGGCGAACAGCAGGCCCACCATTACTCCGCGATCGTCGGCACGTCGCTCAAGCCGACCGCCGGCGCGATCGGGCACCAGTACTACGGTCCGCAACCCGGCCACCGCTGCACCGGCACCGAGCCTGGTGCGCCGGCCGACCCGAAACCGTCCGCGTGTGACGACGGCCCAGCCGGCAACGGCACCGGCGGCGAACTCACCTACAACCTGCATCTCGCGGCGAACAGCACCCGCACCATCTGGCTGGGCGTCGGCGGTTCCGACGTGCGTCAGGCGGATGCGGCCGCGACGCTGGCGTCGCTGCTCAAGGACCCCGTCAAGGAGTTCGACGCGAAGATCGCCCAGCGCGACACGCTCAACCGCTGGACGCAGCTCAACCTGCCGGGTGACCGGCTCACGCAGCGCGCGATCACGTGGGGCAAGCAGAACCTTGCCGACCTCACGCTGAAGGCAAACAACCTCAAGGTGCGCTGGACCAACCAGGGCAAGCAGTACCCGGCACCGCTCGGCACCGTCCCGTCCGCGAACTGGATCGGCGCGGGGTATCCGGACTATCCGTGGATCTTCGCAACCGACGGCGAATACACCGCGTTCGCCGCGCTCGCGGTCGGACGGTTCGAGACCATCGAGAACCACATGCGCACGTTGAAGAACGTGTCGGACATCCTCAATCACCGCAGCGGAGTCGTCGTCCACGAAACCGTCTCGGACGGGTCGGTCTACTTCGGCCACGACTCGAAGACCAACAACGGTGACGGCACGTTCACCAACGACTTCAACACCGACGAGACGGTGAAGTTCCCGAGCATCGTCGACCTGATCTGGCGGTGGACGGGCGACAACAAGTTCCGTGACCAGATGTACGGCTTCGCCAAGCGCAACCTGCACTACGTCGTCAACAAGCTCGACGCCGACCACGACGGGTGGCCCGAGGGCAGCGGCAACGTCGAACTCACCGGAATGGGCAGCGAGAAGCTCGACAACGCGGTCTACCTGATCCGCGGCCTGTACGACCTGGCCGACCTCGCCCAGTCGAAGCACGACACGACGACGCAGAAGTGGGCGATGTCGCACGCGAACACGTTGGCCAAGAAGTTCGAGAAGGCCTGGTGGGACGCGTCCGCCAAGCAGTACGCCGACTCGCTGAAGGATCCGGGCAACCACAAGCTCTATCAGAAGCACTGGATCGGCGTCGTTCCGATGGAAGCCGAACTGCACCACGGCAACAACAGCGTGCCCGGCCTCGCTCCGTTCCAGCGCGGCAACACCGCGCTGGCCGGGCGCGAGAACGGGTGCTTCAGCGGCAGCCGGCCGCTCAACCGCGGCCTGTTCCACACCGGCTGCAAGAGCAGCTACAACGGCACCGGGCATCAAGGTCATCTACGGCCTGACCACGTCGATCATGGCGGTCGGTGAGGGCAACTACGGCCGGCTGGGCCCGGGCCACCAGCAGCGCTACCTGCATGCGATCGACGAGACGATGTTCAAGGAGCCCGAGACGGGCAACACGCCGGACGAGATGCCGGGCGCCATGCCCGAGACCTTCCCGGCACCCGACCAGGGCGCGAACATCGATCGTTGCTGGACGTGCCGCTCGATGTTCATGCAGGCGTGGGGCAACTACGGCACCGCCTGGTCGGTCGTGCACCAGTGGCTCGGCGTCGACCCCGACATCGGCCGGCACGAGGTCACCTTCGCGCCGCAGGTGCCGCAGGGCCAGCACGTGGTGAGCGGTAAGAACATCCGGCTCGGCGACGGTGCCGCGAGCGTGTTCGCCTCGCACAGCGGACGCAGCTACCGCACGGTGGTCAACACCTCGAAGGGTGTGGGCGCGAAGTCGGTGCGCATCGGAGTCACGTTGCCGCGCAACGCCCGCGTCGGCAGCGTGCGCATCGACGGGCACACCGCGCACAAGTACGTGATCATGCGTACCAACCGCGGTGTCGAGGTTCTGGTGCCGACCACGTCCGGACGGCACACGCTGTCGGTGGTGCGCTCGAGCTGAGCTCAGCGCACGTGCAGCTCCACGAACGGGGGACGGACCACGCGCATCGCGCTGGTCCGTCCCCGAACGTCGATGGCGACCTCGCTGCCTTCAGCGATGTCGCCGGCCGTGGACAGCAGCGCGAGACCGATGCCCTTGCGCAATGTCGGTGAGAACGTCCCGCTGGTGACCTCGCCGATCGGGTCGCCGGCACTCGAAAGCACGTGCATGTGCGCTCGCGGAATGCCGCGGTCGAGCGACTCGAGACCCCACAGCAGACGCTGCGCGCCGGCTTCGCGCTCGAGGGCGAGCGCCTCACGTCCCCAGAAGGCGTCCTTCTTCCAGCCGACGGCCCACGTCGAGCGGGCCTGCACGGGGCTGATCGACATCGACAGGTCCTGACCGTGCAGCGGATACCCGGCTTCGGTGCGCAGCGTGTCGCGTGCACCGAGTCCGGCCGGCAGTCCGCCGAACGAGGCAGCCTCGGTCACGAGCGCGTCCCACAGCGCGGCCGCATCGTCCCAGCGCGGGACCAACTCGTAGCCGTGCTCGCCGGTGTAACCCGTCCGGCAGACGCGCACAGGTGCGCCGGCGAACTCGGCGTCGACGTAGGCCATGTAGTCGAGCTCGGCGGGCAGGGCGAGCGCGCCGAGCACGTCGGCCGAGCGGGGACCCTGCACCGCGAGCACGCCGAAGTCGCGGTGCTGGTTGGTGATCGTGATCGAGTCCGGCGCGGCCGCTTCGAGACGGCGCACGACCTCGCTCGTGTTCGCGGCGTTCGGGACCAGGAATACCTCGTCGTCGCTGACGAGGTAGGCGATCAAGTCGTCGACGACGCCGCCGGTCTCGTCGCAGCACAGCGTGTACTGCGCTTTGCCGGCAACGATGCGGCCGAGGTCGTTGGTCAGGCAGGCGTTGACGAAATCGCGCGCGCCTGCGCCGGCGACGGTTGCCTTCCCCAGATGCGAGACGTCGAAAACGCCTACCGACTCGCGCACGGCGGCGTGCTCTTTGAGCACACCGCCGCCGCTGGCCGCGTACTCGATCGGCATCTCCCAGCCACCGAAGTCGGCGAGCTTCGCGCCGAGCGCGACGTGCCGGTCGTGCAGGGGTGAGTGCAGCAGTCCGGAAGCCATGCCAGGCACCTTATTAGGATCCGTCTCATGCCCAAGCTGTCGCTCGTCGCACCGTCCACGACGCTGAGCGCCGACGCCGTCGTCATCGGCGTCGTCCAAGCAGCGCAGGGACCACAGCTGGCGCCCGGCGCCGAGGAGGTCCAGACCGCGCTCGGTGACGCGTCCCTGGTCGATGCGCTGGTCGCGGCCGGGGCGAAGGGACGACCCGACGAGGTCACCAAGATCCCCACGCTCGGCCTGGCGAAGTTTCCGCTCGTCGTCGCGGCCGGGGTCGGCCCGTCGGTCGACGACGAATCGGTGCGGCGCGCGGTCGGAGCGGCCCTGCGCAGCCTCGGCGACAAGCGCAGCGTGCACGTCGCCATCGACGCACGGGTGAGCGCGGTCGCCGAAGGCGCTGCGCTCGGGGCCTACAAGTTCACCGAGTACAAGTCGACTCCCCCGCCGTCGCGGCTGCGCACGGTGACGCTGTCCGGGCCGAACGACAAGGCGGCGCGCGACGAACTCAAGCGTGCGGTCGCGATCACCGATGCGATCGCGTTCGTCCGCGACCTGGTCAACACCCCGCCGAACGACCTCTACCCGGCTACCTTCGCCGAGCGGGTCGAGGAGCGGGCGGGGCAGGACGGTTTGTCGATCGAGATCTTCGACGAGCGCATGCTCAAGCGTGGCAAGTTCGGCGCGATCCTCGCCGTCGGATCAGGCTCGTCGCGCCCGCCGCGGCTGGTGCGGCTCGTGCACCGTCCGGCCCGGCCGATCGCGAAGGTCGCGCTGGTCGGCAAGGGCATCACGTTCGACTCCGGCGGGCTCAACATCAAGGCAGGACCCGGCATGAGCTCGATGAAGTCCGACATGGGCGGTGCGGCGGCCGTGGTCGGCGCGACGCTGGCCTGCGCGGCGCTCAAGATTCCGGTCGAGGTGACTGCAACCGTCCCGATGGCCGAGAACATGCCCTCCGGGGCGGCCTACCGCCCGTCCGATGTGATCACGATGCGCGGCGGCCGCACGGTCGAGGTGTCCGACACCGACGCCGAGGGACGGCTGATCCTCGCCGACGCGATCGTGCGGGCGTGCGAGGACGAGCCCGACTACCTGATCGAGGCTTCGACGTTGACCGGCGCGCAGCTCGTCGCCCTCGGCTCGCGCATGATCGGCGCGATGGGTGACGAGTCGTGGCGCGACCAGGTCGCCGCCGCCGGGAACTCGGTCGGCGAGCTGGTGTGGCCGATGCCGATCCCCGAGGAACTCCGTCCCGCCCTCGATTCACCGGTCGCCGACATCGCGAGCCTGACCGGCGACAAGTGGGGCGGCATGCTCGTGGGCGGCGCGTTCCTCGGCGACTTCGTCGCCGACGGTGTGCCGTGGGTGCACCTCGACATCGCCGGGCCGGCCTTCAACCAGGGCAAGCCGTTCGGTTACACGCCCAAGGGCGGCACCGGCGCCGGCGTCCGCACGATCGTCGCCACCATCGCCGAACTCGCCGCCCACTGACTCTGCGGCCGTCCAGCCGCTGCGGAATGCAAGTGCATCACTGATGCAGCCGGTGACGTCCGGGTGACCGGACGCATCACTGATGCAGTTCGGCGATGACTTTGCACCCGGCAACGTCGCCCGCCGCCGACTTTGCACCCGCATCGTCTCCCGCCGCCGACTTTGCACCCGCGATCGTCTCCCACCGCCCACTTTGCACCCGGCAACGTCGCCCGCCGCCCACTTTGCACCCGGCAACGTCGCCCGCCGCCGACTTTGCACCCGGCAACGTCGCCCGCAGAGCCCATTCACCGCCACCCAGCGACAGTGCCGAATGCAAAGTGGATCACTGATGCACGCGGTGACCCCAGAGTGACCAACTGCATCACTGATGCGGTTCGGCGATGACTGTGCACCCGGCATCGTCGCCCGCCGCCGACTTTGCACCCGGCATCGTCGCCCGCCGCCCACTTTGCACCCGGCAACGTCGCCCGCGGACGGCGAACCGCGCCGCCCAGCGACATTGCCACGTGCAAAGTTCGCACCCAGCGACATTGCCACGTGCAAAGTTGGCACGCAGCGACATTGCCGAATGCAAAGAACCGGCGGCCGGCTCAGACGGACGTCTTCGTGCCGCGCGCCGACCGGCGCGACAGCGCCCGCTCGGCCAGGCGCCAGCGGGCGTGCAGGTTGCGGTACGCCCGCTCGCGGACGCGCTCGGCGTTGATGGCCGTCCACGCACACACCAGCGCGAGCGGGATCTCGGCGAACACGGCCAGGAACAGCGCGAGCAGGAACTCGTTGCCTCGGGAGGTGGTCACGTCGAACCAGGCGTCGATCACGAACATCGCCGCAGCCACCGCGGCTACCGGGCCGGTCGCCGGATGGCGGCGAAACGCGGCAACCGCCAATGCCGCCAGGACCAGCACCATCGCGCAGTCGAAGCCCACCCAGGCCACGTTGTAGTGCGCCGCGCGGGCGTGCTGCGGCAGCGTCATTGCCAGATAGACGATCCACGGCAGCATGCCGATCACCGCGCAGATCGCGGCCGGCGCCAACCACCTCGGTAGCGGCATCGCGCCCTTCGGGCCGCGATGGATCGCCTGCTCGACGGTCTCGACGACGGAGGTGTCGGGCAGTTCCTCGGGCACGTCCGACGCGGACAACACAGCCGCGTCAGCCTCAACCGGACGGACGTCGGTCACGGGGCCTCGCCGGCCTTGCGCCGCTGCGTCCACTGCCGCATGCGTTGGGGATACCCAACTCGCTCGACCTCGTACAGCGGAACCCGGTGTTTCTTAGCAAACGATTGGGCGCCGCTCGCCCCGTCGATCCGTCGCCGGGTCCACTCCCCGGTCGCGGCGACGAGCACGAGCGTTGTCTCGGTGATGGCCGTCCGCGGTTCGAGGAACGCCTCGACCCCCTCCCGGCTTCGCACGAAGTCGGCCAGATGGTCGAGGTCGGCCGAGTCGGCGGTGCGCAGGGTGCCAGGACGCCCCTTGCGCCTGCCCGGCAACCAACTCATCAGTGAATCGTGTCATCCACGGCTGTGCGCCGCCTGTCCAGAGCCGTAGTTGGCGCTAGTGCCAAGATGGAGAGGAGTCCCCGAGCACAGGAGTAGCAGTGGCCGACAACCAGTCCGATCTCGTCATCCTCGGCGGCGGCAGCGGCGGGTATGCCGCGGCGCTGCGGGCAGCCGAGCTCGGCAAGTCAGTCGTCCTCATCGAGAAGGACAAGGTCGGCGGTACCTGCCTGCACCGCGGCTGCATCCCGACCAAGGCGCTGCTGCACGCGGGCGAGATCGCCGACGGCGCCCGCGAGAGCGCGAGCTTCGGCGTCAACGCCACCTTCGAAGGCGTCGACATGGCCGGCGTCCACAAGTACAAGGACGGCGTCATCGGCAAGAACTGGAAGGGCCTGCAGGGGCTGATCAAGTCCCGCGGTATCCAGACGATCGAGGGCGAAGGCAAGCTCGTCGGGCCCAAGACCGTGCAGGTCGGCGACGACACCTACACCGGGACGAACGTCATTCTCGCCACCGGCTCGTACTCACGCACCCTGCCCGGCCTCGACCTGGACGGCCAGCGCGTCATCGCCTCCGAGCACGCGTTGCAGCTCGACCACGTGCCGGCGACGGCGATCGTGCTCGGTGGCGGCGTCATCGGGTGCGAGTTCGCGTCGGCCTGGACGAGCTTCGGCAGCGAGGTCACCATCGTCGAGGCACTCCCCCATCTCGTCCCCACCGAGGACGAGGCGAACTCCAAGCTGCTCGAGCGGGCGTTTCGCCGCCGCAAGATCGGCTTCAAGCTCGGCGTCCGCTTCGACAAGGTCGAGCACACCGACAACGGTGTTCGCGTGCACCTCGAGGGCGGCGAGACGCTCGAGGCCGAGGTGCTGCTCGTCGCGGTCGGTCGCGGCCCGGCGTCGTCCGGTCTCGGCTACGAGGAGCAGGGCGTGACCATCGAGCGCGGGTTCGTCATCACCGACGAGTTCCTGCGCACCTCGGTCGACGGCGTCTACGCGGTCGGCGACCTGATCTCGATCGGCGGCGCTCCGCACCTGCAACTCGCCCACGTCGGCTTCGCCGAAGGCATCCTGGTCGCCGAGCACATCGCGGGCCTGCCCGTCGTCCCGATCGACTACGCGGGCGTCCCGCGCATCACCTACTCCTCCCCCGAGGTCGCCTCGGTCGGACTGAGCGAGAAGCAGGCCGTCGAGAAGCACGGCGAGGACGCCATCAAATGTGTCAACTACGACCTGTCCGGCAACGGCAGGTCGGCGATTCTCAACACCAAGGGCGCGGTGAAGCTGGTAGCGCTTCACGACGGCACCGTGCTGGGTATCCATATCGTCGGCGACCGTGTCGGCGAGCTCATCGCCGAAGCGCAGCTGATCTACAACTGGGAGGCCCTGGCCAGCGAGGTCGCCCAGCTGATCCACCCGCACCCGACCCAGTCGGAGGCGATCGGCGAGGCGCACCTGCTCCTGGCCGGCAAGCCCTTACACGTGCACGACTGACACCCACCAATCACCTCAGAAGGAGCCGCGTCGATGGCGACGTCCGTGACCATGCCCCGCCTCGGTGAGAGCGTCACCGAAGGGACGGTGACGCGCTGGCTGAAGAGCGAGGGCGATCACGTCGACGCCGACGAGCCGCTACTCGAGGTCTCGACCGACAAGGTCGACACCGAGGTCCCGTCACCGGCGTCCGGAACGCTGCTCTCGATCAAGGTCCAAGAGGACGAGACCGTCGAGATCGGCGTCGAGCTCGCGGTGATCGGAGAGGCCGGCGAGTCCGACGGTGGGTCCGACGGTGGGTCACGGCGGCTCCGACGGGAGCTCGGAGGAAAGCTCCGACAGCTCCGCCGAGGCCGAACAGGCGCAGCCGGAACCCGAGCCGGAACCCGAGCCCAGAGCCGGAACCCGAGCCCGAACCAGAACCAGAGCCCGAACCAGAGCCCGAACCCGAGCCAGAGCCCGAGTCGAAGCCCGAGCCGCCCGCGCCGGCACCGACACAGGCAGCTGCGCGCCCGCCCCGGCACCCGCTGCAGCGCCGCAGCCGAAGCCGGCCCACGCCGCCGAGGACGACCACGCGCCGCGAGGTCAGCGACGATGACGACGAGGTCGCGGGCACCTACGTGACGCCGCTGGTCCGCAAGCTCGCGAGCGAGCACGGCGTCGACCTGAACTCGTTGCAGGGCACCGGCGTCGGCGGTCGTATCCGCAAGTCCGACGTCCTCGCCGCCGCCGAGTCGGCCAAGCAGCAGGCGGCGGAGCAGCAGGCCGCCGAACGTCCACCGGCGCCGGCCGCCGCCGCCGCCCCGCCGGCAGCTCCGGCCGCTCATGCGGCCACCGCGTCGCCGTCGGCGGGCAAGCGTGGCCGCGTCGAGCCGATGTCGCGCATGCGTCAGGTGATCGCCGCCCGCATGGTCGAGTCGCTGCAGACCTCGGCCCAGCTCACGACCGTCGTCGAGGTCGACGTCACGAGGATCGCGCGGCTGCGAGCGCAGGCGAAGAACGACTTCGAAACCCGTGAGGGCGTGAAGCTGTCGTTCCTGCCGTTCTTCGCGATCGCCGCGATCGAGGCGCTCAAGGCGCACCCGGTCGTCAACGCGAGCGTCGACGTCGAGAAGAAAGAGATCACCTATCACGATTCCGAACACCTCGGCATCGCCGTCGACACCGATCGCGGTCTGCTCGTGCCGGTCATCCACAACGCGGGTGATCTGAACCTCGCCGGCGTCGCGCGCAAGATCGCCGATCTGGCCGCCCGCACCCGCGACAACAAGGTGAGCCCGGACGAGCTCGGCGGCGGCACCTTCACGCTGACCAACACCGGGAGCCGCGGTGCGTTGTTCGACACTCCGATCATCAACCAGCCGCAGGTCGGCATTCTCGGGACGGGGGCCGTCGTCAAGCGGGCCGTCGTGGTCGAGGACGACAACCTCGGCGAGACGATCGCGGTGCGCTCGATGGTCTACCTCGCGCTGTCCTACGACCACCGCATCGTCGACGGCGCCGACGCCGCTCGGTTCCTGGTCACGATGAAGCAACGCCTCGAGGCCGGAGCGTTCGAGCGGGCGCTCGGGCTGGCGTAGGCGATCGAGTGGAGGTAGTTCTCGCCGGCGCGTCCGGCCTGATCGGCGGCGCGCTGCGCGATGCGCTGCGCGCCGACGGGCACCGGGTCAAGCAGCTGGTGCGTCACGAGACCACGGCGGCCGACACGGACAGCTGGGACCCGGCGGCCGGCCTGGTCGATCCCGACTTTCTGGCGAGCGCGGACGCGGTCGTGTGCTTGTCCGGGGTCTCGGTCGGCAAACGCTGGACGGAGTCGTACAAGCAACGCATCGAAGCGAGCCGCGTCGACAGCGTCGGGACGCTGGCCCGGTCGCTCAAGGAGTACGGCGGGCCACGGACGCTGATCTGCGCGTCAGCCGTGGGGTACTACGGCGACACCGGCGATCGCCTCGTCGAGGAGGACGCACCGCCCGGGTCGTCGTTCCTGGCGCAGGTGTGTCGCAAGTGGGAGGCGGCGGCCGACCCAGCGCGTGACGCAGGTGCGCGGGTTGCCCATCTGCGCACCGGACTCGTGCTTGCCGCCGACAGCGACTTGATGAAGCGGCTCAAGCCACTGGTGCAGCTCGGCGTGGCCGGCCGGCTCGGGAACGGACGCCAGTACTTCCCCTGGATCACGCTGCAGGACGAGGTCAGGGCCATCAGCTTCGTGCTGACACACGACCTGTCCGGGCCCGTGAATCTGACCGCTCCTGCCCCCGTCACGAACGCCGAGTTCACCAAGGCGATCGGTCGGGTGCTGCACCGCCCGACGGTGTTCCCGGCACCTGCATTCGGGGTCCGGCTGCTGCTCGGCGAGTTCGCCGGCGAGGTGCTCGGTGGTCAGCGCGCCGTGCCCGCGGCACTGACCGCAGCCGGCTTCGAATTCGACCACACCGAGGTCGAGGCCGGGCTGCGCTGGGCACTGAACCGCTGAACCGCCGCGGGCCTCACCCGGCGCGCTCCGCCTCGATGCGATAGCCGGCGGCGGTCCGGCGCAGGTCGATCGTCATGGCAGTCGGCGCGCCGGACACCGCAGCTTCCCTCGGTGCGCCGCGGCAGGTGAGCGCGGCGGCGTGCACGGCGACGCGGGCATGGACGCGCGTGCGGGCGCCGAGTCGTTGCGCCCGCACCCCGCTGAAGGTCGTATGCAGTCCGGTCAGGCCACAGCCGCGGGGCACGGTGGTCAGTAACCGGGCTCGATCACGCGCGAGCAGCAACGCAGACGAGTAGACCCGCGACAACAGCGCCGGGTCACGGCGCGCGTAGGCCCGCGACCTGGCGTGATCAAGAGCGACCAGGACACCGCGGGCCGAGGTAGCCCGTGACGACGGAGCGGGCGAGGGCGGCAACGATGTCGCCGACCGCGGCATCGACCTGGCCGCGACCGGCCCGGCCGAATGCCCGCTCACGACGCGCGACGTGGAGGACGAACTGCGCGGCCAGACCACTGCCGCGATCACGGCGGCCACGATCAACGCCGCCGCGGCGACGCCGATACGCCGCAGCCGAGACAGCCGGTCCTGATGCCATTCGCCCGGTGGTCGCGTGAACGGGGTGGGAGCGCGCACGCCGTCGGTGAGCGGCTGCCGGGCGAACGGTGGCTGCCGCACCGACCGCGGCGAGCCGACCGCCTCGAGGGGCGGCACCGATTCGAGCGGCCACGACTCGAGGCTGCGGGCAGCATGTCGAGCGCGGCCGGCGGTCAGTTCCACCGCGACCGGCTCGGCAGCGTGGCGCAGTTCGAGCGCGAACTCGGCCGCGGTGCACCGCTCATCGGGGCTCAGGCGCAGCGCCCGCAGCACGATCGTGGCGACCTGCGTCGGGACGCCGGCTGCATCAAGTCGCTCGGCGAAGTCGGGCTCGACCCCGGTGGTCGCCGCAAGCTCGAGCACCTCGGCAGCTTCGTCGCCCGGCCACGGCGGCGTACCGGTGAGCGCGTGCAGTGCGACGGCACCGAGCATGAACACGTCGCTCGCGGGCGCCGGCAATCCGCCGGCCGCAACGGCCGGATCGGCGTACGACGGTGTCGTGCGCACAGCCGCCTCGTCGCCGAGCAGCCGCGACACGCCGAGATCGGCCAGCAGCGGCAGCCCGACGTCGGTGAACAGGATGTTCGCGCTCGACACGTCACCGTGGACGACTCCGGCGTTGTGCGCGTAGGCGAGAGCGCCGCCGATCGGTGCCAGCGCGGTGACGGTCTCGCCGGTGGTCAGCCGGCCGCGCCGCGCGAGCAACGTGGCCAAAGACCCGGCGGCCGCAAGGTCGAGGACGAGCACGATCGCGTCGTCGACCGGTCGGAGCTCGTGCAACTTCATCAGGTGCGGGTGGTCGAGTGCTGACAGCATCGCTGCCTCGGAGATCGCGGCCTGCCGCTGGGCACGCTCGGAAAGCCAGATGCGTTTGAGCGCCACCGGCACACCGGTCGAGGTGACGCTCGCCCGCCAGACCTCGCCCGAGGAACCGGCGCCGATCAGTTCCTCGACCCGGTATCCCGGCAGCCGCCACGCTCCGCGCGTCATGTCTCGAGACGCTAGGCGATCCAACCGCGGCAACCCGAAGTTATCCACAGTCACTGTCCGCGGTCCGTCCTATGGTGGTGGCATGCCGCTCTACGGTGCTCACGTCGACTCCTCCGACCCGCTGCCGCATGCCGAATCGGTCGGCGCGGAAGCGGTCCAGTTCTTCCTTTCCGACCCGCAGGGGTGGAAGAAGCCCGAGCCGCACCCGCATGCCGACGCGATTCGCGCGAGCGAGCTCACCGTGTACATCCACGCGCCGTACCTGGTGAACGTCGCCAGCACGAACAACAAGATCCGCATTCCCAGCCGGAAGATCCTGAGCCAGCATGCCGAAGCCGCCGCTGCCATCGGCGCGAAGGGGCTGATCGTGCACGGCGGGCACGTGACAGCGAAAGACGATCCGTCCGTCGGGTTCGACAACTGGCGCAAAACCTTCGAGCGGGCACAGGAAGCGGGCGGGTTCCCGCTACCGATCCTGATCGAGAACACTGCGGGCGGCGAGAACGCGATGGCGCGTCGTTTCGATCGGCTGGCCATGCTGTGGGACGCCGTCGGCGAGTACGGCCCCGGGTTCGTCCTCGACACCTGCCACGCCTGGGCAGGCGGCGAAGCGCTCGCCGACATCGTCGACCGGGTCAAGGCGATCACGGGTCGTGTCGACCTGGTGCATGCCAACAACTCGCGCGACGACTTCGACTCCGGCGCCGACCGGCACGCCAACTTCGACTCCGGGACCTTCGATTCCGACCTGATCGCGAGCGTGTGCCGCGACGCCGGCTGCGACGTGATCGTCGAGACGCCGGCCGACGGGCAGCGCAGCGATCTCGAGTACCTGCACAAGCAGCTCGACTGAGTCGCTAGCGTCGGGACGTGCCTGCTGACGCGCCGACCATCCTCGCCACGTCCGGCGGACGAGTACCGGGACGGTTCACCCGCTACGAGTTCGGCCCGCTGACCGAGCACGCGATCGACCTGTCAGGCGTCACCGGACGCGCCCCGCGGATGTGCCTGCTCGCGACCGCGGTCGGCGACGACGCGTTGACGATCGCGCAGTTCTACGACATGGCGAGGGTGCGTGGGGTGCAGGGCTCGCACCTGCTCTCGTTCCCGATGCCGAACGTGGCCGATGCGACCGAGCATCTGTTGGCGCAGGACGTCGTATGGGTCTTCGGCGGCAGCGTCGCCGGGCTGCTCGCGATGTGGCGCCTGCTCGGCTACGACGAGGCGTTGCGCGCGGCCTGGCAGGCCGGGGTCGTCCTGACCGGTGTCAGCGCGGGGTCGATCTGCTGGCACGTCGGCGGCACCACCGACTCGTTCGGGCCGGATCTACGCCCGGTCACGAACGGTCTGGGCTTCCTGCCGTACGCCAACGGCGTCCATTACGACGCAGAAGCCCAACGCCGGCCGCTGTTACAGCAGTTGATCGGCGAAGGCACGCTGCCCGAACGGCTATGCGACAGACGACGGCGTCGGCCTGCTCTACCGAGGCACGGACTTCGTCGAGGCGGTGACCGAGATCGACGGCAAGGGCGCCTATCTCGTCGAGCGCGGACCCGACGGCACCGCGGTCGAGACGCGCATCGACGCGCGGCGGCTCTAGCGGGGTCGTCTCGGCAGCTTCAGCGCCTGGTTCTCGACCACGACCCGGCGGGTGGTCGTGCGCAACCGCTCAGCGGCCTGCGCACCCGGACGGCGGGCCGCGGCAGCCTCATCGCGACGCTGCCGGGTGCGGCGGCGGCGCTCTTCGGCGTCGAGTTCGGCCAGCACGCGTTCGACCCCCGCGAGCAGCGAGCCGCGCCGCTGCCACAGCCCGACGGCCTCGCGCGGGTCGACGAGCAACAGTTCGGTCAGCCGTACCCTCGCCTCGCGAACGGCGTCCAGGGCGTCTTCGAGCTCGGCAGCGTGCGGTTCGTCGGCCTCGTCTCCCTCGGCGCGGACCAGCGTTGCGAAATCGCGCATCGCGCGCGCGATGTCGGCCATCAATACCGCGAGCGCTTCGCGCAGCAGGTCGTCGCTCGATTCGTCTGATCGCGCCTCGTCGTGACTCACGTCGCCGCCCTCGGCCAGTGAGCGGAACACCGCGCGCAGCGCGACAGCGGCGTGCTCGAGGGCCTGCAGTCCGCTGCGCAGATCCGGCGTGGTGTCGGGGACGCCGACAGCGCGCGGGTTGAGCCGGCGGCTCTCACTCGCCTCGTCGAGCTCGCGTTCGATCTGAGCGACCCGACCGGTGATCACACGCAGTTCGTCCAGCCAGGCGCTTGCCTCGTCCGGCGGCACCGATCCGTCGTGCAGCGAGCTGGCGGCGCGATCCAGCAACCGCGCGATCGAGTCGCCGAAGCGCTCGACTGCCAGGCCCGCAGTGCGCACACGCGGGCGCTGCGGGACGAGCACGGTGACGAGCAGCCCGACTGCTGCGCCGATGAGCGTTTCCACGACGCGGTCGGTCGCCCGCACGCCGGCGCCGCCCGCGGCGAGGATCAGCATTGCGCTGATCGGCACCTCGAGCAGGTGCGGTCCCAGTCGCAGGGCCTGCCCGACCAGGATCGAGACCAGCACGATCGAGCCGAGACTCCACCAAGTCAGTCCGACGAGCAACGCCGCGGCGACGGCCAGGGCGACACCGGCGAGCACGCTCACGATGCGGCGGATCGTGTCGGTGACCGTCCCGTAGAAGGTCACCTGCACGATCAGCAGCGCTGTGAGCGCCGAGGTGATCGGCTGCTTGTCGTCCGAGAGCAGTTGCGCCGCGAGATAGGCCGCTACGGCGGCGACGCTGAGCCGCAAAGCGCGGGCCAACGCCGCCCGCCCGCCTTCACGCACACGCCGGCGCGCGTCGACGAGCCTCGTGTGCAGGTCGGCCACGTCCCTATTGTGGCGTGGCCGACCTGCGGAGTCAGTCCTTTGCCGAGGCGGCTGCCAGCTTCGACGGCCACCAGATCTTCTTGCCGATGTCGTAACTCAGCGCCGGGACGAGGATCGACCGCACGATGACGGTGTCGAGCAGCACGCCGAAGGCGACGGTGAACCCGATCTCGGCCAGGAACACGATCGGCAGCACGCCGAGCACGACGAATGTCGCTGCGAGAACCGCGCCGGCCGAGGTGATCACCCCGCCGGTGACGGCGAGCCCGCGACGGATGCCTTCCTTCGTCCCGAATTCGAGCGTCTCTTCCCGCACCCGGGTCATCAGGAAGATGTTGTAGTCGATCCCCAGGGCGACCAGGAATACGAATACGAACAGCGGGAACGATGGATCCGCGTTCTTGAAGTGGAAAACGTGGTTGAAGACGATCGCGCTCACCCCCAGGGCCGCGGTGAACGAGAGCACCACGGTCGCGATGAGGATCAGCGGCGCGATCAGTGCCCGCAACACGAGCGCGAGGACGATGAGAATCACGAGCAGGACGACCGGGATGATCAGGTTGCGATCATGCCGCGACGCGTCCTGCACGTCGAGGTTCGCCGCGGACTGACCTCCGACGAGAGCGTCGGCGCCGGACACCTTGTCGACCGCGGTACGGATGTCCTTGATCGTCTGGTACGCCGCCGGCGAGTCGAAGCTCGACGTCAACGTCGCGTCGACGAGCGTCTTCCCGTCGCGCGGTGTCACCTGCAGCTGCGGCGGCGGGCACGACGTACTCGCGCTCGCGGGCGGACCCTGCCCACCGGACTTGAGCAGCGCGGCAACCTTCGCGTAGTCGACCTGCACACACACGGCGTTCGAGGACTTGTCGACGCCGGGCACCTGCTTGACTGCGCTGATCACGTCGTCGGCCTTGTCGGCGTTGGTCAGGATGATCGCCGGTGCGCCCGCCCCTTGGTTGAAGTTGTCGTTGTACAGGTGCTGGCCGGTGATCACGTCCGGCTTGTTGGTGAAGCCGTCGATCGTCGACAGACCGTCGGTCTTGAGGCCGGTGATCGCGATGACGCACGCGATGAGGACGAGCCCGCTGATCGCCCAACTCTTGGTCGAGTTGCGGGTGACGCCGTTGGCGATGCGACCCCACAAGCCGTGCGTCGCGATGTCAGTCTGATGGTCGACACCCGGCCGGCGCGGCCAGAAGATCCACCGACCGCTCACGACGAGCATCGCCGGCAGCACGGTGAGCATGACGATCACCGTGCAACCGATACCGATCGCGCAGACCGGGCCGAGACCCGCCGTCGAGTTCAGCTCGGCGAACGTGAGACAGAGCAGACCGAGGATGACGGTCACGGCGGACGCGACGATGGGTTGCGCCGCCGCCTTCCACGCCACGCGCATGGCCTGGATGCGGCTGTCGAATTCGTGCAGTTCCTCGCGATATCGACTCACGAGCAGCAGCGCATAGTCGGTGCCGGCACCGATCACCAGCACGGACAAGATCCCCTGGCTCTGTCCGTTCAGGGTGATGGCACCGCTCTTCGCGAGGGCGTAGATGATCATCGACGCTGCGCCGAGGGCGACAACGGCCGAGAAGAGTGGGAAGAACCACAACACCGGACTGCGGTAGACGAGCAACAAAATCAGGATGACGACGATGCCGGCCGCGATGAGCAGGTTGCCGTCAAGACCGCTGAACGAGTCGATGAAGGCGACGATCAGGCCGCCGGCGCCGGCGCTGTGCACGTTCAGGCCGGGCGGCGCGTTCGCCCGTGCCGCGGCCAGGACCGCCTTCTCGGCGTTGACGAGGTCAGGTCCGTTGACCGATTTGCCGTTGTCACGACCGACGAGCGGGACCGACACCGCGGCGACGTCACCGTGGTACTGGGGCTGCCCGACCTCGTCGGACGAGATCCCCTTGATGGTGCGGAACTTCGCCACGTCCGCAGTGATGGCCTGCTTGTCCTGCGCAGTCAGGCCACCGTTGCGCTGGTAGATGACGAAGCCGGGAATCGACTGGATGGTGCTGAACTTCTCCTGCGCGTTCGCGACCTTGGTCGAGTCGGCGGAGCCGGGCAGGAACGAGGAGTTGTCGTTTTTCTGGACATTGGCGAGCTTGCCCTGGAACGCGCCACCGGACAGGCCGATGAACAAGACGATGATCGCCAGCGCTCCGAACAGCCAGACGAACCGCGGGCGCTGCTTTGTGGGCTGCTCGGCATCAGGCTGGACTTCGTCGGTGCGGGTCATGCATTTCCTCCTGGGTAGGCGCCCCAAGGTATCGGGGACCACTGACCGTCTGCGATGGGGTTTCACCCCTAATTGGCCCTGACATCCGTCACCGTGCAGGTGACCGGGTCCGCGGCACCGGCTGAGTACCGTAGACGGCGTGGGTGAACTGAAGGTGGTCCGCGCAGGACGCGTCGACTACCGACCGACGTGGGACCGGCAGCGCGAGATCCACGCTGCCGTGGCCGACGGCCGCGAACCCGACACCGTGCTGCTGCTCGAACACACGTCCGTCTACACGGCAGGCAAACGCACCGAACCGTCGGAGCGGCCGGCCGACGGCGTCCCCGTCATCGATGTCGACCGTGGCGGCAAGATCACCTGGCACGGGCCCGGCCAACTGGTCGGCTATCCCATCGTGCGCCTGCCGGACCCCATCGACGTCGTCGCGTACGTGCGTCGCATGGAGGCGATGCTGATCGACGTGTGCGCCGAGTTCGGCGTGACCGCGGGTCGCGTCGAGGGCCGCAGCGGCGCCTGGATCACCGAGAACGGCCCCGACCGCAAGATCGCCGCGATCGGCATCCGCGTCTCGCGCGGCGTGACGCTGCACGGGTTCGCGCTGAACTGCAATCCGGACCTGCGGTTCTTCGACACCTTCGTGCCGTGCGGCATCGCTGACGCCGGCGTGACGTCGCTGTCGAAGGAACTGGGCCGCGATGTCTCGATCGACGAGGTCTTGCCGGTCGTGGAGAAGCACATACACGTATTGACCGACTCGAGGGTTCTGGCGTGACAACTGTCCAACCTGAGGGCCGTCGGATGCTGCGTATCGAGCAGCGCAACACGGCCGTCCCGATCGAACGCAAGCCGGAGTGGATCAAGACCCGCGCGAAGATGGGTCCCGAGTTCACCGAGCTGCGCGACCTCGTCAAGCGCGAGGGCCTGCACACTGTCTGCCAAGAGGCCGGTTGCCCCAACATCTACGAGTGCTGGGAGGACCGCGAGGCGACCTTCCTCATCGGCGGCGACCAGTGCACGCGCCGCTGCGACTTCTGTCAGATCGACACGGGCAAGCCGACCGCCCTCGACCGCGACGAGCCGCGTCGTGTCGCCGAGAGCGTCCAGGCGATGGGCCTGCGCTACGCGACCATCACCGGCGTAGCGCGCGACGACCTCGCCGACGGCGGCGCCTGGCTCTACGCCGAGACCGTCGATCAGATCCACCGACTCAACCCCGACACGGGCGTCGAGCTGCTCGCGCCCGATTTCAACGCGATCCCCGAGCTGCTGGCGCAGGTCTTCGCGTCCCGTCCCGAGGTCTTCGCGCACAACATCGAGACGGTGCCGCGCATCTTCAAGTCGATCCGTCCGGGCTTCCGGTACGAGCGCTCGCTCGACGTGATCCGTGCCGCGCGCGCCGACGGACTGGTCACGAAGTCGAACCTCATCCTCGGTATGGGCGAGGAGCGCGCCGAGATCAGCCAGGCGCTGCAAGACCTCTACGACGCCGGTTGCGAGCTCATCACCATCACCCAGTACCTGCGGCCCTCGCCGAAGCATCACCCCGTCACGCGGTGGGTCAAGCCCGACGAGTTCGTCGAACTGCGTGAGGAAGCCGACGAGATCGGCTTCGCCGGTGTCATGTCCGGACCGCTCGTGCGCTCGTCCTACCGCGCCGGACGGCTCTACCAGCAGGCGATCGCCGCCCGCGCCTGAAGTCGCACCCAACCGGATCGCCGCGGGCCCCGGTACCTCCACGTCCTGCGCCTGCGCGATCGAACCTGGTACGTCGACGGCGGCGGCAAGTGCGGCTCGGGCCGGGCCGTCCTCCCCTGACCTTTCCCCGCCAACGCTCGGCCCGGACGCCCCATCCGACCACCAGGGAGGCTCAAGCCCGAGGAGCCCCGAGGGCGACGAGGGTTTCGGGCCGACGCCGCCGCCCTCGCGCGAGCGGAGCGAGCAGGCGATTTCGGCCGCAGGATCCCCCGAGCGAAGCGAGCGGGGAGACCAGGTCGAACCGCGGCGGTAGAACTCAGTGCCAGTCGGTGCCGAACACGACGTCGCGTGACCAGATCGCCTGGTAACGCACGCCGTCGCGCGGCGTCGCCGCGGCGTACTGGTAGCCGTGCCCGGCATAGATCGCGACGTGGTAGGCGTAGCTCCCGCTCAGATAGAAGACGAGATCACCGGGACGGGCCTGGCTGCGGGTGATGCGGTGCATGTAGCGCACGTTGCGCTGGGTCTGCGCGTTGTGCGGCAGGGACGCGATTCCGGCCCGCTGGTAGACGTACATCGTGTAGCCGGAGCAGTCGAAGCCGGTGCGCGGCGACGATCCGCCGTCGCGGTAGCGCGCGCCGACGTACTTCTTGGCGATCCGGACGGCGCGATCGCCGGGTGAGTCGGCGTTGACTGCGTCCAATAGCCCCGAGGCGGCGCGTAAGGCGATGCGGTAGCCCGGGCGTCGCGCGCCGAGCTTGACCTGGAACCGGTGGCCCCCGCTGATGTGCCGCGGACGGTCGAAGCGCGGGCTCGGCAGGTCAGCGCGCAGCCGCTTGACGCACGTCCCGTTGACGGCCAGGCAGACCTGCTCGGCGCGGGACGGGTGGTGACGGTCGTAGGCGTAGCCCACGACCCAGACGCTGCCGTCGCGGTACTGGAAGGCGGTCGCGATATGGCCGACGTCGCTCGGTGTGCTCGCGGCAAAAGCTTGGGGAGCAGCGAGCACACCGAGGGCGACCGACATGGCTGACAGCGCCACGACAACGCCGTGAGCGACCGTTCGGGGGAGACGGGTCACCCAGGCAGTATTCGTAACGTTTCGATAAATGCCAACTCGAGGAAGACATTCAGTGCACGAATATCAGTGCCAATCCGTACCGAAGATGACGTTTCGGTCATGAATCCGGTCGTGCTCGACGCCCTGCTGCGGGTCGGTCGCCGAGTACTGGAAGCCGTGCCCGGCATAGATCGCTACGTGATAGGCCGAGCCGCCGCTCATGTAGAAGACCAGGTCTCCCGGACGGGCGGCGCGCCGCGCGATTCGGTGCATTCCGGCCGAATGCCGCTGGGATTCGGCGTTGTGCGGCAGCCCGGCGGCGTGACCGTTGCGGTAGCTGAACATCGTGTAGCCGGAACAGTCGAAACCGGTCCGCGGTGACGACCCGCCGTAGGAGTAGCGGTCGCCGACCTGCCGGCGGGCGACCCGCACGACCCGCGTCCCCGGGCTCAGTGCCGTGGTGCGGTCGAGATTCGCGGGCGCCACGATCCGCCGCAGGATGATCATCACGCCGGGACGGCGCGGGCGCAGGTTGATCGAGAACAGGTGTGCCCCGCGGATGTGATGGCGTCGATCGAAGCTCGGGCTCGCCTGGTGGGGGTAGAGCACCTTGACGCAGCGGCTGCGGATGATGACGCACACGCCGGGGTGCTTGCCGGGGTGGTGGCGGTCGAAGGCCCACCCGGTGAGGTGGATCGATCCGTTGCGGTATTGGTAGGCCTGATCGATATGGCCGTAGGTCGCGGTGCCGGCGGCTCCTGCCGCGGTGGGCAGGGCGACCACGGTGACGGCGCAGACTGCCGCCGCAAGTAGAGCGATGAACGCATGTCGAACCTTTGTCGCACGCGTCCTCGGGGCGCGATGCACTACGAATCTCCTCACTGTCCCCGGTCTGTCGAGTCGGTGCCGGGCCGTGAGGGAGTATTCATAACGGTCTGGTAAACACCCAACTCAGGAAGCTTTCACGATTTCCAGGCATCGAAGCTTCCGAATGCGCCTCACCGAGCGCTACACCGCCCATCTATCCTGGACGACATGGCGAAATCGTCCGCTGCGAGCAAGCCCGCAAAGCCCTCGCGCGCAGAGAAAAAAGAGATGAGGATCGCCAAGAAATCCAAGCGCCGCGACACGTGGCGCAGCATGGGCCAGGCGTTCACCCTGACGCGTCAGCAGGACCCGAAATTCCTGCCGTACGCGATCGGGTTCAGCGTCCTGGCCGCGGCGATCATCTATCTGCTGCTGCTCTGGATCACCGATTCGGTCTATATCGGCATCCCCTTCGCGGTGTTCGCGCTGCTCATCACGGCGATGCTGGTGTTCAGCCGACGGGCGCAGACCGCGATGTTCTCCCAGGCCGAGGGCCAGCCCGGCGCCGCCGGTTGGCTGCTCCAGCAGCAACTCAAGGGCGACTGGCGGGTGACGGCCGGTGTGGCGGGCACCACCTCGCTCGACGCGGTGCACCGCTTGATCGGTCGTCCCGGGATCGTCCTCGTCGGTGAGGGCGCGCCGCACCGGGTGCACGGCCTGATCGCGCAGGAGAAGAAGAAGATCGCCCGCATCGCCGGAGACACGCCCATCTACGACGTCACCGTCGGCACCGGCGAGGGTGACGTGCGCCTGAGCAAGCTCAACCGGCACCTGCTCAAGCTCCCGTCCAATCTGTCCAAGGGCGAGGTGAGCGCGCTCGAGAAGCGGCTCGCCGCCCTCGGCGGGGCGCGTGCGCCGCTGCCGAAGGGGCCCGATGCCGCAGGGCGCGAAGATGCGCAACGTCCAGCGCACGGTGCGCCGCCGGTCCTGATGTCGAACCAGACGCAGTCCTACCGCGGGCAGCGCCTCGGCCTGCCTGAGTCGGGACGGGCGTCGCTCGCACCGGTGGGATCGCGGATCGGGGCGTGGCTGGTCGATTCAGTGCTCGTCGGCGCTGGTCGGCGCGCTGTTCGTCGAGGTCATCCACCACGGCCACCGGCACCAGAGTCTCGCCGACCGGTTGCCCGGCTACTGGAGCCTGATCCCGTTCGCGCTCGACTACATCCTCGGCATGCTGTTCGCCGGACGCACGATCGGCATGTACCTGTTCAGGTTGCGCATCATCCGCGTCGACCGCGAGGAGGCGGTCAATCCGTGGCGGGCTGTGGTGCGTACCGTCCTGCTCATGCTCCTGGTCCCCGCTGTGGTCTTCGACCGCGACGGACGGGGCCTGCACGACCGCTACACCGATACCGCGGTTGTACGCGGCTGAGACAGCGCCGCGTGTCACACCGCATCCGCAACATCGTCGAAACACAGTCACGACAAGATTCGTGCTAGTCAACAGCCGACGGAGGATCGATGTTCAGTAGTCCCGATGAGGTCAAGAAGTTCATCGAGAAGGAGGGCGTCGAGTTCATCGATGTCCGCTTCACCGACTTGCCCGGCCAGCAGCAGCACTTCAACGTGCCCGCGGCAACGCTGCCGGACGACTTCTTCACCGAGGGCGTCGATGTTCGACGGCTCGTCGATCCGCGGGTTCGCCGCGATCCACAAGTCGGACATGAAGCTGATCCCGGACCCGGCGACCGCCTACGTCGACCCGTTCCGCGCGGCCAAGACGCTCAACGTCGCGTTCTCGATCGTCGAGCCGCGCACCGGCGAGCCCTACGAGCGCGACCCGCGCCAGGTGGCGGCGAAGGCCGAGGAGTGGCTGAAGTCGACCGGCATCGCCGACACCGCCTACTTCGGTCCCGAGGCCGAGTTCTACGTCTTCGACGACGTGCGCTTCCAGACCGTCGCAGAACGAGGGTTTCTACCACATCGACTCGATCGAGGGCGCCTGGAACACCGGCCGCGTCGAGGACGGCGGCAACCGCGGTTACAAGACCCGCTACAAGGGCGGCTACTTCCCCGTGCCGCCGGTCGACCACTACGCCGACCTGCGCGACCAGATGAGCATCGCGCTCATCGACGCCGGGCATCCAGATCGAGCGCGCGCACCACGAGGTCGGCACCGCCGGCCAGGCCGAGATCAACTACAAGTTCAACACGCTGCACGGCCGCCGCCGACGACGTGCTGAAGTTCAAGTACATCATCAAGAACGTCGCGTGGGCCAACGGCAAGACGGCGACGTTCATGCCGAAGCCGCTGTTCGGCGACAACGGCTCGGGCATGCACTGCCACCAGTCGCTGTGGAAGGACGGCTCGCCGCTGTTCTACGACGAGCTCGGCTACGCCGGACTGTCGGACACCGCGCGCTACTACATCGGCGGCCTGCTGCACCACGCGCCGTCGCTGCTGGCGTTCACCAACCCGACGGTGAACTCCTACCACCGGCTCGTGCCCGGCTTCGAGGCGCCGGTCAACCTGGTCTACAGCTCGGGCAACCGCTCGGCCTGCGTCCGCGTGCCGATCACCGGCACGAACCCCAAGGCCAAGCGCATCGAGTTCCGCATCCCCGACCCGTCGTGCAACCCCTACCTCGCGTTCTCGGCGATGCTGATGGCCGGCGTCGACGGCATCCGCAACAAGATCGAGCCGGCCGGCGCCGGTCGACAAGGACCTCTACGAGCTGCCGCCGGACGAGGCCGCGTCGATCGCGCAGGTGCCCGGCTCGCTCGACGCCGTGCTCGACGCGCTCGAGGCCGACCACGAGTACCTCACCGAGGGCGGCGTGTTCACCGAGGACCTCATCGAGACGTGGATCGGCTACAAGCGCACCAACGAGATCGACCCGATCCGGCTGCGCCCGCACCCGCACGAGTTCGAGCTGTACTACGACGTCTAGGAGCGAGCGGAGCCGAGCTTGCTCGTGCTCGGATAGCACCGGATCGCCGATGCCGCCCCCGCCACCTCGGTGACACCCGCGGCGTAAGGAACTGCGAGTACGTCGCCGTGCGCGATCGGCATGGCGCCCCACTCGCCACGGAGTTCACCCGAGCCTTCGTTGACCACGAGCACGGAGAATCGCGCGTCGAGGGACAGCCCGTCCCGGGGCGACTCGGCGATGACCTGTTGGGCCGCAAACAGTCCGCCTGCACTGGGCGGAAGCAGTTGGGTCACGCCAGGTTCGCCCGAAGCGAGCGGCACGATGCACTGCCCGCGCAAGGCTTCGACCTCGGTGCTCGACAGCGCCTCGTGTCGAACAGCACCAAGAGCTGTGGCGCGGTCGAGACCGAGATACACGGCGTCCGGGTCGATCGGGAAATCCGCCCACTCGAGCATGATCGAGAAGTCGGTCATCTCCTGGATCTCGAGGATCAGCGCTCCGGCGCCGATGGAGTGCGGGATTTCGCCCGGGCAGAACACGACGTCACCTGCGCTGAGTGGAATCTGGTTAGCTGGCCTCGAAGAGCGTCGTCGTGTCCTGGTCTGCGACCAGGCGGTCGAGCTCGGACGCGGTCAGGTCTCGAGAGAAGCCGAGGTGGGCGCTTGATCCAGGTTCGGCGTCGAGGACCAACCAGGCTTCGCTCTTGCCGAACCGGCAGGCGAGATGCTCGGACGGCGAAGCTGCGATCGGGATGCACGTGCAGTGGAAGTCGATTGCCCGCGTCGAGCAACTTGACCGAGGAGCGCGCCGGCGGCGCCATATTGTTCGACATAGGTCGGCCCGAGCCAGTCGTATGGACGGGTCTCGAAAGCGTCGGCGAGGGTTGACGCCGTCGGCCAGGCGAGTCCGTCCCGTCTCGGCGGTCCCACCGGGTCGTCGTCGATGCGATCCAGTCCTCGGCGTGGGTCGGATCGACCGCTTCGTCGCGGCGGAACCCAGCGATGCGGCCCGCGCCGCGGTAGAACGACGCGAGAGTGTTCGGCGCCAAGTGGACGGGTTTCACGAACACACCTGATTCGACAGTGACTTCGAGGTTCTGGATCGGAACTCTGTCTCGGAGTTCGGCGGCGCTGATCCCGTACGTCTCCTCGACCCGCACGCCGTCGGCGCGCGATCGCGAACACGGCGTACTCGGTGTAGACGCGGCGTGACGCAGCGCACGCCCGGTGAGCGGGTAGGTGCACTCGGCGACGAGCTTGGCGTGCCGTCCTTGGCGAACAGCGTCATCATCACGTAGACGTCCTTGGCGCCGATGGCGAGATCCATCGCGCCGCCGACGGCCGGGATCGCGTCGGGGGCGCCGGTGTGCCAGTTGGCGAGGTCGCCGGCGGCGGAGACCTGGAACGCGCCGAGCACGCACACGTCGAGGTGGCCGCCGCGCATCATCGCGAAGCGAGTCGGCGTGGTGGAAGTACGACGCGCCGGGCGTCTCGGTCACCGGGATCTTGCCGGCGTTGATGAGGTCGGGGTCGATCTCGTCGCCGTGCGCGGCGCGGCCCATGCCGAGCATGCCGTTCTCGGTGTGCAGGACGACGCCGGCCTCGGGGTCGAGATGGTCGGCGACCGTCGTCGGCTGGCCGATGCCGAGGTTGACGTAGGAGCCGGGCGGGATGTCGCGCGCGACCAGCGCGGCGATCTCGCTCGCAGCGGGCCGCGGTCGAGTGCTCGATCGCCATGCTGCATGCTCGCCGGCCGGTCGACGCACGACGATCCGGTCGACGTAGATGCCCGGCGTGACGACGACCTCGGGGTCGAGCGTCGCCGGCTCGACGACCTCGTCGACCTGGACGATCGTCGTGCGCGCCGCGGTCGGCCATGACCGGGCCGAAGTTGCGCGCGGTCTTGCGGTAGACGAGGTTGCCGTCGCGGTCGGCGCGATGGCGCCTTGATCAGCGCGACGTCGCCGCGGATCGGGTACTCGAGCACGTAGTCGCGCCCGTCGATCGTCGCGGGTCTCCTTGCCCTCGGCCAGCGGCGTGCCGACGCCGGTCGGGCAGAAGAACGCGCCGATGCCCGCGCCTGCGGCGCGCATCCGCTCGGCGAGGTTGCCCTGCGGGACGAGCTCGAGCTCGATCTCGCCCGCCCGGTAGAGCCCGTCGAAGACCCACGAGTCGGCTCTGCCGCGGAAACGAGCAGATGATCTTGCGCACCTGGCCGGCCGCGAGCAGCGCGGCGAGGCCGACGTCGCCGTTGCCGGCGTTGTTGTTGACGACGGTGAGGTCGCTCGCGCCGCTGCGGATGAGCGCGTCGATCAGCTCGATCGGTTGTCCGGCCAGTGCCGAATCCGCCGATGAGCACGGTCGAGCCGTCCGCGATGCCGGCGACCGCCGCGTCGGCGTCCGCGACGATCTGCGCCTTGCTCATCGCAGCGGCGACGTTCTCCAGGACGACGGCCAGCCCCTGTCCGACGCCGATGCAGATCGCGGCGACGCCCCAGCGCTCGCCCGCTCGGCTGCAGCCGCTTGGCGAGCGTGCCGAGGATGCGCGCCGCCGGACGCGCCGAGCGGGTGTCCGATCGCGATCGCGCCGCCGCGCGCGTTGACGAGTCGCCGGGTCGACCTTCCACGCGTCGATGCAGGCGAGCGACTGCACGGCGAACGCCTCGTTGAGCTCGACGGCGCCGACGTCGTCCCAGCCGATGCCGGCGCGGGCCAGCGCGCGGTCGGCCGCCTCGACCGGGGCGTAGCCGAAGTCCTGCGGTTCGAGCGCGAACGCGCCGCGGCCGGCGATGCGCGCGACGGGTCGCGCCCGATCGCGTCGGCCGCCTCGCTCGACCCGAGCAGCACGGCGGACGCGCCGTCGTTGAGCGGCGAGGCGTTGCCGGCGGTGATCGTGCCGTCCGCGCGGAACGACGGCTTGAGCGCGGCCAGCGCCTCGAGCGTGCGTGTCCGGCGCGGATGCTCTCGTCGCGGGTCAGGTCGACGCCCGCGACCGGCGACGACGAGGTCGTCGTAGAAGCCGTCGTTCCACGCGGCGTCGGCGCAGCTGGTGCGAGCGCACCGCGAACTCGTCCTGCCGTTCGCGCGAGATCGCCGAACCGTCTGCTGCAGCTGCTCGTTGCGCCTCGCCGAGCGAGACCGTCCACTCGTCGGGCATCTGTCGGGTTGACCAGCCGCCAGCCGAGCGTGGTCGACACGGCGGTGACGTTGCCGGCCGGGAAGGCGCGGTCGCGGCTTCGGCAGTACCCACGGCGCGCGCGTCATCGACTCGACGCCGCCGGCGATCACGACGTCGGCGTCGCCGGTCTCGATCAGCGCGCGACGCGCGATCATCGCGGCGTCCAGGCTCGAGCCGCACAGCCGGTTGACCGTCGAGCCGGGCACCGACGACCGGCAGGCCGGCCAGCAGCACGGCCATCCGCGCCGACGTTGCGGTTGTCCTCGCCGGCACCGTTGGCGAGGCCGAACATGACCTCGCCGATCGTCGGCCGGATCGAGGATCGGCGACCGCGGCGAGCAGACCGCCGATCACGACGGCGGCCAGATCGTCGGGGCGCACTCCGGCGAGGGCGCCGTTGAA
Source organism: uncultured Actinomycetota bacterium (assembly GCA_963754285.1). Taxonomy (GTDB): domain Bacteria; phylum Actinomycetota; class Actinomycetes; order Mycobacteriales; family Jatrophihabitantaceae; genus RYN-133. Next base: position 585,473 of record CAVWFN010000006.1, read on the forward strand.
CTGGCCGAACGGGGTACGGACCGCGTCGTAGAGGTAGGCGTCGGTCACCGGATGCTCGCGGTGTTCGTGTGCTCGAGGAAGACCGTCTCGCCCGCGCCCTGCAGGACGATGTCGAAGCGGTAGCCCGTCGCGTCGGCGACGGCGACGAGCGTCGCGCGCCGCTCCGGCGTCAGCGCCGCGAGCAGCGGGTCGCGGTCGAGCGCCGGGTGTCGCTCGGGCAGGTAGGCGCGGGTGAACAGCCGGTCGAGCAGCCCGCGGGCGAACACGGTCGACGGCGAAGAACGGCGCGCCGCCGTCGGCGGCCCGGGCGCACCGTGGTGAACGAGTAGTGCCCGGCGCGCGTCGGTCGCGGCGCGCCCCCAGCCGGTGAAGGTCCAGCCGTCGCGGTGCAGCGATCCGGGCTCGCCGCGCGACCGTGCCCGTGCTGCGTCGGGCTGCCAGATCTCGAGCAGCGCGTCCGGGACCGGGTCGCCCGCGCCGTCGAGCACCTGCCCGTGCAGCCGGATCGGCATCCGGCGCGGCCGGGTGGGACGAGGTCGGGGCCGCCGGCGTAGGGCAGCGCGTAGCCGAAGAACGGCCCGATCGGTCTGGCCCGGTGTCGGTGGGCGGGTCATCGTCGTCGCCCTCGGTTCGGTCCAGGTGCGGCGCGCCGCCGGTCAGGACGATGTCCCATCGGTAGCCGGTGCACCACTCGTCGCTGGGTGACGTCGTGGTCGTAGGTCGCGATCAGCCGCTCGCGGGCCGTCGGGTCGGTGATCGACTGGAAGATCGGGTCGAGCGGCGAACAGCGGGTCGCCCGGGAAGTACATCTGCGTGATCAGCCGCTGGGTGAAGTCGGTGCCGAACAGCGAGAAGTGGATGTGCGCCGGCCGCCAGGCGTTGAGGTGGTTGCGCCACGGGTACGGGCCCGGGCTTGATCGTCGCGAACAGGTAGGTGCCGTCGCGCGTCGGTGAGGCAGCGCCCGGCGCCGGTGAAGTTCGGATCGAGCGGCGCGGGGTGCTGGTCGCGCTTGTGCGCGTAGCGGCCGGCCGGCGTTCGCCTGCCAGATCTCGACCAGCTGGTGCGGCGACCGGACGGCCGTCGCCGTCGAGGACGCGGCCGGTGACGATCGATGCGCTCGCCGATCGGCTCGCCGCGGTGCTGGATGGTCAGGTCGGACTCGTCAAGCGGCGACGTCGCGGTGCCCGAACGCCGGCGCCCACAGCTCGACCGCCTCGGGGTCGGCTGACGACCGGCGCGTTGGTCGGGTGCCGCAGCACGCTGCTGCGGTACGGCGGGTAGTCCAGGCGGCGGTTGCGGCCCGTCGGTGCTGCCGTCCTGCGCTGCGATCTCGGCAGTGATCTCGTCCTGCTCTGCCAATTCCGGCGTGCTCGACATGACCGTGACACTAGGTCGAACCGCCCCGCCGTCGCGACGCGGCCCTCCCGCTGGGCGGAAGCTGTGTCTGGTCCGGCAGGCTGCGACCGATGCCGCTCGCCGCGACCTGCAGCGCCGCCAACAGCCGTTGCCTGTGCCGTCCCAGTTCGGGCACGACCAGACCGAGCGCCGCAACCACTTCGCTCCCCCGACCGGCGGCGTCCGCGTCGGCGTGGCCGCGGATCACGGGTACTGCGATCGAGCATGCGCCGAGCGACATCTCCTCCGAGGTGGTCGCGTAGCCCTGTTCGCGGATGCGGCGCAGCTGCTCGTAGATCCGCCCGACATGGGTCACCGTGTACGCGGTCACGCGTGTTGGGTCGGCCAGCGCTCGCTCGCGCACTTCGTCCGGTGCCCAGGCGAGCAATACCTTGCCGACGCCGGTGGCGTGCAGCGGCAGACGTCCGCCGACCGTGCTGACGACCGGCACGGATCGGTTGCCTGCGATCCGGTCGATGTAGAGCACCTCGACGCCTTCGCGCACGCCGAGGTGCACGGTGGCCTGCGTGGCTGCGTAGATGTCCTGCAGAAACGGTGCGGCGATGTCGCGCAGTCCCGTCTGCACGGGCGCGAGCAGTCCGAGCGTCCAGATCCGGCGGCCGATCACGTACCGGTCCTCACGTCGCGCGAGAGCGCCGACTGTCACCAGTTCGCCGAGGAGCCGGTGGGTGGTGGTGAGCGGCAGGTCGGCCCGCGCGGACGCTTCGGTCACGGTCAGGCTGCGGTGCGTCGCGTCGAACGCGTCCAGAACGGCCATGGCGCGCGAGAGCACCGACCGGCCCGGGTGGAGCGCATTGCCCGACATGGCGTCCTTCCATCTTTCCACTGGGCGGGAGAACAGGATCGACCGTGCGGCCGTCTCTGTCTAGCTTTCGAGCCATGCCCGCCGCACGCGCAGAGACCACCGAGGTTGCCATCGTCGGGGGCGGCCCTGCCGGGCTGATGCTTTCGCACCTGCTCCACGTCGCCGGTATCGACTCGATCGTGATCGACAACCGCACCCGCCTGGAGATCGAGAACACCGTCCGCGCGGGGATCCTCGAAGAGGACAGCGTGCGGCTGCTGGTCGAGTCCGGCACGTCGGACCGGGTGTTGCGCGACGGGCACGCGCACGACGGAATCTCGTTGCGCTTCGGCGGTCGCAGTCACCGCATCGACTTTCGCGGCCTGGTCGGTGCATCCGCGTGGCTGTACCCGCAGACCGACGTGTTCATCGATCTGGCGAACGCGCGCGAACGCGACCACGGCGACGTCCGGTTCGGAGTACGGGATGCTGCGCTGCTCGACCCGGTGAGCGTCCGTCCGGGGATGGGGTTCACGGCCGCCGACGGCGCCACGGTCGAGGTACGCGCCCGCGTCGTCGTCGGTGCCGACGGGTCACACAGCATGTGCCGACAGGCGATCCCCGAGCGGCACCGCCGTCAGTTCTCGCGTGAGTATCCCTTTGCCTGGTTCGGGATTCTCTGCGAAGCGCCGAGGTCAGCGCCGGAGCTGGTCTACACCAACTCCGACCGCGGGTTCGCCCTGATCTCCCAGCGCACAGCGACGATGCAGCGGATGTACTTCGAGTGCGACCCCGGCGAGGACGTCGACGCATGGAGTGCCGACCGCATCTGGGCAGAGTTGCAGGACCGCGTCGCCGGTGACGACGGCTTCGCTCTGCACGAGGGACCGATCACCGACAAGTCCGTCCTGCGCTTTCGAAGCTTCGTGTGCGAGCCGATGCGCTACGGCAACGTCCTCCTCGCCGGCGACGCCGCGCATACAGTGCCGCCGACCGGTGCGAAGGGACTCAACCTGGCGCTTGCGGATGTCCGCATCCTGGCGGAGGTCCTCGAGCAGGCGCTGCGCAAGCACGACGACGCCGCGCTGGACACGTACGGCCCCCGCGCGCAGGCGCGGGTCTGGAAGGCGCAGCACTTCTCGTACTGGATGACCACCATGCTGCACCGCATTCCCGGGGGCAGCCCGTTCGACAACCAGCGGCAGCTCGGCGAGCTGTCGTCCATCGTCGCGTCGCAAGCCGGATCGCGCTATCTCGCCGAGGGTTACACCGGCTGGCCGGCAAAGGCCGGGGGCATCAGCACGGCCTGAGGCCAACCTCTTACACACGTAGGCCGTACACACAGCGCCGTTCTCGACGTGCCCTGCGACCTGGCGGACGAATCGCTAGTCAGCGCTCGTCGTGAACGTGAGGTCGCGGAAGTGACGTTCGGGCGAAGGTTGCTAAACGCCCGGCTGCGCTCGGTTGATCCGGTGAGTCAGCGCGACGTGACGCCGCCCGCGGTCGGGACGTCGACGATCGGGATCGCGAGACGTACCTCGGTGCCGCCGCTGTCGCGCGGGCGGACATCGAGGTCGCCGCCGGCGATCAACGCGCGGTCGCGCATGCTGGCCAGGCCGAGATGACCGGGACGTTCACGGACGTCGTCGGGATCGATTCCCCGACCGTCGTCGCGGATCGAGACGACGACCCGGTCACCGTCGACGCTCACCTGGATGACGACCATGCGCGCATTCGCATGCTTGCGTGCGTTGACCAGCGCTTCCTTGCCGATGCGGTACGCGGTGATGAGGACGGGCTCGGGCAGGTCGAGGTCACGGTCACCGTCGACGCGCCAGTGCGTCGTGCTGCCGGCGTAGATGAACTCGGCCGCATCCGCCAGCGCGTCGGCCAATTTCGCGCGCGGTGACGGCGGCTCGAGATCGAAGAGCAGATCGCGCAACCGGCCGGTCGCGCTCGAGACCGAATGCTGCACGACGTCGACGGCATCGACCAGCTCCGGCGCCTCGGCAGCCAGCCGTCGCCGCAAGACGCCCAACCGCAGGTCGACGGCGGCCAGTGCTTGCACCGGATCGTCGTGAACGTCGGCCGCGATCCGCGCGCGCTCCTGCTCCTGCGCGCGTACCAGTCGACCGAGCAGACGCTCACGCTGGTCGGCCAGATCGCGCACCGCGCGTTCGGCGGCGAGCCGTCCACTGATGTCGTGCTGGATCGTGGCGACCGCCGACGCTTTGCCGGAGTCGGGATCGTGCATGACGAAGGTCGAAACGGCGACCGGTGTTCGCCGCACGCCATCGATCGACAAGAGCTCGGACTCGTCGTGATGACCGCCGCGTGCGAGCATGTCCGGCCATCGGTTGGCGAACAGGTCGCCCTTGAGACGTGGAAACAACTCGGACACGTCGTATCGGGTCGCGTCGGCATCGGGTGCCATACCGATCATTCGTCGGCCGGCCGGGTTGATGTACAGGATCGCCCCTGCGACGTCGGCAATGCCGATGAAGTCGTTCGATGCCTCGACGAGCGCCTGGAAGCGTCGCACGTCCTCACTCGCGGCGCCGATCACCAGATGTGCTTCGCGGCGATCTTCGCGGAGAGTGAGCACGCCGCGCGCGATTGCCACGACGCCGGCGCCGACGAACGTCACCAGTGAGAGCAGCGGAGCATCGCTGACTCCCGCAACGGCGAGCGCGACGAACGCGGCACCCGCACACGAGGCCGGCAGGCCGATACCGGGTGGGCGCCAGATGACGAACTCGCCGAGCCGTCGTTTGTCGGCGAACACGGCGCCCGACGCCGTCGATACCGCCGCTGCGATGAACGCGGTTGCGACGAGCGACAACGACGCGAGCAGCGTTCCCGGTCGCCAACTCCCGTTCGCGAGCAGGATCACGTAGACGATGTCGACGAAGGCGAACGCGATGCATCCACCGACGAGGACGAGGTCGGAACGGTTCAGTCTGCGTGGCACGGCCGTCACGAGCGTCGCGACCGCGACGAGCAGCGCGGTGTCGAGCACGGGGTAGCCGACATTGACGACGATCTCGCTGCGCGGGATTCCCGGCGCGGACAGCGTGCGGATCGGACGCGCAAGCACCGCCAGCGCGACCCCGACAAGGAGGAGCGCGATCGCAATGCCGTCGAGCACGACCAGCACCGGCATCCGCCGCGCCAGCTCGCGCAGCCGGATCGCGACCGCGCCGATCAACGCGACCGTCGACAGCACCCAGGCGACATCGGCGATCGACGGGAACGGCAGCGGATGCTTGATGCTCAGGAACCACAGCGTTATGACGAACCCGAACGCGCGCAGCACTACGGCGACCGACACGAGTCGCCACACCACGCTGCTCGAGCGCCGTACCGCCGCCACCACGCAGAGCACGGCGACTACCGCGTAGCCGGCGCCCTGCAGCAGCCCGTCGTAGACGACGTTGAAACCCGCATGGGGACGTACCCCGGGAATCGTCCAGATCAGGTAGCCCGCGATGAGCAGGACGGCCAGACCCTGACCGGCCCGCGCCCACACGGGTACGGACGCGCGCGACGAACCCGAAGAACGCATGGCCCCCTCACCCGTGCGCCGCCCTCCGTCCGGCGCGTAGTGGCACTCACGGTACCGCTGCGCCCGACTTGCACGAGTTGCCCGACAGCACGGCGCGATCGGGTCGGCGTCCGACGATTCGATTCAGGCTGCGTGGACGCACGACGAATGCCTCTGCCTCGAGCGCCGCGAGCGCGATGCGCGGGATGTCGCGAACCCGCGAGTACGAGAAGAACCGGGTCTCCCACTGTGGACGGAACTTGTCATTGAACCGGTAGAGCGATTCGATCTGCCACCACCGCGAGGCGATCAGCAGGATGCGGCGCCACAGCCGAAGCACCGGGCCGGCACCGATACGTTCGCCCCGCTCGAGTGCATCGCGGAACACCGCGAAGTTCAGCGACACGCTGTCGACACCGAGCTCAGGGGCCGCCGCGAGCAACCGAGTGATCATCAATTCGTTCAGACCGTTGTCAGCGGTGCGGTCGCGACGCATGAGATCGAGCGAGATTCCGGTGTCACTCCACGGGACGAAGTGCAGCAGCCCGCGCAACTGCCCGTCGAGCCGCGCACGGACGAGGACGCACCTCGCGTCCGCAGCGTCACCGACGCGCGACAACGCCATCGAGAATCCGCGTTCGACCGGATCACCGCGCCACGACTCGGCGGCGGTCCGAACCTCGGCGACGTCCGCCTCGGTCAGGTCGCCGGTACGTGCGACCTCGACCGTGTAGCCGGCTCGCTCGACGCGCGCGCACGCCTGACGCACGCCGCGCATCGCCCGTCCGTCGAGGGTGAACTGCGCAGTCTGGACGATCGCCTCGTCACCGAGACCAACGGCGGCCAGGCCGTACTCGCGGCGGTACACCGTCGCGCCGAGTTCGCTGCAGCCCATTACCGCCGGCGTCCAGCCGTTGCGGTCGACCAGCGCGCGCCACGCTGCTATCGCACCCGGCCACGCCTCCGGATCGCCGATCGGGTCGGCGCTGGCGAGCGCGACTCCGTCGACCACGCGGTACGAGATCGCTGCCTTGCCCGTTGGCGACCAGACGACGGACTTGTCCCGCCGCAACGCGAAGTAGCCCAGCGAGTCACGCGCGCCGTGCCGGGTGAGCAGGTCGCGGATACGGGACTCGTCCGCCGGGTCGAGCAGCGCCGGCGGTTCGGCCGTGCGCAATCCGATCGACACGAGAACGACAACCGCGAGAAGTCCGAACAGCAACAACATGGCGTGCAACAGATCCGCGTAGTGATCGCTCGAGATCTGTATCCATCCGCCGACGCCCACGAACGAGTAGACGACCTCGCGCAGGCGTGCCCAGAACGACACCGTCGACGGCACGTGTCCGGGCAGATACAGCATCACCATCCCGAGCACTGTGGCCAGCCCGATCAGCTGCGCCGCGGCCAGCACCGCGAACCATCGACCGTGTCGATCACTGCCCACGGTGTATTGCGACCGGGTCGCGAGCAACGCGACAAGCAGCAATCCCGTGACCACGGCCTCGACCGGGCGCCGTTCGGCACGAACGAGATCCGCAGTCATGACCACCGTGCAAACGAAAACCGCGATCCGCCACTCGGCGCGCTTGCGCTTACGCAGCCCACGGGCCAGCCGGAGCAGGATCCACCCCGACACCGCGACCACGGCTTCGGCGGTCGCCCGCGCCGAGACCGGAACGAAGTCGCCGTACAACGCCGACCCACGCATGTCCGGCGCCACGACGCCGACGAGCATCACGAGCCCGAGCACCGTCGACGTACGGCTCACCGCATCGGGGCCGTACCGAGCAACCCAACCTCGCACGAATCCAAAGCTTCAAGATCCGCCTGTGAACCGCTGAGGAGGCTCAGGTGAACCTTCTGATCGCCGGCACTGCTCTTCGGCACACCTCAGGCACGGCGGGCATCATGTCGCGAGTGCTGCTCCGCATCGCCGTCGTCGGCGCCGCCTGCGTGGCAGCCGCGACTGCACTGTCCGCGTGTACGCCGCAGGCGGGAAATGCAACGCCGGCCGGCAGGCACACAGCACCGTCGCACGCGCCGGCCACGCCGCGCGCCTCGCGCACGCCCGACCTGCCGACCTTCTCGACTGTTGGTGCGCTGTTCCGTGGCGGATCCAACGGTGTGCACGGCTGCACCGGCAGCGTGATCGAGAGCGCATCGCACAACACGGTGATCACCGCCGCGCACTGCGTTCACGGTGACGGCACGGGCATGACGTTCGCGCCGTCCTATCGTGACGGCCGCTCGCGCGACGGTGTCTGGCACGTGACCGGCGCCTACGTCCTGCCGGCCTGGCAACACGACCAGGACCCGACCACCGACTATGCGGTGCTCACCGTCGCGCCCAACGTCGTCAACGGACGCGCGACCCAGCTCGCCGACGTCACCGGCAGCGAGTCGCTCGGCGCCGCACCCACGGTCGGGTCCAGCGTGACGGTGGTTGCCTACAACGCCGGACGAGACGACGAACCCGTGACCTGCGTGGCGAAGGTGTTCCGGATCAAGGGGTTCCCGACCTTCGACTGTCACGGCTTCGTAGGCGGCAGCAGTGGCAGCCCGTGGCTGACGATCGACGGGACGGGGCACGCGACGGTCCATGGCGTGATCGGCGGGCTGAAACAGGGCGGCTGCCACGAATACCGCTCGCACAGCTCGGCGTTCAACAACGCCGTGCGCATCCTCGTGGACCGGGCGGAATCCGGCGCCAAACCGGACGTTGTCGTCGAACCCGATGCACCCGGGTGTTAGCAGGCAAGTCGACGCGCTGACGCGTCCATTCCGTGCCAGCCGGTCCCCGCCGCACCGATTCGTGAAACCCGAGATATCGCTGCGACGAAGTGACGCGTGACGAGTTCCTAGTCCAATAGGGGGAAGACATGGATGACTCGACACGAAGAGGATTCCTGGCCACGGCCGCCGTCGGTGCGGTCGGTGTCGGAGTCGCGGCGGTCGCGCCTGGCGCGCAGGCCGCCGGCACGCGCGGCGAAGCAGCACACAAGGTGCCCAGCAACGCCGCGGGCACGCTGGTCGCGCACGTCGACGACGTGCACGGCGACACGGTGACCGTGATGGTCGGCGAGCGCGAGGTCGTGGTCCATGACCGCGACCTGGTGGCCCGCCTGGCCCGAGCTGCGTTCTGAGAGGGGACAGAGCATGTCGTCACATCGCGAAGCACCGGAGATCTCGAAGGATCCGGTTGCGGACAACACCGATGTCTACGCGTTCGTCAGCCGCGACGAACCGGACAAGGTCACGATCATCGCCAACTTCATTCCGTTCCAGAACCCGCAAGGCGGTCCGAACTTCTACGAGTTCGGCGATGACGTCACCTACGCCATCCACATCCGCAACCGCGGCAAGGCGCAGGGCGACATCACGTACCGCTTCCACTTCCACACCGAGATCCGCAACAGCGAGACGTTCTTGTACAACACCGGGCAGATCAAGTCGATCTCGGATACGACGTGGAACCGGCCGCAGTTCTACCGGGTCACTCGAACCGAAGGCGACGGCAAGGCAGCGGTGCTCGCGAAGGGGTTGCGAGTCCCGCCCGTCAACGTGGGGCCGCGGAGCACGCCGAACTACGAGCACTTCACCAGCGCGGCCGTGCACGACATCGGCCACGGCCGCAAGGTGTTCGCGGGGCAACGCGCCGACGGGTTCTACGTCGACGTGGGCAGCATCTTCGACCTCGGTGTGCTGCGCCCGTTCGAGCACTTGCACCTGATCCCGTCCGCCGACGCGGTGGGCGTGAACAGCACGCAGGGGCTCAACGTCCACACGATCGCGCTGCAGGTGCCGAAGACCGACCTCACGGTCGTCATCACACCCGACCAATGCCATGGACGCGAAGTCGGTTATCGGCGTCTGGGCGACCGCGTACCGGCAGAAGTCCAGCGTCTTCGACGAAGACGTCGACCTACGACGGCGTCGGGCCGTGGGTGCAGGTGTCCCGGTTGGGCAACCCGTTGTTCAACGAGGTCATCGTGCCGATGGCGCACAAGGACCACTGGAACCACGCGCACCCGCACGGCGACTCGGAGTTCGCGAAGTACGTCGCGCATCCCGAGCTCGCCGGGTTGCTGCCCGTGCTCTACCCGGGCGTGTTCCCGAACCTGGCGAAGTACAAGAAGCCCCGAGCCGACCTCGAGGCGATCCTGCTGACCGGCATCCCCGCCGGCGTCGTGCCGGGGTTCCAGAACTACACCGGGCCGGTGCCGCCGACATGCTCCGGCTCAACATGGCCATCCCGCCGTCGCGACAAGCCGAGCAAGTTCGGTCTGCTCGGCGGCGACGCCGCCGGGTTCCCGAACGGACGGCGGGTGATCGACGACGTCGTCACGATCGAGCTGCGCGCCATCGCCGGCGCGACGATCCCGCTCGTCGACCGATCGTACACGCCGGACGCCGCGGCTGGTGCGCTGACCGACGGCACGCACAACACGAACGCGCCGTACCTCAAGCACTTCCCGTATCTGGGCACGCCGGCCGGCGGGTTCCAGACCACGCCAGGGACGCCGCACACATGAGCGCGCACACCCACGTAGTCGAAGACAACAGTCACGCCGGGCAGGGCGCGGTCCTGCTCGACATCGGTGATCACATCGGCGCGCTTGTCGTGACGATGCCGGCGCAGTTGATCGGGCACGAGGTCGAGATCCGTCCGTACGACCATGACGGTGTAGCGCACCTGCCGCACGTCGCCGTCGTCAATCGACCGCGCGACGGGCGGCACGGGCCTCCCATCGCGACCGCGGTGTTCGCCGAGCTCGAGGCGGGTGACTACGACTTGTACCTGCGTCCGCACGGTCCGGTCGAACTGAGCACCCGCGTCGACGGCGGCACGGTCGCGTTCGCCACCTGGCCCGCCTGACCCCAAACCACCCGATGATCTTGCAGAATTACGCGCTATAGCGCGGAAAACTGCAAGATCATCGGTGTGGGGAGAGCTGTGGCTGGTGAGCAAGGACGACTGTTGCTGGCCGCTCCCGACAAGTTCCGCGGGTCGGCCAACGCCCGCGAGATCGCCGAAGCCATGGCGCTCGGTGCCGCGGACGCCGGCTGGCAGTGCGACATCGCCCCGATCTCGGACGGCGGCGAAGGGCTGCTGGATTGCTTCGGCGGCGCGAACCGGACCTCGACGGTCACCGGTCCGCTCGGCGAGCCGGTCGACGCCGGCTGGCGCCTCGACGGCACGGCCGCGGTCATCGAGATGGCGACCGCGTCCGGGCTGACGCTGGTTGCGGGCCGCAACGACCCGGTTGCCGCAACGACCAAGGGGACGGGCGAACTCATCGCAGCCGCGCTCGATGCGGGCGCGAGCGAGATCCTCGTCGGGGTCGGCGGATCGGCGACCACGGACGGCGGCCTCGGGGCGGTCGACGAGTCTGGCCACGCGCGCGCCGCTCGACCTCGTCACGGTCGCAGCGGACGTGACGACCCGCTTCGTCGATGCCGCCGCGGTGTTCGCGCCGCAGAAGGGCGCCGACCCCGCGACTGTCGAGCTGCTCGACGGGGCGGTTGCGCGACTTGCTCGAGGTGTACCGCGACCGGTTCGGCATCCGCATCGGCGAGCTCGCCGGGTCGGGCGCGGCCGGCGGGCTCGCCGGCGGGTTGGCAGCACTCGGCGCGCGGATCCGACCCGGGTTCGACGTCGTCGCGGAGCGGCTCGAACCTCGCGCAGCGGGTGCGATCGGCCGATCTCGTGCTGACCGGCGAGGGACGTCTCGACCGCTCGAGCCTGTCCGGCAAGGCGCCGGTCGGCGGTCGTCCGGCTGTGCGTCGCCGCCGGACGGCCGGTCGCCCTCATCGTGGGCGAGCACGCGGATGCGGCCGACCCGGGCGTCCATGTGACTTCACTCGCGCAACGAATCGGGACGAGACCGCGCCTTGGCGGCCCCGCTTCCCGAGATTCGTGCGGCCACCGCCGAACTGCTGGGCGCCGCCGACCGCCTGCCGCGCTGAGCCCGGGCCGTGCCGCATCGCATCTGTGTCGCACCTAAGTGGGAAGATGGAGCCGTGGTGAGCCGCACCGATCTGCGCAGCGCTGCTCCCGAACGGGGACGCACGCGCTTTTCCGGTGCTGCTCCGCCGCCGGCTGCTGCGCTTCCGCCGGCCGATGTGGTGGCAGGAGATCGCGATCATCGCGATCGGCTACTGGCTCTACAGCCTCGGCCGCAACGCGATCCCCGAGCAGGCGTCGATCGCGATCCGGCACGGCCGCGTCGATCCAGCACCTGCAGGACGATCTGCACCTGAACTTCGAGCTGTCGGTCAACCACTTCGTCGCGTCGCACGAGTGGCTCGCGCAGATCATGGACTACTACTACGCGACGCTGCACTTCGTCATCACGCATCGGCGTGCTGGTCTGGCTGTTCGTGCAGCCGCCCGCACATCTACCGCGGCGCGCGCACGGTGCTGTTCACGACGACGCTGATCGCCCTGGTCGGCTTCTCCCTGTACCCGCTCGCGCCGCCCCGGCTGCTGCCCGGCTACGACTACATCGACACGTTGATCAAGTTCCACACCTGGGGCTCGCTGGCCGACCCGGAGATCGCCGCGCACTCCAACCAGTTCGCGGCCATGCCCAGCCTGCACATCGGCTGGGCGCTGTGGTGCGGCATCGTCGGTCTTCATGTGCGCGCGTCGGCTGTGGGTGCGCATGCTCGGCCTGCTCTACCCGTTCTTCACGCTGCTGGTGATCATCGGCACGGCCAACCACTACATCGATCGACGCGGTCGGCGGCGCGCGTCGTCGTGGTCGCTCGGCGTTCGGCATCCAGGCGGCTGCTGTCCGGGCCACGGCGCGTACACGCCGCCGTACGACGCGCCCGACTTCGGACGGCCCGACCCGCCGCTGCCGCAACCTGCGTCCGTCGCGCCGATCGCGCGCCAAGCGCCGCTGAGCTGCGCACCGTCAGCGGCGCGTAGAAGACGTCCTCGACCACCCGGCGGGCCCGCCGCGCGGCGCGGCGGTAGTCGTCGACGACGCTGCCCGGGTCGAACCCGGCCGGGTAGCCCAGCGCCCGGCCGACCGCGACAGCGCCGTGCCCTGCGACGGGAGCTGGTCCTCGGCCTTGTCGCGCACCAGCATGATCGCGTTGCGCAGCCGGGTCGCCAGCCGCCAGGCCGTCGCCAGCGCATCGGCCTGCGACCGGTCGAGCAGGCCGGCGTCGACCGCGGCCCGCAGCGCGTCGAGCGTGCGGGTCGTGCGCAGCGCCGGCGACGTCGTGCGCGCATGCTGCAGCTGCAGCAGCTGGACCGTCCACTCGATGTCGGCCAGGCCGCCGCGGCCGAGCTTGGTGTGCGTGGTCGGGTCGGCGCCGCGCGGCAGCCGCTCGGCGTCGACGCGGCCCTTGAGCCGGCGGATCTCGATCAGGTCGGCCGCGGCTCAGCCCGTCCGCCGGGTAGCGCACCGGATCGATCATCGCGACGAACCGCGGCGCCGAGCTCGGCGTCGCCGGCGCCGAAGCGCGCCCGCAGCAGCGCCTGCGCCTCCCACGGCGACGACCAGCGCGCGTAGTACTGCGCGTAGGACGCCAGCGAGCGCACCAGCGGGCCGTTGCGGCCCTCCGGGCGCAGGTCGGCGTCGACGCCCAGCGGCGGGTCGGTCGACGACGGCGCCGACAGCAGCGCCGCGCAGCCGGCCGGCGACGTCCTGCGCGATCCGGGTGACGTCGTCGTCGGTCGTCGGCCGACCGGCTTCGAAGACGAACATCACGTCGGCGTCGGAGCCGTAGCCGACCTCGGCGCCGCCGAGGCGGCCCATCGCGATGATCGCGAACCGCAGCGGCAGCGCGTCGAGGCCGCGCTCGGCGGCGACGGCACGCATCGCGATCTGCAGCGCGACGTCGAGCGTCGCCTCGGTGGTGGCGCTGATCGCCTCGCACACCGTCGTCGACGTCGGACGAGCCCGAGCAGGTCGGCGAACGCGATGCGCAGCAGCTCGTGGCGGCGCACCGCGCGCACGGCGGCGACCGCCTCGCCGGGATCGTCGCGCGCGCGCGGCGGTGTCGCGCATCGTCGCGCGCGACCTCGGCCGGCGCGCGCGGCGCGCAGCTCGCTGTCGGCGGCGAGCATGCGCAGCGCCTCCGGCGCGCGGCCGAGCATGCGCGCGACGTAGCGGCTGGTGCCGAGCAGGTAGGCCAGCCGCGACGCGACCTGCGCCCTCGTCGCGCAGCAGCCGCAGGTACCACGGCGTCGCGCCGAGCTCGTCGGACACCCGCCGGTAGGCGAGCAGCCCGGCGTCCGGGTCGGGCGCGTCGGCGAAGTCCGACAGCAGCACCGGCAGCAGCGTGCGCTGCAGCGCGGCGCGGCGCGACAGCCCGGACGGTCAGCGACTCGATGTGCCGCAGCGCCCGCGCCGGGTCGGCGAAGCCGAGCGCCGCCAGCCGCCGGCCGGCCTCGTCGGGCGTCAGCCGCAGGCCGGCCGACGGCACCCGCGCCACCGCCTCGAGCAGCGGCCGGTAGAACAGCTTCTCGTGCAGGCGGCGCACCTCGCGCGCGTGCAGCGCCCACTCGGCCTCCCACACCGCGCGCGCGTCGCCGCGGTGTCGGGCCGGAAGCCCATCGCGCGGCGCGAGCCACGTCGAGCTGCGTCGGGTCGTCGGGCACGACGTGCGTGCGCCGCAGCCGGCGCAGCTGCAGCCGGTGCTCGGTGGCGCGCAGGAAGCGGTAGGCGTCGGTCAGGCTGACGCGCGTCGTCGCGGCCGACGTAGCCGCCGTCGCGCAGCGCGTCCAGCGCCGGCAGGGTGCCGCGCGACGCGCAGCGACTCGTCGCCGCGGCCGTGCACGAGCTGCAGCAGCTGCACCGCGAACTCGACGTCGCGCAGGCCGCCGCGGCCCGAGCTTGATCTCGCGGTCGGCGACCGCCGGCGGGATGTGCGCGACCACCCGCCGCCGCATCGCCCGCACGTCGGCGACGAAGTCCGGCCGCTCGGCCGCCGTCCACACCAGCGGCGCGATCGACCTGCCTCGTAGCGCGCGCCGAGCTCGAGGTCGCCGGCGACCGGCCGCGCCTTGAGCAGCGCCTGGAACTCCCACGTGCTCGCCCACCGCTGGTAGTAGGCCTCGTGGCTGGCCAGCGTGCGCACCAGCGGCGCCGTCCTTGCCCTCGGGGCGCAGCGCGGCGTCGACCTCCCACGCGACCTCGCGGCACAGCCGCATCGTGCTCGCCGGCCAGCGTGGTCGCGGTGCGCAGCGCGCGCGTCGGTGTCGGCGGCGTCGCCGTCGGATCGGCCCGGCTCGGCGACGAACACGACGTCGACGTCGGAGACGTAGTTGAGCTCGCGCCCGCCGGTCTTGCCCATCGCGATGATCGCGAGCCGGCACGGCTCGGCGCTCGTCGGGCAGCTCGGCGGCGGCGACCGCAGCGCGGCCTGCAGCGTGTAGCCCGGCCAGGTCGGCGAGCGCGCTCGGTGACCGTGCGCAGATCCAGCTCGCCGGCCAGGTCGCGCCCGGCGATCGCGACCAGCTCGCGGCGGTAGGCGCGCCGCAGCGCGGCGACGCGCGTCGGCGCCGGTGACGGTGGCGCGCGCGCCGGCCGTCCCGGTCATCGGGTCGCTCGGGTCGGCGCCGACCGGCTGCGCGCAGCCGTGCCGCGCCATGCCGGGCAGGTCGTGCCGGCCCGACCAGCGCGCGCCAGTCGTCCGGGTGCGCGACGAGGTGCTCGGCGAGCGCGGTCGACACGCCGAGCAGCGGCAAGCAGCCGCGCGCGCAGCTCGGCGCTCGCGGCCGAGCGCCGTCGCGCAGCTCGGCCGCCGCCCTCGGCGCCGCGACGAGCCGGCGAGGGCCTCGAGCGCGGCGTCGGGGTCGGCGGTGCGTCCGAGCGCGGCGACGACGGCTCGCCGCGTCGTCGTCGACCGGGGCGTTGTCGGCGACGTCCCACCACGCCAGTGGCGCTTCGGCGAGCAGTTCGGCGGCGCGCTCGCCGTCGCGAACGCGAGCCGGGCCAGCCGCAGGGCGCTGCGACGCAGCGGCGTCGGTCGCCTCAGCCATCGTCGCGGCCGACGCAGGCCCGGCATCGGCAGCAGCGCCGCGCGCGGCGTTGCGCTTCGGCGGCCAGGGCGGCGCGGATCGCGGCCGGGATCGGTGATCGGCGCTGCGGTCGAGGTCGGCACGCCGCGCGGCGCCGGGACGGACGCGGGATCGCGCACGACGTCGGCGAACGCCGGCCGCGAACGGCTGCCCACACCTCGGCGAGGTCGTCGTCGATGCGTCGACCGCGCGCTCGACGATGGCGTCGAGGTCGTAGTCGGCGAGCTCGCCGGCGTCCTCGGCCGCCCACGCCCGCACGATCGCGGCGTCGGTCTCGATGTGGAACTGGATGCCCCACGCGAGCCGGCCGAGCCGGAACGCCTGGTGCTCGCAGGCCGGCGAGCTGGCGAGCTGGACGGCGCCGGGCGGCAGAACGTGCACCTCGTCGAAGTGCCACTGCAGCACGTCCGGGGTGATCGGCAGCGCGCGCGAACAGCGGGTCGTCCGCGGCAGCGGTGCGCTTGGCGACCAGCTGCGCGCCGACCTCGGGACCGTCCGGGATGCGGCGGATCTGGCCCGCCGTTCGCGACCGCGAGCAGCTGGTGCCCGAGGCACACGCCGAGGGTGGGTACCTCGCTCCGAGACCGCCGTCCGGAGCAGCGCCCGCACCGCGGGCAGGTAGGGCGCGGCGTCGTCGTCGAGAGCGCCCATCGCGCCGCCCATCACGACGAGGCCGTCGTGGCCTTGCAGGTCGGTGGGCAACGGGTCACCGGCATCGAGCGCGCGCACGTCCAACTCGAGACCCGCAGCACGCAGCCAGTCACCGAGGCGGGCGGGCGGATCCGAGGCGTCGAGCTGAACGACGAGAACGGCCACCTGTCGAGCCTAGCCAGCGGCGGCCGCGCTGCCGCCAGCCGTTACAGAGCAGGCAGATAGCGGCGCAACTCGAACGGGCTGACCTCGGCGCGGTACTCGACCCACTCCTCTTTCTTGTTGCGCAGGAAGAAGTCGAAGACGTGCTCGCCGAGCGTCTCGGCCACCAGTTCGCTCGTCTCCATCGCGCGCAGCGCGTCAGCGAGGTTGTGCGGCAGCTCGTCGTAGCCCAGCGCGCGCAGCTCGGTGTCGGACATCGACCACACCTCGTCCTCGGCGCCGGGCGGCAGCTCGTAGTTCTGCTCGACGCCCTTCAGACCTGCGGCGAGGATGAGCGCGAAGGCGAGGTACGGATTGCAGGCCGAGTCGAGCGAACGCAGCTCGATGCGGGTCGAGTTCGCCTTGCCCGGCTTGTACATCGGCACCCGCACGAGCGCCGATCGATTGGCGTGTCCCCAACAGACGTAGGTCGGCGCCTCGACGAGTTCGCCTCGCGCCGCGAAGCCGAACAGCCGCTTGTACGAGTTCACCCACTGGTTCGTCACAGCGGTGATCTCGCGTGCGTGCCGCAGCAGGCCGGCGATGAACGACTTCGCCGTCTTCGACAGGTAGAGCTGGTCGGACCCGTCGTGGAAGGCGTTGTTGTCACCCTCGAACAGCGACAGGTGCGTGTGCATGCCGCTGCCGGGACGGTGCCGGAACGGTTTCGGCATGAACGTCGCATGGGCACCGTGCGCGATCGCGACCTCTTTGATGACGTGCCGGAACGTCATGATGTTGTCGGCCATCGACAGCGCGTCGGCGTAGCGCAGATCGATCTCCTGCTGCCCCGGTGCGACCTCGTGATGGCTGAACTCGACGGAGATCCCGAGCCCCTCCAACGCACCGACCGCCGCGCGGCGGAAGTCGTGGGCGACGTCGTGGCTGGTCATGTCGAAGTAGCCGCCGTTGTCGATCGGCTCCGGCTCGGACCCGTCCGTGGGGCGGTTCTTCAGCAGGAAGAACTCGATCTCGGGGTGGGTGTAGAAGGTGAACCCGCTGTCGGCCGCCTTCGACAGGGCACGCCGCAGCACATAGCGCGGGTCGGCCCACGAGGGCGAACCGTCGGGCATCGTGATGTCGCAGAACATGCGCGCAGAATCCTGCCCACCCGGCGTCGACGCCGGCAGCACCTGGAAGGTGGACGGATCGGGACGGGCGAGCATGTCACTCTCACTCGCTCGCGCGAATCCTTCGATGGCCGAGCCGTCGAAGCCGATGCCCTCGTCGAAGGCGCCGTCCAGTTCGGCGGGCGCGACCGCGACCGACTTCAGCGTGCCGAGGACGTCGGTGAACCACAGCCGCACGAAGCGGATCTCGCGTTCCTCGAGCGACCGCAGCACGAATTCCTGTTGGCGATCCACGACGCTCCAGTCTTCCGGGGTGCAGTTACCGGAAGGTTACGCGGCTCATCCGGCGATTCCGGGTGATCGCAGCTAGAGCGCGCTGCCCTTTTGCCACTGGGCCCAGCTCATCGTCCAGTCGCCGCCCTGCCACAGCGCCAGCTTCGGCGCGCCCTTGGCTCCGTGGACGACGACCGGGTCGCCGACGAGCGAGTGCGTGTAGAACCACTCGGCGTTGTCGCCGCTGAGGTTCAGGCAGCCGTGCGACACGTCCTGACCGCTGTTCTGCGCCCACTCGGTCGTGTCGAGTTCGTGCAGGTAGATGCCGTCGGTGCTGATCTTGGTCGACCACGGGATGTCCTCGCACGGATACCCGCCGGGCCCGTTCGCAGGCAGCCCGTACGTGTCGGAGCACATGTGTGCCGGGTTCTCGAAGCCGAGAACCGTGTACGTGCCGTCGAGTGTGTAGAAGTTGATGTAGTTGCCGTTGACCGTCTCGCCGGTGTGCTCACCCATCGACGTGTTCATCGTGTGGATCAGCTTGCCGTTGCGGTAGGTCTTGACCTTGTTGACCTTGTACGGCGCGTTGTCGTAGGCCTCGGTGATCTGCTTGCGGCCGATCGTGTACGTCACCGACTGGTCAGCCTGGCCGTAGAGCCCGTTGCCGACCTCGACGCCGTAGACGTTGGCCGACACGGTCACCTTGGTGCCCGGCTTGTAGAAGTGCTCGGGACGCCAGTGCACGCTGTGGTCGGAGGCCCAGTACCAGGATCCGTCGACGTGCGGACTCGTCGTGACCTTCAACGCGCGCTCGGCGGCCTTCTTGCGGAAGATCGATTCGTCGAAGTTGACCACCGGCACCATCGCGATGCCGTAGGTGCCGTGGTTCTGGATCGAGGCGCCGTAGATGGTGTTCAGGTACGGCATGGTCATGTTGCCGGGCGTCAGCGTCGTGAACGACCGCTTGTAGGTCTTCGTCGAGTCACCGGTGCTGTTCGTCGCCTTGGCGATCATGCGGTAGCGCTTGCTGTAGCCGAGCACCTCGGTCGCTCGCCAGCTGGTCTTGTCGGCCGACAGCTGGCCGCTCACGTGCTTGCCCTCGGAGTTCGTGAGGGTGACATTGCTCAGCGTGCCGTTCGCAACCGTCAGCGTGATGGGTGCGACGGGGTCGACCGCACTGTCGGTGGTCGGCGTGGCCGTGAAGGCGAGCGGCTTGGGCGCTGCCGAGGTGGTCGGGACCGATGAGGTGGGCGCGGACGAGTTGGACTGCGCGGGTGCCGCGGGGCCCGAGGACGTGGTGCCGGTCTGCGTGGCCGACGTGCAGGCGGTCAGGGCGAGGGCGAGGACGGCCGTCACGGCGCCGGCACGCACCGCGGCCGACGTGCGGAACCCACGCCGCGTGGGGCGACGACGCCCGATCGCGCGCTGGAACGACGACTGGTCATGCACCTCGTGCGACTCGTACAACTGGTACCGCCTATCCCTCACAGCCCCTCGAACCAGGATTTTCTGGTCGCCACGGCCCGGTTATTGTCTCTCATCGGCCCGTCCGGGCCCTGCAGGCTCGCATCACGAAAGCCTTACAACCGATATGACGCGCGAGCGCGTTCTCAGGTTGCACTGATTCTGCCGTACATCACCGACATCCGGAGACACACTCAGGTTCTCCACGGGAGCGCAGGCACGTTGGTTCAAGGAGGACACTGGACCCATGCCCGGTCTACGCCTTGCCCTGGCCCAGGCCAACTACACCGTGGGCGATCTGGCGGGCAACGCGGCCATGGTGGTCGACCGCACACGAGCCGCGGCGGCGGCCGGCGCCGACCTGATCGCCTTCCCTGAACTGACCCTCACCGGTTACCCGCCGGAGGACCTGGTGCTGCGGGCGGGGTTCCGCTCCGCGTCGAGGGCAGCTGTGGACAAACTCGCCGGCGACCTCGCAGCCGCCGGCTTGGGCGAGACCGCCGCATTCGTCGGTTACGTCGACGATGACTGCGGGCCGCGCAACGCCGCCGCGTTCTTGCACCGCGGCGAGGTCGTGGCCCGCTACTTCAAGCACCACCTGCCCAACTACGGCGTGTTCGACGAGCGGCGCAACTTCATCGCCGGCGACCGCTTCGTCGTCGTCCGGCATCGCGGGATCGACGTGGCTCTCACGATCTGTGAAGACCTGTGGCAGGACGGCGGGCCGTTCACGGTCGCCGGACGGGTCGGGGTCGGCCTCATCCTGAACATCAACGGCTCGCCGTACGAGCGGCACAAGGACGACGTGCGCCTGCCGCTGCTGCGCCGGCGTGCCGCCGAGGCGGGCGCACCGATCCTGTACGTGAACACGGTCGGCGGGCAGGACGAACTCGTCTTCGACGGCGATTCGATGGTGGTGGCGGCCGACGGCGAAGTGCTGCTGCGAGCGCCGCAGTACGTCGACGACACCTACCTGATCGACGTCGAGGTGAAGGGCGCAAGCGGCGACGGACCCGCGCCCCAGTTCGTCGACATGACGGTCGAGCGCTACGAGTCGAGCGACCAGAACCGCTCCCCCGCGTCCGGAGTGCTGCCGACGACAACGGTCGATCCGCTCCCCGACGAGGCCGAGGTCTGGGGTGCGCTGGTCACCGGACTGCGCGACTACGTCGAGAAGAACCGGTTCCGGTCCGTCGTGATCGCGATGTCGGGCGGCATCGACTCGGCCGTGGTCGCTGCCATTGCCGCCGACGCTGTCGGTGGCGATCGGGTCTACGGCGTCGGCATGCCGAGCGCCTACTCCTCCGACCACTCGAAGTCCGACGCCGCCGATCTCGCCGAGCGCATCGGTGCGCACTACCGAGTGGTGCCGGTCGCGCCGATGATCGACCAGTTCGTGTCGGCACTGTCGCTCACCGGCCTGGCCGAAGAGAACGTCCAGGCCCGCGTGCGCGGAACGACTCTCATGGCGCTCTCGAACGCCGAAGGCCACCTCGTCCTCGCCACCGGGAACAAGAGCGAACTCGCGGTCGGGTACTCGACCATCTACGGCGACGCCGTAGGCGGCTTCGCGCCGATCAAGGACGTCCCGAAGACGCTCGTGTGGGCCCTCGCACGGTGGCGCAACGCCGACGCGGCGCGCCGTGGCCAGACGCCGCCGATCCCGGAGAACTCGATCACGAAGCCGCCCTCGGCCGAGCTGCGCCCGGGCCAGCTCGACACCGACTCACTGCCCGACTACGAGCTCCTGGACGCGATCCTGGATCGCTACGTCGACCGCGACCAGGGCGTCGCCGAGATCGTGGCCGCAGGCTTCGACGCCCACGAGGTGACGCGCATCGCGCGAATGGTCGACGGCGCGGAATGGAAGCGGCGGCAGTACCCGCCCGGTTCGAAGATCAGTCACAAGAACTTCGGCAAGGACCGCCGGCTGCCGATCACGAACCGCTGGGTCGAATAAGTCTCGCCCGATAGTCCGGTTTGGCCCGGGTCGGTGTGACCGACTACCGAGTGACCGAAATCTCCCGACGCGAGACAAACACATGTCGCTGGGGAACCATGGATTTCGTCCACGTAACAGCCCGGGGACCGGCGTGCCGGCCTCGAGGAGAGATGGCGAGGAATCCCATGACCACATCCCTGTACGGCGGCGTGACGACGCGCCGGGTGACTGTGCGCGACCTGCAGGCGGCCAAAGACCGCGGCGAGCGCTGGCCGATGCTCACGGCCTACGACTTCTCGACGGCGCGAGTGTTCGACGAGGCCGGCATCCCCGTGCTGCTCGTCGGCGATTCGGCTGCGAATGTCGTCTACGGCTACGACACGACCGTCCCGGTCACGGTCGACGAGCTGATCCCCCTCGTGCGCGCCGTCGTGCGCGGTACGACCCGCGCACTCGTCGTCGGTGACCTGCCGTTCGGGAGCTATCAGACCTCGCCCGCGCAGGCGCTCGAGACAGCCACCCGGTTCATGAAGGACGGCGGTTGCCAGGCGATCAAGCTCGAAGGTGGCCAGCGCGTCGCCGGCCAGGTCGAGGCGCTGGTCGCGGCCGGCATTCCGGTGATGGCGCACATCGGTCTCACCCCCCAGTCGGTGAACGCACTCGGCGGCTACCGCGTGCAGGGACGCGGCGATGAAGCTGCGCACCGACTCATCCAGGACGCGAAGGCGATGCAGCAGGCCGGCGCGTTCGCCGTCGTGCTCGAGGTGGTTCCGTCCGACCTCGCGGCGCAGGTGACCAAAGCACTGCACATCCCTACGATCGGCATCGGCGCCGGCCCGAGCACCGACGCGCAGGTGCTCGTCTGGCAGGACATGGCGGGGCTGCGCGGCGAGGGCAAGCCGGCGAAGTTCGTCAAGGAGTTCGCGCAACTGGGCACGGCGCTGCGCACTGCTGCCGAGACCTACGCCGACGAGGTCCGGGGCGGCACGTACCCCGCTCCCGAACACGAGTACACCTGAGCCACTCAACGTATGGGGGGCACGACGAAGCGGACGGTCCGGCCGTCCGCTTCGGTGAGGGTGGCGCGGACGTGTTCGCCGATCGGCAGATGATCGCCGGTGCACCGCGCTCGCACCGCAGGGTCGTCGAGCATCACCGTTGCGGCGTGGTCGTCGGCGTCGATGACGAGCACGTCGAACGTCTCGCCGACGCGATCACGCAACAGCCACGCTTCGGTCGCATCGACGACGGCCCGGTCGACGGTGTGTGCACGCTGATCGCTGCGCGCCATCAGGTCCGGCAGCTGCGGTAGCTGTTCGTCGACCCACGCCGGCACCGGCGTGCCCGCCGTGAGCGCTAGACACAGCTCGCTCGCGTATCTGTCGACGAGGCGACGCAACGGCGCGGTCACGTGTGCGTACGGCGCGCCGATACCGGCGTGACTGTGCACAGAAGGCACATCGCCGTCGAACTGCGTGTAGCCCGCGCCACGCAACAACGTCGTCGCGTGGTCGATCAACGCGACGTGATGCGGATTCGCGCGATCGAGTCCGGCAAGCACGTCACCGGCCGGCGCACCGTCCGGCCATGCGATGCCAAGCGCATGCGCGGCGCGAATCAGCGCGCGCACGGCACCTGGTTCGGGTGCGGGGAGCGTGCGCAAGATGCCGTGTCGATGGTCGAGCATGATGCGGGCGGCGCACATGCCGGTGAGTAGAGAGATCTCCGCGTTGTAGTCCTCGACTGCAAGTGGCTCACGAATCGCGAGTCGCCATCCGGCGCCGTCGTGCTCGACCTCTTGCGCGGGAAGATCGAGGTTGATGGCATGCCGTCGGCGCGCCAGAGCCTGTCGCCGTCGTCCGACGTCTCGAAGCAACCGCAATGCGTCAGGCAGGGTGCCGCGTTCGAGATCGCTCTGCACGCCGACGTAGTCGAGCTGCGCGCGGCTCCGAACACGCGCGCGGCGCACGTCGACGCCGCGCACCTCGCCGTCTGCATCGAGCCTGATACGCCAGAGCACGGCAGGACGGAGCTGGTCGGGCAACAGGCTTGCAGCACCCTCGCTCAGAACCGGCGGATGCAACGGAACGCGAAGGTCCGGGAAGTACAGCGTTTCGCCACGGCGACGCGCCTCGACGTCGAGCACGGAGTCGGGTCGAACGAACGCGGCCACGTCAGCGATCGCATAGCTGACCAGATAGCCGTCGCCCTGTGCGGCGATGTGCACGGCTTGGTCGAGGTCGCGACTTCCCGCTGGGTCGACCGTCACGAACGGGATGTCGGTGGCGTCCTCGTCGGGTAGTTCGACGTTGCGTGCGGCCTGCTCGGCCGCCGCCAGCACCTCAGGCGCGAAATCGCCGGTGACCGCCAACTCCGTGCGTAACGCAGCGAAGTCGAGCGGTGCACCGGCGACTCGATGAGCAACCATCCGCAGACAGGGCGGACGGAATGTGAATCAGCGCGAGCGCTTGGCAGCCGCCTTCTTGGCCGCCGTCTTACGAACTGCCTTCTTGGCCGCGGTCTTGCGCACGGCCTTCTTGGCAGCAGCCTTGCGAACGGTCTTCTTGGCCGCGGTCTTGCGCACGGCCTTCTTGGCAGCAGCCTTGCGAACAGTCTTCTTCGCGGCCGTGGTCTTCGCTGCCTTCTTCGCAGCAGCCTTGCGAACGGCCGTCTTCTTCGCGACGGTCTTCGCTGCCTTCTTCGCGGCAGTCTTGCGTACTGCGGTCTTGCGGGCGACGGTCTTCGCCGCCTTCTTCGCAGCAGTCTTACGGACTGCAGTCTTGCGGGCGGTGGTCTTCGCCGCCTTCTTCGCGGCGGTCTTGCGAGCCGCCTTCTTTGCGGGTGTCGTCATTGCGTTGCCTCCTCGGCAGCAGTCAACGAATCCTCTTCGTTGCTACAAGTGGACGATGCATGTCGTGCAGCGTCAACGCGCCACGCCGACCAGTCATATGAGCATCGTGACGCATATTTGCGATCACCGCATCATTGAATGACGAATCCGTTGCACAAACTTTTCGACTGCGCGAGTTGCGTCTCGACGTGCGCGCACACATCGCACTGTTGCCGCGACCAAGAATCGCCTTATATAGATGCAGATTCGTCGAAGATCGAACTCGCAATCGCGACTGCGCGATTCGCGCGAGGCAGTCCTGCGTACAACGCGCAATGCATCAACACTTCGACGATTTCGTTCTCACTCAGTCCGTTGCGACGCGCAGCGCGGATGTGCATCGCGAGTTCGTGCTCCGCACCGAGCGCGACGAGAGCACCGAGAGTTGCGATCGATCGTTCGCGTCGCGCGAGCTCTGTTCGCGACCACACATCGCCCCACGCGTAGCGAGTGATGAAGCTCTGGAACGGCTGCGTCAACGCAGTGGTCGCTTCGATCGCGCGATCGACATGCGCATCGCCGAGCACCTCACGGCGTGTCGTGTATCCGTCGGCGAGCGTTGCGCCGGCGCGCAGGTGATGCAACAACAACGCGGCGATGCGTGCAGGTTGTTCGTACGTCGCGACATGTGCTGCGTCGGCGAGTACTTCGAAGCGCGCACGCGGAATGCCGTCGGCGATAACGCGTAGCTGATCGGGTGGCGTGGCAGGGTCGTCTGCCGCGGCGACGACGAGCGTCGAGGATGCGATCCGGCCGAGATCAGGACGTAGATCCATCGTTCCGATCGCCTCGCAGCACTGTGCATAGCTCTCGGCGTCGATGCCCGTCACCATCGCGCGGAGTTCGTCGCGTAGCTCGGGGTTGCGCACGGCGAACGGCCGTGTCAGCCACCGGTCGACGATCGCGTCGGCGACCGCGGTCATCCCGTCGGCGCGAACTACCTGGGCGCGCTCAACGTACGGACTGCCCAGATGCGCCGACGTGCACAACAGTGCGAGCCGTCCCACCCGCTCGGGCCGATTGGCCGCGAGCCACATGCCGACCATCGCGCCGAGCGAGAGCCCGACCCAATCCACGCGCTGCACGTCCAGCGCGTCGAGAGTCGTCAACACGTCCTCGCTGAGGTCGGCAAGGCTCGCGCGCGCACCACGCGGCGAGGCTGCCGATGCGCCGTGGCCACGATGGTCGAGGCGGATGACGTGGAACTGTTCGAGCAGTGGCGCCAGCATCGGGTTCCACATCGCGGCCGTGCTGCCGACCGATCCCAGCAACACGAGCGGTGGCGCATCGGGCGTGCCGTCTACCTCAGCGTGCAGTCTCATCGCGAGGTTCTCCCCTCGAGGTAGCGGTCTACGAGATCAGCGGCATGGCCGGTGTCGCTGCTCTCGATCAGGTCGGCGAGTTCGGCCACATGACGCGCCATGGTGGCGGTGTCGACGTCGATGTCGAGCGCGGTGCGTAACCGCGCAGCGGCCCCGCCGGTGAATCGCAGCAGTGCTATCAGCGCCGGCCATTCCGCGTGCCAACTTCCCGCTCCGCGCTGCAACTCGGGTGCAGTGCTCATGAGGGTGGCTACCAACCCCGGCGCCTGGGCAGCGGCGGCGCGCGCTGTCACGGCCGCGATCGAGTTTCTCTTGTGCGGCATCGCCGACGAACCGCCGGGCGTGCGTTCACGTATCTCGGCGACGTCGGATTGCCCGAGCAGGACAAGGTCGGTCGCGACCTTGGCGACTGCGGCCGCGGCGGTTCCGAGCGCACCGCCGAGATCGGTGACGATCGTGCGGTCGGTGTGCCACACACCGCGCGGGTTGACCAGATCGCATTCGTCGGCGAAGGCCTCGAGCACGGCAAACCCGTGCGGATGCAGTGCGGCGAGCGTTCCGGCGGCGCCGCCGAGTTGTGCCGGGAGCGCGGCACGAACCTCGACCAGGCGCACGCTCGCGGTGTCGAGCGCGGCACCCCAACCGGCGGCAACGGCACCGAAGGTCGTTGGTACGGCCCACTGCAGCAGAGTGCGTCCCGGCATGGGGGCGTCGCGGTGTTCGCGCGCGAACCGCGCACACGATCGCGCAGCATCGTCGACCGTTGCGATGACGACCCCGAGAGCTTGCTTCGCGACGAGCATGAGGGCGGTGTCGACGATGTCCTGGCTGGTGGCTCCGAGATGCACCGCCGCAGCTGCCTCAGCACCCGCGCGCTTCTCCACGCGGGCATCGCAGCTCGGCGACCAGTGGAATCACCGGATTGCCGTCGTGTGCTGCGCGCCGAGCGAGTTCGGAGCTGTCGAGGCGACGTACGTCATCACACGCTGCGCCGATCTCGAGTGCGGTGGGAAGCGCCACGATTCCGACCTGTGCACAGGCACGCGCCAGCGCGGTCTCGGCGGTGCACAGCGCGTCGACTACAGCCGCGTCATCGGTTGCGGCTACGACCGACGTTGTCCCGAAGATCCCGTCGAACAGCTCACTAGTCACAACGCCACACTCGCCGACCATCGTGGCCCCGCGAAGCGTCGGCCAGCGTTTACTCCGGTTGTCACATGGTGAGCGTCCCAGACGATCGATGATTGATCAGCCGGCGGCCGCCTTCGCGAAGTCGCTCAGATCCCAGCCCGAGTCGACTGCGGCGCGCATCGCCTCCCAACCGTTGCCGTGGCGGTCGAGGTGACGGTGGGTCAGTTCGACGTGCGTGTGCCCGGCGTCGATCGCGGTGAACCGCACTTCGATCTCGCTGGCCTTCGCAGGGTCGGTCTCGATCTGCCACTGCAGCGTGATGTCCCAACTGAAACGCACAAGAGTCGGCGGCTCGTAGGCGAGCACCCGCGACCACCGGCACTCGGCGCCGTCGACACCGATGTCGACGATGTTGCCGCCTACGTGCGGCTCGAACACCATCCGCTCGACCTCGAACAAGTGGTGCTCGGGGTTCCACCACGTCCCGATGCCATCGGTGAACACGCGGAAGGCGTGCTCGATCGGAGCGTCCACGTCGATCGCGCGCGCGACGGACGTCGACTCGGTCGGTGCGCTCGGTTGCGGATCGGTCATCGGTTCTCCTCGGGTGAGTGGGACGAGCTGGCGGCCTCGGCGAACGCGTCCAGTGAGCGGCGCCAGAACTGGTCGAAGTAGTCGCGGATGGCGGCAAGGCCGGCCGGGTCGACCGAGTACACGCGCCGCGTGCCAGCTGCGCGATCGCTCACCAGCCCCGCCTCCTTGAGCACCTTGAGGTGCTGCGACACCGCCGGCCGGCTGACCGGCAACTGCTCAGCGAGCACGCCGACCGGGCTCGGTGTCCGGACGAGGTGCTCGAAGATGCTGCGTCGCGTCGGGTCCGCGAGGGCCGTGAGCACTGCTGTATGGTTAGCCATTACTTACGGTAAGTTACTACTTACAGATGGCGTCGTCAATCGGCCGGCCCGCTTGACAGGGTGGCCGCAGTTATCTAATGCTCTAGATAACTAGAGAGGTCGCCATGCTGGTCTTTCGCTTGACTGCCAAGTCCAACGTCCCGCCGTACGTGCAACTCGCCGAGCAGGTGCGGCAGGCCCTGATGACCGGCGTGCTGCGCGAAGGCGATCGCCTGCCCACCGTCAAAGAAGTGGTCGGTTCGCTCGCGATCAACGCGAACACCGTGCTCAAGGCCTACCGCGAACTCGAACGGGAAGGTCTGGTCGAGGGGCGGCAAGGGATTGGGACGTTCGTGCTGCGCCGGCCGGACGGACCACCGCCAGGCACGCACGCACTGCTGCAACGCGGGCTGGCCACGTGGGTCGGCAAGGCCCGCGGCGCCGGCATGCGCGATGCCGACATCGAGAGCATGGTCCGCGCGACGCTGGCCGTGACGCAGCACGAGGCGACGGCATGAGCGCCGCCGTCGTGACTGACGGCCTCGGCCGGCGGTTCGGCAGGAAATGGGCTGTCGAGGAATGCTCGTTCGAGATCCCCGAGGGCCGCATCTGCGGTCTGGTCGGCGCGAACGGCGCGGGCAAGACGACGCTGCTGCGCATGCTCGCCGGGCTGAGTCGCCCGACCGCCGGATGCGCCGAAGTCGCGCAGCACACTCCCGGCGACACCGTCGACTTCCTGAGCGACGTCGGGTTCCTCGCCCAAGAGGTGCCGCTGTATCGCCGCTGGACGGTCGAGGATCACCTTCGTCTCGGCGCAGCGATGAATCCACGCTGGTGCGACGACGCGGCACGTGACCGTCTTGCGGCGCTGCGCATTCCGCTCGACCAGAAGGTAGGCACGCTCTCGGGCGGGCAACGTGCGCAGGTCGCGCTCGGCTTGTGTCTGGCGAAGCGGCCGAGGGTCTTGCTTCTGGACGAACCCGTCGCTGCCCTCGATCCGCTCGCGCGGCGC
Source organism: uncultured Actinomycetota bacterium (assembly GCA_963754285.1). Taxonomy (GTDB): domain Bacteria; phylum Actinomycetota; class Actinomycetes; order Mycobacteriales; family Jatrophihabitantaceae; genus RYN-133. Next base: position 614,109 of record CAVWFN010000006.1, read on the forward strand.
GACTTCCTCTCGACGTTGACCAGCGCCGTCGCAGACGGCGACCTGACTGTGCTGCTGTCGAGCCATCTCGTCACCGACCTCGAGCGGGTGTGTGACCACCTGGTGGTGCTCGCCGCGTCGCGAACGCTCTTGGCCGCCGAGGTCGACGAGGTGCTGGCGACACATCGCGTGCTCAGCGGCGCGCGGCGCGACACGTCCGCGATCGAACGTGAGCACACCGTGCTCAGACGGGAGACGACGCCTCGACAGGTGACGCTGTGGACGAGATTGTCGGGCCCGGTGCACGATCCGGCGTGGCAGGTCGACGAACTGAGTCTCGAAGACATCGTGCTCGCCTACTTGGGCGCCGACGCGCGCGCGCCTGAACTGCAGGCGGTGGCGTCATGACTTGGCTGTTATGGCGCCAGCACCGACTGCAGGGCACCGTCACGACCGGCTTGCTCGCCGTGTTCGCGATCTTGCTCACGATCACCGGGATCACGATGGCGCACGACTATCACGATGCGCTCGTGGGTTGCGCGCGGCCGGGCTTCAACTGCGACGACATCAAACTGTTCCAGGGCGATGGCGCGATCATCGACACCGTCAACGCGACGGTGCTGGTCCCGGCGATCATCGGGATGTTCTGGGGAGCCACTCTCGTCGGCCGCGAGTACGACACCGGCACCAACCTGCTCGCGTGGACGCAATCGGTCACTCGCAGCCATTGGCTGCGCGCGAAGATCACGACGTTGGTCACGTCGTCGCTGCTCGTCGGCACCGCGTTGAGCGTGATGGTGACCTGGTGGTCGCGCACGATGAACACCTACCAGGGCGACACCCGCTTCGATCCGCTGCAATTCGACCTGCAGGGTCTGTCACCGATCGCCTACACGCTGTTCGGCGCTGCGCTCGGCCTGCTCGCGGGTGCGGCCTGGCGACGGACGTTGCCGGCGATCGCCACGACCATCGCTGGGTACTTCGCCGCACGGTTTGCCGTCGAACTGTGGCTTCGTCCGCACTACGAAGCGCCGATCACGACCTCCGGACACAACGGGACGACGCCGCAGGGCGCGTGGTCGCTGCACACCGACCTGCTCTACAACGGCGTCGCAACCAGTGGGCCGATCCGGCTGCCTCAGGCCTGCGTGTCGTCGCAGACCCGAGCGAATCTGACCGAGTGCATGACCCACCACGGGTTCCGCTTCACCAGCACGTATCAGCCTGCTGATCGGTACTGGACCTTCCAGTGGATCGAGGCGGGAATCTTCGTTGCGCTCGCGGCGGTGCTCGTCGGTGCGGCTGTCGTGATCGTCAGGCGTCGCGACGCCTGACCGGTCAAGCCAGGCCGCGGACTGTGCGCGCCGGTGGAAGCGTGCCGCGGATGGACGCGACCATGTCCAGCGTCTGCCTCGTCTCGGCGACGTTGTGCGCGCGGAACACACGAGCTCCGAGCCACGCCGACACCGACGTCGTCGCGAGCGTTCCGAGCAGCCGCTCCCCCAACGGACGATCGAGCGCTTCGCCGACGAAGTCCTTGTTCGACAGCGACACCAGCACCGGCCAGCCCGTCGCGACCATCTCCGGCAGACGCCGGGTGACCTCCAGCGAATGCCGTGTGTTCTTGCCGAAGTCGTGCCCAGGGTCGATGAGCACAGATTCGCGCGAGACTCCGAGCGAGACCGCCCGCTCGGCGAGTGCGACCGTGCGGTCGAGCACGTCGGCCATCACGTCGTCGTACTCGATCCGGTGCGGACGGGTGCGCGGCTCGACGCCACCCGCGTGTGTGCACACGAGCGCTGCGTTGTGGGCCGCGGCGACCGCGGCGAGATCGGGGTCCCAGCCGCCCCAGGCGTCGTTGATGACGTCGGCTCCTGCGCCGCAGGCAGCGTCGCCGACCTCGGCACGCCAGGTGTCGACGCTGATCACGACGGACGGGAACTCGGCGCGCACTGCAGCGACGAATGACACCGTGCGCTCGATCTCTTCGCTTGCGGTCACCTCGGTGCCGGGCGCGGCCTTCACACCGCCGATGTCGACGATCTCGGCACCATCGGCGACCACCGACCGCACGCGATCGAGGGCGACGTCGAACTCGAACGTTGCCCCGCGGTCGTAGAACGAATCAGGCGTGCGGTTGACGATCGCCATGATCAGTAACGCATCGTCGTCGAAGGATCGGCTACCCAGCTTCAACATCGCCCACTCCGTTCGATCACCGGCACGGGGCGGCCGCGCCACGGTGGCGTCGCGGTGCGATCGAACTGCCACAACTCGGCAGCGTCCGGCTCGGCGAGTCCGAGTCGGCGATGCGCGACCGCGATGATCTCTGCCGCCATCACGCCGAGATCGTGCACCGACTGGTGCGAGTGCGCCCGCGCGCCGAGATCGACCTGGGCCACAGCATCCAGCCCGTGCGAGGTCACTACGTCGAGCAGCACCGCCAGCTCGACCCCGTAGCCGACCGGAACGGACAGCTTCTCGAATACCGATCGCCGGATCGCCCACTCGCCGGCCAGCGGTTGCACGACCGACGCGAGCGCCGGCCAATGGAGATTGAGCAGCGGCCGCGCGACCAGCTCGGTGACCCGACCACCTTGCGGAGTCACCGGCCCGGACGAACCGTCGTCGAGCACCCGGTCGTAGAAACCCTTGACCAGTGCGGCATCGGAGTTGGTCAGCAGCGGCCCGAGCAGCCCGGTGACGAAGTGGGTTCCCCATCCGGTGAGGTCGGCGTCGATGAACACGAGGACGTCGCCGGCTGTGACGAACTGCGACTTCCACAGTGCCTCGCCCTTCCCCGGATGCCAACCGAGATCGGGGCGCACGGTGCGCGTCGCGTGAACGACCGCACCCGCGGCCTGCGCGAGCTGCGCTGTGTCGTCGGACGAGTCGGAATCCATGACGATCAGCTCGTCGACCAGCCCGCTCTGCTCGACGAGCACCGAGTGGATGCCGGCGACGATGCCCGCGATGGTGTCGGCCTCGTTCTTCGCCGGGACGACGACCGAAACGGTGGTCGACCCCTTCGCAGCGAGCAGTCGCTCGAGCGGCCAGTCCGTCCAGCTGCTGGTTCCACGCTCGAACCAGGCTGCGGCGGCTTCGTGCACGCGTCCACGCTAACCAGCGCCGCACACGCGGCGGGTGCCGCCCGGTTTCAGGCGTTGATCGTGCGCGACAGGGTCGCGTCGCGCCGGGCCTTCTTCTGCAGGTACATCGCCGAGTCGGCGTCGCGTACGGCGTCGATCACGCGTCGGCCGGGCGTCGCCGTGCCGCAACCGACGCTGGCCGCGACGCGGTCGCGGCACGAGCGCAGGGTCGAGAAGCGAGTGCTCAGCGATTCGGCTCGCTCGGCCGCGAGCGCGGGACCGACCGGGATCAGCAACGCGAACTCGTCCCCGCCGACGCGGCACAGCACGTCATCGGTGCGGGCGTGGTCGCGCAGGACGTCGGCGCATCGACGTAGCAACGCATCGCCCTCGTCGTGCCCGAGCGTGTCGTTGACCTCCTTGAGGCCGTCGACGTCGATGGTGATGACCGCGATCGGGGCGCCGTCGTCGACCCGGTCCTGCGCCTCGCCCAGCGCCTCTTCCCAGCGCATGCGGTTGCCGAGACCGGTGAGCGCGTCGGTGCGCGCCGTGCGGAAGTGTTCGTCGGCGAGGTCACGCAGATCTTCGCGCAGCACCGCGGTATGCGCGACCACACCGGCGGTGTCGGCAACCTGCTCGCCCAGGTGCTGGCACAGCGATGTGAACCCGCGCGGTGAGGCAGCGGTGTGGGCCGTGACGAGAATCCCGCCGAGCGGTTCGGGCAGGGGTACGGCCAGCACGGAGTGGATGCCGTCCTCGGCGCGCAGCGGTGCGGGGAGCGCGACCGACGCGCTGTCCTGCACGCAGTAGGTCTGGCCGTCCGCACGCGCGAGGAGTTCGTCGAGAGCGTCGTCGAGATCGGCGTGGGACGGCGACCACGAGCCGCTGACCGCGCGTCGGCCGGCGCCGTCGCGCACGACGCCGATCTCGCAGGACAGTGCATCGGTCGCGACGCCGATCACGTGCTGCAGGGTCTCGGCTACCGTCGACAGCGGCGTCGTGATGACGGCCCGGACGGCGTGCAGCACCTCCAGCTCGTCGCCGAGCCGCTTCGACGGGCTGATCTCGTCGAGGTCGTCGTTGACGCAGCGGGCCAGTTCGCGCAGTGCTGCGACGGGGGCGTTGCGCAGGTGCTCGGTCGGGTTGCCGAGGACGACAAGGACATCGTTGCTGAGTCGTACGGCTGCGGCGCCGGTGGCGTAGTAGGGGCCGATGACGTGCGCCGGAGCGGGATGGGCGACGACACTCACGTCGTCGGCCGAATCGGCCACCGAACTTGCCACCATGGGTTCGTCGGCGCCGACCTCGACGACGCCGGCCCAGCCCCGGCCACGGCCGAGGCCACCCAGGTGCGCCCACGTCGTGTTGGAGACGCGGCGAAAGACGAGTGCGTCGATCACTCCGGACCGCGCGCACAATTCGGCGAGGTCGCAGCGCGCAGGCGACATCAGCACCGTCCCTCTCGACGCGCTCTGCTGGCTGAGAGCCGTTGTCTGCCTTCATCGGCAAAGACCAAGCGAGGTTAAGCGAGTGGACGGACTTTCTCGCGCCGAAAGTGATCTCGGTCTCGGCGCTAGTCGGGCAACATGGGGACGGACATGCCCTCATCGTGGCCGAGCAGGACGGCCCGGGTGATCGATGCAGTGCCGAATCGTTCGCGGACGCCGTCCATCGCGCGGTCAAGACGCGTCAGGTCGCGAATCGCGAACGGCAGCTCCGGCTGGAACGGATCGTCGATGTCGGCGAGGTTGGCAAGTGAGATCCCGACGAGCGTGCACCCCCGTTCGCGGATCAGCGGCGTCGCGATCGCCAGCAGGCTGCGCACGGTCGAGAGGATGGCCGCGGTGTCGTCGGTCGGCTCGGCGAGAGTGTGCGAGCGGGTGGCGCGGCCGAAGTCGTCGAAGCGGAGCCGCAGCACGACGGTGCGACACACTCGATCGGCCTTCCGGAGCCGCCGGCAGACCCGGTCGACGATCCCCACCAGGGCGGCGTCGAGCTCGGGCAACGACCGCCATCTGCGCCCGAGCGCCCGCTGCGAGCCGATCGAGCGGCGACGGCGCCCGACCTGCACCGGTCGGGGGTCGCGATTGTGTGCCAGCGCGTGCAGGTGACGTCCGGACGCGCGTCCGAGCATCGCCACCAGTGCGGTCTCGTCGACGCGCGCGACATCGCGGACGGTGACGATGCCGCGCTCGCGCAGCTTTGCCGCGGTGATCGCTCCGACCCCCCACAGGCGCTGTACGGGCAGCGGATGCAGGAACTCGAGCTCGGCATCGGCAGGTACGACGAGCAGGCCGTCGGGTTTGGCTACCCCGCTGGCCACTTTGGCGAGGAATTTGGTGCGCGCGACTCCCACGGTGATCGCGAGGCCCACCTGATCGCGTACCTGGCGCCGCAGCCTGGTCGCGATCTCGAGCGCGCTGCCCGACACCTTGAGCAGCCCGGTGACATCGAGGAACGCTTCGTCGATCGAAATGCCCTCGACCAGTGGTGTCGTGTTCTCGAAGATCGCGAACACCGCCTTGCTGGCCTCGACATAGGCGTCGAAGCGTGGCGAGACGACGATGGCGTGTGGGCACAGCGTGCGCGCCTGGGTACCACCCATGGCCGACCGCACGCCGTACGCCTTGGCCTCATAGCTCGCGGCGAGCACGACCCCGCCGCCGACCAGCACCGGTCGTCCCCGCAGCGCAGGATCGTCACGCTGCTCGACCGATGCGTAGAAGCTGTCGAGGTCGGCGTGCAGGATCTGCCGCACCAGGCTCACGAACATATGTTCGCACACATATTCGAATTAGTGCGAGAGCAGACCGTCCTCCGTCCAGCGCAGGTCGCGCAGGTCGCGGACGTGCACGTCCGCGTCCAGTCCGTCGCGCCCGCCGACCCCGACGACGGCCGAGACTCCCGCCGCGCGGGCCGCGGCGATGCCGGCCGCCGCGTCCTCGAGCACAACGGCATCGGCCGGCCGCACGCCGAGTCGTCCCGCTGCGGCGAGATACCCCTCGGGATCGGGCTTGCCGTGCGCGACGTCGTCAGCGGTGACGAGCACGTCAGGTACCGGAATCCCTGCTGCTCGCAGCCGCGCCTCGGCGAGCTCCCGATGACCGGACGTGACAACAGCCCAGAGTGGGACAGCACCGGCCAACGCCGCGGCGCCGGGAATCTGCGTCACCGACGCGGCGTCCTCGACCTCGTAGCGGTCGATGAGCTGCGCCGCTGCGGCACGCCTCGGCTCATCGATCAGAGCGGCGACGGTGTCTGCCGAGCGGCGTCCGTGGACGACGGCGGTCACCACATCGGGGTCGAGGCCGAGTTCGCTCGCCCACCGCGACCAGGCCGTGTGCACGCTCGCGTCCGAATCAACCAGAACACCGTCGCAGTCGAACAGCACAGCTCGGCAGCGCAGCAGGCTCATGTCACCGGCCGGTTCCGGTATCGGCCGACCAGTTCGGGAGTCGCCGCCTGCATGCGGACCGGCGGCAGGCCGCGCGCGATCAACCGCAGGTCGTCGAGCACCATCTGACCGACGTCCTCGAACGCGGCGGGGATGCCCCCGGCGCGATGCGCTGACAGCACAAGGTTGTCGATCGAACGGGATCGGTGCTCGGGTGGCATCGGTTCCTCGGGCCACACGTCGATCGCGGCGAGCAGTGCGCCGGTCTCGGCACGATCGAGCAGCGCCTCGAAGTCGACCACGGGGGCCCGGCTCACCAGGATGACGCGCGCGCCGGGTGCCAGCAGATCGAGTTCGCCGGGGCCGAGCAGGTGTTCGCTCTCGGTCGTGACGGTCGCGAGCACGAACACGAATTGGCTCGCGCGCAGCACGTCCTCGAGCGTGGCCGGCTCGACACCGTGCTGATCGAGTACGGCGTCCGGCAGCCACGGGTCGTGGCAGCGCACGCGGCAGCGGAACGGTTCGAGCAGCGGACGCAGAGCGCGGCCGAGGTTGCCGAACCCGATCAGCCCGACATCGGCGCCGCGAAGCAGCACGGCATCGGCGTTGCCGTCGGCGACATACCGTTCGCGACCGGAGCGAAACGCGCGGTCCTCGCGCGAGATCCCGCGTGCGAGGTCGAGAGCCAGTCCGAGCGCGTATTCGGCTACCGCCTGCCCGTACGCCGGCCCGCAACCGAGCACGTGGATGCCGCGCGCGAAGCACCGTGCGTAGTCGACGTTCGGGTAGAAGTTGCCCTCGACGTTCAGGACGGCACGCAGGTGCGGCGCGGCGTCGAGACGTTGCGTCGGCAGCTCCGGCTGGCCGACGATCGCGAACGCCCGCGGCAGGTCGGCATCGACCAGGTCGGGACGTCCCTCGATGTCGACGATCTCGAACTCGGCCTCGAGCGCCGCTCGGGTCTGGGCGGTGAAGATGCGCTCGGACGGGTGCGGGCCCGGCAGCAGAATGACCACCGGCTTGCGTGTGCTCATGCGAAGGCTCTGATCGCCAGCCATACACCCACGATGACACCGAAGCTGACCACGCACGCGCGCAGCACGGGCTCGCTCAGCCGACGCACGAACCGGCCGCCGATGACACCGCCGACCAACGACAGCGGCGCGATCAGTACCGCGGCCACCCAGTCGACGGGGCCGAACAGGGCGAAAACCACCAATGCCACGGTCGACACCAGCAGTTGCAGCACGCCCTTGAGCGCGTTCACCTGCGTCAGCGGCGCGGCCACGGTCAGGCCGAGCAACGCCATGAGGATCACGCCCAGACCGCCACCGAAGTAGCCGCCGTACAGCCCGCCGAGCGCGGCGCCTGCAAGCAGGTGCGTGCGCCGGTCTGCCACGTGGCCGCCCAAGGCGGCCTTGATGCGCGGCTGGAACCCGAGCAAGGCGCTCGCGCCGAGCACCAGAAATGGCACCACGACGTCGAACGCGCTTGCCGGCGTGAGCAACAGCAGGGCGCACCCCGCGGCAGCGCCGACCGAACTGACAAGAAAGACGGGCCACTGCGAACGTCCCGGCCGGTCCTCGGGGCCGAGCGCGACCACGTTGCCGATGTAACCCGGCCACAACGCAACCGAGTTGGTGACGTTCGCAGGAACCGTCCCCATCCCCGACGCGACCAGGGCGGGGAACAAGAGCAGCGACCCACCGCCGGCGATCGAGTTCACGAAGCCGCCCACGAGGCCGGCGCCGCACACCAGGACCAGTTGCCCGGCGTTCATCCGTTCGCCGTCACGTACAGCGTCCCTGCGTCCAGCCGCGCGATGATCTCGTCAGCCGTTCGGACGGGATCTTCGAAATCGGCGATCACGTGCCGCTCGTCGGGCGCGGAGCGCACGAACTCCGCGTGCATGTGTTCGGTCGCGGGAATGTCGCGAAAGCCGTGCCCGACCCGCGTGCTCACCCGCTGCACGCATACCCGCGCGCTCGGCATCAGGACGACGTAGGCCAGACGATCCAGTTCGGTCGACTGAAGGAACTTCGGCAGGAACCACGGTCCGACCATGCCGTCGAACACGACGGCGAAACCGCCGCGCGCGTAGTGACCGCAGGCAGCACCCGCGGCACGGGTGCAGGTCTCGTTCTGTGCCGTGGCCGCCTGCTCCCACGGCGCGATTGCTCCGCGGGCGATGAACCCGAAGAACGCGTCGCCGCTCACGAGCACGCTGGGCTCGAAGCGTCGTACGAGTTCGTTCGCGATCGTGCTCTTGCCCGCACCCGGAGGCCCGGTGAGCAGGATCAGTTCGGCCACCCAGGCACGGTAGCCGGATACGCTCGCGACGTGCCTCAGGTGACGGTGTTGGACGACTATCAGGGCGTCGCGCTCGACAGTGCTGACTGGGCGCCGGTGCTGGCCGCTCATACGGTCGAAGTGCTGAGCGATCACATCGTCGACGAGGACGAGCTCGTGCGCCGACTCGCCGACAGCACCGTGATCGTTGCGATGCGTGAGCGCACGCCGTTTCCCGCGTCGTTGTTCGCGCGGCTGCCGAAGCTCGAGCTGCTGGTCACCACCGGCATCAAGAACGCCGCCATCGATCTCGACGCTGCCAAAGCGCACGACGTGACTGTGTGCGGCACCGAGAGCACGGGCAACGCCGTGCCCGAGATCACACTCGGCATGATCATCGCGTTGAGCCGCAACTTCGTCGCCGAAGCGACCGCTGTGCGAGCCGGCGGCTGGCAGCACACGATCGGCCCCGGGCTCGCCGGGCTCACCCTCGGGATCGTCGGGCTCGGGCGACTCGGCATCCCGGTCGCGAAGCTCGGGCAGGCCGTCCAGATGCAGGTGAACGCCTGGTCACCCAACCTCACGTCCGAACGCGCCGCCGAGCACGGGGTGCAGGCGGTGAGCAAGGACGAGTTGTTCGCCGGATCCGACGTGATCTCGATCCACATGCCGCTGTCCGAGCGCAGCCGTGGCCTCGTGGGCGCAGCGGATCTCGCGCGGATGAAGCGCACCGCCTATCTGGTCAACACCTCGCGAGGGCCGATCGTCGACGAGGCCGCGCTCGTCGCGGCACTGTCGGCCGAACGCATCGCGGGAGCCGCGCTCGACGTGTACGACAAGGAGCCGTTGCCGGCCGACCACCCGTTGCGGACGTTGCCGAACGTGCTCGCCCTGCCGCACATCGGCTACGTCACTACCGACCAATACCGCACCTGGTACGGCCAGGTCGTCGAGGACATCGTTGCGTGGAGCGCGGGAGATCCGGTCCGGGTGTTATGACCGATCGGCGGTCGCGCGGGGTAGGTGACTGGGGTGAGTGAAGCCCCGAACCCGGACCGGTGGAAGGCGCTTGCCGTCTGCCTCGTCGGCGGCGCCATGGTGCTGCTGGACGTGTCGATCGTCAACGTGGCCCTGCCGTCGATCCAGAAGGGCATAGGCGCGGCCCAGAGCGAGTTGCAGTGGGTGGTCTCCGGCTACGCGCTCACGTTCGGTCTGCTCCTGGTCCCTGCCGGGCGGATCGGCGACCTGCGCGGGCGGCGCGTGGTCTTCGTCAGTGCGCTCGCCCTGTTCACGCTCGCCAGCGCTGCGTGCGGCTTCGCCCCCAACGGCATCCTGCTGGTGCTGGCCCGCCTGGTGCAGGGGCTCGCCGGCGGCAGCGTCACTCCGCAGATCAGCGCGACGATCCAGGAGATGTTCTCCGGACGCGAACGCGGCACCGCGTTCGGCGCGTTCGGGACGATGGTCGGCATCTCGACCGCCGTCGGACCGTTGCTCGGTGGGCTGCTCATCCAGATCTTCGGCGAGACCGAAGGCTGGCGGGCCGTCTTCTTCGTGAACGTGCCGATCGGGCTGGTCGCGATGCCGTTGGCGTGGCGACTGCTGCCTCGCCACAACGTCGAGAAGCGTAGAGAACGACACGACCTCGACCCGGTGGGCGTCGTGCTGCTCGGCCTCGGCGTCGTCGTGCTGTTGATGCCGTTCGTCCAGAGCCGCGAGTGGGGCTCCTGGCGATGGTGGCTGGTTCCGGTATCGATTCTGCTCTTGGCCGGCTTCGTCGTCTGGGAACGCACCTTCCGCGCGCGAGGGCGTGAGTCGATGGTCGATCTCACGCTCTACCGGCGAAGGTCGTACACGTCCGGGTCAGCGATGATCACCTTGTATTTTGCGGGATTCACCCCGTTGTTCTTCGTGTTCACGCTCTTCTTGCAGATCGGGCTGCATTACACAGCGCTCGAGGCGGGGCTCGCCATCACGCCGTTCGCGATCGGATCGGCAATTGCCGCTGCGATCGGTGGCCGGAAGGTGAGTGATTTCGGCCGGTCGTTGATCGCGGTGGGGCTCGCGTTGGTGCTGATCGGTTTCATCGCGACGCTCGTGGCCGTGCACCTTGCCCCCGACCACGGGACGGCGTGGGCGACGCTCGTCCCCCTCGCCATCGCCGGATTCGGCGGCGGGCTCGTGATCTCACCGAACCAGGCGCTCACGTTGGCCGAGGTCCCCGTTAAGGAAGCCGGGACGGCGTCGGGACTCCTGCAGACCGGGCAGCGGGTCGGATCGGCCATCGGGATCGCCGCGGCGGGATCGGCGTTCTTCGCCGCCGTCGCTAGCTCGGGCGGCGACTTCGCCACCGGGTTCGAACGCGGCGTCACTGTCGCGCTCGCCTTCGTCGCCGCTGCGTTCGTCCTCGCCATGATCGAGGTCGCCGCCGGACGACGATCGGTCGAGACGGCGCGACAGTCCGGCGACGAGCACGGCAAGGATCACGGAGACGAGGAGAGCCAGACGCAGCCCGTGCACCACGCCGGAGGCGGCGAATGAGCCGAACAGCGCCACGCCGATGACGCCCCCGGCCTGACGCCCTGTGTTGAGCGTGCCGGATGCCACGCCGAAGCCCAGGCTGGTCGCGAGCGGGGCCGAACAGATTTCGCACTCGTGATCACGACGCAATGACGCGCATTGTTCGACCTGCATCGAAACGTGCAGTGCCTACCGTGGACGCATGACACAACTGCACGGCGACGCGGACCTGGCCGCTGTGGGCGCTTTGGTCGCGGATCCGGGTCGGTGCCGCATGCTGCTGGCGCTCGGGGACGGACGGGCGCTGCCGGCGAGTCGACTCGCAGCCGAGGCCGGTGTCAGCGCACCGACCGCGAGCAGTCACCTGCGCAAGCTCACGTCGGCAGGCTTCCTCAGCGTCGAGACGAGCGGACGGCACCGCTACTACAGCCTGGCCGGACCGGCGGTCGGGCGCTTGATCGAGGCGCTGGAGCAGCTGGCACCCGCGACGCCCGTGCGGTCGTTGCGTCAGGGAACCCGCGCCAAGGCACTGCGCGACGCGCGCACGTGCTACGACCACCTCGCCGGGCGCCTGGGGGTCGCGTTGATGTCGAGCCTGGTGACCCGCGGCCATCTCGAAGGTGGCGACGGGCTGCGGTCCGACGACGACCCGCGAGTCGGGCAGGGCCACGAGGTCGACTACGACCTCACCGAGTCCGGCGCAGCCTTTCTTGCCGACTTCGGCGTCCGTGCGTCCCACGGGCGGCGTCCGATGATCCGGTATTGCGTCGACTGGACCGAGCAGCGCCATCACCTCGCCGGCGCGCTCGGCCGCGGGTTGCGCGACCGACTCGCGGAGCTCGGCTGGATCGAGCGCTCCGAACGCGACCGCGCCGTGCGGGTCACCGACGCGGGTCGGGCGGGTATCGCCGAGACGTTCGACGTGGCGGTCTAGCGACCGACCGCCTTCTCGAGCTGCGCCTTGGTCATGGACGAGCGCCCGCTGATGTTCTTGTGCTTGGCCTCTTCGTAGAGCTGCGCCTTGGTCCGTCCGCCTGCGCCGGAGTGCGAGCGGAGCCCGCCACGCCGGCCCGATGAGATGTCGTCGGTCGACGTGCGGCTGGCCTGGCGTGACTCCCCGGCGCGTGCCCGCTCCTTGTTGACCGTCCGCGCTGCGATCTCCTCGGCGGTGCTCTCACTGCGACCGCGGTCCTCGAGACCGTCCTTGATGTGCTCGTACTGTCGTTCGCGCTTCTTGCTCCATGCTTGTTGCGGCATATTCGCGGCATACCCGGCACCGCCGCGGCACCTAACGTCGTAGGGCCCGGCCATACTGCGCCCATGGCCTATGACGAGGACGTCGCCGACCGGTTGCGGGCCGAGCTGGGCGCAACGGCCGGGTTGAGCGAGATGAAGATGTTCGGCGGGCTTGCCTTTCTCATCAACGGGAACATGGCGGTCGCCGCCAGCGGTCAGGGCGGGCTGTTGTTGCGCTGCGATCCGGCCCAGACCGATCACCTGATCGGCGACGCACACGCCCACCGCTTCGAGATGCGTGGCCGCGAGATGGACGGCTGGCTGCGGGTCGAGGCCGCGGGCATCACCTCCGACGACGACCTCGCGCGCTGGGTTGCCGTCGGCCGTGGGTACGCCGAGTCCCTTCCCCCGAAGTAGCACTACCGACGCCCGCTAAATTCGCGTGAAGAAATTTGCATCCAGCGGTTGAGGCGGAGATACAGCAACCGTAAAGTTGTTGTTAAGTCAGCTTCCTCCCCCGCAAGGACGACCCATGAACAACTCGCGCTTTCCGCGCACGACACGGTGGCAGCTCGCCGCAGTCACCCTCCTCGCCACGCTTGCCTGGCCGACCGGCGCGGTCGCCGCAGCCGCCCACGGGCATCAGTCGTCGTCGTGGTCCGGCGGCAAGTGGGGCGACCCGACCGCCGACTCGGTGTCCAAGGACGCCTACGGTGACAACGCCGCGTCGAAGGACCCCGGGTCACTGTTCACCGTCGAAAAGGCGACGAACGTGCGCGCCGTCTGGGCCAAGAAGGATCGGCAGAATCGGCCCGACACCGGCAAGGGCGTGGCCGTCGCGCTGCTCGACTCCGGCGTGAGCCCCGTCCCTGGCCTCGACGCGCCCGGAAAGGTCGTCTACGGCCCCGACCTCTCGGTCGAGGGCAACGGGATCCTCGCCGACCAGGACACCTACGGCCACGGCACGTTCATGGCCGGCCTGATCGCCGGCCGCGGCGCAACGAACCCGTCCACCGACCTGCCCTCGGCGCCGGCCGGGATTCAGCTGGGGGTAGCACCCGACGCGACGCTGTTGTCGCTCAAGCTCGCCACGGCCGACGGCGGCACGGACGTCACGCAGGTCATCGCCGCGATCGACTGGGTGGTTGAGCACCCCACGCTTCCCAACGGCACGGCGGTCCGCGTCATCAACCTGTCCTACGGCACGGCGTCGACCCAGGACTACACCGTCGACCCGCTCGCCGCGGCCGCCGAGAACGCGTGGAACCACGGAATCGTCGTGGTCACCTCCGGCGGCAACGGCGGCTCAGCGGCGGCAAGTTTGACCGACCCCGCGTACGACCCGTACGTCATCGCCGTCGGCGCCGCCGACAGCAGCGACCGTCTCGACGGGTGGGCACATGATCACACGAAGGCGGCGGCGTTCTCCAACGTGTCGACCGGTCGGCACGTTGATCTTGTCGGCTCCGGGAACCTCGCTGGTCTCGCTGCGCGATCCCGGGTCGACGATCGACCAGAACAACCCGCAGGGTCAGGTCTCCGGCGACCTGACGGGCCGACTGTTCCGAGGCAGCGGCACCAGCCAGGCGGCTGCGGTCGTGTCCGGCGCGGTGGCCGACCTCCTGCAGGCGTTTCCGACCTTGACGCCGGACCAGGTGAAGTACGCCCTCACGCAGGGCGCCGACCAGATCAACAACGCGAGTCCGAACGCGGTCGGCGCCGGGATCCTCGACCTGAACGGCGCTTACAACATCGCCCAGCACCTCGTCGGCACCGACAACACTGCGGCGCAGTACCGCGCGGCAGCGGTTCAGCACTTCCAGCCCTCGACCGGACTCGGATCAATCGACGCGGCACGCGGTGGTTCGACGCTGCTCGATGCCGACGGCAACCCGATCACCGGCGAGGTCGACGCCCAGGGCAACCCGTGGGACCCCCAGGCGTGGCGGGCCGCGTCTACCTCGTTGACGGCCTGGAACGGCGGCCAGTGGATGGGCGTGACCTGGACCGGGGACGGTTGGAGCACGGACGGGTCGCTGACCTCGGCGCGCTGGACCTCGGCCCAGTGGACCTCGTCGCGATGGTCGGACGCGGACTGGTCGTCGGCGCGCTGGACCTCGGCGCGCTGGACCTCGCAGAGCTGGACGTCCGCTCGATGGACATCGGCTCGATGGACCGGGTCGGAGTGGTAACCGGTCATGCGAACCGGGCTGCTCCGTAGCGGTGCCGCGCGCACGGCCGTTCTCAGTGCCGTCCTGGCGGCTGCCGCGATCGCAATCTCGGCGTGGTGGATGGGGGCGCACAGCGCAGGCCCGGCTGCGGCCGACCCGATCACCGCTGTGCTGCTGGCCGTTGCCTTCTTCGTCGCCGAGCGGAACCTGGTGACATTCGAGTTCCGACGCCAATCACATTCGATGACCTTTGCGGGCGTTCCGCTCGCGCTCGGCATCTTGGTGCTTCCCGTCCCGATGCTCGTTGCGAGCCGGGTCGTCGGCAGCGTCGCGGCGATGATCGTGCAACGCACGAGTGCTGAGAAGGTCTGTTACAACATCTCGGCGTTTGCATTCGAGGCGGCAGCGACCGCGACGTTGTGCCGCCATCTCGTTCCTGACCTCGACCCGGCGTCGGTGGTCACCCTGATCGCGTGCATCGCCGCCGTCGATCAACTCATGACTGCGCTCGTGCTCGTAGTCATTCGGCTTCATGGGATCGCCATGCGGCGCGGGGATGTCGTGCAGGTCGTCGGGCAATCGTTGGTCCTCAGTGCGATCGCAAGCTCCTTTGCGATCACGCTCCGCATACTCCTTCGGCTCGGCGTCACCGGCTACGGCCTCGCCATCGTCCTCGTCGCCACAGCGGTGCTCAGCTACCGCATGTACGCCGCCACCGTGCGGCGGCACCATGCAGTCACCACCGTGCACGACTTCGTCGCCGCCAGCGGCACGCCGTCGTCACCGGCGGACCTCGCCGGTGAGAGCCTGACCCGGGTGCGGTCGGTCGTGCGCGCCGGCGTCGCCGAACTCGCGGTACTCGACACACACCCGGACGCAGCCGTGCAGACGTGGACCGTGTACCGAGTCGACGAGGACGACCACCTCACCGTCACCTCCGGCTCGCCGCAGGTCTCAGACTGGGTCCGGATGCGTGCGCTGCACAACGGCATCGCGACACTCGCGGTGCGTGGAACCGACCCCGACATCGATGCGTGGCTTGACACGGCCGGACCGCAGGCGAGCAGATTGGACGACGCGATCGTCGTGCCGGTCCGCAACGGAACATCTCCGCTCGGCACTCTTACTGTCAGCGGACGCCTGAGCGACATCGCGGTATTCACCGCCGAGGACCTACAGGTACTGCAGACGGTGGGCGGACACCTGGCCGCATCGATGCAGAGCGCGAAGCTGCTCGAGACCCTGCGCTACGACGCTACGCACGATGCGCTGACAGGTTTGGCCAACCGGGCACAACTGATCACCGACCTCGCCACTCTGAGCACCGATGACGCCGCTGTGCTGGTGATCGATCTCGATCACTTCAAGGACATCAACGACATCCTCGGCCACGAGGTCGCCGATGAACTGCTGGTCGTTGTCGCGCAGCGGCTGCAGCGCATGATGCCAACGGTTCGGACAATCGCACGGGTCGGTGGTGACGAGTTCGCGATTCTGCTCAGCGGCGCTGACGCCCAGAGCGACCTCAGCGCACGAGCCGAAGGCCTTGTCGGCGAGATCGCCGAGCCGCTGAAGCTGCACGGCACGACGGTGGTCGTGTCCGTCAGCATCGGCGTCGCCACGACCGCGGCGGTCGCGTCATGCGATCTGTTGCGCTGCGCGGACACAGCGATGTACATCGCGAAAACCCGCACTGACCGCGTCGCCGTGTATTCGCCGGTGATGGACCTTGGCCGCGCTGAGCGCGTCGCGCTCGCCGCCGATCTGCGGCTGGCGCTCGAGCAGGCGCCGGAGCAGTTCGCGATCTTCCTGCAGCCCAAGGTCGACCTGCGCACGGGACGACCCAACGGCGCCGAGGCACTCATACGGTGGAACCACCCGATGCACGGACTCATCGGGCCGGACCGCTTCATCCCCATCGCCGAGGCGACTGGCCTCATCGCGCCGCTGACGCGCCTCGCGCTGCATGGGGCGTTAGTCGAGTGCGCCCGGTGGGACGCGCCCGACACCCATGTCTCGGTGAACCTCTCGGCCCGGCTCCTCGCTGACGTCGACGTCGCGTCCGTGGTCGAACACGAACTGGCAACAACTGGCGTCGCGCGCCGGCCGACTGGTTCTCGAGATCACCGAATCGGTGATCATGAACGACACCGAGGCGGCGATCGACGCCCTGCGGCGCATCGCCGACCTGGGCGTGCGGATCTCGCTCGACGACTTCGGAACCGGCTTCAGCAGCTTGTCCTATTTGCAGCGGCTGCCCGCGAGCGAACTGAAGATCGACAAATCGTTCGTCGCGGCGGCAGACGGGGACGGTGGACAGACCTCAGCGCTGCTGCGGAACATCGTCGTGCTGGGCCGCGACCTCGGCCTCGACGTGGTTGCCGAAGGAATCGAAACACAGACGCAGGCCGCCACGCTCGCTGAGCTCGGGTGCACGGTGGGACAGGGCTACTTCTACGCACGGCCCATGCCGGCGCCGGAATTCCGGCGATGGCTGAGCGAACGCAGCGCCCCGCTGCGGTTGCTGCCGTCGGCGTGAGCCGCGGCTCGGAATGGGGCGGACGAGTCGGCCTGTAAGCCGGGTTCTGTCCTGACGCGAGCGTCAGGGGCGACCATCCATCTAGGCCTGCCGTCGCCGGCAGGCTCAAGCGGTCTACCCGCAGACTCGGGCGGGCAGCCCTCGGGCGTCTGCGCGAACGGCGCAAGCGCCGCTCTTCTTAACCTTGCTCCGGGTGGGGTTTACCGAGCCGTCCCAATCACTCGCGACGCTGGTGGTCTCTTACACCGCCGTTTCACCCTTACCAGCGCACGCGCTGGCGGTCTGTTCTCTGTGGCACTGTCCCGCGGGTCACCCCGGGTTGCCGTTGACAACCACCCTGCCCTGTGGAGCCCGGACTTTCCTCGGCGAGATGACGTGCATCTCGACGCGGCCGCCCGGCCGGCTCGTCCGCCGTGATGCCGATTCTAACCCACAACCGCGCGTGGGTAGCCTCGCGAGCGTGCCGGGCGCGCTCGCGGAGATCATCGCGATCGCGGTTCTCGTTCTCAGCCTCGTCGCCGCGATCGTCCGGCCATTCGGCCTGAGCGAAGCCGCGATCGCCGTTCCTGGCGCCGTGCTCGTGGTCATCACCGGCATCGTGAGTTCGCACGACGCGCTCGACCGGTTGAAGGAAATCGGCCCGACCGTCGCGTTCCTGGCCGGCATCCTCGTCTTCGGACACCTGTGCGCCGAGGCCGGCGTCTTCGACTATCTCGGCGCGCGGGCCGCCCTCGCCAGCGCGGCACGTCCACGGCGTCTTCTGATCCTCGTCGTCGTGCTCGCCGCGATCATCACAGCAGTGCTCACACTCGACGCGACCGTCGTGTTGCTGACGCCCGTCGTGATGACAACCGTGCGGCGCATGCAGGTCGCGGCGCGGCCACATGCATACGCGTGCACGCATCTGGCCAACAGCGGTTCGCTGTTGTTGCCGGTCTCCAACCTGACCAACCTGCTCGCATTCGCTGCCAGCGGCCTGTCGTTCGGACACTTCGCCGCACTCATGGTTGTGCCGTGGCTGCTGGCATGCGGATGCGAGTGGCTCGCGCTGCGTACGTTCTTCCGCAGCGACCTACCGGACGAGCCCGGAGCCACACCAGCCGAGATTCGCGCAGCGCCGCGCTACGCGCTGGCGATCCTCGCGATCACGGTCGCCGGGTTCGTGATCACGTCGTCGCTGAAGGTGAATCCGGCCTGGGCTGCGTTCGGCGGCTGCGCGCTGCTGCTCGCCCCGCGCGTGCGGCGACGGGACATCCGGCCACGCAGTCTCGTTGCCGAGGCCAGCCCAGGCTTCTGCCTGTTCGTCTTGGCACTCGCGGTGATCGTGCTCGGCGTGACCAAGCACGGGCTCGGTCACGCACTCGACTCGATCACCCCGAGCGGGACCGGGCTGCTGGCGCTGCTCGGCGCTGCATTCCTGGCCGCCGCTGTCGCGAATCTCGTCAACAACCTGCCTGCCACGCTCGCCCTGATCCCGATCGTCACGGGCCAGCCCGCGTTGGTGCTGGCCGTGTTGATCGGGGTCAACGTCGGACCGAACGCGACCTACGGTGGGTCGCTCGCGACATTGTTGTGGCGCAGGCTGCTCCCGGACGACGCCAAGCCGCGCGCTCGCGAATTCCACGTGCTCGGATTCGCGACCGTGCCGGTGATCATGGCGCTGACGACGGTCGCGCTGTGGGGTGGCTACCAGCTCATCGGGTGAGGTGCGACGTGTCGTTGAACAACCGCAGCGATGCCGAACCGTCGGCGAGATAGTCGAGCCTCGACACCGACGCGATGTCGAGGTGCATGTTGAAGATCGTGGCCAGCGGCGCATCGAGCGCGGCCCGCACCAGCATCTTGATCGGTGACACGTGGGTCACGACGAGCACCGTCGCGTCCGGGTACGTCGACACGACCGCATCACGACCGCGTCGCACACGCCGTGCGAGTGCTGCGAACGACTCTCCACGCGGTGGCGCCACCTCGGGCGAACCGACCCAGGCGTCGAACTCGGCCGGCGACGTCGCGCGTGCCTCGGCGAACGTGAGCCCCTCGAACGAACCGAAGTCGACCTCGGCGAAGTTGTCGTCGACCGAAACCGGCAGCGCGAGTGCGGACGCTATTACGGCGGCAGTTTCGCGCGCTCGCCGCAGCGGCGAGCTGACGATCGCCGCGACCTTTCCGAAGGAGCGTGCGGCGAGATCGGCTGCCTGTTGTTGCCCGGCCGCGTCGAGAGGCAGGTCGTTGCGCCCGCTCAGTCGCTTCTCGGCGCTGTGCTCGGTGGCGCCGTGGCGCACGAGCACGAGCCGCGTGCGCGGTCCGGTCGGCGGGGTCCACGAACGTCCGGACGAGACCGCGGGAGCCGAGCGGACAGGCTTTCCGGCAGCCTCGTCCATCGCCTCGTTGGCGAGCCGGTCGGCGTGCTTGTTCTTCTCACGCGGGATCCATTCGAACGTGACGTCCACGAACGACTGACGCAGCTGCGCCGCCTCGCCGGCCAGCGGACGCAGCCCCGGGTTCTTGACCTGCCACGTCCCCTTCATCTGCTCGACGACGAGCTTGGAATCCATCCGCACGGCGACACGACTCGCACCGAGTTCGTGCGCAGCCTGCAATCCGGCGATGAGGCCGCGGTACTCGGCGACGTTGTTGGTTTCTATCCCGATCGAGTCCTTGCGCTCGGCGAGAACGGCGCCGGTCTGCGGATCCATGACCACCGCGCCGTACCCGGCCGGGCCGGGGTTGCCGCGAGATCCGCCGTCGGCCTCGACAACGACCAGCCCGACGGTCATAGCCCCGACTCGGCCGTACGGATGAGGATGCGTCGGCAGTTGTCGCAGCGCACGACCTCGTCCGGTGCTGCCGCGCGCACCGCGGTGAGTTCGCTGCCGGACAACTCGATGTGGCAGCCCTCGCAACGACGCTGGCGCAGCATCGCGGCACCCACGCCGCCGCCGTGCTCACGTCCACGCTCGTACAGCGCGAGCAGGTCGGACGGGATCTCGGCAGCGATCGTCGTCCGCTCGCCCGTGCGCGCTTCGACCGCGGAGTCGATCTCTGCGAACGCACTGTCTCGCGCGGCGACCAACTCGGCGCGCTCGGTATCGACAGCGGTGCGTTGCTCTGTCAGTTGCGTGACCGCTGTGTCGGCCGCTTCCCGCTGCTCCATGACCTCGAGCAGGTCGTCTTCGAGATTCGACTGGCGTCGCGCCAGGGTTGCAACCTCGTGCTGCAGGCTTTCGATCTCCTTGGCCGGGATGGCGCCGCTCTGCATGCGCTGCTCGTCGCGCGTGGCGCGCGCCCGCACGGCGTCGACCTCGTTCTCGAGACGGCGCTGCTGGTCGGCGATGTCGTCAGCACGGGTCTGTGCCTCGACGACGTCGCCGGCGAGCAACGCTGCACGTTCTTCGCGCTCGGCCAGAGCCGCGAGCTCGGGCAGTGCACGACGCCGGTGGGCGAGCTGGGCGAGCGCGGTGTCGACAGCCTGCAGGTCGAGCAGGCGCAATTGCGCGGCGTGATCGGCATTCACTTGCTGGCTGGAGCCTTTCCGACCGAGGATTCGTGCAGCGTCCACGGATCTGTCACCTGCGTCGAGACGGACACGTCCACGCTAGTGCCGAAGTGTGTGCGCAATCGCGCGGCCACCTCGTCCAACCATGGTGCCTCCGTCGCCCAGTGCGCAGCGTCGACCAGGGCGATCCCGCTCGCGCCGCGCTCGCTGACCTCCTCGACGGTGGGGTGGTGCTTCAGATCAGCGGTGAGCAACACGTCCGCGCCACGGCTGCGGGCGATTGCCGCGCGTGATCCACCGCTGCCCCCGCACACCGCGACCGTTTGCACGATCCTGTCGGGGTCGCCGGCGGCGCGAACTCCCCATGCGGTGGCAGGCAGAGCGCTCGCGGCATGTGCGGTGAACTCACGTAACGACATCGGTGCGGTCAGGCTGCCGACGCGCCCGGTGCCGCGCCGCGTCGGCACCGGCACTTGCGCGAGCAGATCGAAGGCCGGCTCTTCATAGGGATGCGCGGCCCGCAGCGCGGCGAGGACCGCGTGACGGCGCCCGCTCGGCACGATCATCTCGACGCGGGTCTCACCGACCACCTCGGTCTGACCGACCGTCCCGATCGTGGGATGTGCGCCGTCGAGCGGACGGAACGTTCCTACGCCGTCGGCGGTCCAGGCGCAGCGCTCGTAGTCGCCGATCGCCCCGGCCCCGGCGCCGGCGAGCGCGTCGATGAGCGCATCTGCACCGTCCTGAGGGACGAAGACGACGAGCTTCGCGAGATCGTTGTCGTACTGCACGTCCAGCGCACCGACCTCATGCAGACCGAGCCGGCGCGCGAGCGCGTCGGAGACCCCGGGGTCTGCGACATCCGCGTTCGTGTGCGCGACGAAATGGCCGACACCGTCCCGGACCATGCGATGGACGAGTGCCCCCTTCGGATCGTCGGCAGGCACCCCGTGCACTCCGGTGAGCAGGAGCGGATGGTGGGTGATCAACAGTTGCGCACTCCGGTCGATCGCCTCGTCGACGGTCGCCGGCACCGGGTCGACGGCGAGCAGTACGCGCGTCACGTCCTCGCTCGGATCACCGCATACCAGACCCACGGCGTCCCACGGTTCGGCCCAGCGCGGATCGAACCAGGCGTCGAGGACGCCGCGAAGGTCGGCGAGGGACGGCACCGTGGGAACCTACCGCGACACGTCACGCCCACGCGTACCGTGGACGTGACGGCGGTGGGCACGATGCGGAGGCGAGCATGCTGTTGTTCGACGGCGCGGGTGGCTTGATCTTCCTCGGGCTCTGGATCTTCTGCTTCATCGACGTGCTGACAACTCCTGAGGCCGGCTGCCGCAACCTGCCGAAGTTGGCGTGGATCTTCATCGTCCTGCTGCTTCCACTGGTCGGATGTATCGCCTGGCTCGTGGCCGGGCACCCCTGGAACGGCGGTATGCCGGTCACCCCCCGCGTGACCACGCGAGCTGCTCAGACTCGGCGGGTGCCGAGCAATCCCGATGACGACGACGAGTTCCTCGCCGGCCTGAAGTTGCGGGCTGAGGAGCAGCGGCGGCGCGCCCGCGAGCAGAGCGAACGCGACTCGCGCGACGGCCTCGACGGCGAGACCCACTGACCTTTCGACACCAGGGCCGTGACCCTGGGGCGACTCGCTCGTTGATTGTGAAGGCGACCGCCCGGGTACCTAATCGAGCGGGACGTCGCTCCCGCTGTCGACTGGAGAGGTGCCCTGATCGTGTGGCAGGTGGTGAAGACGCTGCGCCCGCATCCGCTGGCTGTGGGGCAAGCGCGAAACTTCTGCACGCGTCGGCTCAGCTCGGTTCTCGATGATCGTTCCGACGCTCCCGACGTGGTCGCCGATGCCGCGACCATCGCAAGCGAGCTGGTCACCAACGCTGTGACGGCAGGATCGTCTGCCATCGAACTGTGTCTCGGCCTGCGCTCGAACGCGGTGTACATCGAGGTGGCCGACGACGCCTCGGGCCTGGTCGCACCGGGCAATCCCGCCCCGACCGATCCAAAAGGGCGCGGTCTGCTGGTCGTCGCCGCGCTGTCGCGCGAGTGGGGCGTCACCGCTGCTGACGGGACAAAACAGGTGTGGGCCGAGATCGCATTGGCCGGGCGGCAGGCGGGCCGACACGATCCGATGGACCTCGAGAATCGATCATCTGACGTCGGCTAAGGTCGGCGACATGACAGCTGCGGGAGGGGCGAGTCAGCCGGTGGTGCTGCGTTTGGTCGGCGACATCGACGCACTGACACAGTCGGACTATCGGCGTGCTGCCGATGAGATGCTCGCGGGAGCAGACACAGATCGGCTCATCGTCGACATGTCCGAGTTGGAGACGATCGATTCGAGCGGCCTCGGTCTGCTCGTGCACCTGCAGTCGCTCACTCGCGAGAACGACGTCGCCATGGTGCTGACCAACGTGCCGCCCCGCGCTGGTGCGTTGCTCAAGCGCACCGGTCTCGACCGCGTTTTCCAGATCGACGCCACCTAGGCTGCGTTGTCGATGACTGACCAAGCGCCACCGGCCGCCGACGGCCCCGCCGTCCTGCGCCTGACCGGTGACGTCGACTTCTTCACCGAGGACGAGTTCCGCGAGCAGGCCGAGAAACTGCTCGACACTCCTGGTGTCGACCGCCTGATCGTCGACCTCACCGATATCGGTGTGATGGACTCGAGCGGACTCAGTCTGCTCGTCGATCTGCTGCGACTGTGCCGTGACATGGATCTGCCGATGACGCTGCGCGGCGTCCCTGACCGCGTCGTCCAGCTGCTCGACATGACCGGACTGGACCAAGTCATCGCCGTCGAGTGAGGAGCCCCCACGATGGACCCCGCAGGAAGCGGTGACCAGCCCGTTCTGACCATGGTCGGCGACATCGACATCGCCAGTGAGCAGGACTGGCGCCGCCGCGGCAGCGAATTCTTCGACGCCCATCCGGACCTGGTCGACGTCGTCGTCGACATGGCCGGCGTCAGCTTTCTCGATTCGCGCGGTATGTCGGTGCTCGTCGATCTGCACACCAAAGCCCTCGACCGAGGCGGGAAGTTGACGCTGCTCGCCGTGCCGCGGCGGGTGGCGAAGGCGCTCAATGTCGCCGGCCTGGACCAGGTGTTCCAGGTCGAATCAGCGTGAATCGCCCTTAACCGCAGCCGACCGGGACGTTTCATGCCCGAAAATCAAGCGTTACTCAAGGCTGGTCAAGAAACGCGCAAGCTGGGTACTATTTCTCCGCACAGTGCATCGTCCGCCTCGGCGGCCGGCGGGGGCAGGTCATTCGATGACCTGGGCGATCAGGTGGGCACCGCCTGAGCTGCCATGGTTCCCCCGCCTTTGGCATATCTAGCCCTACGTCGCGCTCCCCCGCGGCTCGATGAAGGAAGGCTGGCCTTGCGCCGCACGATCATGAACCCTCATTCGCTTCCGTCCCGCAAAACTCTCCTGATCAAGGGCGCGTCGCTCGCGCTCGCCGCGTCGACCGCCGTCGCAGTCGCGACCGTCTCGGGCGGCGTCGAGGCGCACGCCGCAACGCGACCGGTCGCCCACTCCGCCGCCGCACACCCCGCTGCTGCACACCGCTCGGTGGCCACGCCGAACCCGCTCGCCAACCTCCGATGGGGCAACTACAACGGGCCCACCGACGAGCTGTACAACACCCTGCCGCGTCTGCACGGCGCGAACCGGCGCCTGCTCCAGTCGGTCGCCGTCAAGCCGCGCATGCGTTGGTTCGGCGCCTGGTACGCCGACAACTTCATCTACACCGCGATGCGCCGCTACATCCAGAACGTCACCAAGGGCCGTTCCAACGTGCTCGTGCAGATGGCGATCTTCCGGATGGTGCCGTGGGAGACGCGCGCCTGCCCGACCCTGCCGAGCGGCGCGCAGCAGCGCAGCTACTACCGCTGGATCAACTCCGCCGCCCGCGCGATCGGACGCACGCACGTCGCGATGGTGCTGCAGCCCGACCTGCCGTTCGCGTTCTGCGTGCCGCATCACTCGAAGCTGCCGTTGCACATGGTGTCCTACGCGGCCCGCAAGTTCAGCTCGCTGCCGCACACCTCGGTGTACATCGATTCGGGCGCCGCTGACTGGTCGCCGGTCAACCGCTCGGTGTGGCTGCTGCGCAACGCCGGCATCCGCTACGCCCGCGGCTTCGCTCTCGACGCGACGCACTACGACTCGACCAGCGCACAGGTCATCTACGGCGCCAAGATCCAGAACGCGCTCAGCGCCTGGGGCCTGCACGGCAAGCGGTTCATCGTCAACACCGCTCAGAACGGCCGTCCGTTCTCGCGTCAGTGGTACATGCACCACGGTGGCACCGGTCGCGGTTACAACAACGCTGCCGAATGCCACACCGTCGGCCAGCGGCACTGCGTCACCCTCGGCATCCCGCCGACGTGGCACACCAGTTCGGCTCCCGGGCTGACCGCGCGCGCACGCTCGTTGGCGGGCAAGTTCTGCGATGCCTACCTCTGGGTCGGGCGTCCGTGGCAGATCAGCCAGCCGTCCAGCTTCGACCTGACCCGGCTGCTGAACATGGCCCGCACCACGCCCTACTAAACCGCTCGACTACCTCCGCGCGAAGGCGTGGGGCCGCCCCCACCCGGCGGCCCCACGCCTTTGCATTGCTCTGTCGGCTATTCCGCGGGGAGCACCTGTTCGAGACCGGACAGTCGGAGCAGCACCGCGACATGTTCCGGGACGGCGCGCAAGCGCAACTCGATGCCACGCTGTTGTGCGCTGCGCCGCAACCGCAACAGCGCGCTGAGCCCGGAGGAGTCGATGAACGCGACGGCTGACATGTCGACGGCAAGATAGCGGCCGGGCTCGAGGTCACGAATCATCGCAGCGCCCTGGGCCACCAGCTGATCGGCCTGCAACACGTCGACATCACCGTGCAACGTCAGGACGGAATGGGCGTTCGGGTCTGTTGGCTCGGACAAAACCTTGACCTCCTTCAGTCGCGATAAAGGCCGAGGGCCTCGACCGGAACCGCGTCGAGTGAGAGCGAGAACCATACGGTCTTGCCGGGCCCGTGCTCGGCAGGGAGCACGCCCCAGTCGTCGGCGAGTCGAAGGACGAAGTACACGCCGCGGCCGTGGGTGTCTGTCGGCTGGACGCGCGCGACGGAAACCGTGCCCTCGCCGTAGTCGGTGCACTCGACTCGCAGCCGCCGGGCGGAGCGGAAGATCTTGATCGTGAAGTCGGACGCCGCGTGGGTGATGCAGTTCGTCGCCACCTCGGACACGAGCAGCACCAGTACCCCGCGCACGGCCGGCTCGAGATCAGCGGCGAGTTCGGTCGCGAAGCGGCGAGCTTGCGCGACCGAATTCTTGACTGCCTGCAGGCGAATCTCGCCGACGAGCTTCTCATCAGCACGGATCGCACTGACGTGCTCAGTGCTCCGCGCGGACGCAGGTTCGTCGACGGCGGTGCGGCGAGCAACCAGCAGAGCGACGTCATCGGTCGTCGGTGTGTCGCCGACCATGCGCATCATGAGCTCGCGGCACACTCGCTCCGGAGGCCCGGATGTGGCGTGCGCGAGCAGCCGGGCCAATCCCGTCTCGATCGATTCGGTGCGGCGCTCGATCAGCCCGTCGGTGTAACAGATCAGCGTCCCCTCGTCCGGAATCGTCACCGTGATCGTGGGGTACTTCGCATCGTCTACGGCGCCGAGCGGCGGGCCCGACACGGTCGCGACGTACTCGGCGCCGGCCGGAGTCGCCAGGATCGGCGGCGGATGGCCGGCCGAGCTGATCACGAACCGGTCGTACGGCGGCGATGCGACGGCACACAGCAGCGTCACCATCGTGTCGACCTCGAAATGCAACAGCTTGTGGTTGGTGCGTTCGACGACTTGCGACAACGGTTCATCGAGCAGCGCGTAGGAGCGCAGCGCGCTCTTGACGCGGCTGACGACCACCGCCGAGTGCAGCCCGTGTCCGGCGACGTCGCCGATGACGATCCACAGGTCGCCCGACGGAAGGACGAAGGTGTCGTACCAGTCACCGCCGATCGAACGGTCCTCGGCCGGCGCGTAGCGGGCAGCGAACTCCAGACCAGGCAGGTTCGGAAGACGGGTCGGCAACAGCTCTCGTTCGAGTACAGCGCCGGCGGCGGACTCGATCGCCAGCCGGCGCGTCTGGACGGCCAAGGAGATACGTTCGCCGGCCACCTGCAACAGTTCGACATCGTGCTGCTCGAACGAGCGATCCTCGATCCGTCCGACGTGCATGACGCCGAGCAGTTCGTCGCCGACGACCAGCGGCACGCCGACCATGTGGCGGATGCCCTTCTCCCACAGGATCGGGTTGGCCACCGTCGTCTCGTCCACGTGGTCGAGAACGACCGGTTCCCGCCGTGCAGCGATCGTGCCCGCAAAGCCCGTCCCGATCGGCACCCGCACGCCTTGGCGGACCTCTTCCTCGAGCCCGCACGCCGCGCGAGCTACGAGGTCGTCGGACTCGTGCTGGCGCAGCAGTACCGCTGCCGTATCAGCGTCCAGGACGGCGCGGACCCGGTCGAGCAGCTCGACGAGCAGATCATCGACGTCAAGCTTGGTCAGGCTCACGTCGGTGACGGCCGACAGGTTGCTCAGCCGTTCCTCGATGCCGCTTGAGGCCACCTGTCTGAGAGTAACCACATTGCGGCCCCGTGCCGGTGAAGCCGACGACACGCGGTGAGTGGGCGCTACTGGGATCGAACCAGTGACCGCTCGGGTGTAAGCCGAGTGCTCTCCCGCTGAGCTAAGCGCCCCGGACGTGACGGCCCAGGGTACGACACCACAGGCCCCGGCCCGTACCGTGATCCCGTGACGAGGACGCCCGTCGAGGACACGGTGCGCAGCTACCTGCGCGGCCTGCGCGAGCCGCGCTACGCATCCTTGGCAGCGTTGATGGCGCTCGTCGCACTGGTCTGCATCGGGGCGGGGACGTGGCAGATCGCGCGGTTCGACGAGAAGGTTCGCGAGAACGACGCGTTACGCGGGAACGCCCATGCGTCCACAGCGCCGGTGCACGACGTGCTGCCGCTGGTCGGCGCGCAAGGACCGTCGGCCGATTCCGTGCGGTACCGCACCGTGACCGCGACGGGCCACTTCGACGACGCGCACACGGTGCGGGTCGGGCTGCGTACCGTAGCCGGCGCCGACGGCGATCTGGTGCTGACGCCGTTCGTGACCAGCGGCGGCGACCTGCTGGTCGTCCGCGGGCTCGACGCAGACCGGAGCGGCAGCACTCCCACACCGCCCGCCGGCCGACTGACCATCCGCGCTCGAGTGCAGACCAGCGAGCCCAACCGTGACAACGCGGCCGCCTTCGCGCGGGGCAAGCTTGCGTCGATCAATGCCCAGGCACAGGCGGCGCACCTCGGCACCCCCGTGTACGACGGTTATGTCGAACTGCTGCCCGGCCAGCCGGGCACGCAGGATGTCACCGCCATTCCCGCACCGAGCCTGTCGAACCCGGCCGGCGGTGCGGTCGAGCCACAGCACTTCGCCTACATCATTCAGTGGTACCTGTTCGCGTTCCTCGCCCTTGCTGCACCCTTCGCGATGATGCGTGCCGACCGGCGCGAGCGCGAGGCCACCGAGGGCCCGCCGCAGCAGCGGGACGTCCCGCAGACCGACGAACAGCGGCGCGCCGCCAAGCTGGCCGATCGCTACGGACGCGCGACGTCCTGATCTCACAACCGACGTCGAGGGCGCCGGCCTGGTTCATTGACTGCGCTTGCGAGGTCTTTCGTCCCGTGGCAGGTAAGGACCGCCCTGCGATCGACGCACTGCCGCGCGCATGCCGCCGCGCTGTCGTTTGAGATCGCGCATCTGGGCGCGCGCGGCCTGACGGCCGACCCTGGTGCGGCGAGCGATCTCGGCCGCCGACGCGCGCGTGTACCCGTGCCGACGGTCGGATCGGTCGATGAGAAAGGCCGCGATCAGCATCGGCGTGACTATGCACGCGACGATGATCAGGAATGTCATGGCGTCACAGCGACTTGATCGCAGCGCGCCACGCGTCGGCGTCGCGGCCCTCGCCGGGGTTGTTCATCTCGGCGAACCGGACGATGCCGTCCTTGTCGACGAGGAACGTGCCGCGGTTGGCGATTCCCGCGACGTCGTTGAAGACACCGTAGGCCTGCGCCACGGCGCCGTGCGGCCAGAAATCGGCGAGCAACGGGAACTCGTAACCCTCGCGGTCGGCGAAGACCTTGTGCGAGTAGACCGAGTCGACACTGATCGACACCGTCAACACGTCGTCGTTCTCGAACGCGGACATGTCATCGCGCACGACGCACAGCTCACCGGTGCAGATTCCGGTGAACGCGAGCGGATAGAACACGATGAGCACGGCCTGCTCGCCGCGGTGCGACGAGAGCGTGAACTCCTCGTTGTTCTGGTCCTTCAGGGTGAAGTCAGGCGCTTGGTCGCCGACCGCTATCACCGGGGTCCCCCGCCAAAGTGCGCAGCGTTGTTTGTGGAGCAGTTTCGTGGGGAGGAGATCACTTCTTGCCTCCGGAGCGCCGACCGACGAGCCGATTACCCGACCAGTCTTGACTAATCGTAACGATCGACGTCTCCGACAGTCCTGCGACCGCTGCGGCCTCGCTGATATCGGACGCCTCGACATGGCCGACCCGTCCACGCTTCGGGGTCAGCAACCAGATCACACCGTCGTCGGCGAGCGGGCTGATGGCGTCGACCAGCAGGTCGGTGAGGTCCTCGTCGCCCTCGCGGTACCAGATCAGCACCACGTCGACGACCTCGTCCGAGTCCTCGTCGACAAGCTCTTCGCCGGTCTGGTCCTCGATGCTGTCGCGAAGTTCGGCGTCGACGTCCTCGTCGAACCCGATCTCCATCACGATCATGGACGGTTTGAGGCCCATGCGCGCGGCAACACCGGATTCGCCGCTCGCTGCGGCGCTCGTGCTCCCCGTGCCCACGCAATCATCCTTCCCACAGTGGCAACGGAGCGGCAAGTTCGGATTACCGCTTGGTAGCTCTCGCCCTGACCCTAGCGGGAAGCGAAGGTGTTCACTGGTGGGGTGACCCGAGACCGATTCAACGTCATCACCGACGGGCTCCCGAGCCAGCTGCCCGACATCGATCCTGACGAGACCCGTGAGTGGATCGAATCGTTCGACTCCGCCGTCGACTCCGACGGTCGGCAGCGCGCGCGTTTCCTCATGCTCAAGTTGCTCGAGCGCGCCCGCGAGCGGCAGGTCGGCGTCCCCGCGTTGCGCAGCACCGACTACATCAACACGATTCCGCCTGAGCGCGAGCCGTGGTTTCCGGGTGACGAGGACATCGAGCGGCGCATCCGCGCCTACATCCGCTGGAACGCGGCGATCATGGTTTCGCGCGCCAACAAGACGGTCGGCGTCGGCGGCCACATCGCGACCTACGCCAGCGCGGCCTCGCTCTACGAGGTCGGCTACAACCACTTCTTCCGCGGCAAGGACCTCGCCAGCGGCATGGGCGATCAGATCTATTTCCAGGGACACGCTGCGCCGGGCATCTACGCGCGCGCCTTCCTCGAAGGGCGCATGACGACCGAGCAGCTCGACGGGTTCCGGCAGGAGAAGTCGCACGCGCCCAACGGCCTGTCGTCCTACCCGCACCCGCGGCTGATGCCGGACTTCTGGGAGTTCCCCACCGTCTCGATGGGCATCGGCCCGATCGGCGCGATCTACCAGGCCCGGTTCAACCGCTACCTGCACGCCCGCGGCATCACCGACACGTCCAATTCGCATGTCTGGGCGTTCCTGGGCGACGGCGAGATGGACGAGGTCGAATCGCTCGGCGCCATCGGTGTCGCTGCTCGCGAAGAGCTCGACAACCTCACGTTCGTCATCAACTGCAACCTGCAGCGCCTCGACGGCCCGGTGCGCGGCAACGGGAAGATCATCCAGGAGCTCGAGTCGTACTTCCGCGGTGCCGGCTGGAACGTCATCAAGGTCGTGTGGGGACGTGACTGGGATCCGCTGCTCGCGCGCGATGGCGACGGCGCACTGGTCAATCAGATGAACCAGACCCCGGACGGGCAGTACCAGACCTACACGGTCGAGACCGGCGCCTACATCCGCGAGCACTTCTTCGGCACCGATCCCCGATTGCGGCGCATGGTCGAGGACATGTCCGACGACGACCTGCGCCGGCTCTCGCGCGGCGGCCACGACTATCGCAAGGTTTACGCCGCGTTCGAAGCGGCACGAGCACACACGGGTCAGCCGACGGTGATCCTGGCCAAGACAGTGAAGGGCTGGACACTCGAGTCCTTCGAGGGACGCAACGCCACGCACCAGATGAAGAAGCTGACCAAGGCCGACCTGAAGGCGTTCCGTGACCGGCTCTACCTGCCGATCTCCGACGATGCGCTCGACGCCGAACTGCCGCCGTACTACCACCCGGGCGAGAAGTCCGACGAGATCCAGTACATGAAGGAGCGCCGGGCCGCGCTCGGCGGTGCGGTGCCCAAGCGCATGGTCCGCGCGAAGCCACTCAGCCTGCCCGCCGACGAGGCCTACAAGGAACTGCAGGCCGGCTCGGGCAAGCAGCAGATCGCGACCACGATGGCGACCGTGCGTCTGTTCAAGGATCTGATGAAGGACAAGGAGATCGGCAAGCGGTTCGTGCCGATCATCCCGGACGAGGCGCGCACATTCGGTCTCGACTCGATCTTCCCGACGGCGAAGATCTATTCGCCGCACGGGCAGGAATACGAGGCGGTCGACCGCGAACTGCTGTTGTCCTACAAGGAGTCGACGAGCGGGCAGATCCTGCACGAGGGCATCAGCGAGGCGGGTTCGATGGCGTCGCTGATCGCGGCTGCGTCGTCGTATGCGACGCATTCGGCGCCGATGATCCCGTTCTACATCTTCTATTCGATGTTCGGGTTCCAGCGCACCGGCGACCAGTTCTGGGCGCTCGCCGACCAGCTCGGACGCGGGTTCGTGCTCGGCGCGACGGCCGGACGGACGACATTGACCGGCGAGGGGTTGCAGCACGCCGACGGGCACTCGCTGCTGCTCGCCTCGACCAACCCGGCGTGCGTCGCGTACGACCCGGCGTTCGCGTTCGAGATCACGCACATCGTCAAGGCCGGCCTGGAGCGCATGTACGGCATCGGCGCGTACCCAGACAACAAGGTCACCGAGCACGACGTCTTCTACTACCTGACGATCTACAACGAGCCGATCGTGCAGCCGAAGCAACCTGACAACCTCGATGTGGACGGGCTGCTCAAAGGCATCTACAAGTACTCGCCGTCGCTCGAGGTCGAGGGTCGCCCGCGCACGCAGCTGCTTGCGTCGGGTGTCTCGGTGCCGTGGGCACTCGAGGCACAGCGCATCCTCGGTGAGGAGTGGAATGTGGATGCCGACGTGTGGTCGGTGACCTCGTGGAACGAGTTGCGCCGCGACGCGGTCGACTGCGAGGAGGCGTCGCTGCTCGATCCCGACGCCGAGCCCCGCACGCCGTACATCACGTCCGTCCTCACCGACCAGCCCGGGCCGGTCGTCGCCGTGTCGGACTTCATGCGCGCCGTCCCCGACCAGATCGCGCGCTGGGTGCCCGGTGACTACACCTCGCTCGGCACCGACGGCTTCGGTTTCGCCGACACCCGCGGCGCCGCCCGCCGGTTCTTCCACGTCGACGCGCAGTCGATCGTGGTGGCCGTCCTGCAGCAGTTGGCGCGCCGCCGCGAGGTCAAGGCCGAGGCACCCCGCGAGGCGTTCGAGCGCTACCGCCTCAACGACGTCAACGCGGCCGGCACCGGCACGGTCGGCGGCGACGCCTGACGTCCCGACTTTGACCCTCTAGCGGCTGCGATCGGCGCCGGATTACGACCGCTAGAGGGTCAAAGTCGGTCAGTAGCGGGAGCCGACGACTCGGTCGCCGAGCGGGTCGAGGTCGGCCAGGTCGGCGTCGGTCAGCTCGAGATCGAGGGCGGCGACGTTCTGCTCGAGGTAGCTGATCCGCTTCGTGCCCGGGATCGGGACGACGGGTACGCCGAGGCGTCCGGACTGGTGTTGCACCCAGGCGATTGCGACCTGCGCGGCGGTCGCGTCGTGCCGCTTCGCGACCTCGGCCACCGTGGCCGCGATCGCCTCGTTGGCATCACGGGCTTCGCCCTGGAAGCGCGGCAGGTTCGCGCGGAAGTCCTTGCCGGTGAAGTCCGCGCCCGACAGCGCACCGGTCAGGAAGCCACGTCCGAGGGGCGAGAACGGGACGAGACCGACGCCGAGTTCGCGCAGCGCGGCGAGCACGGTGGTCTCCGGGTCGCGGGTCCACAACGAGTACTCGCTCTGGACGGCCGTGATCGGGTGCACGGCATGTGCGCGCCGGAGCTGGTCGTCGTCGACCTCCGACAACCCGAGGTAACGCACCTTGCCCTCGGCGACGAGTTCGCTCATCGCGCCGACACTTTCTTCGATCTCGGCATCGTCGGCCGGACGGTGCAGGTAGTAGAGATCGATGACGTCGACACCGAGCCGCGTGAGCGAGTCCTCGCACGACGTCTTCACGTAGTCGTGCTTGCCGTGGACGGTGCGCTTGCTCGACTCGACGTCGCGGTCGATGCCGAACTTGGTCGCCAGCTGCACTTCGTCGCGTCGGCCGGCAATGGCGCGTCCGACCAGGACTTCGTTGTGGCCCGCGCCGTAGACGTTCGCGGTGTCGAGAAACGTGACGCCGAGTTCGAGCGCGCGATGAATGGTGGCGATCGACTCGTCCCAGTCACCCGTGCCGTAGCTCTGGCTCATGCCCATGCAGCCGAGGCCTTGAGCCGAAACGTTCAGTTCGCCGAGGTCAGTTCGCGTGATCACCGTGCCGACAGTACGACGGGGACGGTTGCTAGGGCAGCGTCCACACGAGCAGCTCGCCCGCACCGGTCATGTCGAGACGTCCTGAGCCACGCACCGAGTCGCCGAGTCGCACCGCCTCCGGACCGAGGCGCCACTCGCCGTCAGTGACGTGCGCGTGCCAGCGAGTGGCGTCGAGGGTCACGCCCGAGCGCCACACGTCGAAGCGCGCCGCGTCGAGGTCGAACGGAGCCGTCTGGGTCGTGACACTCGGTTGCGTCGTCCCGTCGACCAGCGTCATCTGCACCATCCGAAGCGGCTCGCGGGCGGACGCATTGACCTCGCAATGCCGGATGCCGGTGCCGGTGCGCTGGACCAGTATCTCGCCGGGTCCGACCCGACGCACTCGGCCCGCGTCGTCCTCGTGGCGTAGCCGGCCCGAGACCACCCAGCTGACGATCGCGACGCCGCGGTGGCCGTGCCAGTCGAAACCGGCGCCGGGCTCGACCAGGTGTTCGTCGACTCCGACGAGCATGCCGTGAGCGACGTTGTCGGGGTCGTAGTGTGCGCCGGCGGAGAAGCTGTGCCAGGTCTCGACGCCGTCGTGCGTGCTGCGGAACCGCTCGTCGGCACGGCGGATCATGCGGACTCGCTGTGGTCGGCCGTCCACGCAAGCAGGTCATCCACGCCGCGCGTGTTCATGATGCGGGCCGGATCGACCTCGCACTCGAGCGCCTTCTCACACCCGTTGGCCTGCCAGTCGAGCTGCCCGGGCGCATGCGCGTCGGTGTCGATCGTGAACACGCAGCCCGCCTCGATCGCCTGCTGCAGCAAGGGATTCGGTGGATCCATCCGCTCAGGACGGGAGTTGATCTCAACAGCGACTCCGAACTGTGCGCACGCGGCGAACACGATCTCGGCGTCGAACTCCGAGGGCGGGCGAGTGCCGCGCGCGCCCATCACCATCCGTCCGGTGCAGTGCCCGAGGACGTCGGTGTGCGGGTTCGAGATCGCGGCGACCATGCGCGGCGTCATCTCCTTCGCAGGCATCCGCAGCTTGGAGTGCACGCTCGCGACAACGAGATCGAGCCGCGCAAGCAGCGAGGGCTTCTGGTCGAGCGTGCCGTCTTCGTTGATGTCGACCTCGATGCCGGTGAGCAGGCGAAACGGTGCCAGCTCGTCGTTGACCTCGGCCACGACGTCGAGCTGCTGTTCGAGGCGTTCGACCGAGAGGCCGTTCGCGACGGTCAGGCGCGGCGAATGGTCGGTGAGGACGAGGTAGTCGTGCCCGAGGTCGCGCGCCGCCATCGCCATTTCACGAATCGGCGAACCGCCGTCCGACCAGTCGGAGTGCGAGTGGCAGTCGCCGCGCAGCGTCGACCGCAGTTTCGCAACGGCGGGGTTGATGTGCTTGATCTCGACCTGCAAGGCCTTGGTCAGTGCGGCCGGCTCGTCGCCGCGCAACGACTCGAGCACAGCGGTTGCGGTCTTGTCGCCGACACCCTTGACCTTGGTCAGGCTGCCGTCGGCAGCGCGCTTGGCGACCTCGTCGGGACCGAGTTCCTCGAGAGCGTTCGCAGCGCCGCGGTAGGCACGTACGCGATAGGTCGACTCGAGGGCACGCTCGAGTTGAAAGGCGATGCGGCGCAGGTCAGCAACGGGGTCACGGCTCGCCACCCCATCACCGTACTGTCGGCACGCCCAGGGTGAGGTAGGCGAAGCCGAGCACGCCGCGGTAGCCGCGCAACCAGCCGGCACGATGCTCGTCGGCACGCCGCCGCGCGTCGTCGGACGCGTGCGTCATCAGGTACTCCTCGTCGTCGGCGAGGTAGCCGGACTCGAAGGCGTTCCACTCGTCCTCGTTGGCGGTCTGCAGGTCGAGCGGACGAAACCCTGCGGCGACGCACGTGTCGACCAAGGTCGCGAGCTCGGGCAACTCGTCCGGCGTCGCGTCGAGTCCGGCAGCTTCGTCAATCGTCGGCGGTCGCTGCCAGTAGCCCGTCCCGAACAACAACACACCGCCCGGCCGCACGAGCGGATGCAGTGCGGCGAGCGCGTCGGCCTGTGTGCCGAACACATGGTCTGAGCCGATACAGGTCACCGCGTCGGCCGGATCGAGCGGCTCTGTGCCGTCGCTCGCGCGCAGCTCGACGCGATCGGCCAGTCCGCGCGCTGCGGCGTTCGTTCGGCCGCGCTCGATCAACCGCTCGTCCGAATCGACGCCGAGCCCGTGCGCATCCGGTGACGCCGCGACAATGCGTAACAGCAACTCGGCCCAGCCACACCCGACGTCGAGCACCAACGCCGGACGGCGCTTCGCGATCGCCGCGGCAAGCGTGTTCGCGCGCTGGTCGGACAGTGGCGCGTTGAAATCGAGGAAGTCGTAGTAGGACGGAGCGCCGTTCGTCGAGTTCATCACAACTCGACGGTAACTACGCCTACTCGCCGGTTTTCGTAGTTCGGCCCTTCCGCGGTGTGCAACGCTGTCTGGGTGATTGCCGTCTTCGCGCCCGGCCAGGGCTCGCAGACTCCGGGGATGCTCTCGCCCTGGCTGGAGCTGCCCGGCGTCGCCGACCAGCTCGCCGAGTGGAGCGAACTCGCCGGCCTCGACCTGGTCCGATTGGGCACCTCCGCCGACGCCGACGAGATCAAGGACACCGCGGTCACGCAGCCGTTGATCGTCGCGCTCGGCGCGGTCGTCGCCGGCCGGCTCGACCTCGCGGATCGTGACGACGTCGTCGTCGCCGGCCACAGCGTCGGCGAACTCACCGCAGCCGCGGTTGCCGGTGCGCTGTCGCCGGCCGATGCGGTCGCGTTCGCCGCTCGACGCGGTGCCGAGATGGCCGCCGCATGTGCGTTGACGCCGACGGGAATGTCGGCACTGCTGGGCGGTGACCCGGACGAGGTCGCAGCAGGTATCGAGGCGTTCGGGCTCGTTCCCGCGAACCGCAACGGCGCCGGCCAGATCGTCGCCGCAGGAGCGCTCGACGCGCTCGAGAAGCTGGCCGCCGAACCGCCTGCCGGTGCGCGGGTACGTCCGCTGCAGGTCGCCGGCGCGTTCCACACCCAATACATGGCGCCGGCCGAGGACGCGCTGCGCAGCTATGCGAAGGACCTGTCGGTGTCCGACCCGCGCGCGACGTTGCTGTCGAACGCCGACGGTGCCGCAGTCAGCAGTGGTAGCGAACTGGTCGAACGGCTCGTCGCGCAGGTGACACTTCCCGTCCGTTGGGACCTCTGCCTGCGGACGTGCGCCGACCTCGCCGTCACCGCCGCGGTCGAACTCGCGCCGGCCGGCACGCTGACCGGCATCGCCAAGCGCGAACTGCGAGGCGTCGAGCTGCTGGCGATCAAGTCGCCTGACGATCTCGACAAGGTGAGTGCACTGGGGACGGAGGGCCGATGATCGCAACCGCGCACGGCGCAGCGGCGAGCCGCATTCTCGGGATGGGCCACTACCGCCCGTCGAACGTGCTCAGCAACGACGACCTCATCGCACGCGGCGTCGACTCGAACGACGAATGGATCAAGACGCGGGTCGGCATCGCCGAACGCCGCTGGGCCGATCCCGACGAGACGATCGTC
Source organism: uncultured Actinomycetota bacterium (assembly GCA_963754285.1). Lineage (GTDB taxonomy): Bacteria > Actinomycetota > Actinomycetes > Mycobacteriales > Jatrophihabitantaceae > RYN-133. Next base: position 651,216 of record CAVWFN010000006.1, read on the forward strand.
GACATGGCCGAAGCCGCGGCCAGCAAGGCCATGGCCGCGAGCGGCGTCGAGGCCGCCGACATCGACTTCGTCATCGTCGCGACGTGCACCATGCCCGAGCCGGTCCCCGCGGCCGCGCCGCAACTCTCGTACCGGCTCGGCATCAACGCGCCCGGCGCCTACGACATCAGCTCGGGCTGCTCGGGCTTCGTGTACTCGATCGGCGCGGCGAGCGCGGCCATCCAGGCCGGTCAGGCCCGCAACGTTCTCGTCGTCGCCTCAGAGCGGTTCTCCGGCTGGCTCGACATGGCCGACCGGTCGACCTGCATCATCCTGGCCGACGGTGCCGGCGCGGCCGTCGTCGGTCCGTCCGACGAGGTCGGCATCGGACCGATCGTGTGGGGTAGCGACGGTGAGCAGTTCGACTCCGTCGCGATCGACAGCGAGTCACGCTTCTTCCGCCAGGAGGGTCAGGCGGTCTACCGCTGGGCCACCTCGCAGATGGCGCCGGTCGCGTTGGAGGCCTGTCGCCGCGCCGGCGTCGACCCGTCCGAGCTGGTCGCCTTCGTCCCGCACCAGGCGAACCTGCGCATCATCGACGCCATCGCGCGCCGACTCGGCGCCACCAACGCCGTTGTCGCGCGCGACATCGTCACCTCCGGCAACACGTCCGCGGCGAGCATCCCGCTCGCGATGTCGCGGATGGTCGAGCGCGGCGAGATCCCGTCCGGCGGCCCGGTGCTGCTGCTCGGGTTCGGCGTCGGGACTCGCGTACGCCGCACAAGTCGTTCTCGCTCCGTAAACCCATCCACCAACCGAAAGGAATCACTCCAGTGGCCAGTGCCGAGGAGATCCGCGAAGGGCTCGCCAGCATCCTCGAGGAGGTCGCCGACGTCTCGCCGGACGACGTCACCGACGACAAGAGCTTCGTCGACGACCTCGACGTCGACTCGCTCTCGATGGTCGAGGTCGCCATGGCCGCAGAAGAGAAGTTCGGCGTCAAGATCCCCGACGACGAACTGCCCAAGCTCAAGACCGTCGGCGACGCCGTCAAGTACATCGAAAGCAACGCCTGACTCTCATGGCGTTACGTAACGACGAGATCGTCGTCACCGGCCTCGGGGCAACCACCCCGGTCGGTGGCGACGTCAAGTCCTTCTGGTCCGGTCTGCTCGAGGGACGCTCGGGCGTCGTCAAGCTCGAGCAGGACTGGGCCGAACAGTTGAGCGTGCAAATTGCGGCGCCGATGGCGGTCGACCCGACCGAGATCATCTCGCGCGTGCAGGCCCGCCGGCTCGATCGATCTGAGCAGGCCGCGCTCGTCGCCGCACGCGAGGCGTGGTCCGACGCCGGCTTCTCCGGCAAGGCGGCCGACGCCGGGCTCGAACCCACCCGGGTCGCGGTCGTGATCGGCACCGGCATCGGTGGCGTCACGTCGCTGCTCGCGCAGTACGACCTGATGCGGGACAAGGGCCCCGGACGGGTGTCTCCCCTGATGATCCCGATGAACATGCCGAACGGCCCGGCCGCCTACGTCGGGCTCGAACTCGGCGCGCAGGCCGGTGTGCACACGACCGTCAGCGCGTGCGCGTCCGGGTCGGAAGCCGTCGCGCTCGGACTCGACCTGCTGCACCTCGACCGCGCCGACGTCGTCGTCGTCGGCGGTACCGAGGCGTGCATCCATCCGCTCAACATCGCCGGCTTCGCGCAGATGCGCGCGATGTCGACACGCAACGACGATCCGCAGGGCGCATCCCGTCCATGGGACAAGGCCCGAGACGGGTTCGTGCTCGGCGAGGGCGCCGGCGTGCTCGTGCTCGAACGTCGCGCCGACGCCGAGGCGCGCAATCGCGTGCCGTACGCCGTACTGGCCGCAGCGGGCATCACGTCGGACGCCTACGACATCGTCCAGCCCGACAAGTCGGGCCAGGTGCGTGCGCTGACCCTGGCCGTCGAGCGGTCAGGTCTCTCGTTCGACGACATCGTGCACGTGAACGCGCACGCGACCTCGACGCCGGTCGGCGACATGGGCGAGGCCGGCGCGATCGCCGACCTGTTCGGTGAGGACACCGTCGTCACGGGGACGAAGTCGATGACCGGGCACCTGCTCGGCGCTGCGGGCGCCATCGAGTCGGTCGCGACCGTGCTCTCGATCCATCACGGCGTGGTGCCGCCGACGATCAACCTCGTCGATCCCGACGACGACCTGCGCGTGGACGTGCCGCGCGAGGCGCGCGAGATGCAGATCGACGCTGCGATCAACGACTCGTTCGGCTTCGGCGGTCACAACACCTCGCTGGTGTTCACCAAGGCCTGAGTCGCGTCAGCGCGCCTTGCCGCCGCGCAGGGCGAAGAGCTTCCGCTTGCGCGGCGGCGGGGTGTCTTCGACCTCGGCGACCGGGGGTGTGGTGTCGCCGTGCGCGTCGGAGTCGGTCGTAACCGCCACCAGGGCAGGCTCCGCGACGTCATCCGGGGCGGGGTCGAGAGCGGTCTGGACGGAGTCGGCAGTCGCGGCGTCCCGAAGCTCGTCGTCGTCGGGTGCCCAATGCCGTCCGCGATAGGGCTGCGTGGCTGTCACGTGCAACTGAATCGGCCGCTCGCGGGCGATCTTGAACTATCGAATGCTCCGTATCTCCGCAAGAACGATGCAATTCGGCCGCTCGACGCCGGGTCATCCACAGGCCGGACGCGGTTGTGTGGCCGAGGCTCGCCAGTTCGGGCATCATGACGAGATGCGGCCGAGCGCGACAATTGCGACATTTCTCGCTGCCGTCTGTCTCGGGCTGTCCGCCGCGTGCACATCGTCCTCGAGCGGCCCGGGGCCAACCTTCACCCCGCCGCACACCACGGTCCCGGTGACCAGCCCGGTGTCGACAAGCGGCCCCACCAGCACCTCGACGCCCCCACCGGCGCGGCCCACCGTGCCGGCGGACGTGCCCCGCACCGGCCCGAACACCCGCAAGGGCGAGCAGCCGCCGGTGATGCCGCTCGCCGCGACCCGGCACTCCCCCGACGGCGCCAAAGCCTTCGCCGAGTTCTTCATCAAGACCATCGACTGGGGCTACGCCACCACCAGCAGCACCTACATGCGCCACTACTTCGCCAAGACGTGTGATGGCTGCTCGAGCTTCGCGGACGGCTTTCGACACGTGCGACGTCAGCAAGGCCATCACTACATCGGCGGACCGCTACCTGTTCCTGCGGTACCAAGCATCATCGACTCGACGATTGAAGCCGAGTTCGAACAGCAGTGTGCGGTTGAGGGCACTGCCGGGGCACTCGTCGGGTCAAGTGGCAAACCGATCCGTGCGGCTGATCAAGCCGTAGATCTCGCGGTTCGGCGTCACGTGCGTATGGCACGTCTCGAGCTGGCGTCGTCGGGGACCTCGGAGTCGTAGCGTGAGGACAGATTCGCGGCCATAGCAATAGTGCGCGTTGCTCAGTCAGCGTCTATCAGTCGCGGTCGCCGGCTGTCGCAGACGACGCATGTACTAGCGGCGGATCGTCAGGTTCCGGGGGACGTCGTGGTCCGTCGGGGTGTGCCTCACGCGCGAAGCTGCCGACGGCGGCTCCGACTTGTCGGCGAGCGCAGTTCCACGGACACGCACGATCACGTGCGGGTTCCCGTCGTCTGTCGACAACGGATTCTGGAACGCGCAGTGCGGCCCGATGATGAGCTGCCCGAAGGGACCGGCGTTCGCGACCCAGATCCAGCAGAAGGGTCAGTGGGTCTTGCTGAACACCTGGTGCGCGGGCGATCCCGTCAACGCACCTGCCCGGGTCGTGACGACCGCAGCGCTGCGGCAACAAGTGCTTCGGTTGTTGCCGACGGTCCGGATCGGATCGGCCTGGACGACGCGCGCTCTGGTCAACGCCGAAACGGTGCTGTGGGCCGAGACCTCGGCGCATCGCAGCCTCGGCAACGTCACGGTCGTGGGCCGACGGGTCGGGCTGCGCATCGGCTTCGATCACGCCGACTGGAACTTCGGCGACTCGACCACCGACTCCACGACCGATCCCGGCAAGCCGTACACGAAGGCCGACCCGTGCGACACGGCGCAGTGTCCCGACTACTACGGGCACACCTACTCGGACACCGGACCGGTCACGATCACGCTGACCGTCGCGTGGCACGCCGAGTTCAGCCTCGACAACGGCGCCACCTGGACGGCCGTCGACCCGGCGCCGCTCACCGGCCCGGCCACGACGCACAACCTGGCCGTCGTCCAGGCGCGCGGCATCCTCGTCCAGAATCCGTGAGCGAGCCTCACACCACCTGGTGCAGCAGCGACACCCGACCGCCGTCGCCGCCCTGTCGATAGGGCTCGAGTTCGGCGTCCCACGAGGTGCCGAGCAACTCGGCCAGGCCGTGCGCGTAGTCCTCGGCGCTGTGTGCGCGCGACAGCAGCCCGCGCAGGCGCTCCTCACCGACGACGACGTCGCCGTTGACCGAGATCAGGCTGCGGTGGAACCCGCGGCCGGGCACGTAGGCCAGCCGCTCGCCGTCGCTGACCGACGTCGCCGACTGCGTGATCTCGAAGACCAGCATCGGCCACGACCGGAGCGACCCCGCCAGCTTGGCGACGGTGCCGACGGGTCCGGTCCAGGTGAACTCGGCGCGCAGGTGCTGCGGCGCGGCCGGCTGCGCCGTCCACTCGAGGCGGACGGGACGGCCGAGCACGCCGGCCAGCGCCCACTCCACGTGTGGAGCGAGCGCACTAGGGCAGCAGTGCAGGAACACCACACCCGTGGTGTTCGGCACCGCGTTCGTCACGGCGGACATCGCACACCTCCAAGGCTCGACGGCGACGCCTTCCCCAGCGATCCGTCGTGATCAGAGGTGCTGCAATTTCTATTGTGTCGTATGAGGTGGGTGTTACGCCAGCGGTAGGTGAGAATCGCTGTCAGGGGTGATCGTCAGAACACGACCACCGACCGGAGCACATCACCGCGGTGCATCGCCTCGAAGGCCTCCTCCACGCCATCGAGCGCGATGGTCTCGGACACGAACTTGTCCAGCGGCAGCCGGCCTTGCAGGTGCAGGTCGACGAGCAGCGGGAAGTCGCGCGAAGGCAGGCAGTCGCCGTACCAGGACGACTTGAGCGCCCCGCCGCGCGCGAAGAAGTCGATCAGCGGCAGGTCGAGGCGCATGTCCGGCGTCGGGACGCCGACGAGCACGACCGTCCCGGCGAGATCGCGCGCATAGAAGGCCTGCTCGTAGGTCTCGGGACGCCCGACCGCCTCGACGACCACGTCGGCACCGTTCCCGCCCGTCAGTGACTGGATCGCCTCGACCACGTCGCTCGTCTTCGAGTTCACCGTGTGCGTGGCGCCGAGCTCCTTCGCCGTGGCGAGCTTCCGGTCGTCGATGTCGACGGCGATGATCGTCGAGGCGCCCGCGAGGTTCGCCCCGGCGATCGCGGCGCAGCCGACGCCGCCGCAGCCGATCACAGCAACGCTGTCGCCGCGTCCGACACCGCCGGTGTTGATCGCGGCGCCGAGGCCGGCCATGACGCCGCAGCCGAGCAGTCCGGCGACCTCGGGTCTCACGCTCGGGTCGACCTTCGTGCACTGTCCGGCGTGGACGAGCGTCTTCTCGGCAAAGGCGCCGATGCCCAGTGCCGGCGACAGCTTCGTGCCGTCCTGCAACGTCATCGGCTGCGACGCGTTGTGGGTGTTGAAGCAGTACCAGGGCCGGCCACGCTTGCACGCCCGGCACTGCCCGCACACCGCGCGCCAGTTGAGGATCACGAAGTCGCCAGGCGCGACATCGGTGACTCCTTCGCCGACGGATTCGACGACGCCGGACGCCTCATGGCCGAGCAGGAACGGGAAGTCGTCGTTGATGCCGCCTTCGCGGTAGTGCAGGTCGGTATGGCACACGCCGCAGGCCTGCACCTGGACCAGCGCCTCCCCCGGCCCGGGATCGGGCACGAGAACGGTCTCGACTCGAACTGGTTCGCCCTTGGCCAGGCTGACGACGCCGCGCACTTCATGTGTCATGTGCCGGATCATGCCGGTAAACCTCGTGGGACGGCTAGGTGCTCTGGACGGGTGGGAGGTGTGTGCCGTGCGCGAGCCGGACGGGTTCGGCGAGTTCGTCGCGGCGCACTCGCGCGCCCTGCTCCGCGCCGCGTGGCTGCTCACCGGCGACTGGCCCGCGGCCGAGGACCTCGTGCAGAGCGCGCTTGCGGCGGCATGGCCGCGGTGGGCGACGATCGACAACCCGATGAGCTACGTGCACCGCGTCATGACGACGACGTACCTGCGCTGGCAGCGTCGTCGCTGGACGGGTGAGATCGCGACCGACTCGGTTCCGGAGCTCGAAGCCGGCTCGGACGATCGCGAGTCGCGCCGAGTTCTGCTCGACGCGCTCGCGACGCTGCCCCGGCAGCAGCGCGCGGCCGTCGTGCTGCGGTACTTCGCCGATCTGTCCGAGGCCGACACGGCCGCCGCGCTGGGCTGTTCTGTCGGCGCGGTCAAGAGCCACACATCGCGTGCGGTCGCCAAGCTGCGCTCGCTGCCGGTCGTCGCCGCATTGCTCGAGGACGAGGTGACCAAGTGACTGTCGACGAACGCCTGGCCGACTGGCTCGAACGCACGACGCCCGAACCGCCGCATGCCGATCACCGTCGCCGAAGTCGCCCTTCGAGTGCAGCAGCGGCGTCGTCCGCTGGCTGCCCTTGCTCGCCGCTGCGTGCGTCGTTCTCGTCGCGGCTGTCGCGGTCATCATTGCCGCGCGGTCGACCAAGCACGATGCCACTCCGCCGGCTCACCGGACAACCACGCATGCCTCGCCGTCGCCACATCCGAGGGACGAGCACCACGCCCGCCATCAACGCAGACGCGAGCATTGCCGATCCGGCCGTGGCACGCGCGCATCAAGAGCACCTGGGGCGAACCGGGAGAGCTGATCAGCAACGGCACCTCCTTGTACCTGACGACCTTCACTACCGGACACATCTCGATCTACCGTCTCGACACTCGCTCGGGCTATGCCGTCGCCGAGTACCAACCGCGTGGCAGCGTCGTTGGCGATGTCGCGTTCGGCGACGGCGAGGTCTGGATTGCCGTCAAGGCGAAGCGCTCCGTCCATGTAGAAAGCCTTGATCCGACGACGCTCAACAGAAAGGAGAGGCTTCCCAACGTGGCCGTCTCACCTGGCGACGATGTCTCTCTGTCGATCGCCGGGAGGACGATCTACCTCGCCAGCGGTGACCACGTCACAACATTCGACACCATCAGTCGGTCGGTCGGGCGCGTGTACGTCACGAACACCTCTCTTCGGATCTCCGGATTGGCCGTGCGGGGAGACCGGCTGTACGTCGGCACCGGGGCCGGCGAAGGCAGCGGAGATCTTCTGACCTACGACACCACGACCGGTGACCTGCTCAACACACTCGCCGACCTGGGCGCGGTCAGCGCGATCACGGCGACAAACGGGGGGTTGTGGGTAACGACCTCTAGTGGCATGTCGGCCGAGGTGGAATTCAACGAGCGTTTCGTCCAGTCAGGTGGCGGGGGTGTCGGACCGACGATAGGCGTCTTCGGCAACACCGCGTGGCTGGGAGGCACGGGCAACATCCAATGCGCCGATGCCGACACCGGAGTGGTGCGCGCCCGCGCATCGACCGACACGCGTCAGGCGTCCGAGTTCTTCACTGACCTCGTTGTGGCCGCGGGGCATGTCTTCGCCCGCACCGGCGGCTCGGGGCACATGTACATCGTCGAACTGCATCCGCCGGCGGTGTGCCGCTGAGTCGAACCGCACTTTTGTTTACGACGTAACCCGGGTAGGACAGCTGAGGAGCCACGTCGAGCAGAGGAGCATCGCCATGCCCAAGAGTCCCGAGCGCATCGTCGTCATCGGGGGCGGTCTGGCCGCTGCCAAGACCGTCGAGGCGCTGCGTGATCAGGGCTATGAGGGCAGGCTCGATCTCGTCACCGACGAGGCCGACCTGCCCTACGAACGTCCGCCGCTGTCGAAGGACTACCTGCAGGGCAAGGCCGCATTCGAGAAGGCGGTCGTGCACGACGAGCAGTGGTACGCCGACAAGAACGTGACGCTGCACCGCGGCGTGGCCGCGATGAAGCTCGACGCAGAACGTCATCAGGTCGAACTGTCCGACCGCAACATCCTCGGTTACGACAAGCTCGTGCTGGCAACCGGAGCGATCCCTCGCAAGCTGGAACTGCCGGGGGCCGACGCAGCGCTCTACCTGCGCTCGCACCACGACTCGGACGTGCTCAAAGCCGCGTTCGGCGAAGACGTGCGGGTCGTCATCATCGGCGCCGGCTGGATCGGGCTCGAGACGGCCGCAGCGGCCAAGGCGGCCGGGTCGACCGTGACGGTGCTCGAGGCGGCCGAGTTGCCGCTGCTCGGCGTGCTCGGCAAGGACATGGCCGAGGTGTTCGCCCAGCTGCACCGCGACAACGACGTCGACCTCAAGCTCGGCGTCACCATCAGCGAGATCGTGCTCGACGACGACGGCAAGCCGAAGGCGGTCAAGCTCGACGACGACACGTCCATCGATGCCGACGTGGTGATTGCCGGCGTGGGCATCGCCCCGGAAGACTCGCTCGCACGCATGGCCGAACTACGCGTCGACAACGGCGTGCTGGTGAACGCGTCGCTGCGCACCAGCGACGACGACATCTACGCCGTCGGCGACGTCGCCAACCACGATCACCCGCTGGTCGGACGGATTCGCGTCGAGCACTGGGCGAACGCGCTCAACCAACCGGCAGTTGCAGCGAAGGCACTGCTCGGCGACAGTTCGGCCCGCTACGACAACCTCCCGTACTTCTACAGCGATCAATTCGACCTCGGCATGGAGTACGTGGGCTACGCGCCCCGCGATTCCTACAAGAAGGTGGTCGTGCGCGGCGACACCGGCAAGCGCGAGTTCGTCGCGTTCTGGCTCGACGACGAGAACCACGTGCTCGCGGCGATGAACGTCAACGTGTGGGACGTCGTCGATGCGATGAAGCCGATCATCGCCGAGAAGCAGGTCGTCGACCCCGACAAGCTCGCCGACAGTTCGGTCGACTGGCCCGACGTCGTCGTCAAGGACGAGGAGGACGAGGACGAAGCGACGACGAGTCGGACGACGAAGCCGACGACGAATCGGACGACGAAGTCGGACGACGACTCGGACGCGGACTCTGACGACGACAGCGACGAGGCCGACGACTCAGACGAGAAGGGGTAGCACCTCGCCGAGCGGTGCATCGACGCGCACGTCGGCGAGTTCGTCGCCACGCGTCGCGCCTTGGTTGACGATCGCGACGGGGACGCCGAGGCGCGCAGCACGGCGCACGAACCGCAGCCCGCTCATCACGGTCAACGACGACCCGAGCACCAGCACCGAGCGCGCGCCCTCGACGAGCTCGTAACACGACTCGACGCGCGCCTTCGGCACGTTCTCGCCGAAGAACACCACGTCCGGTTTCACCATCGAGCCGGTGCAGCACGTGCACGGCACCATCCGGAATCCGGTCAGCTGCTCGTCGGCCAGATCGACGTCCCCGTCCGGATTGACCTGCGCGACGTGTGCGTCGAAGTCCGGGTTGGCGGCGCGCAACCGCGCGTCGAGGGCGAAGCGCGACTCACGAGTGCCGCAGTCGAGGCACACGACGCGATCGAGCCCGCCGTGCAGTTCGATCACGTCGAGCGCGCCGGCGGCCTGGTGCAGCCCGTCGACGTTCTGGGTGATGATGCCGCGGACGCGTCCGTTGCCTTGCAGTTCGGCGACCGCACGGTGCCCGGAGTTGGGACGAGCGGTGGCGATCGATCGCCAGCCGAGATACGACCGCGCCCAGTAACGATGCCGCGCCGCCGGATCTTTCACGAAGGTGGCGAACTGCATCGGCGCGTGCCGGCGCAACGCGCCTGACGGGCCGCGGTAGTCGGGGATCCCGGAGTCGGTCGACAACCCTGCTCCGCTGAGCACGACCACGTCGCCGTCGTCGACGAGCCTCTGCAGCGCATCGAGCGAGACGGTGGCGGTCACGCCTCCATGGTGCCTGACCGGCCGAAACGTTCGTCGACCATTGCTTCGGTCAACCCGAACTCTTCGAGGGTGTAGCGATGCGCCGGCGCGCGCGTCCCGCTGCGACTGTCCGCGTCGGCCGCGGCAATGGCCGCGCGGGCGTCGTCGGTCAATGGCAGGTCGAAGTGCTCGTACACGCCGAGCGTCGTCGCGACCGGATCGGCGACGAAGTCGTCGTAGTCGACGTCGAGGAAGTGCGCCGGATCGTGTCGCGCTCGGGCCTGCGCGAACGCGTCCGCGCCGCGCGCCCACAGGTCGAGCTGCGTCGCTCCGATGACGTCGCCGACGAACACCTCCGACTGTCCGGCGGTCGCCTGCGCCGACAGGCTGCACGACGACGCGATCAGCGTGCGTGGCGCGCGATGGGTCTGGATGACGATGGCGTCCGGGTAGACCTCGAGCAGCGCGTCGAGCGCGAACAGGTGCGACGGGTTCTTCAGGATCCACCGCTTGTCGGCGTCGTTCGCGCCGATGAGCGCGAGGTTGCGCCGGTGCCGCGCGTATGCGGGCGTCCAGTCCTGCTTGGCGAGCCAGGCCGAATAGGACGGCACGTGGGCGAGACTCTCGTACGAGATCGACATCAGCGACTGGCGCAGCAGTTGCCAGCACTCTTCGACCGTGTCGGCGGTCATGTAGTGCACGCCGGCGAAGTCCGGGTTCTGCTCGTGGAACTTGGCGAAGTTCGCGGTGATGTGCTGGTAGACCGGGTTGTCGGCCCACTGGTCGCGCGGCGGACGTGGCTGCGGGAACTCGGCCAACCACAGCTCCAGGCCCTGGTGCGCGGGGTCGGCACAGAGCAAGCGATGCAGCGCAGTCGTGCCGGTGCGCGGCAGGCCCGTCACGAAGATCGGCCGCTCGACCGGGGCGGTGTCGCCATGGTGCGCGAACGACGCCTGGCTCAGTGCACGCGCTACCAGCGCGCCGCGCAGTTCGGCCCGCTTGACCTTGCGGCCGATCGGCGTCAGCCGTTCCTCGGTCGCGTAGGAGTTGAGCAGCACCTCGAGCGGTTCGAGGTACTCATCTGTGCCGAAGTCGCTGAGTCCGCACATTTTGGTGGCCGAGGCGTGCAGATCCTCGATCGTGCCTACGGAATCGCGCTCACTAATGGTGGTACTCCCCGCAGTTCACGTCGAGGCAGTGGCCGGTGATGCCCCGCGACAGGTCCGAGGCCATGAACACGACAGCGTCGGCGATCTCGTCGGGGACGGGCAGGCGGCGCAGGTCGATCGTGGCGGCGATCTCGTCATAGACCAGCTGCGGATCGACCTCGCGCTTCTTGGCCAGGTACCCGAAGTAGGCCTGCAGCACGTCGGCCCAGATCCAGCCGGGCGCGACAGAGTTGACCCGCACTCCGGACGGCCCGAGTTCGCTGGCCAGGCACTGCGCGAGCGCGAGCAGCGACGCCTTGGTCATCTTGTACGCGCCGTAGGGCTGCGAGGAGTGCCGCAGGACGGACGAGTTGATCATGACGATCGCGCCGCGCGATTGCTGCAGCGCGGGGGTGAACAGCCGGCTCAGCCGTAGCGCCGCGAACACGTTCGTCTCGAAGCCGGCCCGCGCCTGGTCGAAGTCGACGCTCTGCAACGGACCGAGCGGCGGCACCGCGAACGCGTTGTTGATCAGCGTGTCGATGCGGCCGTATTCCGACAGCGTCGCGTCGACGAGACGCTGCGCCGCTGCGTCGTCGTTGATGTCGGTCGGAACCACGAGGGCGCGGCGACCGAGTTGCTTCACGTCGTCGGCCACCTCGAGCAGGCGCGACTCGGTGCGGGACGCGAGCACCAGGTCGGCGCCGGCCTTGGCGCACTGCTCGGCGATCGCGCGTCCCAGGCCGGGACCGACGCCCGACACGACGACGACCTTGTCTTCGAGCAGATTGTTCGTCATCGTCCGTCCCCCCGGGTTTCCCCGCTGGTGCTCGGTTGCACCCGCTCGAAAGCGAGCACGGGCGGGGAAAGGCTGCGGGGTTTCCCCGCTGGTGGTCGGTTGGGACGGCTGAAAGCGAGCACGGGCGGGGAAAGGCGTCATCCCAGCATCCGATCTGCGACGGCGGACTGGCGGGCGGCGATGCGGGCACGCCACTGATCGGTCGACACCGACTGGTCGAACGGCAGGCGCGCACCCACCTCGTCCAGCGGGACCAGTTCGACCGTCGGTCCGTCCGCGGCACTGAACTCGCGCGACGTGCGCTGCCAGCGGATCTGCAGATAGCCGCGGCGGTGCCCGGTGCACTCGAGCCAGTTCGTCACGCCGGGGTCGCGTTCGCTGACGACGAAGCGCAGCATGCCGTCGGGGTCGTGGTGCGCCTGGTCGGCGGTGAGCGAGGTCTGGTGATTGGCGAAGTCCATCGACAGGTACCACATCGAACCGAGCTGGAAGCCCTGATACGGCGCGTCCGACGCAGGCACCGTGATGAGCAACGCCTGATCGTCGGCAAGCTCGTAGTGCCCGGCCGACGACCACTGTGTCGACAACCCGCCAGGCGTCAGCCGTGGCTCGGTCATCGTGTTGACCGGAAGCTTGAGGTAGAACCACTCCGGAAAGGCGAGGAACGTCTTCACCTGCGTCACGAGCGACTTGCCTGCGGCCGCGAGACGCTTCGCGGGCAGCTCGGACGGTCGAGGCGGCGGAGCCTCGCCGATTCGGTCGACGCGTTGGATGCGCAGCGTGCCCGGCGTCGCCGTCCAGTCGCTGAACACCTCGCGGGCGAGCAGCATGGACGCGTTCTCGCCGAGGACGAAGTAGTTCCGTCCGGCATCGGTGCGAGGCGGGCCGAAGCGCAGTTCGAACGAGCCGTCGGCATTGATCTCGACGTCACGGTCGTCGAAGGCGTTGAGGCTGTCGGGAACCTCGGCCGGGGTGTAGTTGCCGTTGAGGATCTGGAACGACAGATCGGTCGACGTTCCGCGCCGCCCGGTCACCACGTACTCGGCGTCGTCGCGGATGGTCGCACTGAAATACAGCGTGTCCGGGTTGTCGAGCCCGACCTTCGTGTACGGGGTCGCCGAACGGATGAAGTACGGGAAGTCCTTGTCGTAGGACCACGCGGACGAGATCGCCTGCCGGATGAGCCCGGCCAGGTAGTCGTAGCCCTCTTGGAGGTCCTGCTCGGTCTCGACGTGCGGCGCCGTGATGATCAATTGCTCGGCCTCGGCGATGGCGTCCGCGAGTTTTCCGGTCAGGTCGGCCTGTGTGACCGTCACCACGCTGGCCCCCATTTCATCTCGCTTTCGAGCTCAAAACTAGAACACGTTCCACTGGGAAGCTAAGCGGCGCCGGAGCGTTCGTCAAGACGAGCCTGGCGAGCCTGGCAGAATGTCAGGTTGGCGCGCAGCCATCCCCACACAGTCAGTAGGAAAGGCCCCCATGACGACGACGTACGAGCTGAGCGACCTCGAGAAACTCGAGGCCGAAGCCGTGCACATCTTCCGCGAGGTCGCCGCCACGATCGAGCGTCCGGCACTGCTGTTCTCCGGCGGTAAGGACTCCGTGGTGATGCTGCACCTGGCGGTCAAGGCGTTCTGGCCTGCCCGGGTCCCGTTCCCGGTCATGCACGTCGATACCGGCCAGAACTTCGACGAGGTCATCGAGTTCCGCGACAAGACCGTCGAGAAGTACGGGCTGCGGCTGATCGTCGAGAAACTTCAGGACGACGTCGACGCCGGCCGCATCCACGAGGAGTACGACGGCGCGCCGCGCAACCGGCACCAGACGGTCACGTTGCTGCGCGGCATCCGCGACAACAAGTTCGGTGCGGTGTTCGGCGGCGCTCGTCGTGACGAAGAGAAGGCGCGCGCCAAGGAGCGCGTGTTCAGCTTCCGCGACGAGTTCGGCGCCTGGGACCCGCGCAACCAGCGTCCCGAGTTGTGGAACCTGTACAACGGACGTCACCGCAAGGGCGAGAACATCCGCGTCTTCCCGCTGTCGAACTGGACCGAGCTCGACATCTGGACCTACATCCGTGACGAGCAGATCGAACTGCCGTCCCTCTACTTCGCGCACAAGCGCAAGGTCGTCGAGCGCGACGGCATGTTGTACGCCGTGAACCGGTTCATCGTTCCGGAAGAGGGCGAGCACGTCTTCGAAGAAACCGTGCGCTACCGCACGATGGGTGACGCCACCACGACCGGCTGCGTCGAGTCGCTGGCCGCCACCCCTGAAGCCGTCGTCGACGAGGTCGCGGCGGCTCGACTGACCGAGCGCGGCGCGACGCGCGGTGACGACCGCATCAGCGAAGCCGGCATGGAAGACCGCAAGAAAGAGGGTTATTTCTAAACATGTCGCAGCTACTGAGGATCGCGACCGCCGGTTCGGTCGACGACGGAAAATCCACGCTCATCGGTCGCCTGCTCTTCGACAGCAAGGCGATCTTCGAAGACCAGTTGGGCGCGGTCGAGTCGGCCAGCGTCGCGCGCGGGCACGAAGGCCCCGACCTCGCACTGCTCACCGACGGACTGCGTGCCGAGCGTGAGCAGGGCATCACGATCGATGTCGCCTACCGCTACTTCGCAACGCCCGAACGCAAGTTCATCATCGCCGACACGCCCGGCCACATTCAGTACACCCGCAACATGGTCACCGGTGCGTCGACGGCCGACGTCGCGCTGATCCTCATCGACGCACGCAACGGCGTGCTCGAGCAGTCGCGCCGACACGCCTTCCTCGCCACCTTGCTCGGCATCCCGCACTTGATCGTGTGCATCAACAAGATGGACCTCGTCGACTACTCCGAGGAGCGGTTCAACGAGATCAAGCAGGAGTTCCGCAACTTCGCGATGAAGCTCGAGGTCGCCGACCTGACCTTCGTCCCGATGTCGGCGCTGACCGGCGACAACGTGGTGACCAAGACCGAGGTGATGCCCTGGTACGAGGGCCAGTCGCTGCTGAAGCTGCTCGAGGGCATCCACATCGCCTCTGACCGCAACCTGATCGACGCCCGCATGCCCGTGCAGTACGTGATCCGTCCCCAGCAGGCCGACTACCACGACTTCCGCGGATACGCGGGCACGATCGCCGGTGGCACCTTCAAGCCCGGCGACGAGGTCGCGGTGCTGCCGTCCGGTTTCTCGACGTCGGTGGCGAAGGTGCACGGTCCTGGCGGCAAGGAGCTGGCCGAGGGCTTCGCCGGCCAGGCGGTCGTCATCGAACTCGCCGACGACATCGACATCGCCCGCGGCGATCTCATCGCCCGCCCGCACAACCGCCCGCACAACGGCCAGGACATCGACGCGACATTGTGCTGGCTGACAGCCGAGACGTCGCTGACGCCCGGCGCGACGTACACGATCCAGCACACGTCGCGCTCGACACGCGCGTCGGTCAAGGACCTGGAGTACCGCCTCGACGTCAACACGCTGCACCGCGACGAGAAGGCAGACAGCCTCTCGCTCAACGAGATCGGACGTGTGCGGCTGCGCACGCAGAAGCCGTTGCTGTACGACCCGTACCGGCGCAACCGCGACACCGGCGCCTTCATCCTGATCGACGAGGCGTCGAACAACACCGTCGCCGCCGGCATGATCATCGGCCCGTCGCAGGGCGATTTGAACATCAAGTGGCACGACCACGAGGTCAGCCGCGCGCAGCGTGCTTCGCAGGGCGCGACGTTGTGGTTCACGGGCTTGTCCGGCTCGGGCAAGAGCTCGATCGCGGTCGAGGTCGAGCGTCGCCTCGTTGCTTCTGGACGGCCGGCGTACGTGCTCGACGGTGACAACCTGCGGCACGGGCTCAACAGCAACCTCGGCTTCAGCCCCGCGGACCGCAAGGAGAACGTCCGTCGCGTGGCCGAGGTCGCGAAGCTGATGGCCGATGCGGGTGTCGTCGTGCTGGTGTCGCTGGTCAGCCCGTACCGCGCCGACCGCGACGCAGCACGCGAGATCCACAAGGAAGCCGGGCTGCCGTTCTACGAGGTCTTCGTCGACGTGCCCCTCGAGGTCGCCGAGGCGCGCGATCCGAAGGGCCTGTACGCGAAGGCCCGGGCCGGTGAGATCCCGGACTTCACCGGTGTCAGTGCGCCCTACGAAGCACCGTTGTCGCCCGACCTGTTGCTGCGCTCGAACGAGGCGGACGTGAACGCGCTCGCCTCGGTCGTCATCGACAAGATCGAGCAATAGCCGTGGACGACATCGCGCTGGCTGCGGATCTGGCGCAGCGAGCCGGTGAGTTGCTGCTGCAGATCCGTTCCTCGTCCGGGCTCGAAGGCAAGGAACTCGGCAAGCGCGGCGACCACGACGCGAACGAGCTGCTGCTCGCCGGTCTCGCCGAGGCGCGCCCCGACGACGCCGTGCTCTCCGAAGAGTCGGTCGACTCGCCGGCACGACTGTCGGCCGACCGTGTGTGGATCATCGATCCGCTCGACGGCACCCGCGAGTACGGCATGCCCGGACGTGACGACTGGGCGGTGCACGTCGCGCTCTGGACGCGCGGCAGCGACACTCCCAGCGGCATCACCGCGGCCGCGGTCGCGCAGCCGTCCTTGTCGACGGTCTACACGAGCACGCCGGCCGAGCCGACGACCGCGAACGAACCGCTGGTGTTCCTGGTGAGCGACAGCCGTCCGCCGGCGTTCGCTGCGGCGGTCGCCGAGCAGTTCGGTGCGACATTGCGGCCGATGGGGTCGGCCGGTGCAAAGGCGATGGCCGTGCTGCGCGGCGACGCCGACGCCTACCTGCATGCAGGCGGGCAGTGGGAGTGGGACTCGGCCGCCCCGGTCGGTGTCGTGCTTGCCGGCGGGCTGCATGCGACCCGCGTCGACGGCTCGCCGCTGGTCTACAACAGCGAGCATCCGTACCTGCCCGACCTGCTGATCTGCCGGGCCGAACTCGGCGAGCAGTTGGTAGCGGCGATCGGCGCAGCTTCGTAGCGTCGCCCTAGGCGACCACGCGCAGCGTGGACGATCCGTCGGGCAGGCGGCGCACCTCGATGCGTTCGGCGATGCGGTTCTTCAGCTCGTGGACGTGGCTGACGATGCCGACGCTGCGGCCGCGGTCGCGCAGCTCGTCGATGACGGCCATCACCTGATCGAGGGTGTCGGCATCGAGGCTGCCGAACCCTTCGTCGATGAAGAGCGTGTCGAGATCGACTCCCCCGGCTTCGGCGCGCACAACGTCAGCGAGGCCGAGCGCCAGGGCCAGCGAGGTGTAGAAGGTTTCGCCGCCGGACAGCGAGCGCGGATTGCGATGTTCACCGGTGTGCCGGTCGAGCACCTGCAGGGTCAACCCGGACCGTTCGGTGCGCGATGCACCCTCGTCGACGCGGACGAGCTCGA
Source organism: uncultured Actinomycetota bacterium (assembly GCA_963754285.1). Classification (GTDB taxonomy): domain Bacteria; phylum Actinomycetota; class Actinomycetes; order Mycobacteriales; family Jatrophihabitantaceae; genus RYN-133. The sequence continues at coordinate 668,514 of CAVWFN010000006.1, forward strand.
AACGGCCACTCGACATGCCTGCCAGGCGCAGGTTCGCCGCCGAGACGACTTGCTCGAACCACTGTCGCAAGACGTAGGTGGTGAGGTTGACCCGACGCTGCCCGGCCACACCGCGGGCGAGCTTCGCGAGATGGACGACCGGGCCGGCCGAGGCTGCGAGTTCCTCGTGGTCGGCAGCCGCGGTGCGCACCGAGTCGCGGGCTTGCGCGAACGAGGCCGCCGTCGATCGGGCCCGGGCGGCATCGACCGCGCAGCCCTGCACTCGTGCCTCGGCCTCGCGGACCGCTTCGGCTGCGGCCACCGAGTCGGCCAGCGCGGGTTCGAAGTCATCGAGCGTGAGTCCGTCGAACTCGGGTGCGGTGAGGGCCGACTGCAGCGCGCGCGACATCGCTGCCCACTCGTCGACGTGGACGCGCATCTCGTCGCGCTCGAACGACGTCAGGACGGCTGCGCGCGCTTCGTCGAGCGAAGCGAAGCCGCTCGAGTCGGACTCGGCAACCGCTCTGGCCCTCGCTGAGTAGTGCGCGGCGTGCGCGGTCTCGAAACTCTGTGCTGCCGAGGCGAACCGTTGCGCGGACGCAGCTTCGGACAGCAGCGCGGCGCGATGCGCCGCGACCGACTCGTGGTCGGCACGCCCGGCTTCGAGCAGGGCAACGGTGTCGGCAAGCTCGGTCTCGGCCGATTCGAGCGCCGCGGTCGCTTGCGCCGCGGCATGGATCGCCTGCTCCCGTTCACCGGCGAGCCGAACGCTCTCGAGCTCGAGGTCAGCTCTGGCCTGCTCGAGGCCCGGCACGGCCTCGGCGCCGGCGGTGGCAGCGGCGACGTCGCTGCGAGCCGTGTCGAGATCGCGCTGCACCTCGTCGGCGTCGGCATCGCCCGCGCGCGCGGCGAGTGTTGCGCGACGCACGTCGAGCTCTGCCACGGCGGCCTCGGCGACCTCGCGCTCACCCTCGGCGACCTGCCGGCGTTCGAGAGCGGCAGCTACCTCGACCGCGCCCGGTGCATCCGGAGTCGGGGTCGCAAGGTGCGGGTGTTCGGCGTTGCCACACACGGGGCACGCGTCGCCGTCGTGCAAGGCTGCGGCGAGCTCGCCGGCCATGTTCTTGATGCGTGCGTCGGCCAGACGCAGATGCTCGTCGGCAGCGGCAATGTAGCGGTCGAGCGCCTGGTCACGATTCGCGCGTGCCCGCGCGTGTTCGTGTTCGGTCGCGGCGAGCTCGGCGCGTGCCCTCGCCTGTGCCACGGACTGCTCGAGCCGTGCCGTAGCAGGCTCCAGCAGTCGTGCCCTGGTTCGCGCCTCGGCCTCGGCAGCGCGAGCGGCCGCCAGTTCGCCGGGCAACGCCGCGGCGCGCACCGCGAGCTGCTCGGTCATCTGACCGGTACGACGCAGTTCTCGCCGCGCGTCGGACACTGCACGTTTGAGTTCGGGTAGCTGGTCTTCGATCGCGACCATGTGGTTGAGCTCGGCCGCCTCGGTGCCCGCCCGGGTTGCTTGCGCGGCCCAGTCGATCCCGACAAGCCGCTCGACGCCCGGCTGGGCCTCGACCACTGCGGCAAGGGAAGCGGCACACTCGTCGAGGGTTTCGAGCAGCGAGCGCACCGGCTCGGCGCGCTCTGCGGCTGCGAGAGCACGGGAGGCCTGCTCGAAGCTCTCGCGGGCTTGCTCGTGTTCGTCACGCCGGCGCGTGGCCTCCGCGAACCGACGCACGCGATCGGCGGCGGCGCTCGCGCTCCGGGCACGGTCGCGCGCCTGCTCGAGGGCGTCGACCGCCGATTCGGCGCTCACCGCGGCGGCGCGAGCAATCTCGTCCAGCTCGAGGCCGACCGCCTCGAGGCGAGCATCGCGCTGCGGCGGCGGGAGGCTCGCGAGTTCGTCCTGCTCGGCCGGTGACAGCCCGGCGGCGGCACCCGCGCCGGACACGCGGCGGCGAAGACGCTCGGCCGCGCCGTCGAGGTCACCGGACACCTCGTGCCGGCGGCGATCGAGTTCATCGGTGATCCGGTCGTAGAGCTGTGTGCCGAACAGCTTCGTCAACAGCGCACGGCGCTCATCGTCGTTCGCGCGGAGGAACCGGGCGAACTCACCCTGCGGCAACAGCACGACCTGGGTGAACTGGTCGCGGGTCAGCCCGAGGTCGTCGGCGAGCATCTCGCCGACCTCGTCCTTGCGGGCGGAGCGGCTGACCCAGCGTCCACCTTCGAAGCGTTCGAGATGCACCTGCGCGCGCTCAAGGGTGGTGCCGGCGCCACGTCTTTTGGGACGCGGGTACTCCGGCGAGCGTGTGACGCGCTGGCGCACGCCACGCAGCGAGAATTCCAGCGAGACCTCGGGCTCGACGCCGACCTCGGCGAAATGCGAGTGCAACCGTCCCCATCCCCCGCCCTCACCAGGCCCGTAGAGCGCAAAGGTGATCGCGTCGAGCACGGTCGACTTCCCCGCGCCGGTGGGCCCGTCGAGCAGAAACAGCCCGCCCGCGCCGAGCGGGTCGAAATCGATGCTCTGCTCGCCGGCGAACGGGCCGAACGCGCGCAGCCGGAGCCGATGCAACCTCATGCTGTCTCGGCCTGGCGTGCGGCTTCGACCGCGGCGGCGAGTTCGTCGCGCTGGCGCCGATCGGGCAGGGTCGAGTCGACCCACTCGACGAACAGCGAGCACACCTCGACGGGGTCGCTGTGCTGCCGCATCCGCGCGAGGTCGTCGGCGGCCGACACCGGTTCGACTTCGGGCTGGAAGTCGAGGACGAGCGTGTGCGGCCAGCGCTCACGCAACCGCTCCATCGGAGCCGCCGGACGCGACGGGTCGGTGAGCACGACCCGCACCCAGGCGTCTGCCGGTGGGCCATCGGCAGCAGCGAGCACGTCGTCGAGGCGACCGCGCAGCTCGGCCATCGGGCGGGTGACCGGAGTGGGGATCAGCTCGACGCCCACCGCGCCGTCGTCGCCCACCTCGACCAGCGCGACAGACTTGCGGTGATTGCGCTCGGAGAACGAGAACGGCATCGGTGATCCTGCGTAACGAGCGTTCGGTGCGACCTGCTGCGCGCCGTGCAAATGCCCGAGCGCGGCGTAAGTGATGCCGGCGAACACCGAGGCGGGGACGTCGCCGATACCGCCGACGCGGATGTCGCGCTCCGACTCCGACTCGGCGCCGCCCGTCACGAACGCGTGCGCAAGGACCACGATCTTGTCGATGCCGCGTTGCGCAGCGTCGTCGGTGACGCGGGCCGACCGCGGCCTTCAGCACCGACGCGTGCGACCGGTCGGCGTCGAGATCGGCCATCACCGCGTCGGGCAGCAGGTACGGGATGCCGTAGATCGCGAGGTCGTCGAGCACGATCGGCTCGCGCAGGGCACTCAGGTCGGTGCGCAGGTGCACGCCCGCGTGCGCGGCCAGCGAGCGTCCGAAGCCGAGCCGGATCGCCGAGTCGTGGTTGCCGCTGGTCAGCACGACGTCGACGGCTGCCGCGGCGAACCCGGCGAGCGCCTCGTCGAGCAACGCGACGGCGTCGGTCGGCGGGACGGCCCGGTCGTAGACGTCGCCGGCCACGAGCACCGCATCGACGCGCCGCTCGACGGCGGTCTGGACGAGCCAGCGCAGGAAGGTGCGCTGGTGCTCGAGCATCGGCTCGCCGTGCAGCGATCGGCCCAGATGCCAGTCGGAGGTGTGCAGGAATCTCATCGCCTTGCGAGTATGGATCGGCCGGGCGACAGTTTCCGGGATTAGAGGTTGTAGACGCGCGCCGCGTTCCCCGCGAGGACCAGCTCGACCGTGTCGGCGTCCGGCATCAGCGCGGCGACCGCGCGGGCGTTGACCGCGATACCGGGAATCCCCGGCCAGTCGGTGCCGAAGATCATCCGGCGGGTGAGCCTCGGCCAGCTGTGCCGCGCGTAGTAGGTCTGCAACCGCGAGGGCGGCAGCCCGGACAGCTCGATCCACACGTGCGGGTTCGTCAGCGCCAGGAACGCCGCGGCGTCGTACCACCAGCCGCGTCCGCCGTGCGCCAGCACGATGTCGAGCTCGCGGAAGTCGCGCAGCACATCGTCGAGCAGCACCGGGTCGCCGTACTGGTTGAGCGCGCCGGGAAAGGTGGACGTCCCGCAGTGCACCACCACCGGGATGCCGCGTTCCTGGCAGATCGAGTAAGCGGGATAGAACGCCCGGTCGTTGACTGCGATCCCCGCGTGCACCGGATGAACCTTCAACGCCACCGCACCGAGATCGAGCTGGCGCACCAGCTCCTCATCGACGGGGAAGTGCAGGTGCGGGTTCACGTTCGCCGCGAACTTGATGCGGCCAGGATTGTGCGCGGCGAGCGGTAGGAAATCCTCGATCGCCTGCACGCCGGTCACGCGTGGGCTGTACTCGGCCAGCACGATCGCAACGTCAACGCCCTGCTCGTCGAGGTGCGCGTCGAACGCGTCGGGTCTGACCACTCCGTCGGCGTCGTAGATCGCACGCAGCTCGGGCGAGTCGAAGTCCTGCACCCATGTGTCCCACGAGAGCTTGAGTCCGGACAGCTTCGCCGGGTGCAGGTGGACGTCGATCAGGCGGTGGCCGTCCAGCATGAACTCGACCCTAGGACAGGACGCCGGCGGCCTGCGCGCGCAACTCCACACGGCGGATCTTCCCGGTCGCCGTCGTGGGATACGAGTCGACGAAGATCACCCGGCGGGGCCGCTTGACCGACGGCAGGCCCTCACGGCAGAACTCGATCAGCTCGTCCTCGCTCGCCTGTGCTCCCGCGACCAGGACGACGTAGGCGACCGGTTTCTCGAGCCCGTCCGCATCGAGGGACGCGACGACGACGGCCTGTGCCACCGCGGTATGCGCGAGCAGGCGATTCTCGACCTCCGCCGGCGACACCCAGATGCCGCTCGCCTTCAGCATGTCGCCGGTGCGGCCAAGACACGAGTAGTTCCCGGCGTCGTCCTGAACGTAGGTGTCGCCCGTGCGCAACCAATCGCCCTGGAACACGAGGCGGGACGCGTCGTAACGAGACCAGTAGCCGGTTGCCGCGGACGCGCCGCGAACCATCAGGGTTCCTGGCATTCCCTGATCGACCTCGAGCCCCGTGTCGTCGACGATGCGCAGGTCGTAGCCGGGAACTGCCACGCCCGTCGTCCCCGGCACGACCGCACCGACGCGGTTCGACAAGAAGATGTGCAGCATCTCGGTCATGCCGATGCCGTCGATGATGTCGACGCCGAAGTGCTCGGTCCAGCGTCGGTACAACGCAGCCGGCAACGCCTCCCCCGCCGACGCGGCAAGCCGCACCGGCCCGAGCGCGTCCGGCGCCAGGTCGGCTCGCAGCATGTTGGCGAAGAACGTCGGGCCGGCGAAGAACAACGTCGCGCCGTAGCGCGTTGCCCGGTCGGCGATCACATCCGGTCTGGACGGGCCAGGCTCGAGCACCGCCGCGGCGCCGACCGAGAGCGGGAACAGCACGGTATTCCCGAGCCCGTAGGCGAAGAAGGCCTTGGCCGCGGACAGGCACCGATCGTCGGCGGTGATGCCGAGAACCTGCTGCCCGTACGTCTCGCACACGACCTGGATGGCGCCGTGTCGATGCATCGCCGCCTTCGGCGATCCGGTCGTGCCGGAGGTGTAGAGCCAGAACGCCGGTGAGTCCGCGGTGGTCGAGTAGACGGTTGGATCCGGCTCGTGTGCCGCCAGCTCCCACAGCGCGTGGACCGGCAGCGTGGTGTCGACGTCGACCCCGTCGGTGATGACGCTGTGCACCTCCGGCGCGCTGCGCAGCGCCTCGGCCGCCGTCTCCCCGTAAGGCGCGGTCACCGCGAGCGCTCGGGCTCGCGAGTCCTGCAACAGTTCGGCCAGTCCGTCCGCATGCACCATCGTCGACACCGGCACGGGGACGGCGCCCATGCGCATCGCGGCGAGGTACACGACGACGAAGGCGGGCGTGTCCGCCATGAACATGAGCACGCGCTGTTCGGGTTCGATCCCTATCGCGCGCAGGCCAGCACTCGCACGGACGACCTGGTCGTGCAGCTGGTTGTATAGTCAGCTCGCCGACAGGCCCGCTCAACGCAACACGTTCGCCGGCGCCGCGTTCGACCTGACGATCGAGCAGGTAGGCGCAGGCGTTGAAAAGCTCCCGGGCTGCGGGCACGGCATCACACTACAGAAACGGTGGTGCCCGTCAAGAGTTTGTAGAGCAACCTCGCGGCGGGGGGCGCCGCGAGTTGTACGGGTAAGCATTCCCAGCCAGGCGGCCGCGCAATCACCCTGCGCGCGGATGTGCGCGCGATAGGTCAGGTCGCAAAGCTGGTCGGCGCCGGGACCACCGGCTGATGCACCGGTGCCGGCGCCAGCGGCAGGGTGAAACAGAACGCCGAACCGCCGCCGGGCATGGGCTCGTACCAGGCCCGGCCGCCTTGCACCTCGGTGAGCGAGCGGACGACGTACAGGCCGAGCCCCATGCCGTTGACGCGCGCGCCGTTCGCGCGCGAGAACTGGCCGAACAGCTTGCCGCGGAACTCCTCGGGGACACCCGTGCCGTGGTCGATGACCATGACCTGTGCGAAGTCGTCCAGCTCGGTGACCCGTACCTCGATCGGTGCCGCGCCGTACTTGATCGCGTTGGACACAAGGTTGCCGAGCATCTGCTGCACTCGGGTCGGGTCGGCCCGTACCCAGATCGACGGCGGACACTCGTTGTGCAGCTCGATGCGTTCGGCGACGCCAAGGGCAGCGCCGTCGACGAGCGGCGCTAGCCGGATCGTCTCGACGTCGACCGTCAGCACTCCACGCTGGGACTGCGTCGAGGTGAGCAGGTCACCGGTCACGCGGTCGAGTACCTGCGCCTGACGCTGGATCGCATCGAGCATGCGGTTGAACGTTCCCGCGTCGATCGAGTCGCGCTCGGAGCTGAGCAGCTCGGCCATCGCCAGCAGCACCGTCGCCGGCCCGCGCAGTTCGTGAGCCGCGCCGGCCAGCGCCGCATGCACACGATCGAGTTCGGTGCGAGTCGCGCCGGACGGGTCGTCGACGCCCGACATGTCGACGACAGGGGTGATCGGACGGCGCCTGGCGCGTGGGGCGACGATCTCGTCCATGCCGAGGATGTCGCAGATCGCCGTGACGATTCGCTTGGCCGAGGTGCCCTTCTGCAGGTAGGCATCGGCGCCCGCGGCGGTGGCCCGCTCTGCCATCCGCTCGGCGTCGAAGGCCGACAGCACGACCGTCCGCGACTGCGGTGAAGCCTTGCGGATGTGCGCGAGCGCCTCGATGCCGTCCATGACGGGCATGGCGAGATCGAGCACAACCAGATCGGGGCGCTCGGCGCGCACGACCTCGACCCCGCGTTCTCCGTCGCTCGCGTCGCCGACCACGTGGAACTGCCCGTTGGCCTCGAGCGCGATGCGGAGCAGCAGCCTGATGTCATTGGTGTCGTCGATGAGGACGACCCGCACCGGCCGCACCGGTCGCACCGCCGCCGCCGCGCCCATGCCCTCGACCGTCGCCATCAAGATCAGTGTGCCGGGTGACCTCGACCGCGGGCTAGCACCGAGTTCACGGCCCAGGGGCGTTTGAGCCACTCTCGTGCCGGTATCGACCAGAAGATTCCGTGACCGACGGATGTGGCACACCTCGCGATTCGGACGGCCCGCCTCGGGGACACTGATAGGTATGGCCAAACGCGTGCTCGTCACCGGTGCATCCGGCTTCATCGGTAGGCACCTGACCACCGAACTGACCTCGGCCGGCCACGAGGTCCGGGCGATGACGCGCAATCCGCAGAGCTACGACGGCCAGGGTGAGGCTGTCTACGGCGATGTGGACGATGCCGATTCGCTCGCCACGGCGCTGCGCGGGGTCGACGCCGCCTACTACCTCGTGCACTCCCTCGACTCGGACGACTTCGAGGAGAAGGACGCGGCAGCAGCTCTCAACTTCGGCGGCGCTGCCGCCGAAGCCGGCATCGACCGCATCGTCTACCTCGGCGGGCTCGGCGTCGACGACGGCGAGCTCTCGGCGCATTTGCGCTCGCGTCGCCAGGTCGAACAGCTGCTCGGCGTCGCAGGTGTCCCCGTAACCGTGTTGCGCGCAGCCGTCGTCGTCGGGCACGGCGGCATCTCGTGGGAGATCACCCGGCAACTCGTCGACCACCTGCCCGCGATGGTCACGCCGCGCTGGGTGTACACGCGCACGCAGCCGATCGCGCTGCCGGACGTGATCCGCTATCTCGTCGGCGTGCTCGACCATCCGGACGCCCGCGGGCGGGTGTTCGAGATCGGCGGCCCCGACGTCCTGCGCTACATCGACATGCTCAAGCGGGCCGCGGCGCTGCAGGGCAAGCGCTTGCCCAGCGTCGGCGTCCCGCTGCTGTCGCCGCGCCTGTCCGCCGGGTGGCTCGCGCTGGTCACCGACGTCGACCTCGCAACCGCACGCAACCTCGTCGAGTCGATGACCAACGAGGTCGTCGTCCACGACCACTCGATCGAATCTCTCGTGCCAGGGACGTTGATGGGCTACGACGACGCGGTGCGCCTTGCCCTCGACGATCGAGCTCGCGAGCGATCTTCGTGAGAGGCGTGCGCGCCCGGCTCGAGCGCACGGTCGCGCCGGCACTGATCGACAAAGTGCCGCGCGATCACGAACAGCCCGACGAGGCTTTTCGTCGGCGCCGCATCATCGCCGCGGTCACGCTCATCCTGGGCGCCACCGTCCTGGGCTTCTCGCTCGCAGTGAAGCCGGGCAACGCCCTGTTTTATCCGCTTTCGCTTGCCGTCGCGCTGATCTGGACGACCGGCGGTTTCGCCTCCGGCCCGCTGCATCTCGGCTACCAGGAGTCTCGGGGCACGCTGCGGCGCCCGGTGCTGACCCCGCTCGTCGTCGGCCTGGGAGCGGCAGCGATCTTCGTCGTCGGCGCCCTCGTTGTCCGTGAGATCGGCCCGTTGCGCGACTACGTCGTGACCGTCCTCGAGCACGCGCAGAAGGGCAACCTGGCGCTGATCGCGATCGTCACGATCGTCAACGGTGTCGCCGAGGAGATCTTCTTCCGTGGCGCCCTGTTCGCCGCGATCGGACGACGCCATCCGGTGCTGATCTCGACAGGCATCTACGCGCTCGCGACGGTCGCGACGGGGAACCCGATGCTGGTGTTCGCCGCGTTGACCTTGGGCACCGTGCTGGGCCTGCAACGGCGGGCATCCGGCGGGATCCTGGCCCCGATCATCACCCACGTGACGTGGTCGACGCTGATGCTGTTCACGCTGCCGCCGCTGCTCGGGGCCTGAGCAGATTCAGACTGCTGTTGCGGTGCGCTGCGGGTCGGCCGCCACGCCGACACCCAGGCGCCGCAGCACCGGCGTGAGATGTTCGGCCAGTCCGGTGGCATGCGCGACGTCGTGCGTGCTCCATCGCCGCGGGGCGAACTGTGCGAACTCCACGATGCCGATCGTCGTGTCGCGGTCGACCAGCGGCACCATCAACAGGCTCGCGTAGCCCAGTTCGGACATCAGCCGCCGCTCGGCGTGGTCGGCGCCCGGATCGTTGAGCTGGATCTCGATCGCGCCGCCGCCCTTCATCAGCGCCAGCGTGGCGGGATAGTCGGTGAGCACGTAGGGGCTCGGGTCCAGATCGTGGGTGTTGGCGATCTCGCGCAGGTTGTGGTCACTGCCCGCGATCGATACTCCGATGACGTCGACGCCGAGATCGGCGGCAGCCGCGGAGATGGCGGCGTGCACGTCGCGACGGCGATCGGCCACGGCCAGGGCGGCGGTCACCGCGTACACGTCGCGCGTCCGCGCCACATCGCGTCCGCCGCTGCCTCCGCCTCCGACGACCCGCTGCCGATTCGTGCGACAGGCAGCGATGACCTCGGCCGAAACGCCGGTCATCGCCGAGTAGGCCGACGGACGGGCGATCGCGAAGCCCTGGGCGTATTCGACGTCGAAGTCGGCGAGCGCGGCCAGATCGGCATAGTCCTCGACGCCCTCGCCGATCACGGCCGCGCCGAGTCGGTGCGAGAGAGTGACCAGGGCCTCGAGCACGGCCCGCTGGATCGCGTTCTGGCTCAGGCCCGTGACGACCTGTCGGTCGATCTTCACGTAGTCCGGAGACATCTGGGCCAGCCGCAACAGCCCGGCGTAGCCCGTGCTGACGTCGTCGATCGCGATCGCAGCGCCCCGGTCACGCAGCCGGTCGAGGTGCGCGCCGAGGTCGACGTGGTCGTTCACTTCGTGCTCGGTGATCTCGACGATCACACCGCGCAGGTCGTCGGGCCAGATGTCGCACGCGGCGATGTAGGACAACGCGTTCGGGCTGACGTTGACCGACAACAGCATTCCGGGGGGCAGGTCGAGGCGGCATTCGAGTGCCACTTCGAGGCACTGTGCCTCGAGCTCAGGTCCGTGGCCCTGGTCGCGAGCGAGCTTGAGCACGGCCTCGGTGTTCGCGCGATCGGCGAAGCGGGCCAGCGCCTCGACGGCCAGGGTGGCCCCGGTGGAGGTGGAGATGATCGGCTGCAGGGCCATGCGTGGGCGCATGACAGCATCCGTCGCCGGCGTCGCCGCATGCTGCGGACGGACGCGGCTGACGCGCGAGAACCGACGCGCCATCCTCATGCCGTACTGGCCCTCCCTGGTGAGATCGTCCCTGCGGAAAGATCTTTTGTGAATTGAGTGTGAAGCACGAAGCTACAGTTGTCGAATCAACCTAAATCGGGCTGCAGTAGGTTGAGCCTGGCCCGGGGGCGGTAGCTCAGCTGGTCAGAGCAGCGGACTCATAATCCGCCCGTCGTGGGTTCAAGCCCCACCCGCCCCACCAGTCCCAGTCCCACCAGTCCCACCAGTCCCACCAGTCCCACCAGTCCCACCAGTTCCACCAGTTCCACCTGCGGTCGTGTCCGCGGCGGCCCCGCCGATCGGCACGACGATCGTGAAGGTCGAACCCTGCCCGGGCGTCGAGGTCACCTCGAGCGTCCCGCCGTGCCGGTCGACGATCGTCTTGGCGATGGCCAGGCCCAGCCCCGTGCCGCCGATGGCCCGGCGCTGGGCGTCGGTGCCGCGGAAGAACCGGTCGCCGAGCATTGCGATCTCGTCGGCGTGAATGCCCATCCCGGTGTCGGCGACCTCGACGCGGGCGTGGTCGTCGGCGACGCTCGCGGTGACTGTCACCCGGCCGCCGTCGCCGGTGTATTTGATCGCGTTCGCGACCAGGCTCTGCACCGCGCGCTTGAGGTGCGCAGCATCGCCGCGGATCGTCGGCGCGATCGTCGGCAGGTCGACCAGCAGTTCCTGCCCCCGCGCGGCAGCGCTCTCGGCCACATCGGCAACAGCGGCATGAACGATCCCACCCAGATCGACCGGGAAGTGCCGGATCGGGTCGAGCTCGGCGGCGTCGAGTCGCGCGAGCATCAGCAGGTCGGCGACGAACTCCTCGAGGCGCACCGCGTTGCGCATCGCGATGTCGATCATGCGCTTCTGCTCGGTGGTGAGGGTGCCGAAATCCTCGCCGGCGATCATCTCGAGGTAGCCCTGCACGCTGGTCAGCGGTGTGCGCAGCTCGTGCGAGATGGTCGACACCATGTCACGACGGATCCGCGACGCGTCGTGCAGCGCCCGCCGCGACGCCTCCTGCGCGTCCAGGTCGATCACGTGGCTGAGCAGGTAGGACACGACGCCACCGGCATCGCGCACACCCGACAACCGCACTTCCACGTGCACCGGACGTCCCGAGGCGTGCAGGTAGCGCTTGCGCACGGTCCGGGTGCCGTCAGCGCCGACCAGCGCGTCGCTGTTGCGGTCGTCGGGATGGGTGATCGCGGCGATCTCACGCAGGTGCAGGTCGGCCACCGACATTCCGAGCATCCGGGCGAAGGCGGGATTCACGCGCAACAGGCGACCGTCGACCTCGCCGGGCCCGGCGACCATCGCGACGGGGCCGGGAGCGTCGTCGAATGCCACGCGAAAGCTGTCCTCGCTGAGCGCGAGTTCGGCGATCACGGTCTCGAACTCGGCGTCGCGCACGTGTTTCGGCGCGGTCCGAATGGACCGGACCCCTTTCCTGATCATGGTGACGCTACTTTCGACTGCGCGTCCGCCCGTCCGCGTGTCCGACCCTCGGCAAACGACCACGCCGCGGCCCAAGGGAGGGAGGTGGGCCGCGGCGCGATCGCGGCCGACTCTAGCAACCAGCTTGAAAATCAATCAAATTGATGCGCGGGTCACTCATCGGTCTGTCATCTTTGTTGCCGATGACAATTACATGATGTTCCAGGTAACATCCGGATAGTGACGATCACCGGTGTGATGGACGAGCCCACCGGGCTTGTCGTCGCGGCGCTGCGCAGCCTCGACCTCGGTATCGACCGGGTCCGCACGGCCTTCGCGCATCGGTACCGGATCACCATCGGCGACAGCCTGGTGATCAGTCATCTCGCCGCCAATGGCGGACACCTGCGACCCGGCGAGATCGCGAACCGCATCCTGGTCACCTCGGGCACGCTCACGCCGATGCTCGACCGACTCGAGACGGCGAAGTTCGTGCGGCGCGAGCCGAATCCGGACGATCGCCGCAGCGTCATCGTCGTGCTGACCGAGCAGGGCGAAGCCGCCCTGGACGAGTACCGCGAGCAGTTCCGGATCGCCATCGAGGGCGCCGTCCCCGCCGAACTTCGCGCGAAGCTGGCCGACTGCATGAGTCACCTCGCGACCGGACTGGACACCCTGGCCACCGAGATGGCCGCGCTCGCGCCGGTGCGGCCCAAGAGCTGATCCGCGGCGGTCGGCTCAGCTGTCGATCTTGGCGACCGGGCTGGCCATCGGCCGGTCACGGTGGGCCGAGCGGTAGGCGCGCGGGCTCAGACCGAATTCGCGGCGGAACGCGCGCGAGAAGTACTCGGCCGACACGAACCCGCACTCCAGCGCGATCTTCTCGACCTGCGCCGGCGCGGCCCGGGCCGCCAACAGCTCGGCTGCATGCTCGAGGCGCCGGCGGCGGATGCGCGCGGCCGGGCTCTCGGCGCCGTTGAAGGCTCGGTAGAGCTGGCGAAGCGAGATGTTGAGTTGCGCGGCAATCGTTGCCGGGCTCAGCACCGGATCGGCCGCCTGCTCGAAGATGATCGTGTCGGTGCGGGCCCGGATCGACTCCATCAGCTCGATCTCCGTGCCGGGCTGGCGCACGGCGGTGCGCAGCAGCAGCCCGGCCATCGCGCCGAGATATCGATCGACGCCGACCAGCGTCGCCGATGAGCTGAACTCGTCGCCGCCCTTGAGCAGAAGCCCGACCGCGGACCGCAACAGTTGCGCCTGGAAGGCGGTCAGCTCGTAGGACAGGTCGATCATCTCGGCCAGCGTCGCGGCCTCGACGCCGATCGTCCCGCGCTGGACGTTGAGGGTGAACAAATGGGTGTTGGCCACGAACTGCTCGCGGATCTCGTGGCTCGGATCGAGCACCTTCAAGGTGCCGCGGGTCAACTGCCCGACGGGATCGAACACCGAGCCGGCGCACTCGGCGCGCACGAGCAGGTGCACAGCAGTGTCCGGCGCGCTCGCCGGCGGGCGGGTGCGGCGGGCCAGTTCGGCCCCGCTGACCGTCGACGCCGACCAGACACAGCGCGCCCCGCGCAGCCGCGCGCCCTTGAAGAAGTACGGCGCCCGCGCGCCCGCCAGCGGCGAGATCTGCAGCCCGAGCGGGCCCGTGCGGATGCGCCCCGGCCACGAATCGGCAGTCTGGGCCGAGACGTCAAGCCACGCCACTCCGCCCGGCGGCGGAATGTCGGGCCTCGGTTCAGACTCGGACATCACGGGTTCCTCCACAGGTCACCGCACCCGGCAGCGCGGTTGCTGGGTGGCTGCAGAATACTCGGCACCGCGCCGTTAGGTGTTAGAACTCGTTACAGTTCGACCCATGAAGCTTGGCTATCACACGGGTTACTGGTCCTCCGGCCCGCCGCCCGGCGTGACCGACGCGATCGCCGTTTGCGAGCAGGTCGGCGTCGATTCGATCTGGACGGCCGAGGCGTACGGATCCGATTGCCTGACCCCGTTGGCGTGGTGGGGAGCCGCAACCGAGCGGGTTCGGCTCGGCACCGACGTCATGCAGATGTCCGCACGTACCCCGACCGCGACAGCGATGGCTGCGCTCACCCTCGACCACCTCAGCGGCGGGCGGTTCGTGCTCGGGCTCGGTGCGTCCGGACCGCAGGTGGTCGAGGGCTGGTACGGCCAGCCCTACCCGAAGCCGCTGGCGCGCACGCGCGAGTACATCGAGATCGTGCGCAAGGTCTGGGCTCGCGACATCCCGGTCACCAACGACGGGCCGGCCTATCCGCTCCCGTACCCCGGCGGCACCGGGCTGGGCAAGGCGCTCAAGTCGACCGTGCACCCGCTGCGCAGCAGCATCCCGATCATGCTCGGCGCCGAAGGACCCGAAGAACGTCGCGCTGGCCGCCGAGATCGCCGACGGCTGGCTGCCGATGTTCTTCTCACCCAAGACCGACGGCTTCTATCGCGCCGCGCTCGCCGAGGGATTCGCCCGAGAGGGCGCGCGGCACACGCCGGACGACTTCGAGGTCGCCGCGTTCGTGCCGGTCATCATCAATGACGACGCCGAAGCAGCCGCAGACCTCGTGCGGCCCTCGCTCGCGCTCTACATCGGTGGCATGGGCGCGAAGACCATGAATTTCCATGCTGACGTCTTCGCCCGGATGGGCTACGAGGCCGAGGTGGCGAAGATCCAGGAGCTCTATCTCGACGGGCGAAAGCCCGAGGCGATCGCGGCCGTTCCGACGGCGCTCGTCGAAGACGTCGCCCTGGTCGGGCCGGCCGCGAAGATCGCTGACGAACTCACAGCGTGGCGCGAAACGGTGATCACGACGCTGCTCGTCCAGACCGATCCGCGCCTGCTTTCGACCATCGCCGAGCTGATCGGCGCTGCCGGGTAGAACTCGGCCGAATCTGCCCGTTCGGGTGTGTTTCAAACGGCCTTCGCGTGGGAACTCTCCCACCAGCCGAGGGACGGTGTCAGGGCCGCTTGTCTCCGGCCAGCCCTGTCTCGTTCACCCCTGCCGGACGTGAACTCACGCGCCGACGGGCGCCTCAAGGATCGGCCCCACCACGTGTCGGAACCACGGCTCACGCTCGCCGATGGCTTGCAAGCACCGGCGCATGCTCGCGCGTGGACTGCGCGGCAGCTCCCACCGCTACCCGTGCACGTCGTCGAGGACACGCTGCTGCTGGTGAGCGAACTGGTCACGAACGCAGTGCGGCACGGCCGACCGGACATCGTTATCGCGTTGATCATCAAGCCGGCCAGGATCCGTGTCGAGGTACGCGACGGTAGCGACACGATGCCGGTGGTGCCTGCCGGACACCCCTCCATCGATCGGCCGACCGGCCGAGGTCTGCTGATCGTTGCCGCCACTGCACACGACTGGGGCGTTGATCGAATCCCAGGGATCACGGGCAAGACGGTGTGGGCCGAACTGGACGCGTCAGCACCGCCGGCTACCTGACGAGAAGGCGAAAGTTTCTTGAACTGCGCTTGAGGAGCGCCCGTTTGGGGAATGAATACGGCGTGAATGACGACGCCGACGACGCCGCGCACACGACCTTCGTTCGCTTGCGCCGCTCGCGCAGCGACGCGAGTTCTGACGAGCTCGTGCTCTCGCGTGCCGCGATGCACCTGCACACCTTCGGTGTGCTGTCGAGCATCGAATCCGGCAGTCCGGGCTTCGTCTCCGACCGCTATCTCAGCGCGATCAGCGCGGAAACCTCGATCACAGCCCTCGAGCTCTGCCTGGCCGGCCTGTGGGAACGCACCTCGTGCGGTTATCGCGTGTCGGACGCCGACACGCTTTCGGTCGCCGAGCAGATCCACGGCCAGCTGAACGATCTTGCCGCACGGTGCACGCGCAACGGCGGACACATCGTCGACCCGCAGCACCCCGCCGTGTGCGCGAAGTGCGGCTCGGTCCTCGGTGTTTCGGCCGGCCCGCAGGTGCGCTCGCACCCCGGCTCCGCGGTACGCAGCGAGATCGAGTACCGGCCGCGGCACCGTGACATCGACGCGAGCGGTGCGGACGCGGCCGACGCGGCCTGAGGCTCGCGCGAACTGTCAGTCGGCGCGACGGTCCGGCTCTGTGCTGGGTCGCTGGGTGAGTTCGAACTGCGCCGCGTCCTCGGCGGCGACTCGCGCGCCGGACAGTCGTCCCGAGATGTCGGACAGCGCGTGCAACTCGTCTTCGGACACGACCGGCAGCACGAGTTCACGCAAGTAGCGCTGGTACACCTCGAGTGCGGCGTGTGCCATTTTCTGTCCGCTCTCGGTCAGCGCCGCGAACACGACCCGCCGGTCGCCGGACGACCCGCGCCTGTCGATCAGGCCGTCGCGTGCCATGCGATCGGCCAACTTGGTGAAACCACCAGAGGTCATCGCAAGGTCGCGCGCGATCCGGCTCATCGGCAGCCGCTGCTCGTCGGCGTCGAGAAGCAACGTGAGCACCGAGAAGTACGGCAAGGTCATCTCGAGCGACTCGAGCCGCAGGGCGAAGCCGTGCTGGACCGCGTCGATACCGCGGACAACAGTGGCCCACTCACGAACCAGAGCAGCGTCTTCGCTGTCGCTACCGCTCATCTGGCGCTACTCCCGTCGTCACTGCTCGGCAACCGCGATCAGGCGAACGGCTACCCGGGCAGCAGGAATTGTATGCATAACGGCCTTTGCCGTCCGCGCGCCACGCGATCAGAACGCGCGACATTCTGACCGCGAATTCACGTGGATATCGGCAGAACTGCCGACTGCCGATATCCTGACCCCGTGGTCACTCCGCTGGCGCCCGGCGTGTCCGGGCTCGATCGGTGGAGTTCTGTGTCCACATTCCTCAGCGCGCTGGCCGATGCGTTGGGCGCCCGACTGACCTGCTACATCCCCATCACCGGTGACGCACCGGTGGCTCGATCGCACCCCGGGCAGGCGGTCGACGAAGCCGAGATCCGTGCGCTGGAGGCGATCGCTCAACACTGGGATGCGAACGGCGGCCGCGAAACCGTCCGCGTCGGCGTCCCCGGATTGGGAGTTGTCGATCTCGCGGCAGTGCGCGGCGCGACCGGCGACCCGCGTGGCGCGCTGCTCGTCGTGCGCGAGTCGTCTGATCGCACCGATCGCTCGACCGCCGCGGCCGAGGCCGAACTCGCGGCATCGCTGGTGCCGTCCGTTCTCGGCATGTCCTCCGTCGAGTCCGCCCGGCAGGCGCTGCTGGACTGGACCGCTGGTCAAGTCGGCCCGCGCGTCGCGTTCGCCATCTCAGTCGATCGGCTCGGCGCCACCAACGAGGTGCTGGGCTACCGGGCCGGAGACACGGTGCTACGCAGCCTCGTCGGGCGGATCGAGTTCTGGGCCGGCCGAAACGGTCGTGTCGCCCGCGCGGGCGGCGCGCGGTATCTGGTCATCCGCACCGACATCACCGACGAGGCCGGCGCCCTGCGCGAGGTTGAACGCCTGCGTGCACTGATCGCCGAATCGGTCACCGTCGACGGCATCGCCATCAGCCGATCGGCGAGTGTCGGGGTGTGCGCCGACTTCGATCAGGAGCTGTCCCCCGTTGCCCTGCTCTGGGGTGCCACCCGGGCCGGCGCGACGGCGCGCGAGGCCGGCGGCGACACGGTGCACGTCTACACCGAGCAGATGACCGCCGGACGGCTCAGTCGCCTGCAACTCGATCTCGAACTGGCCGGCGCCCTGGCCTCCGGCAGCTTGCGCATGCACTACCAGCCTGAGTTCGACCTGGCCACCGGTGCGATCGTCGGCGTCGAGGCACTGCTGCGGTGGCAACATCCGCAGCGCGGACTGCTCAGTGCGGACGTGTTCGTACCCGAGTCGGAGCAGACCCGGACCTTCGTCGCCGTACAGCACTGGGTCATCGAGACGACGTGCCGGCAGCTGGCCCGCTGGCGCGATGCCGGGCTGGCCGACAACCTCGTGCTGCGACTCAACGTGCCCGCGCCGCAGGTGCTGCACGCCGGGGTGACCAAGGTGCTCTTCGAAGCGCTGACCAAGTACCGGCTGCGCGGCTCGCAGGTCTGCATCGAGCTGACCGAGCGCCGCATGCCTGCTGAACTCGACCTGCTGGCGGCCGAACTCGGCACCTGGCGCGAGCGCGGCATCTCGGTGGCCGTCGATGACTTCGGCACCGGCGAGGGCACTCTGTCGCACCTGCAACTGCTCCCGATCGACATCTTGAAGATCGACCAGAGCTTCGTCGGCCCGATGACCAGTGATCCACGGGCGGCCGCGATCGTGGGCGGCGTGATCCGCCTGGCCCGCTCGCTCGACCTGGACGTTGTGGCCGAGGGGGTGAGTGGAGCCGACGTGTCGCGGGCGCTGCTGGCACTCGGGTGCCGACGCGGACAGGGCAACGCGCTGGCTGAGGCGATGGCTCCGGAACGCATCCACGCGCTGCTCGACGCTCAGCTCATGACCCGGTCTGGTGTCGGTTAGAAATATTTTCCGATAACGCGTGCATCACGCCCCTGGATCGGGCAAACTAGTTGACATGGAAGAGGTGTCGGCAGAAGGCTTCGCGCGGGCGGGGGGACCGGCTGGACCGGTCGTTTCGCGCGCAGCCCTCAAGCTGCACACCTACGCCATTCTCGTGAGCATCGAGGTCGGTCGGCCGGGATACATCTCCGACGACTACCTCAATGCCATCAGCGTCGAAACCAGCATTACCGCGCTGGAGCTGACGCTGTGCGGGTTGTGGGCCCGTGGAGACAACGGTTACCGCGTCACCGAGACCGAGACGCTGCGTGTCGCCCGCGAGGTGCAGCGCCAGCTGATCGCTCTCGACGAGATGGGGTCTGACCGATAAGCCCTGGGCGTCGTCCGTGCCGCGGGGGTGCGGGCGACGCCCAGTCTCACAGAGCGAGGGCCGGTGCCGCGGGGGTGTCGGCCCTCGTGATTTAACCCTCGCGGATCAGCCGGAGCAGGTTCGACTCAGAAGTCGATGACCGGCTCGTCAACAGTCGCATCGACCCTGGTCGGGTCGAGCACGGCGAGCATCGTGTGCACGCGGTCGCGTCCGGAGTCCTTCGCAACGTAGAGCGCCTGGTCGGCGACCGAGATCAGGTCGTCGACCGTGTGCGCGTCCGAACGCCCGACGCCCACCCCGATCGAGGCGGTGATCGATCCGCCATGCGCCAGGCGCAGCGTGCGGATGCGCTCGAGCAACCGGCTCGCGACCTTCCCGGCCTGAACTGCGTCGATGTCGGTGAGCAGGGCGACGAACTCTTCGCCGCCGAAGCGCCCGACGGCGTCGTAGCCGCGCAGGGCATC
This sequence comes from uncultured Actinomycetota bacterium, assembly GCA_963754285.1. Lineage (GTDB taxonomy): Bacteria > Actinomycetota > Actinomycetes > Mycobacteriales > Jatrophihabitantaceae > RYN-133. The sequence goes on from CAVWFN010000006.1 coordinate 687,814, forward strand.
GCTGATGCAGTCGGCGACTGCCTTCAGCGCCGCGTCGCCGGCCTGGTGGCCGTAGGCGTCGTTGAGGTTCTTGAAGTGGTCGAGGTCGAGCATGAACACCGTCACCGGGGCCTCGAGCCGCTCGGCGCGCACGAGTTCACGCTCGGCTTCGTGGCGCCACGCACCGGCGTTGAGCAGGCCGGTCTTCGCGTCGCGGGTGGCCTGGACCTGCAATTCGTGCACCAGCGCACTGCGGCGCAGCACGACGACGACCAGGACGACGACCGGTGACAGATAAGGCGCGTGCAGGACGGTAACGCCCAGCAGGACGCCCAACGCCAGCGTTGCCCACTCCATGGCGCGCTCGTTGCCACCGCTGATCACGGCACGCAGTCGATCGGGGCGCCGGATCAGCCACAGCACAGCGACGATGAGCGATTCCTGCACGAACGTGTAGGCCACCACGGCGCACACAACGGCAAGCAAGGACCAGGCCGAGGTGCCGACCTGATCCCGGGCAACGCCGAAGGCGATGATGAGCGACGATGCCGTCATGGCCGCGAGCGTCGCGGTCGCTCCGGAGTAGATGGTTCGATGCGGCGGCTGCGTACGATGCCTTCGCGCACGAATCAGCGTGTGGGTGTACAACAACGCGACGAATGCGCCGGCCAGACCGGGCGGCAAGACGATCGCGGCCGCGATGCACCACTGCGTCGATCCCTCGACGATGACCGAGTTGTCGACGTAACCGGCGAACCGGCGCAGGCGTTCGATGCGGTCGCCACCTTCGGCATACAAAGCGGCGAGACAAAATAGCAGCGCAAATCGCCGCAAATCTGTCGAGTCGGGCACGAAAACGAAATTGGCTACTACTAGCCACGTGACGCAGAGCAACTCAGTGGACAGAATGAGGACACGTGGCGATCGGGGGGTCCTCCACAGTGCCGAATCACGCACGCGCAACAACGTCTGTCGGCGCGCACCGCTGCGCGCCGGCGATGGCGCATCTTGGCGCATACGCCGGCCTCCTCCCTTCGGCACCGTCGACGAGTGCCGGTCCGCTTGTCGCGGCATCGACCTGCGCCCCCTCATCTTCGCTCATAACCAGGCGCCGCGCGAGTGTTAGGCCCCGGTTATTTTTTCGTGTCGCCCGACGTTCTGGTCACGCGAGCACAAAAGCGGACATATCCCCTTCGGCCTTCCCCTGGCCGTCTCCCTCTGCCTCAGCACATATCTGTCTATATGCCCCGGCGTCGACGCGTCTACCCATCACGCGATCTACCGCACAGGACTGCGTCGAGGTCCTCCTGATACCCAACCACCTAAACCACACACAAGGGAATGGGCCCGCAGAACTTCGAGCGGCGCTGAGCTCAGCGTCTGCTCCGGAGGCCTCACATCCGCAACCAGCAGAAAGGACGTGTCGTGCAGAACTACGACTGGCGCTGAACCCGCCAACCCCTCGCTGATCCCCCCACATACGCCCCCCACACAGAAGGGACCCCCCGATGAACAACTACGACTGGCGCTAGTCGGCTACAGAACCCACGGGCTCGAACGGCCCGGCGCGGCGCTCGTCGCTTCGCGACGGCTCAGCACCAACCCGACCGCCAAGCCCGAACCCACGGCGCCGGCGACGGCGATGGCGACTGCTGGACCCCACCACGCGGTCATCGCTCCGCCGATGAGCAGTCCGACGCCCTGCGCGGCCAACAGGCTGGAACTTGCCAGCCCGATCGCCTGGCCGCGCGTGCTCGACGGCACGATCGCCACGAACTCGGCGATCAGGACGACGAGGTAGGAGCTGCACACGCCGCAGGTCCCCCACAACACCACCCCCAACCAGATCGGCGGATTGCCCGCACAGGCAACCAGTGGCAATCCGGCGGCAACGGCGAGTACCCCGAGCAAGCGGGACCGCGATGCCGGTCGCACCCATCGGGTGAGCACCACCGTGCCGATCAGATTTCCCGTCGGGTTGGCGGCAAGCAGTAGTCCGACCGAGGTCGGGCCACCGCCGTGACCGTTCGCGAACGGCGCCGCCAACCCCTCCGGGATCACCCAGAACGCGGTCAACCACGCGAACCCGAGCAGCAGCCGCAGGCGCGGGTCGTGCGCGATCGCACGCGCTCCGACACGCATCTGGCGCAGCATCCGCACGCCCGGTGCCGGCACCGGGAACCGCGACAACCCGAATCCGACCGCAGCGGCGCCGACGACGAACGTGAGCGCATCGATCGCGAGAGCCAAGTCCGCCCCGGTGATCGCCACGACCACGCCGCCGACGGCGAATCCGACCAGCTGCATCGCCTGCGATGTCGCCGTGCGCAGACCGACGGCGGCCTGGTAGCGCGGGCCGGTGAACAGGTCGGCGACCACCGCCGGCTCGGCTGCGCTGTACGGCGATCCGGCGAGCACCGCGGCGATGAGCAGCACGCACAGCACCGGCAGAGGTATGCCGGGAATCGCCATCAACGCGAACAGGGCCGCGCGGATGAGGTCGCAGATGACCATCAAGCCACGCCGCGGCCGGCTGTCGGCCAGACCGGAGAGCACCAACCCGCCGATGACGGCCGGCAGGAAGGTCAGGGCGTACGTCGCCGCCGTCGCAAGACCCGAGCCGGTCCGGGAGAACACCAGGATCGCCAACGCGACGCGCGCGAGCTGGTCGCCGAGCTGCGACTGCGCGCCGGCGACGAAGAGCACGGCGAAATCGCGGTTGCGAAACAGCGCACCGAAGGTGACAGCGGCGGCGGCATCCGGCCCGGGGCCGGATGTCGGATCGGGATCGGGTGAACCGACGACACTGCGGTGGCGACCGGTCACGCGAGGCAGCTTATTGGCGCGTCAAGACGAGCACCAAAGATCATCGCCGTACGCCGACGAAGATCAATATCGAAGCGTTCAGTTCGCAGCCGCCGCCCGGTCTCGGCGCAGGGCGCGGACGGCCAGCTCGCTGTGCAGCAGCACCCCGCGCGGCAGCACCGAGTCATCGAAGGCCGCGCGCGGGCTGTGATTGCTGGGCGCCGTCGCCCAGTCATCGGTCGGGCATGCGCCGAGGAACAGGTAGCAGCCGGGCACCTGTGCGAGCACTCGCGAGAAGTCCTCGGCACCGGTCAGCGGCGACTCCATCGGCTTCGTAGCCGTCCTCGCCGAACACCTCTCGAGCGACCTGCGCCGCGAAGGCGGCGTGCGTGTCGTCATTGACCGTGACCGGGTACTCAGCGGTGTAGTCGGCGTCGACGGACATGCCGTACCCGGCGGCCACGTGCTCGCACAGCCGCACGGCTTCGGCTGCCATCCGCTCCCGGGCCGCCTGCGAGAACGTGCGCACCGTGGCGTCGAACTCCGCCTCGTCCGGGATGATGTTGCGTTTCGTGCCGGCGTGGAAGTAGCCGACCGTGACGACCGCGGGATCGAACACGTCGAACCGGCGGGTCACCAGGGTCTGCAGGTCGCCGACGAGCTGCGCGGCGACGCTGACCGGATCCTTGGCCGAGTGCGGCGTCGAGCCGTGCCCGCCCTCGCCGCGGACCGTGACGTGCAGCCGGTCGCTGGCCGCCATGAGCGTGCCCGGGCGGGTTGTGAACCGGCCGCGCGGCAGCAGCCCGGACGACACGTGGATCCCGTACGCCGAGTCGGCACGACGCCCGGAGGCGTCCAGCACGCCCTCGGCGATCATGGCGCCGGCGCCGTCCCAGCCCTCCTCGCCCGGCTGGAACATGAACACGACGTCGCCGTCGAGTTCGTCGCGGTGTGCCGAGAGCACTCGGGCGGCGCCGAGCAGCATCGTCGTGTGCAGGTCGTGCCCGCAGGCGTGCATCGCTCCGTGCACCTTGCTCGCGAACTCGACACCGGTCGCCTCGGTGACGGGGAGCGCGTCCATGTCCCCGCGAAGCAACACGGTGGGGCCGCCCGGCTTGCCGCGCAGCACGGCGGTCACCGACGTCAGCGCCGACCCGGTGCTGATCTCCAGCCCGAGGCCGTCCAGCTGCTCGAGCACCGTGCGCTGGGTCAGCGGCAGGTCGAGCCCGATCTCGGGCTCTTGGTGCAGCGTGTGCCGGATCTCGGCCAGGTCATTGGCAAGTTCCTGCGCGTCGTCGCGCAGGCGGTCGGCAAGAGGCATTGTTCGACCGTACCTTCGGATCATGTTCACCGAGCAGGGTTCGGCCGCCACCGTGATCGCCAGCCTCGCGCAGTGCGAGACCCGAGGTTGAAGGCGGTGCTCGAGTCGCTCGTGCGACATGTGCACGACTTCGTGAAGGACGTCGAGCTCACCGAGGACGAGTGGTCCGCGGCGATCTCGTTCCTCACCGAGACAGGCCAGATGTCCGACGCGGTGCGGCAGGAGTTCATCCTGCTCTCGGACGTCCTGGGCGTTTCAATGCTCGTCGAGACGATCAACCACCGCGTGCGCGGCGCGGCTACCGAGTCGACGGTGCTCGGCCCGTTCCACGTCGTCAGCTCACCTGAGCGCGAGCTCGGCGCCGACATCGACCTCGACGGGCACGGCACCGCGTGTGTCGTGTCCGGCCAGGTGCGCTCGAGCGACGGCACGCCGCTGCCGGGCGCTCAGGTCGACGTCTGGCAGGCCAATGCCGACGGCTTCTACGACGTGCAACAACCCGGTGTGCTGCCGGAGCGCAACCTGCGCGGGATGTTCACCGCCGACGACGACGGGCGGTTCTGGTTCCGCACCGTCGTGCCGAGTGACTACCCCATCCCGAACGACGGACCCGTCGGTCGCCTGCTCGCCGCGACCGGGCGCCATCCCTACCGTCCGGCGCACGTGCATTTCATCGTGTCGGCGCCCGGGCACCGGCCGGTCACGACTCACGCGTTCGTCGCAGACAGTCCCTACCTGGATTCGGACGTGGTCTTCGGCGTGAAGGAAAGCCTGGTGCGCGACTTCGCCGAGGTCGACGACCCGTCACGCGCCGACGGGTTCGGCGTGCCGAACCCGTTCCGCGCAGCGACGTTCGACATCGTCCTCGAGCGATCGGTCACCACGGCGACTGGATGAGACCGATCGGGTTGCCGTCCGGATCGTCGATGATCGCGACCAGGCGTCCGCCGCCGACGTCGTGTGCAGCCTGCTTCTCGGTGCCGCCGGCCTCGAGCAGTGCTGTGACGGTCGCGGCGATGTCGTCGACGTGGAAGTGCCCGACCGGGCCGGTCATGCCGTTCTCGTGGCCGTTCGGGACGAGGCCGAACTGCTGATCGCCGATCTGGTACCCGACGTAGTACGGCTCATCGGTCGTCGGGCCGGTGCCGAGCAGGGCGGTGAACACCCGCTTGGACGCCTCGAGGTCGCGCGACGGGTACAGCACGGTCTGCATTGCCATGATGATCTCCTCGTGTGGTCACATCGCGTGCTTCGCGACGGTCATGGATGTGACCACGCCGGGCGAACGAATGTGACGAGGACATGGGCGACGACCTTTTGACCGAACGGTTCGAGCAGCAGCGCAGCCGATTGCACGCGGTCGCGTACCGCATCCTCGGCTCGGCGAGCGAGGCCGACGACGCGGTGCAGGAGGCGTGGCTGCGCTTCGACCGCACCGACGTCGCCGATGTGGCCAACCTCGAGGGCTGGCTGACCACGGTGGTCGCGCGGGTGTGCCTGAACATGCTCCAGTCGCGCAAGACGCGGCGCGAGGCGCCGCTCGACGAGGTGGCCCTCGACGCCACCGAGGACCGCGAGACGGTCGACCCGGCCGACGAGGCCGTGCTCGCCGAGTCGGTCGGACGCGCAATGCTGATCGTGCTCGACACGCTGTCCCCGGCCGAACGGCTGGCCTTCGTCCTGCACGACATGTTCGCGCTGCCGTTCGACGAGATCGCACCGATCGTCGGGCGCGAGCCGGCCGCGGCGCGACAGTTGGCCAGCCGGGCGCGCCGCCGCGTCGCCGGTGCCGATCCGGACGCCGAGCCGGACGCAGCCCGGCACCGCGGTGTGGTCGACGCGTTCCTCACGGCATCACGCAAGGGCGACTTCGCCGCGCTGGTCGCGTTGCTCGACCCGGACGCGGTGGTGCGCTCCGACGACGCGGGCGTCCAGACCGGCGCACCGGCCGCGGTGCGCGGCGCCGACAGCGTCGCCGCGATGTTCTCCGGTCGCGCGCGGGCAGCACGTCCGGCACTGGTCGACGGACGCCCCGGGCTGGCCTGGCTCACCGGCGGTCAGCCGAAGGTCGTCTTCGACTTCACCATCGTCGACGGCGTGGTCAGGGCGATCGACCTCATCGCCGACACCGAGGTGCTGGGGCAGCTCGAACTGCAGCTGTGATCGCTTCAGAACAGCCGCTCGGCGTGGCGTCTCAGCGCGCGCGCCACACCACGGAAGGTCAGGATCGCGGCGAACGCGAGCCCGCCGAAGCCGAGGATCCACAGCGCGGTCTGCACCTTGTGATCGGACGTCGCCGCGGCGGCCACCAGCAGCAGCGCGGACGACACCGCGCCTGCGCTGCCGATCGCCGCGAGCACTGCCCGGTCGACCCAGTCGTCGACGACGAGGCGATCGCGCCCGGCGTACCGCTCGTGCCGCATGGTCAGGCTGCCGGCACGCAGCTGGCCGGCGATCGCCTCGGCGTGCTCCGGCAGGGTTCGCAGCGCCGGCAGCAGCCTCAGCACCTCGTGCTGCAGCATCTCGCGCGGCGTGCCGAACGCGTCGCGGTGCTGCTTCACGACGTCCTTGCTCGCCTCGACCATGCTGAAGCCCGGTTCGAGCACGCGCAGGGTGCCCTCGAGGGTGACCAGCGACCGCCCCAGCAAGGTGATCGAGGCCGGTGGACGCAGATCGTGCCGTTGCATGATCGACAGGACGTGGCCGATCATCGCCGGGTCGAACCCGCCCGCGCTGTCGAGATCGGCGAGCGGGACCGCCAGGTCGGCTTCGAGCGAGCGCAGGTCGACCGCCGACTCGCTCCCGGCGAGGTCGCGTGCGGCGCGCGCGAGGATGCTCGCGTCGTTCGTGGCGAAGCCCAGCGCGATACCGCGCAACCCGCCCAGCGCCAGCGAGCTGAGCCGCCCGACCGACCCGAAGTCGAGCAGCCAGATCGTCCCCGACGAGTCGACCAGCAGGTTGCCCGGATGGGGGTCGGCGTGGAACAGGCCGTCCTCGAGAACCTGCCCGATGAACGACGCGAGCACGTGCTCGGCCAGTTCGTGCCGCGTTGCCGCACACTTCTCGACGGCTTCCTCGTCGCTGATCGACCGGGCGTCGATCACCTCGTCCATCACGAGCACGCGGCCGGTCGAGATCTGCTCGTAGACCTTCGGAATCGCGATGCCGACGTCGCCGGCGCGGTGCTCGCGCAACCGCATGCCGAGGTTGGCCTCGTGCTGATAGTCGAGCTCGTCCTCGATGCCGATGATCAGCTCTTCGCAGAGCTGCGCGAGCCCGATGATGCGCGCGGCCTCGACCCGCCGCTCCAGTTGCGTCGCCGCCAGCCGCAAGACAGCCGCGTCGCGGATCACGATCTCGCGCACCTCGGGGCGCTGCACCTTGACCACGACCCGCGTGCCGTCGGTGAGCGTCGCGCGATGCGTCTGGCCGATCGACGCGGCGGCGAGCGGCGTCCAGTCGAATGACGCGAACACCTCGCCGTAGGGCACGCCGAGTTCGTCCTCGACCACTTCGCGCACCTGCTCGGCAGGGAACGGCTTCACGTCGGCGCGCAGGTTCGACAGCTCGGCGATCAACACCGGCGGCAGGATGTCACCGCGGGTCGACGCCACCTGGCCGAATTTCACGAGCATCCCGCCGGCGTCCTCGAACACGCGGCGCAGCCGGCGGGCGAGGTCGGGCGATTCGAGCGCCGACCGGCTCGCGAAGCGCAGGTGCAGCAAGCCGTGCTGTCGGGCGAGGCCGGCGACCTCGCGCATGCGGCCGTACGGCGCGAACGCGCCCTTGACCCGGCGCACCGGGCTCAGCCAGAACGAGTGGTGGCCCGGCGCGCGCTCGTGCTGCTTACGGGTCAGCAGGTCGAGCAGGATCGCGACCGGCATCGCGGCGAGGACGCCGAAGAAGATCGCCGTCGCGAACGCGGCGGCCCAGTTGTTGAACCCCGACAGGTCGAGCGAGCGGCCCCTCGAGGTGTTCGTGCCGATCGCAGCGGCGGCCGCCGCGACTCCGGCGATCCACCCGACGACGCCGATGGCGACGCTGTGCAGCGCGCCGAGCCGGATGCCGAGCAGCCGACTGCACAGGCGGCCCACCGTGAACACGAACAGGGGCAGCAGAACCAGGACGAACAGCACCGTCATCGGACAATCCCCCCAGCGTCCGCCGCAACATGATCAGCGACGACACGCTATCCGACGCGGGACGTCAGCAGGACCCTCCGGCGCGAGCGATGTTCATGTGCAGTGGCTGGTGCGCGGACGAGTCGCCGACGCCGATGCCGTAGCAGCCGGGCGTGACCTGGAAGGCGTGCGCGCGGGTGTTCCAGTGCGAGAACGCCATCGGCGTGAGGCGCAGGTGCACGGTCGCGCTGCGGCCCGGCCGCAGCGACACCCGCTGGTAGTCCTCGAGCTGACGTGGCGGCTCACCCGTGCGCGCGGGCTGATGGACGTAGAGCTGCGCGACCTGCGCGCCCGCGCGGTGCCCGGTGTTCGTGATCCGCGCGGTGACCATCACGGCACCGCGTGACAACGGCTGCACATGCAGGCGGCTGAATCGGAACGTGGTGTACGACAGCCCGAACCCGAACGGGAACATCGGCGCGATGTGCTTGGCCTGGTACCAGCGATATCCGACCAGCAGGCCCTCGCTGTAACGAACCTGCGGCACGCCGTTCTTGTTGTTGACCCCCGGGTACTGGGCCGCCGTGCGCACCGGGCCGTCCGTGAGCCGCTTCGGGAAGGTGACCGGGAGCTTCCCGGACGGGTCGGCGTCGCCGAAGAGCAGCGGCGCGATCGCGTTGCCGTCGACCTGCCCCGGGTACCAGTTCTCGACCACGCCGGCGACCTTCGACAGCCACGGCATCACGATCGGCCCGCCGCTCTGCACGACGACGACCGTGTGCGGGTTCGCGGCCGCGACTGCCGACACGAGCGCGTTCTGGTCGACGTTGTCGTAGGTGCAGCCGTTCACGAGCGAGCACGTGCCGCTGTGCGCAACGAGGTCGGGACGATCCGCGCCCTCGGTCTCGACGTCGTTGATGAACACGACGGCGACGTTCGCGGCGCCGGCAGCGGTGGCCGCAGCCTGGGCGCTGGTGCTCGGCGTGTAGGTCACCGTGTCGCCGTTGCTGCCGGCCCGCTGCTGGATCGCGTCGAACGGGCTCACGACGCCGGCCTGGTAGCCGAACTCGGGCACGTGGCCCGACCCGTAACCCTGCGACGCGAGCGTTGCGCCCGACGGACCGGCGGCGTCGCCGATGACAGCGATGGTGCGTCCCTTTCCGGTCAGCGGCAGTACGCCGCCGCGCGTTCTTGAGCAGGACGGTGCCCTCTTCGGCGACCTGCTTCGCCGTGGCGATACTCGCCGGCGTCGACGCGTTGGCAGACGCGGCGTCCGTGCCCTCTGCGGGTCGGTGGTCGAACAGGCCGATCCGGAACATCGTGAACAGGATTCGATGCACCATCCCGTTCAGCACCCGCATCGGCACCTGGCCCGCCTGCACCGCCGACTGCAGCTTCGAGCCGTAGTACTGCCCGATCGGCATCTCCATGTCGAGGCCGGCCTTCGCCGACTGCACCGTCGAGTGCGTCGCGGTCCAGTCGCTCATGACCCAGCCGTTGAACTTGAACTGCTTCTCGAGGTAGCTGGTGCAGCAAGGTCGGGTTCTGGCACGCGTACACGCCGCGGAACCGGTTGTAGGAGCACATCACCGAGCCGACATGACCCTGCTGCACTGCCGCGCGGAAGGCGGGCAGGTCGATCTCCTCCATCGTCGCGCTGACTGACGTCCGAGCTCGCCGTCATGCGGTTGGTCTCCTGGTCGTTCGCGGCGTAGTGCTTGACGGTCGCGATGACGTGCTTCGACTGGATGCCGCGGATGACTCCGACCGCCGTCTGCCCGGCAAGGTAGGGGTCTTCGCCGGCGTATTCGAAGTTGCGTCCGTTCAGCGGGGTGCGGTCGATGTCGACGCCCGGCGCGAGCACGGTGTTGACGCCCTTCGTGAACGCCTCGGTGCCCAGGGCGCGGCCGTAGCGCGTCGTCAGGCGCCGGTCCCAGGACGCCGTTTGCGCGATGCTGTCGGGGAACGCCGTGACGAGCTGCTGCTGGTCACCCATGCCTGCGCCGGCGTCGTTGAGCACGAGCGCCGGGATGCACAGCCGGCTGTTCGCCGAGATGATGCCGGCGGCGCCGTGGTTGGTCTGGTCGCTGTAGGACGACCCGGTGACCTCCTGGATCTTGTCGTCAAGCGTCATGTTGGCCATCAGCTCGGCGGTACGTCGGGCGGGCGACTGGTGCGCGTTCATCCACGGGCAGGCCGACGACGCTGCGGAAGCGGGCGCACTGGTCGTCGTCAACGGGGTCAGGGCGGCCGCGACCACGGCGGCGGTGACGGCAATTCGCATCAGCTTGGGCACGAGGGATCAACGAGCGGGGTGTCGAGCCGTTATGCGCGAGCGCGGTCGGCGTTGTCGGCCGCAGTTAAGGTCATCTCATGACCGGACGTACACCGCGCATCTGTCCATCTCGCTCGACGGCTTCGTCGCCGGGCCCGACCAGACCCGCGAGAATCCCATCGGCGTGGGCGGCCTTCGCCTGCACCAGTGGCATTTCGAACGCCGACAAACCCGGCCACGAGGTCGACGCGCCGTTGCGCGATCATCTCGTCCGCCCGGAGATCGGCGCCTATGTGATGGGCCGCAACATGTACGGGCCGATCCGCGGCGAGTGGGACGACGACTGGCGGGGCTGGTGGGGCGACGAACCGCCGTACCACGCGCCCGTGTTCGTGCTGACCCATTATCCGCACGACCCGATCGAGATGCTCGGCGGGACGACGTTCCATTTCGTCACCGACGGAATCGAGTCGGCGCTCGAGCAGGCCCACGCCGCCGCCGGTGACCGCGACGTCGACATCGCCGGTGGCGCGAGCGCGGTTCAGCAGACCTTCGCCGTGAACGGGCTCGACGAGTTGGTGCTCGACATCATTCCGGTGTTGCTCGGCGCCGGCGAACGACTGTTCGACGGCGTCGCCGACGCGGGTCTGACGCCCGTAGAGGTCGTTGCGTCGCCGTAGGCGACCCACGTGCGATACGAGGTAGGTCTGCTAGCAGTGCGCGTGCCCCGTTCGCTCGCCGTTGTGTGCTGTGTCGTGACAACGCTCGGCGTCGCGGTGGCACCGGCCGGCGCGGCACACAGCACGCCGCCACCCCACCCCACGCCGGTGCCGTTCGCCACACTCGCACCCACGGTGCAGGCGCGGCGGCTGCAGCCGCTGCGCGCCCTCGCGAGCGCGCTCGACGAGGTCGGGCGGTCGCGGTTCGCAGACTCCTACGCCGGCGTGCACATCGACGCATCGGCCGGGCGGACCACCATTGCGGCGACGACCGCTGCGTCAGCAAGCGCGATCCGCAATGCGGCGCGGAGCGCACACCACATCTTGCGTGGACGCGCGTCAGGACGTCGATCGCCGCGCACAGCACCGCGCACTCGACGCTGCGGTCGATCGTTACGTGCAGGGTCCGCACCCGACTAATGTCGTATCGGTTGCGTGTGTCTCCCGGCCGTGACGGTATCGTCGTCTCACTGGCCGGGCACAGTGCGCCCGTCCGAGCCGCGCGTACGGCCGCGTCCGGGATCCCGATCAGCTATCACGTCGGAGCACCTCCCGAGGTGGCGAAGTCGTGGCGCGCGGTCAAGTGGCGCGACAGCGCGCCGTTCATCGGTGGTGACGTACTCACGACGGACGGCAAGCGGTTCTGCACCGCGGGGCTGCCCGCGATCGGAAGTTCCGACCACCATCCCGTGCTCATCACCGCGGCGCACTGCTTCGGCGTCGGCAAGCGCGTTTACACCGGCGCGGGCACGCCGGGTCATTACGGCAACGGCAAGGTCGGCAACTACGTCGGGAAGGTGACCTCGAAGATCTTGCAATGGGACGCCGAAATCATCGACGGCACAGGTAACAACGGCGATGTCAGCGGGACGTCGACGTGGCGTGCGCTCACGAACACGGCATATTCCTACGACGGTGACTACGTCTGCCAGGCCGGCGCGGCGTCGTACTACCTCGGCCATCCCACGCCGTGCGGCATCAAGGTGACCAATGACGACATCAGATTCCGCATGGGCAGCTACTGGGTGCGCGGCGTCGAAGGTATCGACGTGCGCAACGGCTGGGGATCTCACAACGGTGACAGCGGCGGCACCGTGTTTGCGATGCAGCCCGGCGGCAAGCGCCAGGCACGCGGCATTGTCTCGGCCGGCGGCGAGGATGGCACCCGTGATCAGCGTCGCGTCGACTGGCCCGAAGCCGTCGACATCTTCCGTGGTTTCAAGGTGGCGCTGAATCCACACACCTATTCACGTCGGCATCACGTCAGTCGGTGCCACAACCATTGGAATGCAGCGGGGAGCATCCGCAACCACAGTCCGAGGCTGTGCGCACCCGGCAGCATCACTTGCTTCATCGGGACGTGGGCAGATCGCGCCGCGGCTCATGATCGCCGACTGCGCCTGCCGAACCCCGGTGTCGGCTCGGCCTGCACCCAGCCAGCCGGACAGCGGTGTAGTTCCGGCGCGAGCGCAGCAGGTTGACCGCGTCATGGGCGTCGAACGCACTCTGCGAGCCACCGAACAGCGCGTGGACCGTGGGTTGCTCACTGTCCTGCTCCGCGATCGACGGACGGGCGAGCCCGGACATGTTGACGAACGCGGGGAACAGGGTCGGATGCCGAAGCGTAAGCACCGTTGCGCACATCCCTCCTTCGGAGACCCCGGCGATCCCCCATCGCGAGACACGCACCGGATAGTGCGCGCGGACGTAATCGGGGACGTCGATGGTCAGGTACTGCTCGGCGTGGCCGCGCGGTGAGTCGACGCATTCGGTGTCGCCGCGGAACGTGCCGTTCTCGTCGGGCATGACGACAATCGGTGCCCGTCCGCCGTGGGCCGCGGCGAAGCTGTTGAGGAACTAGCCGATCCGCCACTTCGCGGTCCAGTCGGTCGGCGCGCTCGGATTGCCGCCGAGCAACATGACGACAGGCAGGCGTGCGCCGGCGCGACGTGCGACCGCCGGGTACGTAGACCACGGCGCGTCGCGCGTGGAACCCGGAGTGGACGCAGGCGATCGAGACTGTCCGGATCGTGCCGTGGTCGGCCTGGTCGCAGCGACGGGTGCGGCGCTCGCCCGGGACCAGTCGCCGCGCAGGCCGACAGCAAGTCAGTGCCGCGAGTGCGACTGTCCGCAGCGCGGCGCGGGCGATTTCAATGCGTCTCCGAGTCGCGCGTTCGCTGCGACGCGTTGAGGCGGGCAGGTGGCTGTGCGCCTGACCTGGCGCAGCCTTCGGCTTCTTGCCGGTCGCGCTGCACGGTACACTGTGGACTCGTCACGCCACCGGCGATCGGGAAGCTGCACGCGCAGAGATCGGCGGCGCGATCTGGCTCCACGCCCAGGGCAGCACTCGGGCGAATGCCGGACCGAAGCGAGTAGAAGTCGTGGCTGCCGGGATCGCGGAAGATCGTGACGCGTTCGATGCCGTGCAGCGCCGCAGCGAATGCCTCCGCTCCGGCAATGTCGGCAGCGGTCGTTCAGGCCGGCTGGCAACCAGAAGGACGGCAACGGTTCCGACTGTGCGGTGAGCCGGCGAGCCAGTAGCAGCGGGTCGTTCGCGTCCTCCCGGCTACTGTTGTAGTTCCAGCACCTGCGCGGCGGGTCCGTCCTCGGGACGGAAGTAGCCGCTGATGATGCCCGACGCACCCCACATGGACGGGTGACGCAACGCCAGGTTCGCCGCGCAGTACCCGCCGGAGGAGATGCCCGACACCGCCCACTCGGACGGAGTCGTGCTCACCCGGAAGCGTGCACTCGATGTCCTGGCGCACGTCGTCGGTGAGATAGGTGTCGTCCTGACCGCGCGAGGAGTTCAGGCATTCCTCGTACGTGTGGCCCGAATAGGTCTGCGGCATGACGATGACCATCGGGCCCATCAAGTGGTGCGAGATCAGTTGGTTGGCCAACGCGTCGACGTGCATGTGCACCAGCCACGAAGCGTTATAGCTAGGCGTGCCGTGCAGCAGCTCGACCACGGGGAAATGCGTGTGCGCGTAGGCGTGCTGGAAGTACTGCGGCGGCAGGTAGACGTAGCCGCCGCGGTTGATACCGCTTGCCGCCCCGGGCAGCGGCACCGAGATCACCTTGCCGGCCAGCTTCGGATCGACCCGGTTGCCGAGTGCGGCCGAGGTGAACTGGGCGTAGCTGCCGGTCAGATCGGCGCTGAGTTGGCTCCACGTCTGGTAGTAGCCGTAGTAGTCGTTGACGACCGCCATCCCACCGACGGTGGCGAGCACGAGCGCGATGACGCCGGTGCCGATGCGCAGGAAGATGTTGGCGTAGCGCACGAGCACGATCAGCGATCCGATCGCCGCCGCGAACAGCACGATGACGAGCAGGGCCGAGTTGGGTTCCACGGCTCGCAACGATCGTCACGGCGGCTGTGGATCGGTGATGTCACTCAGCGGATGCATTGGATACCCGGAAGAGATACTGAGAACCAATCAACCGACGGAGGTTTCTGTTGCCCACGACCCCGCTCCCCGAGTCCGTGCTCGAGTTGCTCGCTCGTCCCAACCCGGCTGTCATGGCGACCATCGCCGCGGACGGACGGCCGGTGACGGTGGCGACCTGGTATCTGCTCGAGTCCGACGGCACGATCCTGCTCGGTCTCGACGCCAAGCGTGCCCGGCTCGAACACCTGGCGCGCGATCCGCGCGTCTCGCTGACCGCCTTGGCCGAGAACGACTGGTACACCCACGTCAGCGTGCAGGGACGGGTGGTGTCGATCGTCGAGGACGAGGGATTGCGCGACATCGACCGGCTCTCGCAGCACTACACCGGCGAGCCGTACCGCAATCGCGAGCGACCGCGCGTCAGCGTCCACGTCCAACTCGAACGGTGGCACGGCTGGAGCGGCGGCAGCGCGCTCGGCGAGTGACCCCGGATCTTGATTGATTCCAGATAACGGGTAGCGTCGGCTTCGTGCCGGCGACCTCGGAGTACGAGTTCATGTTGCGCCGGGCGGCGTTGCGCGTGACCCGTCCGCGGGTGGCCGTCCTGGACGCCGTGCACAGCCATCCGCATGCCGACACCGACTCGTTGATCGGCGTCGTCCGAAGCGAACTCGGCGAGGTTTCACACCAAGCTGTGTACGACGTGCTGCGCGCGTTGACGATCGCCGGATTGGTGCGTCGTATCCAGCCGACCGGCTCGGTCGCGCGCTACGAGGCACGAGTCGGCGACAACCACCATCACGTGGTGTGCCGTTCGTGCGGCGTGATCGCCGACGCCGACTGCGCGGTCGGTGACACGCCATGTCTCACCGCGTCCAACGACCACGGTTTCGTCATCGACGAGGCCGAAGTCATCTATTGGGGCCTGTGCCCCGACTGCTCATCCACCGATCACGGAAAGGAACGTCGTGTCCGAGAAGCCTGACGCCAAAGTCGGAGAGATGAACGAGCCGGAGGCGGGCGGTTGCCCGGTCTCGTCCGGCCGGCTCAACCACCCGACCGAGGGTGGCACCAACCGTGACTGGTGGCCCAACCAGCTCAACCTGACGATCCTGCGCAAGCACCCTGAGGTCGCGAACCCGATGGGCGGCGAGTTCGACTACGCAGCCGAGTTCAACACCCTCGATCTCGACGAGGTGCGTCGCGACATCGACGCCGTGATGACCGACTCGAAGGAGTTCTGGCCGGCCGACTTCGGTCACTACGGCCCGCTGTTCATCCGCATGGCGTGGCACAGCGCGGGCACGTACCGCATCGACGACGGTCGCGGCGGTGCCGGCGCGGGCATGCAGCGCTTCGCGCCGATCAACAGCTGGCCCGACAACGGCAACCTCGACAAGGCACGCCGGCTGCTGTGGCCGGTCAAGAAGAAGTACGGCCGCAAGCTCTCGTGGGCCGACCTGATGGTCTTCGCGGGCAACTGCGCCCTCGAGTCGATGGGCTTCAAGACGTTCGGCTTCGCCGGCGGTCGCGAGGACGTGTGGGAGCCGGACGAGGACGTGTACTGGGGCCCGGAGCGCACGTGGCTCGGCGACGAGCGCTACACCGGTGACCGCGAGCTGGAGCACCCACTCGGTGCCGTGCAGATGGGGCTGATCTACGTCAACCCCGAGGGCCCGAACGGCGAGCCCGATCCGTTGGCGGCGGCACGCGACATCCGCGAGACCTTCCACCGCATGGCGATGAACGACGAAGAGACCGTGGCGCTGATCGCGGGCGGTCACACGTTCGGCAAGACCCACGGCGCGGCAGATCCCGACGAGTACGTCAGCGCCGAGCCCGAGGGGGCACCACTCGAGGAGCAGGGCCTCGGGTGGAGGAACTCGTTCGGGACGGGCAAGGGTGCCGATGCGATCACGAGCGGCATCGAGGTCACGTGGACGGCGACGCCAACCGCGTGGGACAACAGCTTCTTCGACAACCTGTTCGGCTTCGAGTGGGAGAAGACCAAGAGCCCGGCCGGTGCGTGGCAGTGGCAGCCGGTCGATGGCGGCGGGGCGGGCACGGTGCCCGGACCCGACGCGGGTTCGGCGAAGCGTCCCCCGACGATGCTGACCACCGACCTCGCGCTGCGGTTCGACCCGATCTACGAGCCGATCTCGCGGCGCTTCCACGAGAACCCGGCCGAGTTCGCCGACGCGTTCGCACGCGCCTGGTACAAGCTCACGCACCGCGACATGGGCCCGCGCGCTCGGTACCTCGGTCCGCTCGTCCCGCAGGAGGAGTTGCTGTGGCAGGACCCGGTGCCGGCGGCCGAGGGTGAGCCGATCGGCGCTGACGACATCGCCGCGCTCAAGCAGCAGATCCTCGACACCGGGCTGACGGTGTCGCAGCTGGTCTCGACCGCGTGGGCTGCCGCGTCGTCCTTCCGCGGAAGTGACAAACGCGGCGGCGCGAACGGCGGGCGCATCCGGCTCGAGCCGCAACGCGGCTGGGAGGTCAACGGCCCGGACGAGCTGGCGCAGGTCGTGCGCACGCTCGAAGAGGTGCAGCAGGCGTTCAACACCGGCGGCAAGAGCGTGTCGTTCGCCGACCTCGTCGTGCTGGCCGGCTGCGCCGGCGTCGAGCAGGCGGCGAGGAACGCCGGGCACGATGTCACCGTCCCGTTCACGCCGGGTCGCACCGATGCGAGCCAGGACCAGACCGATGTCGAGTCCTTCGCTGCGCTGGAGCCGAGCGCGGACGGATTCCGTAACTACCTCGGCAAGGGGCATCGCCTGCCTGCCGAATACCTGCTCATCGACCGCGCGAATCTGCTGACCCTGAGCGCACCCGAGATGACGGTGCTCGTCGGTGGATTGCGCGTTCTCGGTGCGAATTGCGCACAGTCGCCACTTGGCGTGTTCACAACGAACCCAGAGACGTTGACGAACGACTTCTTCACCAACCTGCTCGACATGGACACCACGTGGACGCCCACGGCCGGGGCTGACTCGGAGAACGCCGAAACGTTCGAAGGTCGCGATGGCTCCGGTGCCGTGAAATGGACGGGTAGCCGGGTCGACCTGGTGTTCGGTTCGAACTCCGAACTGCGCGCGGTTGCCGAGGTCTACGCGAGCGATGACGCGCGGGAGAAGTTCGTGCGTGATTTCGTCGCCGCGTGGGACAAGGTGATGAACCTCGATCGCTACGACGTTCGCTGACGTCCAGATGCCTCTCGGGCCGGCCGACTGTGGCCGGCCCGAGTTGCATTTAACCGGTAGCGGACACACAGCGCTGTGAAAGTGTTTAGGATGCCTTCGCCGACGCTAAGGAAGGGCTCGCGAATGATTCGCAGATCGATGTTGGTTGTTGCCGCAGTGGGTGGATTGGGGATCGGCGTCGTCGCCGCCGGGCAGGCTGCCGATGCGTCCCAGACGCACGCGGCGCCGAGCGTCACCATCACGTCCGCCGGCCCCGTGGCAGTGAACACCCCGAAACTGGTGATCAAGTACCGCGACCCGAAGGCACATCTCGCGCCGGGCGACCTCTTCGCCGGGCCGAAGTTCGACCTGGGTACCCCACCGTCCGGGTCGGCGATCGGTCCCGACATCGTCGACGACCGCGGGCACCAGGTCTATTTCGTCCAGTCGCCCGCGAATCAGCGCGCGACCGACGTCAAGGCGCAGACCTACTTCGGTCAGCGGGTGCTCACGTTCTGGCAGGGTGGCACCGGGTTCCAGAACCCCGGCATCGGCGTCGGCAACGACTACATCTACAACCAGCACTACCAGCTGATCCGCACTGTCCACGCGCACGGCAGCGAGGGCGGGACGCCGCTGCAGGCCGACCAGCACGAGTTCCTGCTGACGCCGGGTGGCACCGCGATCATCGTTGCCTACGCCGAGACGACGATCAATGCGAACCCGTATCGCCCGAGCGGCGACACCGTCGACCGGTCGCATCAGGCCACGTTCGACTGCGTCATCCAGGAGATCAATCTGAAGACGTCGAAGGTCGTGTTCGAGTGGCACAGCCTCAGTCACGTCAGTCCGGGTCGCAGCCACCAGCCATTGCCGGGTGACGACGACACGCCGGGTAACGCGAGTACGGGATGGGACTACTTCCACATCAACTCCGTCAAGATCGACACCGATCACAACCTCATCGTGTCGGGACGGCACACCTGGGCGTTCTACAAAGTCAACCGGCACACCGGCGCGACCATGTGGCAGGTGCAGACCGGTTTGACCAGCAACGGCAAGTACACCACCGGTGCCCAGTCGACCTTCAAGATCGGGTCGGGAGCCGCCTTCTCCTGGCAGCACGACCCGGAGCCGCTCGGCAACAACACGTACCGCATCTTCGACAACAACTCGAACCAGGCCATCCCGCCGCCTGAGCCGGCGCACGTGTTGACGCTCCGTCTCAACATGAAGACGATGACCGCGGTCGACGTCGGGCACATCAACTACACCGGCCCGACGATGTACGCAGGCTCGCAGGGCGACACCCAGTTGATGCCGGGCAGTCACATCCTGATCGGTTGGGGTGCCGGTGGCGACATCACCGAGGTGAACGCCGACCGGAAGCAGGTTTACGACGCGGCCTTCAACGGCAGCGGAATCAACACCTACCGCGCCTACAAGGCCGCTTGGACCGGTACGCCGTCGACACCACCGACCATCTCCATGCACACCGTGGGCGGTAAGAAGCAGGTGGATGTCGTGTGGAACGGAGCCAACACGGTTGCGCGCTGGCGCATCCTGAGCGGTCCCAACACCAAGGACATGGCCTCGGTCGGCTCGACCCCGTGGAACGGCCTCGACACCGCGTTCCGGCTGTCGACCTACCGCGCCTATGTGAAGGCCGTCGCGATCAGTTCGTCCGGCAAGGTGCTCGGGCGTACGGCGGCGACGCACACCTGATCGATCGGTTCGCTCAGTGCGGGGTGGGTGCCGAGGCACCCACCCCGCACTGGGCTACTGGGTCGGCCAGAAATTCGGATTCGGCTCGGCCGGGTCGTAATAGCGGTGCCAGGCCGGGCCGAACCCCGAACCCAGGTGGCCGTTGATCCACGACCAGTCGCCGTACACGGGGCGACCGGCAGCCTCCTCCCGCTCGGCGAACGTCCGGAACAGCGCTGATTCGGCAATCGGCTCTTCGATACGCACTCCGGCCGCACGGAACGAGTGCAGCACTGCAGTATTGAGTTCCACGGCAGCGCGGACCTGCCAGAAGTTCGTCGCCGAGCCGGTGTCGAGGCCCATCCAGGTCGCGATCACCGGCAACGCGTTGTAACGGTCCGCATCGCCGAAGTTGCGCGTCGCGATCTCGTCGACGAGGTAGAAGCCGTTGAACGGTGCGCACGAGTAGTTGAGGCCACCGATCCGAAGCCGCATGTTGCTGATCACCGGTACCGCGTGCCAGCGCAGGCCGAGAGCCTCGAACCACGCCAGGGTCGGGTGCGTGATCGGCACCTCGAGCACGGTGTCGACCGGCACCGGTGCGATCAGGTCAGGCTCGTCGCGGCTTTCGATCAGCCACGGGAGCACGTCGAACGCACTGCGGTGCGACGGCGCCGACCAGCCACGAGCGACCAGCTCTTCGGTGAAGGCCGCATACCGCGGATCGCCCAGGACGCGGTCGTCGACATCGCGGTATCCCGCGTACCGGATCAGCTGATCGTTCTTGACGCGCGCCCGTGGCCCGAGCTCGTCATCGGCGGCGAAGATCGTGATGGTCGACCTGATCCGTCCGCCGTTCGTAGCGAACCGCAGGTGCTGGGCAAGTTCCGCAGCGATCGCACGCGCACCGCTCACGCGCCGGGCATCGCGCACGACCATCGACTGCCAGCGCGCACGGCCGATGCAGCGCACCGACTGCCGCCAGGCGACCCGGGCGCCGAACTGCAGTTCGGCGCCGGTCTGCTCGTAGGTACCGCGGAGAGCCAACTCGGTCTTGATCTGGTCCCAACGGTCCTCGAGATCGCCGCCCGGAGTGGTCTCGGCGTGGAACATCTCGAGGAATTCGCGAGCCTCGTCGATGTCGACAGCCTCCGACCGCTCGGGTCGTGAGGGCGTCAGCGGCGCAGGGTCGGTCGAGACGTCGACCCAGGGCGGGCTGGGCACGTGGTACGGGCAAAACATCGTTCGGGACTACCTCCGACACGCCCGGACCGGCTTCCGAGCGACCTGCCCACGGTATGTACCCCGATCGGCCCGACTTGAAATCGCCCTCGCGCGTCGGTTCAGACGCGCCGGGTCAGAGCGAGGACGGGGATCGTGCGCACCCCGGCGGTCTTGCGTTCGTACTCGGCGAACCCGGGGTAGCGCCGCGCCTGCTCGGCGTAGATGCGGTCGCGGTCGTCGCCGGTCACCTCGCGAACGGTCACGCCGTACTTCTCGGTGCCGACCTCGATCTCGCCGGCTCCGGCGCTCACGAGGTTGTAGTACCAGTCCGGGTTGGACGGCGCACCCGCCTTGGACGCGAAGACATAGACCGTCGCGTCGTCGGACTCGTCCGCGAGATACATCATCGGCGCGACGTTCTCACGTCCGCTCTTGCGTCCGCGGTGATGCGCCAACAGCATCGGCGCGCCCTCGAAGTTGCCACCGATGCGGCCCTCGTTGGCGCGGAACTCCGCGATGATCTTGGCGTTCCAGTCGTTCGCATCGGGCATAGCCACTCCTTGGTCGGATTGTGCTGACCACAACCGCGCGACAGGAGCGGCTATGCCCGATGGTCGTCAGCAGACCTGGTTTGCCGTGGTCACCGAGTAGTTGGGCGTGTTCATCGTGCCGGCGCTGTCGCCGAACTCGCCAGTGGCCGAGAAGCCGGAGCTGATCCGCATCTCGACGTTGCCGAGTAACGAACCGCCGTCGGTCACGCCTTTGGTGTAGGTCGAGGCAACGAGGAAGCCTCGGCCGGCCGCGGGCTGGTTCTGGGTCGGCAAGCCCTGCGTGATCAGCCGCAGCGTGCCCGCATAGGTGCGCGCTCCAGCCTGGTCGGTCAGCACGGCGGCGCCGATCAGTGCGCCGCGCTGGGTCTTCAGGTTCACCGTCCAGGTGACCTTGGCGATCGTCAGGACGCCTTTGAGCGAATAGTCCGTCGATCCGGGCGTCACGTCGATCTCCGCGCCGTGCCATCCGCCGCGGAAGGTCACGTAGCGCATTCCGTCCTCACCGGCGCACGTCGTCGATCCGAACTTCGGAGCAGGCGCAAGACGCATGGCCGCGTTGGCCTTGTCGACCTCCGGTACACCGGACATCGCCACTGCAACGCCGGCCGAAACGGCAACCGCGACGAGCGCTGCGGCTCCGGCAAACAATCCGCGCCGCGATACGCGGCGCACCACCTTCATGATCATCGAACTCTCCCTGGACGACGGGCGCCCGGCGAGATGCCGGACGGACGCGGGCTGCGTCGTCCAGGGATGAGGGCAGGCGTGCGCGACCGATACGTCGCGCACGCGGTGCTGGCGCGCGTTGGACGCCTCGCCACTACGAGATGGCTTGACGCACCAACTCGACGACGCGCTTCTCGACGGTCGAGCTCCACTTCATCAGCGCGTAGGACACCGGCCACATGTCGCCGTCATCCAGATTGGCGTCTTGCTGGAAGCCCAGCGTCGAATAGCGGTACTTGAACTTGCCTGCGTCCTGGAAGAAGACGACCACCTTGCCATCGGCATCGGTGTAGGCGGGCATGCCGTACCAAGTCTTCGGCAGCAGGTTGGGCGCCGTCTTGGTCACGGTCGCGTGCACTCGCTCGGCGAGCACGCGGTCGTCGGGAGCCATCGACTCGATCTTGGTCAGCAGGTCTTGCAACCCGTCCGCCTTCTTGGCGCCCTTACGTCCCTCGGCGCGCAACTCGTCGACGCGTTCCTTCATCGCGGCACGTTCTTCGGCGCTGAACCCCGACGCCGGGGACGCACTCTTCGCAGCGGCTTTCTTGGCTGGAGATTTCGTTGGTGCAGCCTTCTTCGCGGGCACGGGGTAGTCCTCTCGATATCAACGGTCGCCGTCGATCTCGAGGCTATGCCTACTGCGTGCGTGCGAACTTCTCGATTCCTGACCGGTTCGACGGCCGTTCGTCAGGAGTCTTGGACCTCGGTTGCGCCGTTGTTCCACTGCAGCGGGTTGCCGTTGCCGTCGACCAACTGCGTGGTGACCTGGTTCAGGTTCGCGAACACTTCGTACTTGTCGCCGACGGTCAGCCCCGACACGAACAAGATCGCGGACGTGACCAGCCCACCCGATCCCGAACAGTCGACCGTGCTGGTGCCGTTGGAGCAGGTGATGCCGGTGATGTCAGAGGTTGTGCGGTACCGCGTGCTCGCCGGCGACAGCGGGTAGACGGTGAGCGTCGAGGTCGTCACGTTCGCGACACCCTCGCTGAAGTTGAGGAACACCTCGCGGTCGGCACCGTAGGTCGCGGCCGAGTACACGTACGGCGGCTCGACGTCGCCGTGCTTCGACTTCACGTTCACCGTGCTGGTGATACCCGCCTTTGCCAGCTGGCGCGACGAGTAGCTGCGGTAGTTGTCAGCTGCGTCGCGCAGGAAGACGTCCAACTTGTACTTGCCGCTGGGCACGCACTGACGGACGTTCGTCGTGCCCACCCATGCGCCGCTCGGCGTGCGGTGCAGCCGGGCAGTGAAGTTGTTGTCGGACAGGTAGCCGATGCCGCCTGCGGCGAACGGGTACAGCCCAGTCGGCACGCCGTTGTCGCCGTTGCGGATGCCGCCGGACACCGACAGATACCGAACCCCCGAGCCGGTGTCGGTCGCATGTGCCGTCACGGTCACGCGCTCCGTGCCGTTGGTCGAGTTGATCGACTTCGGCGAGAAGGACACGGATTTCAACACCGGCCTCGACGTGTCGACGCCGCTGACTATCGACAGCTTGTACGGCAGATGAAGCCGCTGCAGTTGCTCGGAGTCGTAGCCACGTTCGCTCGGCCGGAAGCCGGCGCCGTAGGACGCGAAGAGCTGGGCCTGGACGACCTGTTTGCCGAGCCAGCGAGCCACCAGCACAGTCCCCGTCCACCGCGAGTCGTGCCGGTGCAGGATCCCGTGCAGATAAATGAATCGGGCGTGACGCGCCTTCTGTGCGCTGTAGAACGTGACCTCGACCCGGCTCGGCTGCGCACCAGTGAAGTGCGCAGCGACGCGCATGCGACGTGCCGTATGCGTCGTGTTCACGGTAGCGGTGCTGAACGACAAGGTGCTCAGGTTTCCTGCCGGCTTGTGCGGA
This sequence comes from uncultured Actinomycetota bacterium, assembly GCA_963754285.1. Lineage (GTDB taxonomy): Bacteria > Actinomycetota > Actinomycetes > Mycobacteriales > Jatrophihabitantaceae > RYN-133. The sequence continues at coordinate 711,662 of CAVWFN010000006.1, forward strand.
CGAACCGCAGGCGTCCCGGTCACAGTGAACGTCGGGTTGTCAGCGGGGTTGAGCGACAGCGCATTGGGGCCTTCCGGCGTACGGCCGTAGCCCTGGTAGTCCTGGGCGTTCCCCGCGGCGTCGGTCGCGTCGATGAACTCGATCGTGTATTTGCCGGGGTGCGCGTACTTCGAGATGGTGAACCGGGCCTTCCAACGGCCTGAGGCCGGAGTCCCCGACGCGAGCTTCGGTTTCACCAGGGCGAAGTAACGGTTTCCCCGGATCTCGAGCACCAGGTGTGCAACACCGCTCGGCGCCCCGTTGCCGGAAGTGTCGGACGCGGCCGCGGTGAGGGTCTGCACCCGCGACCCCGTGTTGAGGTCGATCGACGGGCGTCCGAACGCCACTTTCGTGACGATGGGGCCGACGGTGTCGGCCGGCGGCGCGCACAGGCTGCGCGCGGCCCGGTTCGCGGCCGATCGGTCGTGCCCGCCCGCGGCCGAAGGCGAGGCCAGGGCTGCAGACGACACCACCAGTGGCAGTGCACACCCTGTCAGAACCACACTGGCCAGAGCCAGACGACGAACGCTCATGATCGGTCCCTCCCCCGTCGCGATCTTGGCGGCGCGACGATTGTGCCACCGCTAAGACGACTTGGCGCCCAGGAAAGGTTCCGCGTTCTCACAGCAATGAGGCGTGAGTCCGAGAGACCGTTGAGGGCCAAGTGACGCCGACCCGTGCCGGGCGCGTATTTTCTATGTCGCGGCCGCCCATGGCATCGACCAGGACCCATGCCTCGCGAAAGAGCCGCTGGGGTCAACGGACCCCTAGCTGGTCCCTCGAGCGTGGTTGGAGTTGTTGTGCCTGAGTCCCCGGCGGTGCCGACGGAGGCTGAGAACGGTCCCGCAACGCCTGCGGACGATGACACGTCGACGTCGCAGTCACGCTCGAAGGACGAACCGACCAAGACCAAGACGCCGTTGAGCCGACCGCGCAAGCTGCTGCGGTGGGGCATCCGGTTGGCCGCCGTCGTGATCGCCGTCGTGATCCTGTGGGCGCTGGTGCGGGTCGCAGTGGGCATCGCGACAACGGACATGTGGTTCGACTCGGTGCACCACGGCTCGGTCTACGTCACGATGATCAAGGCTCAGGTGCTGCTGTTCTGCATCTTCGCCGTCGTCGCCGGTCTTGTCGGGGGCGCGACCCTTCTCGCGGTGCGCAAGCTGGGGTCGCCGATCGTCTTCACAAGGAACCAGGACTCGTTCCGCTGGGTGTTCCGCCGGTTCGAGCAGCGGTTGTGGCGCTATTTGCTGATCTTGGCAGTGGTCATCCCCGCGGTCATCGTCGGACAGCGCGCGGCCGGCGGCTGGCAGACCTACCTGCTCTGGCGGCACGCCGTCCCGTGGCACACCACTGATCCGCAGTTCCACAAGGACATCTCGTTCTTCGTCGAGGTGTACCCGTTCCACGTCATGGTCGCCAACCTGATCTCCCAGACGATCACCTACGCGCTGTGGATCGCAGTGATCGCCGGCTACTGGTACGGCGGCTGGCGCATTCGTCACGGTCGGCGCAAGATCACGCGGGACTTCACGCGGTTGCTGTCGGTCCTGTTCGCTGCGTACCTGCTGGTCAAGGCGGTCAACTACTGGCTGTCGCGCTACGCCATCACCACGTCGTCCCGCGGACCGGTGACCGGACCGTCCTACACCGACGTGAACGCGGCGCTGCCCGGCAAGTACATCTTGATGGCGATCGCGATCCTCGGCGCGGTCGTGCTGCTGCTGAACGCGTTCACGAAGAGCCGAGCGCGATTCATCGCCGGGTCGTTGGTCGTGCTGCTTCTCGCCGCCGCCGCTGTCGGCACCGCGTGGCCCGCGCTGCTCTATCACTTCCGCGAGGCGCCCAGCGCCGCAAAGCTCGACCTGAGCGAGATCGCAAACAACCAGAAGGCCACGCTCGCGGCTTACGGCCTCAACGGAAACGTCACGACGGTCGCTTCCAGCCCGACCCTCACCGTGCACGGCTCCGCACTCGTCGCGCTTGCCAAGCAGACCGCGCAGACACCGGTTATCGACCCGAACCAGCTGTCGCCGACCTTCAACGTCGAGCAGCAGTTGCAGGCGTACTACGGCTTCAAGTCGACGCTCGACCTTGCGCGCTACACGATCGACGGGCGCTCGCAGGACGTGGCGCTGGGTGTTCGCGAGCTGCAGACCGGCGGCATTCCCAAGCCGACCTGGGTCAACTCGCACCTCGTGTACACCCACGGCTACGGGATCGTCGCCGCACCGACGACGAAGGTCGACGCCGGAACAGAAAGCCCCGTCTACCTCGACGGCGGCATGCCGCCGGGCAAGCAGATCCCGGTCACCCGTCCGCAGGTGTACTTCGGGCAAGCCTTCGGGCCGTCGTCGTATTCGATCGTCGGCCAGCCGGCCGGCAGCAAGACAAAGCTGGAGTTCGACCATCCGAGCGGAAGCGGCTCGACGTCGTCGGCCTACACGACGTATCGCGGTCACGGCGGTATCCCCATCGGCTCGACCTTGCGCCGGTTGCTGTTCGCGATCCAGCTCAACGACCCGAACATCTTCTTCAGCTCCGAACTCAACGCCGGGTCGCAGTTGCTCATGCTCCGCAGCCCAGGTGCCCGGATCGCCAAGGTCGCCCCGTGGCTGACTCTCGACGGAGACATCTACCCGGCGGTCGTCAACGGCCAGATCAAGTGGATCGCGGACGGATACACGACCACGTCGAACTATCCGAACTCGCAGACGATCAACCTGCACTCGGCCACCTCGACGACGCTGACCTCGCACGGGGCGTCCGTCGCGCAGCCGAACACGCAGATCAACTACATGCACAACTCGGTCAAGGCTGTCGTCGACGCGTACACCGGGAAGGTTTCGCTGTACGAGTGGAACCAGAGCCAGCAACCCGATCCGCTGCTCAAGGCGTGGGAAGGGGTCTACCCCGGGCTGGTCAAGCCTCAGTCGGACATCCCGTCTGCGCTGCTCCCCCAATTGCGTTACCCCACCGACCTGTTCAACGTGCAGCGCATGCTGCTGGCGAAGTACCACGTGTCGGGGGCGAGCGACTTCTACAGCGGTAACGACTTCTGGGCGGTGCCGAGCGACCCGACTGTCGCCGCGGCCAAGGCGCTCAACAAGACATCCGGCAGCGGCGGGGGCACGCCGAACATGCCGTCGAAGTACATGACGATGTCGGCGACCGGTTTCGGCGACCCGCGCTTCTCGTTGTCGAGCCCGATGGCGACGCTCAACGGACGTCAGCTCGCCTCGTTCATCTGGGTCGACTCCGAGCCCGGGCCTGACTACGGGAAGTTCACCGTGCTCAAGTTCCCGTCCGGACCGACAACTGGCGAATCACCCTCGCAGGTGCAGAACGACATCGAGTCGGACACCAAGATCACCGAAGCGCTCACCCTCGAACGAGGTGGTAACTCGCGCGTGGTGCTCGGCGGGCTGTCGGCCATCCCGGTCGCCGGACGGATGCTCTACGTCGAACCCGTGTACACCCAGTCGAAGAGCGGCGCGTCGTTCCCGATCCTGCGCCACGTGATCGCGTTGTACGGAAACGGTGATCCGACGTTCGAACCCGACCTCGATACGGCAGTCAGCGACGCTCTGACCTCGGCGCCCTAGCGTCGCGCTACCGCAAGGAGTCGTTGACGAAGTTCGTCGAGGCCAAGCCGGCTCAGCTCGGCCACGATTAGACAGCTCACGGTCAGCCGAACACGAGCCGATCGCCCAAGCCGGTGTCACTCGGAAGCTCGACACCGCGCGCGATGACGTCGGCGAAGTCGCCGGTCGGTCCCGCCAGCGAGAACTGTTGCATCCCGGAACACACGGAGCGGTCGACGCGCTCGATCGCCCGACCACGTCCCGCGTTCGCGATGGCCTCGAACATGCCGGTGTGGCACGCGGCGTTGAGGAACAACCACGATGTCGCCTCACGCTCGGCACGGCCGATCACCGTCGCCACGAGTCGAGCCGCTGATGCCATCAGCTGGCGGTCAGGCACGACAATCAGACCCACCCGGTCGGGAAGTTCCCGACGCGCCTCCGAGATGGCGGCTCCGATCTGGTCGAGCGACGAGTCGCCGCTGTGCCCGCACGGTAGGCCGCCCCTGATGCTCAGCCACGCGAGGTCGAGTCCCTCGGCGGCGAGCTCGTGATAGACCGGCACGACGTGACGGATCGCTTCCGCCCACACGTGCGGTCGGCTTGTGTGACCGCCGACGTGGACGCTCAGTCCTACGGCCTCGAGACCCCGGTCACGCGCGAACCGCCCGAGCGTCGCCACGTCCGATCGTCGATCGCCGTCGGCGACCCGGAGATACACCGAGCTCCCCGGGGCGACGGTGGCGATCTTGGTGACTTCTGCGAGCGAGCCGGCCACGAAGGCCCGGACGCCGAATTCGTACGCCGCAGCGACGTCGTCCACCGGCTTGACCGCCGCGGCGAAGACGACGTCGCTGAGATCGCACCCATGCCCTGCGAGCCGTTCGATGTCGAAGATCGATGCTGCGTCGAACCCGATGCCGACGTCGGCGAGAGCCTTCTCGACACCCGGCTCCGCGTTGCCGTTGATCGCGTAGTGAATCCGGGCCCCGGGCAGGTGCTTCCGCAAGGCGGCAACCCGCATGCGCACGTCGTCCGGGTCGACGAGGTCGACCATCAACGCCCGTCCGCGTCGTGGCCGTCGGACGGGTGCGATTCCCCGAACACGGCAGCTCTCAAGGTGTGCTCGACGAGCTGCACCGATCCTGCAGGCGGGGTCACTCGCGTCTGCGCCTTCCCCCGAATCGTGATGACCACGTGTCCCGTCGGTCGGGAGGGCGAGTCGTCGACCGCGACGGAACTGATCGCTCCATAGGCCAGGGTGTCAGCTCGGTATCGCGGCCCGAGCATGCCGACGCGCCAAGCCAGCACGAGCCGGTCCGACAGGATGGCCACGAAGCACGGACGCAGCGATCCTTCGCGCTCGACCTCGCCGGCGAAGGCGAGCAGGCACGTGTCGCCGGGCCGCATGAGACTGCGGAAGTGAACCGCCATCTTGCGATACGCGTCGACGGCCGTGGCCATCCGATGGGGTGGGCTCGCCGCTGTCTCGAAGGCGATCATGCCCTCAGAAATGGCGTCCGCCGGGTCATACGTCGTCGATCGCACGACGCATCCCTTCCTCTCCCCGGCGAACGCCGGCCCGCCCCTACAGAAGTCGACCACGCGCCGACTGCGTAGGAGAACGGCTGCCCGCATACCCGGACAAGCCCGGATGCTCAGACACGCGTTGAGGAGGCGATACGGCTTGTATGCAGTGAGACGGAGCGAAGGGGGTGGTATCTCCGTTTTGCGCAGTCCGAGGTTGTCCGACAACGACCCGATCGTCCGACTGTCCGGGATTCGGGCTGGAGCCGGTCAGTACCTTGGGCGCACGTCTGAACAGAGGCGTCGGATCCGGCTGCGGAGGAGAAGGCCATCACCGATCCGACTGCGCCCGACGATCTCGACACGATCCAGACCCGTGCGGAGTTCGGCGCGGCCCTGACCGCGCTGCGCGTGCACGCGGGGCTGACGGTGCGCGAACTTGCCTCCCGAGCCGGCTTGCCCCCGGCAACGGTCGGTGGGTACGTGACCGCGCGGCATCTGCCGAGTGCTGCGCAGCTCGGCGTGTTCCGCACGATCATCGGGGCCTGCGGCGTCACCTCGCCGGACATGCAGCAGCGCTGGATCGACACGTTGCTGCGCGTGCGACGCGCCAGTGACGGCCGCGCCGCCCGGCAGCCGACCCGCGGGGCCGGCCCGTATCGCGGCCTGTTGCCGTTCGAGGCGCAGGACGCGGCGCTGTTCTTCGGTCGTGAGGCGTTCGTTGCGCTGATCCTTTCGCGACTGGACGAGCTCAAGCGCAGCGCACCAGCAACGGAGCCGGACACCGTTTCACGGCTGATGTTCTTGGTCGGCGCTTCGGGGTCCGGTAAGTCGTCGGTGCTCCGGGCGGGCGTCTACCCCGCGGCGATCGCGCGCTCGCCGCAGGACACCGAGCAATGGCACGCCACGGTCGTCACACCCGGTCGTGATCCGTTGTCGACACTCGACAAAGCCTTCCGCGACACCCCCGAGCCGCGGGTGATCGTGATCGATCAGTTCGAAGAGCTGTACACCCTGACCAGCGACGACGTGCGGGATCGGGTCGTGTCACGTCTGGCTACGGCCGGGGACCAGACGGTTCTGGTCGCCGGCCTGCGCGCGGACTTCTTCACCCAGGCGGCGCGAGACCCACGCCTGGTGCCCGCGCTGCAGGACTGGCAGATCGTGGTCCCGCCCATGTCGCGCGACGAATTGGCTGAGGTCATCGTCGCGCCCGCGCGCGCCAAAGGCATCGCAGTCGACCAGACGCTCGTCGACACGGTGTTGTCGGAAGTCTTTCCGCGCCAGGTCGCACCCGGCGCGCCGCCCCGCCAGAATGCGCTTCCCCTGCTCTCGCACGCGTTGCTTTCCACATGGGAGCACCGCACGCGCGGGCCGCTGACGCTCGAGGACTATCTCGGCATCGGCGGACTGGCCGGCTCGGTGCAACAGAGCGCCGAAGGCGCCTTCGCCGAGTTGCCGCCGGAGCAGGCCGACCTGTGTCGTCGCCTGTTCCTTCGCCTCATCACCGTTGACGAGGATCTGACAGCCACGCGGCGCAAGGTCGACTGGCACGAATTGGCCGATCTCGATGCCAACGGCCGAGGTTCGGCAGGTCCGAACGACTCGTCCGCGGTCTCCAATGTCATCGAGCAGTTCGTCGCGCGACGACTGATCACCGTCGACGACACCTCGGTCGAGATCAGTCACGAAGCGCTGTTGGTCGCGTGGCCGCGCCTGGCCGACTGGGTCGCATCGGACCATGAGGGCCTGCGGCTGCATCGCCGCCTCACCAGCGCGGCGTACACCTGGCTGGAGGCGGACTTCGACGATCATCTGCTCCTTCGCGGTACTCAACTGACTGCCACTGAGGAATGGGTCGCCGACCCCGACCATCGCGCCGACCTCAACCGGCTAGAGCGCGACTTCGTCCAGTCCAGCATCGCCGCCCGGACCCTCGCCGTGCGAACCGAACGACGGCGCACCGCAACGCTGCGGACGATCGTTGCAGCGCTCGCCGTCCTGCTGGGTGTCGCCGTCGGCACCACGATCTACGCGCTGCATGCGAGCAGCGTTGCCGACCGACAGCGACGTGCAGCCAACGCCGAACGCGACGATGCACTGTCGAGAGAGATCTCGATCGAGTCGCAGCGCGCGGCGACGACCGATCTCGCGCTCGCGGGTCAGCTCGGCCTTGCCGCGCTACGGACCAGCCCGACCGTCGACGCGCGATCGGCCCTGCTCGACGCGCTGTCCGACGGCGTGGTGTCAAGGCTCATCGGCCCGTCGGGCCCGACCGCGATGGCGCGCAACCCGGCCGGGACGATCGAAGCGATCAGCAATGCCGCCACAGGTACCGTCGCGCTGCACAAGATCGTCGACGGTCGGCCGGGAAAGACGCTCTCGGTCATCCCGGCGGGACCGAACTCGGCGCAGGTCTTCGCGATGGCGTTCGACCACGACGGCGACGAGCTGGCGCTCGGTGGCCTGGGCGGGGCTGTCCGGCTGGTGGGCCTCGCCAACGTCGACAAGCCGACGGTCGAGGCGACCGCCCCGGGCACACTCGGTCCGGGCGTGCAGGCACTCGCATTCACGCGCAGCGACTCGCAGCTCTACGCGGCGGGCGGTGCGCCGGGGATTCGCGCGTGGGCGATCCGCAATCCCGACGACCCGACCCCGCTGCCGCGACCGGACGGGCTTGCTCCGACAGCGACCGTGCAATCGTTGTCGTTCGGCCCGGGCGGCCTGAGCCTGCTCGCCGGCACGGACAACGGCCGGATGCTCATGTGGCCACTGACCAGGCTGGAGAAGCCGCCGGAGACCCTCAGGCTCGGGCAATCGGCCATCGACTTCGTCGCGGTGCCGCCGACGGGATCGGATGCGCTTGTCGGTGCGAAGGACGCGAGCGTGACAGTGGTCGATCTCGATGCACCGAGGCCCCGCGTCGTGTCGACGGTGTCCACCGACTTCACGTCGTGGGCAAACGTCGCTGCGTTCAGTCCGGACGGCGATCAGGTCGCCCTGGGCAGCGCCGACGGCAAGATCGACATTCTGCGCAGCAGGGTCTGGACGCGCATCCGGTCGATCACCGACGCCGGCCAGGTCACGGCACTGGACTATGACGGAACAGGAAACGTCCTCACCGCGGCATCCGCCGATGGTGTCGTCCGATCGATGCCGGTCGACGGGGCCTCGTCACCCGAACTCGGCGGACCCTCGTTCGCCATCGGCTTCTCCAGCTCCGGGCGCACGCTCTTCACGGCTACGACGGGGTCCCACGGCGCCGTCGCCACATGGCCGCGAACCCAGTCCGGCATCGGACCTGCGCGCTACCTGCCGCTGCCACCGGCCTTCGGCCGTCCCGACGGGACTGGAGCGATTGCACCCGACGCCCGCGTCGTCGCGTCCGGCAACGGTACGGGCCAGGTGGTTACCGACACCCTGGACAGCTCCGGCGACTTCGACGGGCAACCGCAGGTTCTGCATGCGGGGGACGCGACGCTCGAGTCGGTGGCGATCAGCCCCGATTCGAGGTTGCTCGCAGCCTCGTCCGACGACGGACACGCATATCTGTGGGACATCACCGACCCGGCACATCCGCGCGCGCTGCCGCCGATCGCCGCGGGTTCTGAGGTGGTGTCGGTCGCGTTCGGCGCAGGCTCGCGTTATCTCGCAGCTGCCACCATCGACCACAAGGTGCACCTGTGGGATCTCCGCACACCCGACCACGCCCGCGCACTCAGCACGCTCGGCGGGTTCAAGAACTACGCGTGGTCGGTCGCGTTCAGCCCCAACTCGAAACTGCTTGCGGCGGGCGGCGCCGACAACACCATTCGGTTGTGGGACTTCTCGAACCCTGCGCATCCGCGCGAGTTCGGGGGCGCGTTCGTCGGGCCGACGCATTACGTCTTCTCACTCGCATTCAGTCCGGACAACAAGAAGCTCGCCGCGTCCGGCGGAGACGGCTCGGTCTGGACGTGGTCACTCGATGATCCGAGTCATCCCAGTGTCGTGAGCACTCTGCACGCCGCCGATCCGAACGGCGGAACGTACGCCGTCGCTTTCACTCCGGACGGGCAGCGGCTCGCCGCGGCCGGCACTGCCGGGCAGGTCACGATGTGGGACACCGACGTGAAGGCCGCGACCGAACTCGAATGCCGCCTGCGGGGTACCCCGCTGACGCACGCCGAGTGGAACACCTACGTGCCCGGTGCCCCTTACGAGAATCTGTGCCCGTAGTCGCTACTCGTAGCCGTCAGACACGAAGCGGCCGCTCGCGGATTGGCGTTTCTCCCAGGACGAGAACGACGACACGATCGTCGAAGTAGCCGCCACCTCGAGCGCGAAGTCGGGGTGGATACCGATCTTTCTCGACTACCTGTACGTGTCGGTGACCAACTCGACGGCGTTCAGCCCGACCGACACGATGCCGCTGACCAACCGAGCGAAGATTCTCATGGCGATTCAGGCCACGGCGGCACTGCTCACTTCGTTGTTGATCATCGCTAGGGCTGTCGGCGCCCTCGGAACGAGCGGCGGCTGAACGGCGTCAGCCCCAGGTCAGCCCTCGGGGATATGCAGCTCGCCGGTGGAGGCCAATTCGTCGGCGATCTCACGCAGCTTGCGGTTGCTGCGCTGCGATGCGACAACGAGCAGGTCGAATGCCTCTTGCCCGTTGATCTTGTAACGCTCCATCAAGATCCCCTTCGCCTGACCGATCAAATCGCGGCTCTCGAGCGCCACTGTCAAGTTCTCGATCTTGCGGGCCGCGCTGACAGCCAGGCCGGCAGGTGCCGCCAACATCACCGCGAGGTCCTCCGACTCGGCCGTGAATTGATGGGGGCGCGTCGCGTACAGGTTGAGTGCTGCCGAGATCGAGTCGCCGGCGAACAGTTCGACCGACAACATCGAACCGATCCCCATGTCGACGGCTGCTGGGATGAACTGTGGCCATCTGGTTTCGGCGGACGTGTCGTCGATCCGGAATGTGCGCTGCTCACGAGCGGCTTCGACGCACGGACCTTCACCGAGCTCGTGCTGGCGCTGATCCAGTCGGCGCACAAGCTCGTCCGTCGATGCCTCGCTGGTCAGATCGTGCCGATCCAGCACGGTGACACCGGCGTGATCCGCGCCAGGAACATCGCGGACTGCGACCGCAACGAGGCGTTCCAGGACGGCGCCAGGCGTCTTGTCGCGGTCGGATCCGTGAAGCACATCAGCGATCTGCCGAATCAGGTCCGAACTCGCGCCGACCTCGGTCTTGATGACAATCATCTCCCACGCATCGCCGGCGCAGTGCGTCGGACCTTGGGGGCATGGCGTGAATCAATGCGTCCGTCGGCAAATAATACGGCACCAGCCACTCCTGCCACTCCCCTCGCCCGCCGCTCCGTCAGCGCTGGTTCGCGGTCGTAGACTCGACGATCGGCATGTTGGGAGCCACGTTGACGAGCAAGCATCTGCAGGTCGAGCGGGAGCGGGAACTGAAGTTCGACGTCGCCGATACCTGGGCACTGCCCGACCTCGATCGGCTCGCGCCGACCGGCGGGGCGATCGAAGCCAGCGATGTCGGTCTCGAGAGCACGTACTTCGACACCGACAACCACGATTTGTACGACAGCGGGCTCACGCTGCGCCGCCGGACGGGCGGCACCGACGAGGGCTGGCAACTCAAGGTTCCGGACGGCGACGCTCGCACCGAGATCCGCATGCCGCTCAACGGTCGCGTCGCGCCGCGCGAGTTGCAGCAGCTGACCCTCGGCGCACGTCGCGGTGCGCGGCTTCGTCCCATCGCGATCGTGCGAACCGCCCGCGACGCCCATCTGATCGTCGATGCCGACGCGGTGCCGTTGGCCGAAGTCGTCGTCGACCATGTGACCGCCGAGAGCCTCGGGGACACGGCAACTGTGCAGACGTGGCGCGAGGTCGAAGTCGAACTCAAGCAGGGCGACGAGGCGCTCTTGCACACGGTCGCGAAATGGCTCGGCAAGTCGGGTGCGAAGCGGTCGAGATCCACGTCCAAGCTCGGCCGAGCGTTGGGGGTCGGGCCGCAGCGAAAGGCCAAGGCCCGGAAAACCCTGCACGACGCTGTGCGTGGTTACCTCGGCGAGCAGTACGAGGTCATTCGTACGGGCGACCTGGCGCTGCGCCGCGACGAGAACGTTGTGCACAGAACTCGGGTCGCGACCCGCCGCTACCGCAGCGTCCTGCGCGTGTTCGCAGCCCACTTCGAGGGCGAGCGAGCGGCCGCTCTCGATAGCGAGCTCAAGTGGTACGCAGCCGCGCTCGGTGAGGTGCGCGACCTGGAGGTCCTGCAACAACACCTGCTGTCCGATCTTGCCGAATTACCGCGCGAACTCGTCCTCGGGCCTGTCCACACCCGCATGACGCAAACGCTCGAGACCGACCTCGCTCGGGCACGCCGCAAGCTCACGACCGTGATGCGCAGCAAGCGCTACCTCGCGCTGCTCGACGAACTGCACGCCTGGTCGATCGACACACCGTTCACAACCCGGGCCGAGTCAGCCAAACATCTGACTCGCTACGTGACGAAGACTCGGCGCAAGTACCGCAAACGCCTGCGGATCGCCGACGCACTCGACGCCACTGACCCCGCAAAGAACGCCGCAATGCACCGCGCCCGAAAGGCGGCCAAGCGGGCGCGCTACACCGCCGACCTCGCCGTGCCGGCACTCGGCAAACACGCCCACAAAGCGGCCGCGCAAGCGAAGAAGGCGAAAAGGCTGCAGACCAGGCTGGGCGCGCGCCAAGACGGCCTGCTCGCAGTGCGCTTCTTGCGGCGCGTCGGCATTGCGGCGAACGCAAACCCTGACGAGAACGGCTTCACCTTCGGCATCTTGCTCGGCCGCGAGCTGCTCCGCGGCCACATCATCGTCAGTTGACCTCGCCCACACCCTGGCGCTCAGCCAGAAGGTCCGAAGCTCTCGACCCTGATCGTGTCCGGTCGCACGTCCAACTCCTGCAACCACGTGACGGCAGCGGCGGAGAAGGCCGGTGACCCGCACACGTAGTGCAGCTGTACGTCCGTCAGCAGCGGCTCGATGTCGGCCGGTCTCAGGCGTCGTCCGTCCCCACTTCTCGTGTAGGTGATGTGCGCTCCGCCCGCCTCGAGCTCGTCGGCGTACGGCAGATCGGCACGAGTGCGCCCCGACACGACAAGGGTCAGCAGCTGGGTGGCATCGAAGTCTCTTGCGTGCCGGAGCATGGCGACGAACGGGACCACGCCTGACCCGCCGGCGACGCCGAGAAGTGGCGTGGCCGCGTCCCAGACGAACCAGCCGCCTATCGGCCCACGCACATCCAACTCGTCGCCGACTTCGACGACATCGGCCAAGAAGGTCGATACCTCGCCGTCAGCGAGCCGCTCGATGTAGAACTCGACCTGCGGATCAGAGGGTGCGGACGCGACCGAGTACGACCGCTGGGCGACGTAGCCATCAGGCGCCGTGAGGCGAATGACGTAGTGCTGTCCCGGCACGTGCTGGACGCGGTCCGGGATGTCCAAGCGCAGCATGACCGAATGCTCGGACGGATGCGAGATCGCGGTGACGACCGCGCTGCGTCGCACACTGACGGCTGCAACCTGGCTGGCCCCGACCGGCGTCGGATCAATCACCTTGGTAGCGCTGTTCTCGCCAGGGATCACCGAGGTCGTGGTAGCCGTTGCGTTCCCAGAAGCCCTGCCGGTCGTGATCGAGCAGCGTCAGGGTCGTCACCCACTTGGCACTCTTCCAGAAGTACAGATGCGGGACGAGCAGCCTGACCGGGCCGCCGTGTTCGCGCGGCAGCGGACGGCCCTCGTGGGACCAGACGATCCACGCCTGCCCGTCCGCGACGTGCTCGAGCGGCAGATTCGTGGTGTACCCCGTGGTCGACGTGGCGAGGACGTAGGCGGCCGACGACTTCGGCTTCGCGGCATCGAGGAGAACGTCGACCGACACTCCCCCGAAGCTGGTGCCGAGCTTGGACCACGTGGTCACGCAGTGGATGTCGCCGTGGTACTCCGACTGGGGTAGCGCATGCAGATCCGACCAGGTCCACGACGTCGGATTGTCGACGAGACCATCGACGCTCATCGTCCAGCGGTCAGGATCAAGACGCGGCGTGGCTTCGGCCGTCAGCACCGGCCACTCGCCACCGACGTCGTACTGGCCGGGTGGCAGACGCGGATCGCGCGCGCTGTGCGACCTTCCGACGAATCCGCGAGTAGCCAAGATCGTCCTGCCCTTCTCCCCGGGACTCTCATCGCGGCGGGCGCAGCCAGCTCACGCGCTGTCGACCCTACCGAGCGTCGGCAAAGATAGGCACGTGCTCGGACTGGAACTTGTCGTCATCTTCGGCGTTGCGCTCATCGCGTGCGGTGCGCTGGCGCGACGATATCCGGTCGCTCCGGCCATCCTGCTCGTCACGGTAGGTGTGCTGGTCGGATTCGTCCCCGCGCTGCGCCGTGCCCAGCTTCCTCCCGAGGTCGTGCTGCTGCTCTTCCTGCCTGCGTTGCTGTACTGGGAGAGCCTGACCACCTCGCTGCGCGAGATCCGCAACAACCTGCGAGTCGTGATCCTGGCGAGCACGGCGCTGGTCGTTGCCACCGCCGCGGCCGTTGCGGTCACCGTCCACGCGCTCGGTCTGCAGTGGGGGCCGGCCTGGGTGCTCGGCGCCGCTCTGGCTCCGACCGATGCGACTGCGGTCGGCGTGCTGGCACGCGACCTGCCGCGCCGCACCGTGACCGTGCTGCGCGCCGAGAGCCTCATCAACGACGGCACCGCGCTGGTCATCTGGGGACTGGCGGTCGGTGTGACGGTCGGCGAGGAGCACCTCACCGCGCTGAACGTGAGTTGGCTCCTGGTGCTCGCCTACGGCGGCGGCGTGCTCTCAGGCCTGCTCATCGGATTGATCAGCTGGCAGGTTCGCCAGCGCATGGACGATCCGATGCTCGAAGGGATCGCCATGCTGGTAACGCCGTTTGCGGCGTTCCTCTTGGCCGATTCCATTCACGCGTCCGGCGTGCTCGCGGTGGTGGTCTGCGGACTGCTCCTGACCCGTACTGCCCCGCGATTCACCGGCGCGTTCACGCGTCAACAGACGACAGCGTTCTGGTCGCTGGCGACCACCGTGCTGAGCAGTGTGCTGTTCGTCCTCGTCGGACTGCAGGCACAAACTGCAGTACGCAACCTCACGAGCGCATCGGCTCCGCGCGCGCTCGGTTACGTCTTTGCGGTGACTGCAGTCGTCATCGGGACGCGCTGGGCGTGGCTGTACACGACTCCGTATCTGATCCGCGCCGTCGACCGCCGCGCTGTGCAGCGAGTGCGGCGCATCGGCGCTCGGCAGCGCACCGTCAGCGCGATGAGCGGATTCCGTGGTGCGGTGTCACTGGCCGCCGCATTGGCGGTGCCGCAGACCTTGCATTCGGGCGCCCCCTTTCCGGATCGGGACCTGATCGTTGTGATCACGTGTGGCGTCATCGTGCTGACGCTGCTCCAGGCGCTGCTGCTACCCGGCGTGGTTCGCTTTGCACGCTTGCCCGTCGACACGTCGGTGGCGGAGGAACGCCGGTTGGCCGAGGTCGTCACGACCGATGCGGCCTTCGACGCGCTCGAGACGACTGCCTCCGAGCTCGGTACGGACGACCGCGTCACCGAACGAGTGCGGCATGAGCTCGACAAGAGTCGCAAGCTGCTCGCGGCCGACGGTGCGCTCGACGACCCCGTCGTGCAGCACGACGACCAGTACACGGCGTTGCGGCTGGCGCTCATCGCACGTAAGCGTGTCGCGCTGCTGGAACTGCGCGACACCCAGCGCATCGACGACATCGTCCTGCGCCAGGTGCAGGCGGGGTTCGATGTCGAGGAGGTGCGCCTGTCGCGCCAGACCCCTGTTGACTGAACGGCTGAAACCGGTCTGAACTAGGCTCAATGTGTCGAGCGGGAGAATAATCGGTGCACACGACTCTGTTGGTCCTAGCGGTCTTTGCGGCCTGCGTCGTCGAGTCGGTCGAAGCCTTGACGATCGTGCTCGCCGTGGGTGTGACGCGGGGTTGGCACGCCACGATGCGCGGCGTTGCGGGCGGGTTGATCGTGCTCGCCGCACTCGTCGCAGTGTTGGGCCCGGCCATCACCGTCATCCCGATCAATGCGCTGCGCCTGGTCGTCGGCGGCCTGCTGCTCGTGTTCGGTCTCGGGTGGTTGCGCAAGGCGATCCTGCGCGCGTCCGGGCTCAAAGGACTCCACGACGAGGACGCGATCTATCTGCGCGAGCGCGAGGCCGCTGAGCAGGCGCAGCACGGCGGGCTGTTCGGTGACTCGTACGCCTTCACCCTCGCGTTCAAAGGCGTCTTGCTCGAGGGGCTCGAGGTGGTCTTCATCGTGTTGACCTTCGGCGCCAATCAACACAGCATTCCGCTCGCCGCCGCCGGAGCTGCCGCGGCCGTGATCTTGGTGACCGTCGCCGGGCTCGCCCTCAAGACGCCGCTGGCTCGCGTCCCCGAGAACTCGCTGAAATTCGCGGTCGGCGTGCTGCTCACCGCATTCGGCAGCTTCTGGGGCGTCGAAGGAGCGGGGGCGTCGTGGCCCGGTAACGATGTGGCGTTGCTGCCGCTGATTGCCGGCGTGTTGGCCTTCGCACTCGGCGCGGTGTGGCTGTTGCGCCGCCTCCGATCTCGCGAGCTCAGCGACCGCGTGCACCGCGACCACGAACCGGCGGTCGCGCGATGAGCCGCGTCACCACGGCGCTGCGTGGATTCGCCGCCTTCTGGTGGGACTTCATCGTCGGCGACGACTGGCGCATCGCGGCCGGCATCATCGTCGCCCTGGGCGCGACTGCGATATTGGCAACGACAACTGTGCCCGCGTGGTGGCTCGTTCCGGTCTTCGTCGTTGCCATGCTCACTGTGTCGCTGCGCAGCGCGCTGCGCGCAAGTCGCTGACGTCTGCCGGTCAGCTTGCCCGAAGCGTCAGCGGAAGATGGCTCGACAGCTGATCGCCGTCGAGCGGCACCGACAGCCAGAAGCCCTGCGCACTGTCACACCCGAGCTCGGTGAGGACGCGCAACTGTGCTTGCGTCTCGACGCCTTCCCCGACGGCGGTCAGGCCCGCGGCGTGAGCCGCGCGAACGATCACCTCGAGCAGCGCTTGCTCACCGACGCCTTGCCCGGCGACGAACGTCCGGTCGATCTTGATCGCATCGACCGGCAGCAGCCGCATGCGCGAGATCGAGCTGTATCCGGTCCCGAAGTCATCGATGCTCACCGAGACGCCGAGCGATCGGATCGCTTGCAGGTGTTCTGATGCGCGCACGTCTTCACCGAGTGCTGTCTCAGTGATTTCGAGAACGAGCTGGCACGGGTCCAGACCACTGGTCTCCAGCGCATTACGGACGTCGTCGATGAGGCGTGGATTGCTGGCGTGCCGACCGGAGATGTTGACCGCGATGGTGACGTGCGGGTCGCCGAGCGCGGCGATCTGGCTCGTAGCCGTGTTCAGTACCCAGGCGTCCATGTCGCAGATCAGATCGGACTGTTCGGCGACCGGCACGAAGGTGTCGGGCGGGAGCATTCCGCGCTCGGGATGGCGCCAGCGCAGCAGAGCCTCGTATCCCTCGATACGGCGGGATTCGAGCTGGTAGATCGGCTGGTACTGCACGACGAGGTCGTCGCCGGCTATGGCTGCTCTGAGTTCACCTTCGAGCTGCTCGCGTTCGGACAGCTCGCGCCGCAGCGCATCGTCAAAGACTTCGACGCGGTTCTTGCCCGCGGTCTTCGCCCGGTAGACGGCGATGTCCGCCTCGTTGAGCAGACGCTCGGGGTTGATCTCGCCGTCCAGGCTGACCGCGACTCCGACGCTTGCGCCGATGCGCACGAGGCGGCCGTCGACAGATGGGAGCGGTTGTGCCAGCGCGGCCACGATCCTGTTCGCAAGGTCGACGGCGTCCTCTTCGCGGTCGTTGTTCTCCAACACCACGACGAATTCGTCGCCGCCGAGTCGCGCGACGAAGTCACCGGCACGGACCTCTGCGCGAAGACGTTGTGCCGCATTCCGTAGGGCTTCGTCTCCGGCAGCATGTCCGTGCAGGTCGTTGACGGCCTTGAATCCGTCCAAGTCGATGAACAACAGTGCCAACAGGCTGCCGCTGCGTTGACCGCGGGCCTGCGCGGCGTGAATCTCGGTCATCGCCTGCGCTCGGTTCGGCAACCCGGTGAGCGCATCATGGGTCGCCTGGTAGGCAAGATCGTTCTGCAGTCGATCGCGCACGTCGTTCGCGGCAAGCACGTCGGCCATGGCCATCGTCATGCGCGTCACCACGAGCAGGAACAAGACCATCGACACGCCGACGACCGGCCACACATCCAGGTCGCCGCCGGCCAACTGCTCGACCGCCAGCACGGCGGGTGCGATGCACGTCGCCACTGCCAGCGAAACGACGCGTCGCATGCGAAGGCCCCGCACGGTCGGCTGCGCGCTCTCGGTCAACCGCGTCATGGACGGGTGCAGCGCCGCAGCCCCCCACGCCACATAGGAGACCAGCCAGATCATGTCGTATGCCGTGTTGCCGACGGTGAGCCAGAGACTGACCGCCGTCGACACGGTGTCGCCCACGATCAGCAAGCCGAAAGCAGCCATCAGCAAGCGAAACGACGTCGTGCGTCCCGCACCGCCGGTGACCATCCGGAACAACAGCGCCAGTAGCAGGATGTCGCCGGCCGGATAGGCCACGCTGACGGCTGCTGTGAACGGCGAATAGTTGTACAGCTTCACCGTCGGATGGCCCAGCGACGCCCATGACAGGATGCCGACGCCGATCGTCAGGATGGCGGTGTCGAGGAGCCCTGCACGGTCGTTCCGACGCCCGCCGCGACGGTGCAGCAACCAGAGGCCGACTGCAATCACGGGGTAGCCGACAAGGTAGAACGCGTCGACGAGCGATGGGTATACGTCCCGGTTGGCGATGTCGCGTTGCCAGCTGTCGACCACGTCGCCGGCCACCCACAGGGCCAGCCCGGCCAGCATGAACCACCACGGCCCGCACGCCGAGGGGCGGTTCTTCTTGAGTCCGACAAAGATCGCCACGACGCTGGACAGCCCTATCGCGATGTAAAGACCGTCCTGGGTCAGCGCATTGCTGACCAACGGGTAGCACAGCGTCGCCAGGACGCCGCAGGCGAGATACCACCGCCAGACTGTGCTACTCATGCCCCGTCTATCGGCAGTTTGAGCAGAATTTCAAGCGAAATACGTCGAAATTGCGGGCTTGCCACGAGGAGCACACTGGTCGCGAGGGTGGCTCGCACGCGTGGGAGGGCGTCGTGTGCATGGTCCGACGAATAGTCATTTCCAGCGTGGCGGCCACAGCGCTGTCGACGTTCGCAGCCGGGTGCACCGGCGCTTCCACCCAGGTTCGCCCCAGCTCGCGTCCTGTTTCGTCGCCGGCCTCACGTCCTGCTGTCGAGCCGCGGACGGGACGGAACCGGCGTGCGGGTGGGCAGACCGAGTACGCACGACGGATCACTCACCGCTTGCCGGCTGACGACACCGGCATGCACGAAGCACGTGGCTGCGGTGCGAGCGACCCTGGCCGCATGGTGCAGGTGTTCCTCGACCCTGACGAACCGATTCCTCTGTGCGTGATCGTGCGGCCCGACCAGCGGTTGGAGGTGATCAACCGGATGGTCCGGGTCGTGCACGGTCGTGCCCAGCGTGGAGAAATCAGGTTCGGCCACCTGCGCCCCCAACCGCTTCCAGTCGGATCAACGCTGGTGTTTCGTCAACCATTCAAGGCTTACCTGACCTTTGGCGAACACAGCCTGTATTACCTGGGGATCCACACCTCGGTCGATCTGTGGCTGCGGCGGCCGAGCGCACGTACCTCGCCCTGACCGTCCCTGTGTTCGCTCGGTCAGTCATTGCTGCACGCGACAACTCAGCGACGCCAAGGATGAGGAGGGCTGCACGAGTGCTCAGTCGTTCGACTTCGAAATGAGTACGTCCAGGTCGCGAGTCGTTGAGTGATTCTGGGCAGGCTTTCGACATGAGCGATCCCGATGACGAGAAGGCCGGACCTCAGGTAGTTCCCGATCGCCCTGATGGCGTGGCCGGCGAGCCGGGCCCTGCAGACCGCGAGTCCGCCGAACGACGCGATGCCGAGCATGAGGACGAGTCGACCGAAGGCCGGCAAGAATCTTGAGTGCGGTCACTTGTTGACCGCGTCGACCGCCTTCCAGGCACACCGTTTAGGACGGCGCGAGATTGGGCAGACGTCAGGTTGGGACGCGCCCTGAACAGCGAGGGCCAGGCCACCTATCCACCGGAGAACCCCCATGCGCATCGGCGGAGCACTGATCTTGATCGCGATCGGAGCGATCATGACGTTCGCTATCAACGTCAAACACAGCCACGGCTTCGACATCAACACCATCGGCATCATCTTGATGATCGTCGGTGCCGTCTGGGCGATCGCGGAGATCGCCTTCGGATTCTCGCGGCGCCGCACCGAGGTCGTCCAGAACGTTGGCCCGACGGGCCAGCGCACCACCTACTCCGAACCGAACCAGCCGTACTGATCGCAGCTGGGACAGTGCCAGCTCGCTGAGGGCGACCTCAGCGAGCTGGCCTACAGCCATCCCCTTGACGGTTAGCCACAAATCCGAGAAGGGACATCGGTCGATATGAGTGGACACCGCAACGACAACTATGGGTTGACATCGACAACCTAGGGTTGTCACACTTGGTGTCATGACGAAGAACCCAAGCCGTGAAGAGACGTTCGAACGGATCAAAGAGGTGCGCGCACAAGCCATCGAGCACACTCGACGGGCGCGCGCGCTGGCGCGTGAACGGCGTGACTTGATGCAGTGGCTTCTCGATGACGGCCTTTCACAGGCGGACATCGCTCGCGAACTCGGGGTGTCGCGGCAGGCGATACAGAAGATGATGGCGCTGGCGTGATCACGCAGCTGCGCCACTGTTCGACGTGCCGTTCTGGGTAGCTTCACGAGGTGTTCGATGCCTTCACCCTCGACTACATACAACTCGACGACGTCACCGTCCGCGTCCGCTACGGCGGCGCCGGCTCGCCGGTGGTGCTGCTGCACGGTCATCCGCGGACGCACACCACCTGGCACGACGTTGCGCCGAGGCTGGCAGCGCACCACTCCGTAGTGACTCCCGACCTTCGCGGCTACGGTCGCTCGACGTTGCCTCCGGACGCGCCCGGTCACGCGCAATCAAGCAAGCGAGCGATGGCCAACGACGTCGTCGCCCTGATGACGCACTTGGGACACGAGCGGTTTGCCGTCGTCGGACACGACCGAGGTTCGCTCGTCGCGTTCCGGACCGCAATGGATCATCCGGGTCGCGTCACTCATCTCGTGATCATGGACGGGCTGCCGGTCATCGAGCACCTCGAACGGACCGACGCGCGCTTCGCCGTGGCGTGGTGGCATTGGTGGTTTCTCGGTCAGACTGCCAAGCCGGCAGAGCGCGTGATCAACGCTGATCCGGATGCGTGGTACAGCACTCCCCCTCCGGCGGTCATCGGCGAGGAGAACCATGCTGACATGTGGGCCGCATTCCATGATCCGGATGTCGTGCACGCAATGGCCGAGGACTATCGCGCAGGGCTTGGCATCGATCGCGATCATGACGCCGCCGACCGCCGCGCCGGCCGACAAGTCGAGTGTCCGATGCTTCTCCTGGAATCGGCGCATGACGATCTCGATCTGCACGGCGATCCCGCGGCCATTTGGGCACCCTGGGTGAGTGGCCCGGTCAACCATCTCGTGATTGACAGCGGTCACCACCAGGCGGAGGAAGCACCCGAACAAGTCGCCGACGCGATCCGTCGCCACCTGTCGTGCGACCCCTAGTCCATCTGCAGGATGAGCTTGCGTCCGACGCGATCTTCGCCGGCGAACGGACCAAGGGCTACGCTCGCGCTGAGCTGTCCACCCCGGGGGTTACGCGATGATCGGTCGACGGACGTTGGCGACGGCCGGTGTGGCGGTCCTGGGCATTGCCTCCAGTACGGCCGCACTCGCAGCGCCTTCGAATGCCGCACCGAACGCGGGATCGCATTGCGGTGCCGGGGCGCACACGCTGTCGCACTACCGCGATCACGTGTATCCCGAGACGGGTAATGGCGGCTACCGCAGCGTGCACACGGCGGTGCACATGGTCTACGACGCCGTGTCGAACCAGTTCCTCACCGGCAATCACGTCGTGCTCACCGATGTGGCGACACGCTGTCTGACCAGCTTCAGTCTCGACTTCGAACGGCATTCACCGTTCGCGGGCGGCCCGTCGATGTCGGTCGTCTCGGTGCGGGTCAACGGCAAGCCTGCGACCTATCGCTTCGTCCAACCCACGTATCCCGGTGACCCGAAAGGTCAGGCTGACCCGAATCCGCGCGCACACGAGGCGTCACAGAACGCGATTGTGGGCGGCCCTCATCACAATCCGTTGCCGCCGGCCTGCGCACCCGAGGTGGGGCCGAACGCCGGCGTTGATTCGCTCGACGGCACGCAGTGCCCGAAGAACAAGTTGGTGATCACGCCGGGGCATCGACTGGCTTCGGGTGCGCGATTCACGGTCACGGTCGCGTACACGGGCCGGCCGGGCGTGCACGAGGACGGCGACGGCACGACCGAGGGCTGGTTCCGTTCGAACAAGCCCGCAGGCGACGGCGGGTTCGTCACCACCGAGCCGGTGGGCACCGAGGACTGGATGCCGCTCAACGACCATCCCAGCGCGAAACCGACCTACGACTTCTACGACACGGTGACGGCCGGACGTACCGCTCTTGCGAATGGGATCCTGCGCTCCGAGCGGCACAACGCACCGAACTCGCAGTTCCCGAAGGGGTCGACGACCTGGCATTGGCACATGGCATCTCCGGTGCCGAGCTATCTCGTGGAGGACAGTGTCGGGGCGTACAACCTCACCGAGCGGACGAGCGCGAACGGCATTCACTTCTACGAGGCGCAGGCGTCCTCGTTGAGCGCCGCACGGCGCAAGGCCAATCGGGCGATCATGAACAAGCAGCCCGACATCACCGAGTTTCAGAGCCAGTTCAACGGCGCCTATCCGTTCGCGTCCGCGGGGGTGGTGGTCGGGCGTCCGGCCGCCAGCTTCGAGGAAGAGATGGAAGGCATGATCACGTTTGCGGGCGGCCGGATCGATCTCGACACCCTCAATCACGAGAACATGCATCAGTGGTGGGGCGACAACGTCACCGAGTCGAACTACAACATGACCTTCTTCAAGGAGGGCTTCGCGACTCTTGGCGAATTCCTCTTTCACGCGCGGAACGCGGCGACCGCCGCCGGCGGGCTGTTCACCAAGGCCGGCCTGGCCGCGTTCAACCGAAGCCTGGTCAAGCAGTTCAACCAGCGCTACGCGAACGCCAAGCTGTGGTCCGGCGCTCCCTCGGACCCCACGCCCGCGACCCTGTTCGACGACTCGTCCACCTACGAACGTCCTGGCATCGCCTACATCGCGTTGCGCCAAATTCTCGGCTCGACGCGATTCACGCGAACGATGATCTCGATGCAACGTCACTACGGTGGGCGCACGATCGACGAAGATCAACTCGAAGCCGCGTTCGCGCACCACATGCCGACGCGCAGTCACGCGTGCATCGCTCGGCTGCACACCTTCTTCAAGCAGTGGTTCGACACGTCGTATCCGGCTGGCTCCGGCGCGAAGCGCCCGAGCGTCACCGGTCCGGGTCTGAACGGCGGCGGCTTCTACGGCTCCAACGGGCGCTGCGGTTAGCCAGTGCGTTCGAGCCTGGCAAAGGTTGGGTCGCAAGGGCTACGTTTCGCGCATGCCGTCGTCGAAATACCTCTATGACCAGGCGTGGGAGGGCGAGCGGAAGCGGTTGGCGGGCCTCGAAAGCTTGTGGGATTCGGGAACCCGAATCGAGCTCACCGCGGCCGGCCTTGCTGCGGGCGCGCACGTTCTCGAGGCCGGGGCTGGTGGCGGGTCGATCGTCGAATGGCTCGCCTCGGTGGTCGGCGCTGATGGCAGGGTCCACGCGGTCGATCTCGATGTGCGCTTCGTCGAACCGATGCAATCGTCAGTGGTTCGGGTTGAGCAGCTCGACCTCGTCTCCGGTGATCTGCCCGAAGCCGAGTTCGATCTGATCCATTCTCGCCTCGTTCTCGAGCACTTGACCGAACGCGACCTCGTGCTGGCGAAGCTGGTGCGTGCGCTGCGCCCGGGTGGAACGTTGGTCGTCGAGGATTACGACTGGACGGCCTTCGGGATCGAGTCGGCAGACGACGTCGAGCAACGTGGCGCCGACGCGATCCTGACGCTGATGGCCGCGGCCGGGTTCGATTCGACCTACGGACGCAAGGTCGCTGGGGCCATGGCCGCTGCCGGCCTGCACCGCATCGAGGGACGCGGCCGATCGTTGATCATCGACTCGAGCCACCCGGGGTTCGCCTTCTTCCGGCTGTCCTTCGACCAGCTCGCGCCACAAGCCGTCCAAGCCGGACTGCTCTCCTCGGACGACGCTGACGTTGTAGGCGAACGTTTGCGCAGCAGCGCGCTGCGGGTCATCACGCCGACGTTGGTGGCGGCGATCGGTCACCGGCACGCCTGACGAGCGTCCGATGTCGGGGGCAACTTGACTCGTGCCCGTGTTGTCCGATTATCCTACTTTGTCGATCTGACTACTAGGATTATGAGGACGCACTCCGATGACAGCAGCGCCCACGATCAGCACACGACGCATCGCCATCGCCTCAGCCATCGGCGCGGTCATCGAGTGGTATGACTTCTTCCTCTACGGCACGGCCGCAGGGCTGGTGTTCACATCCCTGTTCTTCTCGGGGCTGACAGGGGCCACTGCACAGTTCGCATCGTTCGGCACGTTCGCCGTCGGCTTCGTGGCGAGGCCGATCGGTGGCCTCATCTTCGGACACTTCGGCGATCGGCTGGGGCGTAAGAAGATGCTCATCCTCACGTTGCTGATCATGGGGCTCGGAACAGCAGCGATCGGGCTGCTGCCCACGTATGCACAGATCGGCGTCTGGGCACCGATCCTGCTCGTCACGCTGCGGGTGTTGCAGGGGATCGGCATCGGCGGTGAGTACGCGGGCGGCGTGCTCATCGCGGCCGAATTCGCTCCGCCGAAGCGGCGCGGTTACTTCGCGAGCTTCGCGCACATCGGCGTTCCGGGCGGCCTTCTGCTCGCCAGCTCAGCGTTCTTCTTCGCGAGTCTGCTGCCGGATCACGCGTTCCTCACCTGGGGTTGGCGAGCATGTTTTCTGCTGAGCACCGCGCTCTTGGCCGTCGGCGCATGGGTTCGGTTGTCGGTGATGGAGACTCCGGCGTTCGAACGCGTCCAGCAACGTAAAGAGATCGCACGCGTCCCGCTTCGCGAACTGCTCGCCAACCAGAGTGGACGGCTGCTACTCGGCATGGGCACGCGGTTCATCGAAGGGTTCACGTTCAACTTCTTCTCGGTGTATCTGCTGACCTACGTCGTCACCACCGCCGGCATCAGCAAGTCGTTCGCGCTCGTCGGCATCGCGTGCGGCGCCGGTCTGGGCGTCGTCCTCGTCCCGATAACGGGCGCATTGACAGATCGCTACGGACGCAAACCGGTATATCGCATCGGGACCCTGCTCGCCCTGGCGTTCGCATTCCCCGCGGCAGTCCTCGCCCAGTCGGGCAACCGGCTCGAAATCTTCGTCATGTTCGTGATCGGGCTCGGCGTTCTCTACGGGACGATCTACGGCCCGCTCGCGTCGTTCTGGTCGGAGCTGTTCGACACCCGCTACCGCTACACGGCCTTGAGCACGCTGTACCAGGTTTCGGGTGTCGTCGCGTCCGGCATGACGCCGTTGATCGCGGGCTGGCTCGCCGAGTGGGCCAGCGGCACGCTGTGGCTCGTCGCCGTCTACAACGTCCTCGTAGCCGTCATCAGCTTGACGTGCGCACGATTTCTCCCCGAGACGCACGGCGCCGAGATCGAGCCGGCCGTCGACGCGCCAACCGACGCGGCCGTCCTTGCTGCGGCGTGATCAAGGGCTGTCGGGACGGCGAGTTCCGGCACTGAGGAATGCGCTTCCGAAGAACAACTCTGTCCACGAGACGTCGACGAGTTCTTCCCGCATCGCGGCGCGGATCTCCTCCCACGGTCGGCGCCCGACCCATTGGTCGATGGATGCGAACGGCCGCACCAGTGCTGAGCCCACGTCTGCGAGCCAGCCAGGAGTCTTGTCAGGAACCTTGAGGTCGAGCACGACCCAGCGTCCGCCTTCGGCCAACGACGCGGCGCCGTGTGCGATGACGTCCGCACACTCCGGGACCTGCGACAGGGCATACGTGGACAGGATCGCGTC
This sequence comes from uncultured Actinomycetota bacterium, assembly GCA_963754285.1. Lineage (GTDB taxonomy): Bacteria > Actinomycetota > Actinomycetes > Mycobacteriales > Jatrophihabitantaceae > RYN-133. The sequence goes on from CAVWFN010000006.1 coordinate 737,159, forward strand.
GACCGCCGGCGGGAAGTCGAAGTCGGCCGCATCGGCCTGAACGAGGCTGATGTTGCGCCAGCCGCTTGTCTCGATCCGACGCTGCGCTCGGGTGAGCATCGCGTCGGTGAGGTCGACGCCGATGATCCGGCCCTCGGCGCCGATGAGCTGCTGTATCAGCGCGAAGTTGAGGCCGGTGCCGCAGGCGATGTCGACCACGGTGTCGCCGGCGCTGAGGCCGAGAGCTTCGACGGCCCGGGCGCGCTGCGCTCGCTGGGGGTAGCCAGGCGTGGGATAGAGCCGCGAGGTGACGTCGTAGTGCTTGGCTTTCTTGCGGTACGTCTTGATCAGGTGCTCTCGCGCATCAACCGCGTCGCCGCTGCGCGTCTCGCGTCGCGTGCCACTCGTCACCGGTGCGCTCCTCGCGCCGATGCGGACTCGACAGCAGCCTTGATCGCCACCATCTCGAGATCGCTGACCCGCTGAATTCGGCTCTTCAACGAGCGACTCGGGATCGCTCGCATGACGCCGGCCAGGTCGACCTCGATCCACATCGTGGCGTCGGTGTGGTTCTCGTCCGCGGGCTCGAATTCCATTCCCCAGCGGGCCGCGGACGTGCCCATCGGCCCGGCGAAGGCAATGCGGGTCGGTGCTTCGAGGACGGTGATCTGCTGGCTCCGATTGCGACTCAGTCCCAGGACGAGCTTCGCTCGCTGGTCGACCGACGCGCCGGGCGCGAACACGGCGCCGTCACGAACACGGCACTCGAGAACAGTCGGTGCCCACTCCGGCCAGCGAGCGACATCGCAGAGATACGCGCACACCTCATGGACGTTGTCGGCGATCCTGATTCGACTCTCGGTTCTGAATGTCATCGATCCTCCACATGCATTTCAGCCACGAACGGCTTCGATCGCTCGCGGTGCCGGACTATGCGGTCCGGGCTTGCCAGATTGTTTGCGGTCGCGAGGGCGGCGGACCGCGCCGCTCACCAGGTAGCCCGCGCCAGGCGCCACGGCGATCAGCATGAGCACGGCATAGAGCACAGCGGCCGATACCCCGGTGGCTGCGCCAAGCCCTGCTGCGCCGAAGGCCCAGGCTGCCGCACCTTCGCGCAGGCCCCAGCCACCGATCCCCAGGGGGATGACCATCGCGGTCTGGACCACCAACAACAGCACGACCAACTCGCCGAGCGATGCCGTGCTTGCGGCGGTGCGGGCCGCGATGACGAACGTGGCCGTGTGCCCGGCGACGACCACCAGTGATGCCAGCACCAGCCGCGGCCACACGTCGTGAACCAACAGGCGGTGACGAAGGTCGACCGACACGGCCCAGGCGGTGCGTCCGACCAGCGACCGTGTGCGGCGTGTGGCGGCCCGCACGATCAACCCTGCGCACGCGGCGATCACCGCGATGCCGACCAGAATGTAGGGCAGCACCGAGCGGAGCGGCGACGGCACGATCAGCAACACGACGACGGTCGCCAGCGCCTGCACAACCTGGCCGAACAGACGCTCCCACGCGACAGCGCGCACTCCCCGTCCCACGTCTCCGGCCCCGCGGCCGTGCGCGACTGCTCGATGCACGTCGCCGATGACCCCGCCGACGAGCACGGAGTTGAGGAACAGCGAACGGTAGTAGGCGCCGATTGCGCGCGGCAGTCGGATGTCGAGGTCGAGGGCCCTGGCAACGACCTGCCATCGCCACGCCGAGCAGACCGTCGTGAGCACAGTGAGCAGCACAGCGGCGATCACGGCCTGCCAGGTGATCGCGCGCAATCCGTTCTCGAACGCCGCTGCGCCAACCAGCCGCCAGAGGAACCACAGCACGGTGACGCCGGCGCCCACACGGAGCACCAGCGGGCCTACGCGGCGCATTGCACGGCGGAGCCCGACCGGAGTTGAGTTCGGGCCGGCCACACCGAAATACACGGGTCGATCAGGCACATAGTTCATCCGTTGCTGTGATTGCACGAAGTCCCGACGGCGATCCGTAACCGCGCGGTGGCGAATTGGACACCTGGCATTTCCGCGCCGTCTCGTCTGGGCGATTACGCATGTGACGCACGGTTCTGTACGACTCACGCTTCTCGACTGATGGAGCCCCCATGTCGAAGTACTCGCGTCCCACAGTGGCCGCGCTGGCTGCGCTGTGCGCCGCCGCGTTGTGCACTCTGCCGGTTCTCCCCGCCAACGCCCGTCCCAGCGATCGGTCCAAGGCGCACACGAGCAAGCACGTTCTGCTGATATCGGTCGACGGGATGCACCAGAGTGACCTCGACTGGTTCATCGCCCATCACCCGCACTCGACGCTGGCCATGCTCACGCACAAGGGCAGCGAGTACACCAACGCGGAGACGTCCAACCCGTCCGACTCCGACCCTGGTGGCACGGCGTTGATGACCGGCGGCAACCCCAGGTCGACCGGCGTCTACTACGACGTCGAGTACAGCCACAAGACTGATGAGCCCGGCGCGGCCTGCACACCGGGGCACCCGGCCACCGGCGGTGACGTCATCTATGACTCGCCGGATGACGCATTGGCAAGCGTTCCCGACTTCATCAATCCGGCCAACGGCACGTTCCCGTCCTTCGACGAGAACGGTTCGATCTACCCGCACGGTAAGGACACGAACCCGGCCGCGATCATGAGGTTGAAGAACAACGCCTCGTCGTTCAACACATCGACGTTCCCCGTCGACCCGAAGACGTGCAAGAACATCATGCCGTGGGACTACCTGGGCGATAACACGATCTTCCAGGTGATCCACAAGGCCGGCATGCGCACGGCTTGGTCCGACAAGCACGCGGTGTACATGTCGTTCAACGGTCCCGGTTCGAACGGCAAGAGCATCGACGACTACTTCGGTCCCGAGATCGACTCGCAGGCCGTCGAGCCGAACGGCGTCCCGTATCCGCAAGACGATGACTGGGCACACATCGACGCCGCCACCAAGCAGTACGACGGCTACAAGGTCCAGGCCATCCTCAACGAGATCGCTGGTCGCGACCATTCGGGCAAGGCCAAGGTCGGCACTCCCGCGATCTTCGGCATGAACTTCCAGACCGTGTCGGTCGCACAGAAGATCAAGTCCACGCCGACGACTTTGATCGGCCCGGATGCGCACGGCAACTACACAACCAGCGCACCCAAGCCCGGCGGCTACAAGTGGGCCGGCGGCCACCTCGTCCCCGGCCCGGTGCTCTCGAGCGCCTTGAACTACGTCGATGTACAGCTCGGCCGCATGATCGCAGCGATCCGCAAGGCGGGTCTCGCGAAATCGACGACGATCATCGTCACGGCCAAGCACGGCCAGTCGCCACGAGATCCGAAACAGCTGGTGACCGTCCAGGACGGGCCGATCATCAGCGCGATCAACGCTGCGTGGGCCAAGACGCACCCGAAGAACACGACCTTGATCGTCGCCGGCACCGACGACGACCTGTGGCAGTCCTACCTGTCGGACAACTCGCAGAACGCCTGCAACTTCGTCAAGAGCTACCTCTGGAACCACACCGCTCCGGGCTTCGACGTGAACGACAACCCGGTCACAGTTCAACACTCCGGCCTTGCTCGGATCTGGGCCGGCTCTGCCGCCGCCAGGTTCTTCGGCGTTCCGGTGAATGACGGCCGCTACCCCGATGTCTTCGGAAAGGTCCAGGAAGGCATCGTCTACTCCAAGCCGACCAAGCTCGCCGAGCACGGCGGAATGCACGCCGGTGACCGCCACGTCCTCATGCTCGTCGATGGCCCGGGCATTCCCGCTCAGGTCGAGTCAGCGTCGGTCGAGACCACTCAGGTGGCGCCGACGATCCTCTCGCTCCTCGGGCTCGACCCGTCCGACCTCAGGGCTGTGCGGGTCGAGGGGACGCGCGTGCTCCCCGGCATCAGGACATCCTCCTAGCGCGGGCGGCGCAGGATTGGGGCTGGCGGCAGCACGGCGTCAGGTTCAGTATTCGATGGTGGCCACCAACGCTGCGCCGAGAGCCGCTGTCGGGATGTATCGAGACGTGCGCGGCGACGAACGATGGCTTCGACTGACCTGGCATCCCGCACATCGCGCCTTCGTGCTCAGCATCTGGCGCGACGACGTGTGCGCAGCGTCATTTCAGATGACACGCGGCACGTCTGCCGGACTCGTGTCCGACCTGGTGCAGACGCTGAGTGAACCCATCGAGATCGCGTTGCCCGAGCCCGTCGAGTCAGGTGTCCTGTCGCGGCTGCGATCGCGTATTCGTCAATGGGCCAGTGACCTACGACGCCACCGCAACGGCGTGTGAGTCGTTCACACGGGCTGCGGCGACTTGCGGATCTCGAGCGTGACTGCGGCGTCGTCGGCGGTGTCGAAGTAGGCGAAGCCGCTGCCGTCCGGGCGTTGGCCGCGCATCTGCACCGCGAGGCCGGACGAGGTCGCCCTGGCCAGGCCGTCGGCGATGTCGTGTTCGAAGCCGAGGTGGAAGACGCCTTCGCCGCGCGTGTCGAGGAAGCGGCGCTGCGGGCAATCGAGCTGCGGCGGCTGGCACAGCTGGAGTTGGATGTTGTCGAGATTGACCACGCGGTAGCGCATCTGGACGAACGCTTCGGGGTTCGGGACGTCGAGGTCGGTGTACTCGGTCAGCGGCGGGTATTCCTGCCACGGCCCGATGCCGATCGACTCGTAATACGCCTGCGTTTTGTCGATGTCGTGCACGACGAGGCAGATGTGGTGCAGCCGGTGAAATGGCGTTGTCATCAGGGTTTCCTCGCAGTCATGCAGTCACCGTCGCGAGCGCCTCGAGGACGCGTTCGTTGAATTCGTCGAGATCGAGCGTGACGTCGTCGGGACGCCGCAAGATCATAGGTCGGCGCGCCGGCCTCGAGCACCGAGTCCAGTGCGCCGCGGACCGCGGTGTGCAGGCCGAGCGCGGCCAGATCCGGGCACCACTCGAGCAGGTCGGCCAACGCGAGCCAGGCACCGGTCGGGTTCGACCGGCGGCTTCCCGTTCGGTGCGGGGACGATCCGTGCGCAGGCTCGAACAGTGCCGTGACTCCGGCGCCGAAGTTCCGGTCGGGGTTGATCGTGGCCGACCCGCACAGCGCAGGTGAACCGGCGCGGGCGCACACGATGTCGGACAGGATGTCGCCGAACAATCCTTCGGTGATGATCACCGCCGGCAGCTGCTCGTACTTGACGAGCTCGTACGCAGCGCGATCGACGTTGACGTCGTCGATCGACAGCGCTGTGGCTGCCGCGGTCGCCCGCGAGACTCGCCGCCACAACCGCGATGTTGCATAGACGCTGGCCTTGTCGACGCTCATGACGCGCCGTCCGGGACGCGTGCGGGCATGCTCGACAGCGATGTCGAACACCTCTTGAACGCGGACGGGGTTGAGCACGATGCGGTCCTCGGCGTCGATGACGCCGTCGCTCTCGATGCGCTGGTCGGGTCCGGCGTAAGCGCCGCCGGTGATGTTGCGGACGATGACGACGTCGTCGCCACCGGGAACTCGAACGGTGCGCACGCTGATCCGCAGGTCGAACAGATGCCGCAACGCGATGAGTGCTGCCTCGGGGTTGGGGCACTCGTCCGATGTCACCCCAGGGTGAGTGCCGACCGCACCCGACAGCACGACGTCGGCGTCACGACACGCGGCGATTGTCTGCTCGGGCAGGGTCGAGCCGGTCTGTTGCCAACCGGTCGTGCCATAGGGCCACGGGCCGGTGAGTTCGACCGGCACGCCGTCGCTGACGAGTTGGCGCAGGAACGACACCGGACCGTCGAGGATCTCGACGCCGATGCCGTCTCCGGGGAGCAGCGCGATTGTCGTCATGGCACCAGGAGATTCCTTGTCTGCGTGGTCATGATGGCGGCGGCACGGTCTGCGCCGACGCGGGTCTCGAGGTCGGCCAGCCAGGGCGCAACGGCCGTGTCCGGTCCGGCGTGATCGGCGTGGCCGAGATCGCCACCGAACACCAGCAGCGACAGCGGATACGTGCGGGTCAGGTTGAGGCTGGCATGGTCGGCGTCGCCGAGCAGATCGGGCAGGATGCCGAGCTCGACGTGGGCGTCGAGGGCCCGGAGCGCGGCGGCGTCGTCCTGCGTCCAGTGCAGGAACGCCATGAGCGGGTGGTTGACCATGAGTCTCTGCACGCCGCGTCGGCGTGCCTCGGTGAACAGCGTGACTGTCTCGCGCGCGTGCAGGTGACCACTGGCCAGCACCAGGTCGTGCTCGACCACGACGTCGAGCACGTCGTGCCACCCGACCAGCAACTGTCCGTCATCGTCGGTAACCACGACCGGTCCGAGTTCGAAGCCGCGATGGACCGACAGCTCCGGTGAGGAGGCACCGGCCTTGTGGTTGGGCGCAGAAACCGTCGGCATCCACACCACACGTCCGCCCAGGCGAGCGGCGACCTGGACCGCGTCCGGGTTCGCGCCACCCATCGGGCTGTTGAGGACGATGCCGCCGTACACACCGGCCGAAGCACCGCCGGCGATCGCCGCGCGTTCGACAGTGCTGCCCTCGTGCGACTTGAGCACGACGGTGCCGAAGCCGACGGCGCGCTCGGCAGTCACGGTCTGCGCGTCGTCGCCGTGGCGGGGCAAGAGGCTGGGCGAAGCATGAACGTGCAGGTCGACCATGTCGACCGCCCAACCGGGCAGGGCGCCGGTCATGCCAGTTCCACCCATTCGCGCACGGGATGCTCGGCGAGCCGGCGACGTTGCACCTTGCCTGCTGCGGCGTCACGCGGTAGATCGGCTACCAGTGCGACTGCCGACGGACGCATGAACACCGGCAGGTCGGCGATGCGCTCGCGCAGCTCGTCCAGTGGCAACGGGTCGGCCACGGCGTAGAGCACGACCTCGTCGTCGACGAGCGCACCCTTGCGTTTCCAGATCGCATGATCCGCGACACCGGACAGCGCGGCCAAATGGTTCTCGACGAAGGGGATCGGGACGAATTCGCCCTTGACCCGGATGGATTCGGCAGCGCGTTCGAGGAAGACGAGATGATCCGGTGCGGCCGCGCGACCGAGGTCGCCGGTGTCGAACCAGCCGTCGACATCACGTCGGGCGTCGAGCCCGTCACGAGTGACGTAGCCGTCGAACATCGCAGCGTGCTCACGTTCGCGGACGTGGATGATGCCGTGCTCGTCCAGCCGCCAGTCGAAGTCGGCGCGAGGTGCGCCACCGTGGCGGCTGGCGTCGTCGGGAATGTCGTCGCCGGCCGACCACCTGTGCAGGTGTGAGACTCCCCCGGCCTCGGTGGACCCGTAGCCGGACACCGCGGACGCGATGTGGAACCGGTGCAGGAACTCGCGGTCGGCGTAGAACATCGTGCGGACGTGGTGGCCGGCGGCATCCTCGGCGGTCGTCGCGCGCTTGAGGATCTCGACCGGTGGCGCGTGCAGCACCAACACGGTGATCTCTTCTGCCACGACAGCAGGCCAGAACCGGCCGGCGGAGAACTTGTCGACGGTGAGCGCGTCGGCGCCCGTGAGCAGCGCCGTGATGACGCCGTAGCCCATCGGGTTGATGTGGAACAACGGCAGCGGCGCGAGTACTCGATCCGCGGGGGTGAGCTCGAGCGCCGACGACATGGCTGCTGCCATGCGGGCGAAGTAGTCGTGTGTCTGCGCGCAGAACTTCGGTAGCCCGGTCGTTCCCGATGTGTGCATGAACGACACGACGTCGAACTGGTTCGCGTTCAACCCCGGCAACTCGTTGACGTCGCAGCGTCCGGCCGCTCTCGCTCGTGCGATCTCTCCTGCGTCCAAGACACGAGCGGGCGCAACCGGGGCCAGCATCTCGGTGACCAAGTCGTCGGGATACGTGGGGTTGACGAGCGCGACCGGTAGTCCGGCGAGCACGCACGCCAGCCAGGTGACCAGGTAATCGGTCGAGGTCGGCGCGACGAGCGCAACGCGCTGGCCGGCGACAAGCCCGGACCCGAGCAGCTCGCGGGCACGCCCGCCCGCGTAGGCCAGCGCGTCGGGCAAGGTCAGTTGGTCGTCGACCGTGCCGAGTCGCAGCGCGGGCCGTGCCTCGGCCTGGGCGACGACGGCGGCTGCGAGGTTCGCAGTCACGCCAGCCCCTCGTGACCCGCGTCCTTCAGCACGCGACGCGCGATGTAGTTGCGCATGATCTCGGCCGAACCGCCGGCGACCTTGAGCACCTTGATGTCGTTGTCGATGTCGGTGTACGGGGTGTCCCAATACAGTCCGTGTCCGCCGACGAGGCTGTATGCGGCCTTGGACGACTGTTCAGCTGCATCGATTGCGAGCTTCTTCGCCGTCGTGGTGTGCATCGCGATGTCCTCGCCGCGTGCGTGCGCGATTGCGGCGTTGTCCCGAGCGAGCGACGCGGCCTGCAGCGCCGTCCACGCATCGGCGACCGTCCATTGGATGCCCTGGAAATCCGTGACCATGTTGTCGCCGACCTGCCGCTGGGTCGCGTACTCGAGTGCGAGTTCGATGGCGCGTCGGCCGAGGCCGATGAGCTCGGAGGCGTTGCCGAGCCGGCTGATGTTGAACGTCGACAGGAAGGTCTGCAAGCCGGCACCCGCCGGGCCGAGCCGTGCGGCGTCGGGTACGCGCACCTCGGTGAACTCGACATCGGCGGTTCGGATCAACCGCAGGCCGATCGCGCGCGTCACGTGGGTTCGGATGCCCGGCGAGGTCATGTCGACCAGGAAGCAGGTGAGCCCCTCGTCCGCGATCGCGTAGAACAGCGTGACGTCGCAGTCGGCGCCGAGATTGATGTGGGTCTTGCTGCCGCTCACGATCCAGTCGCTGCCGTCGCGCACCGCGGTCGACTTCATCGCCTTGAACGACGAGCCGGCGTTCTTCTCGCTGATCGACTCCGAGAACACGAGCTCGCCGGTCGCGATACCCCGCAGCCACTGCTGCTTCTGCTCGTCGGTGCCCCAGTCGAGCAGCCATCGTTGCCCCTGTGCAGCGATCTGACCGGACACGAGCCCGTGCCGTCCGACCTCTTCGGCGATGACCGCGTACTCGGCGACACCGCCGCCGAGACCGCCCCACTCGGTCGGCACCAGCGGGCCGAGGTAGCCGAGCCGTCCCAGCTCTGCGTACAGCTCGCGCGGGAACTTGTTCGCTCGATTGGCGGTGTCGAGTTCGCCGCGATGCTGCTCGCCGAACTCGCCGAGTTCCTTTCGGGTCGCGGCGATCCAGTCGGCTTTCGCCGGGTCGGTCTGCAGCAGCGGGTACATCAGGACTCCTTCGACTGCGGCGGGCGCGTCAGCGACCACATCTGGCGCGCGCGCTCGATCTCGACCGCGCGATCCCACGCCGCGGTGTCGAGCGTGGTGCGCCGGAACGTTGCGACGAGCGCTCGTGCGAGCGCCGGATCGGCGCGCAGATGCGCGGTCATGCGCGTCACCTCCTCGCGCAGATCATCAGTACCGACGAGTGCCCATGCGAGCCCGGAAGAGACCGCCTTCTCGGCGTTGATCGGCTGGGCGAACAGGCCCGCGGCAGCCGCAGTGCTGGCATTGGTTGCGCGGGCGAGCAGGTCGAAGTGGCCACCGCCGGGATGGAGGCCGATGCGCGCGAAGCCAGAAATGAAGCGGGCACGTTCGGTCACGATGCGCAGATCTGCAGCGAGTGCGAGGTTGACGCCTGCACCGACCGCTGGCCCGTCGACCGCCGCGATTGTGGGGACGGTCAACCGGCCGACGCGACGGAATGCGCCGTAGAGCTCGTCGAGGCCCTCGTAGACCCGGTCGGCCGGTGCGGTGCGCAATGCATCCAGAGCCCGCGTGTCGGCTCCGGAGCAGAATGCGCCGCCGGCACCGGCGATGACGACGACACCGACGGCCGGGTCGTCATCGATGCGCTCGCAGACTGCGATCAGTTCGGCGGCTGCTTCGGTGTCCAGTGCGTTGCGGGTGTCGGGGCCGTCGAGGGTCACCCATGCGACGCCGTCGGCCGATTCGATGTTCACGTTGGTGGCCATGTCAGAACACCAACTCGACGGCACGAGTATCGGTCGAGGTGGCGAAGCGTTCGATGCGCAGCGGGGTGACATCGATGCTTTCGATGGCACCGGCGATGATCTGCTCTGCGGCGAGCCGTCCGATCTCGGGGGCCTGCATCATGCCGTGGCCCGGAGAACCCGCACGCGTTGACCCAGGTTGCCGCGGTCGGGGCGGAACCGAGAATCCCGTGGTGGTCAGGGGTGTTTTCGTAGGTGCCCGCCCAGCACCCGGAACGATCGAGCGGCACGTCGGCCAGCCATGGGAACCGATGCGCGCCGAGCTCGAGCAGCCGCTCCATCCATGGCCAGTCGACGTCAGTGCGGTAGCCGTCGACCTCGTCCGGACGGGCGCCGCCGAACAGCAGACGCGAGCCCTCGGTACGCAGATAGACGCCAGAGGTGAAGTCGACGGTCATCGGCAGCGTGCCGGCGACCCCGCCGGGCGCAGAGGAATACACGTTGCGCCGCGAGTGCACGACGGGCACGTCCAGCCCGACGAGCGCAGCGATCTCGCCGGCCCAACCGCCGGCCGCGTTGACGACATGTTGGGCTCGCACGGCGAGGTCACCGGCGTGCACGGTCCAACTGCCGTCGTCATGCGAGTCGATCGCGTCGACCGCGTGGCGAAAGCGCACGAGCGCGCCGTCGTTTCGCGCCAGCTCGAGGTACGCGCTGGTGGCCAGGTGCGGGTCGACGACGCCATCGGCCGGCCCCCAGGTCGTGCCGCCGAGACCGTCGGTGCGGAAGGGCGTGATTGCCTGCGCCGCGTCGAGGTCGAGCACGTCGACCGGGACGCCGTGCGCGCGCTGGAGCTCCACTGCGCGCAGCTGTGCGTCCCACAGCTCGTGCGAAACGAGCAACAGGTAGCCCGAGGGCCGATAACCGACGTCGATGCCGTGCCGGTCGGGGAAGTCGCGGAAGGTCTGGATGCTGCGCCACGACATCTCGATGTTCAACGCGTCGGCCCATTGCCCACGGATGGACGCGAACGACCGTCCCGTCGAACCTGCGGCCGGACCGTCGAGCGCCTCGAGCACGGTGACACGTCTGCCGGCAGCGGCAAGGTGGTGGGCGGTGCTCGCGCCGATTGCTCCGGCCCCGATCACGACCACGTCGGCCGTCTGTTGTCGAGCCATGCGCGTCTCCTGCCTGCGTCGGCGTCCGATCACACGGTGATGGCACGAACGCTAGGAGCACAACGAGGTTCGTGGCTTCGGCGCGAGCGCGGAAGTCCGCGCCCTTCATTTCGACAATTGTCGAAACACGCTCTCACTCAGCAGCGTCGCGGAATGCGAGCAGATGCAGCGCCATCTGCAGCGCGTCGCGTCCGGTCGCCAGGCGCAGGTTGACGCCGGTCAGCTCCTCGATGCGGTCGAGTCGGTAATACAGGGTGGTGCGGTGGATGTGCAGCTGCTCGGCGCTCACGGTCACGTCCCCGCCGTTGTCGAGCACGCACCGTGCCGTCTCGATCAGGTCAGAACGTTTCTGCGCGGCCAACGTCTGCGCGCCGCGGTGAATCTGCGCCGGCGTCAACTCGGACGGGGCCGCAGCGACAAGGTGCCATTCGCCGAGGGCGTCCCACGTCGGCGATGCGAGCCGCGCTCCGGCGCGCAACGCCCGGGCGGTCGTCCGGGCGCGGTCGACGACGACGAACAACTCCGCGAGCGGAACCGGCGCGCCACTGGAGTGTGTTGCTCCCGGCGCCGGATCGATGTGCACGGACAGACCGCCGGGCAGACGCCACCCGCCTGGCTTCGCCGGCGCATTGACGGCCACGCGTGGCTGCGGCGCGAGTTGCTCCAGCTCGATGAGCTCGTTGGCTGCCTCGACATCGCGGCCGGCGAGCAGCCGGGTCAGCAGCTGATCACGCCGGCGTTCGCGGTCCTCGTCCGAGGGTTGCATGCGGACGATGACGCTCGCAGCGGCGTTGGCGCACGCCACGACCGGGCCGAGGTCGGCCTCGGAGACGCGGCCATCGGCATCGAGCACCCACAGGTATCCGAGCAGGTCGCGAGCGTGCCGCAGCGGCACGCACCACCGCTCGGACATGTCGAGATCAGGCTGCGCGGGCGTGCGGACGGGACCCGGCGCGGTCGGCAGGCCGAGGCGGGTGACGAGCGCCGCGGCGCCGGGCGGCGGTTCGCGCTGCAGGATCGACCGCATCCGGACGCTGTCGACTTCACCTTGGACGCTCCACCAGAGTGGGTGGTGCTGTTGGTCCTCGACGAGAACGGCGCAGCCGAGTTCGTCGGCCAACGCCTCGATCTGCTGCTGAATGTCTGCCATCGACTGCCCGTCCCCTGTGGTCTTTCGACAATCGTAGGAAACGAGGGACGGAGTTTCCGCGCCGCAGCCGAAGCGTCGCACTACGGCTCGGCTCTAGCGTCATCGGCACCGAGCAGCCTCGAGAGGACGCCGCAATGACCGCACCTGCCGCCCGCACCGCCCTGTTCCCGGTCGGCCCGACTGCGCCTTTGAACTTCGCGCCCGGGTCACCGGAGCGCGACAGCGTTCTTGCGGCGCTGGCCGAGGTCCGCGCCGCGAGCTATGACGTGCCGAATCTGATCGGCAGTGATCAGGTTCGCACCGGGCGCACGGCGCCGATCGTCACGCCGCACGCGCACAAGGTCCAGCTCGGCGAAGTGCATTACGCAGGTGCGACCGAGACGCAGCGTGCGATCGACGCCGCGCTGGCGGCGTCGACCTGGTGGGGACGGCTGTCGTGGGAGGAGCGGGTCGCGCCGTTCCTGCGCGCGGCCGACATGCTCGAGCACGGTCCGTGGCGCGCCAAGCTCAACGCCGCCACGATGCTCGAGCTCTCGAAGACCACCTACCAGGCCGATATCGACGCGGCCTGCGAGACGCTCGATTTCATCCGCGCCAACGTCAAGAACATGCTGGACATGTACGAGGTGCAACCGACCTCGCGACCCGGTGAGTGGAACTCCGCCGAGTACCGGCCGCTCGAAGGCTTCGTCTTCGCCGTCACTCCGTTCAACTTCACGTGCATGAACAACCTCGCGTTCGGCCCGGCCGTGCTCGGCAACACCGTCGTATGGAAGCCGGCCGAGAGCGCGTCGCTGGTTGCGCACCTGTCGATGGAACTACTGCGCGAGGCCGGCCTTCCGGACGGTGTGATCAACATCGTCTACGGCGACGGCGCCGAGATCGGCGAGGTCGCGCTGACGCATCGCGATCTCGCCGCAGTTCACTTCACCGGTTCGACCGCAACGTTCCAACACATCTGGCGCACGGTCGGCGCGAACATCGCGAACTACAAGAACTACCCGCGCGTCGTGGGAGAGACCGGCGGCAAGGACTTCATCGTCGCCCACCCGTCTGCCGACGTCGATGCGCTCGCCGCTGCCTGCGTGCGTGGCGCGTACGAGTACCAGGGCCAGAAGTGTTCGGCTGCCTCACGGCTGTACGCGCCGCGCAGTCTTTGGCCCGCGTTGCGGGAGCGGCTCGTCGACATGACCGAATCGGTCGTCGTAGGCGACCCGACCGAGACGGAGACCTACGTCGGCGCTGTGATCAACGCCAAACAGCACGCCAAGCACGTCGAAGCTCTGGCCCGCGCACGCGCCGAGGATCTCGTCGTCGTCGGCGGCAACACCGACGACTCCGTCGGCTGGTTCGTCGACCCGACGGTGCTCGAGGTGTCCGACCCGCGCTCACCGTTCATCACCCAGGAACTGTTCGCGCCGGTGCTCACCACCTACGTCTACGACGACGCCGATTGGGACGACACGCTCGCCCTCGTCGACGAATCCACGCCTTACGGCCTCACCGGCGCGGTGTTCGCGTCCGACGACGCCGCCGTCCGGCAGGCGAACGACACGCTGCGCTACACGGCAGGCAATTTCTACGTCAACGACAAGCCGACCGGTTCGGTCGTCGGTGCGCAGCCCTTCGGCGGTGCGCGTGCGTCCGGCACCAATGACAAGGCCGGCACGGTGTGGAACCTGATCCGATTCGCCAGCCCACGCTCGACCAAACGCAATCACCTGCCGGTGACCGACTACCGCTACCCGCACCTCGACGCCTGACGATGCTCATTGCCCCACGCGCGTCCGGACGTCACGCGGTCGACTTCGCGATCGGGACACCCGTCCTTGCACGACCCGCAACAGCGTCACGGCCCATCCACGGAACCGTCGTGGCGACCACCGGCGCTTATACGGTCGTCGTCGAGGCGAGCGGTGTACACATCGCGGTGGACGTCGAGGACTGCGAGGCGCAAGCGCATCGACGACCCATCACGTTGACGGGTCCCGGCGCCTGGCGCCCCTGATGGATCCGACTGATGAGCAGCTGGTCACCTTGCTCAACGCGCCGTCGCCGGCTGTGCTGACCACCTACCGTCAGGACGGCACCGCGGTTGGCTCGCCGGTGTGGTTCCGCCGGGACGGTAACGCGCTCGAGGTGGTCATCGCTGACGGCGACGTCAAACTTCGTCATCTCGAGCGTCGTCCGCTGTGCTCGCTGCTGGTGTTCGAAGCGACCTCCCCGTTCCGCGCGGTACGCGTCGAGGCCAGCCCGACACTTGACCGACAAAGCGTGGACGAAACCCGTCGCGCCATCGCGCGTCTCTACCTCGGCACGGCGGACGGTGATCGCTTCAGCGCCGGCCGCGGCCCCGGCGCCGTTCTGCGGCTGCCACTGCACGGCGCTCGAGCGTGGGACCTTCGGTCGATACTTCCCAGCTAGCCGTGTCGTTCGGGATCGTGATCCTGGAGACGGCGCCGCCGAGGACGATCGCCAGGCCGGCGAGGGTGAGGATCGTGTCGATCGGTCCGACGTGCACCCCGAGGACCGTGCCGTGGAAGCCGTGGAGCGCCGAGCTGGCGACCCATCCCGACAACGCCATGGACGCCATCAGCACCCCTTGGTTGAGGGTGCCGAATGCCGACATCACCCGGGCGTAGAACTCCTTCGGCACCGCGGCGAGCAGGATCGGTTCCATAGCGGTGCCCACGATCGCAACCGGTATCTCGAACAGCAGGAGCGCGGCCAGGCCGGCAGCGAATGTCGTTTGCCGCGCATAGATCACGTAGATGACGCCGGCGGACAGCATCGAGCACGTGGTCGTCGTGGCCGGCCCGAGCTTGCGAACGACGCGCGGCGCGACAAGCGAGCCGAGGATCAGTCCGACTCCCATCGCAATCGCCATGTAGCCGAAGTTCTTGGCTGCCACGTGGAGGTTGCCGGTGACGAAGAAGACGTCGAGGGTGTTCAGCGCGCCGACCCCGAGCTGGCAGACCATCGCGCACACGAGGATGCCGAAGATGACCCTGTTCCGGACCAACATCTGGGCGCCCACGGCCATCTCTCGCCAGAACCTGCGCCTGGCGACGTCAGCGTCCCCCGCCGGAGCGGGTTCGGACGGCAGGTCGATCGAGCGGATCGCGAAGTACGACACGACATAGGACACCGCGTTCAAGGCGAGCGCCCAGGTGACTCCTGCGGAGAACAGCAGTGGTGCCGCGAGCGGCGGTCCGATCATCCGAGCGACAGCGTTGGTCGCGTTGCCGATGCCGAAGGCTCTGGTCTGGTCATCGATGCCAGGCACGACGCGCGAGATCGTCACCATCTGCGCGGGCCCGAAGAATCGGCCGGCTGCGTTGAGACCGAAGACAACGACGTACACCAGGACGAGCCACACGCCGACGGGTAGGTCGTGCTGCGGCACGAGCGAGACGAGCGCGAGCAGTCCGGCCAGGGTTGCGCGCACCGTCTCTGAGCGGAGCATCGTCCGTCGGCGGTCGGCACGATCGACGAGCACCCCGGCAATCGGTCCGACCACGACGATGGCCGCCGTCGCCGCGATCAACAATCCGCCGATTGCGGCCGGCGCCCATGACTTGCCCGCGCCGAGCTTGACTGCGATCCACAGAGTAAGAGTGGTCGTGAAGATGACGTCGCCGACGGTAGAGATCGCTTGGCCGTACCAGAGCTTGGCGAAGTCCCGATTGACCAGGCGCCGGTCAACCGCAGCGAACACGGCCTTTCGAGCCATCGCCGCGGACCTCCCGAGCAACCCTTCGGCGCCACCGACCCTTGATCAATCTGCGGCCAAGGCTAACCCAGAGACCGGATGCACGGCGGGCATTCCTACGCGGTGACAGGTCGCGGTCATCAACTTCGCCGGGGGTGCACAGCGTCGACACCGTTCCGACGCCCGACCTTGCGCAGAGCCCACCGGACGAAGCGAACTTCCCACCGCCCGACGCGGTCCCCTGCGGCTGACATTGCGCTGATTTCCGCGCCGCGCGCGATGCCCGTTCGGATGCCCGCGCAGTTGACGCTGTAGGGGCCAGCGCAACGGGCGGCGTTTCGTGGATGTCCCAGCACCGGCGGCGTCGCTAGTCCTTGTGACCCGTTCGCGGCGCAGCTCGACGTCGGCGTGACCTGACTCGGTCTGCAACCGTTCGTGGACCGCAGACCGTCTCACCAGTCATGGGGCCGCGGTGGGTGGTGAGCGTTTGTCTCACGCTGGCAGCCACAGTTGCCTGCGCATGCACGTCGTCATCTGCGGGTCCGCGTCCACGTCGGTCTGCACAGCCGGTGCCGACATCGACGTCGTCGGGCCGCGCGGCCGCGGGTGTCGAGACACTCTCACTCGCGGGATGGGCGACCGTGCGCGTTCCTCGTCGCTGGATCGTCACTCGGTTCATGGGCGTACCGGCGACGGTCTATTTCCCACTCGACTTCGTGAGCTCCCGCCCGCTCCCCGCGGCGTGCAGAGGTGGCGCAAGCCCCTTCTCATGCGCGGGACCGAATTGGTTCGCGCCCAGCTGGACGACGCCAGACCGTGGCGTGCTGATCCTCTGGGCGCGTTCCGAATTCCCCGGGCGTGGACCTGCGTTAGCGAACCTGCCCGGTCATCGCGTCAGGATCGATCACCATGCGGCGAAGCTGTATTCCGGCCCAGCGACCAGCTCCTGCCCACCGGGCACTCGCAGCGAGATCGACGCCTTCGTCCACGCTGCAGGCCCGGCGTACCCGGGCGAACGGATAGACATGGACGCCTGTTTCGGCGCGAACGTCGCGCAGGCTGACCGAGCGCGCGTACGAGCCATGCTTGCCAGCCTTCGAATCCGGACCGACTGATGACAACCCCTTGCCATCAGGGCCATGCCGGTCATGTTGAAGCACGGGACCGGGCAACCCTATGTCGACGCAGGTCGTAACACTCAGTCCAATTCGCGCAGCACCGTCTCGACGGCCGCCGTCATTGCGGCGCGTCCTGGCGCGAGATATCTGCGCGGATCGACGAGCGTTTCGTCGGCGAGCGCGGTTCGGACGGCTGCGGTGAGCGCGATATTCAGCGCTGTACCGATGTTCACCTTGGTGATTCCGGCAGCAATCGCCCGGCGCAGTTCGACCGCGGGCACGCCGGAGGAACCGTGCAGCACGAGTGGGACGGTCAGCCGGGCGTGCAGCGTGGCGATCAACGCGTCGTCGAGGTGCGCCGTGCGCGAGGTCATCGCGTGTGAGCTGCCGACCGCGACGGCAAGCGCATCGACGCCGGTGTCGGCGGCGAAATGCTGCGCCTCGTCCGGGTCGGTTCGAGCACCGCTTGCGTGCGCGCTGATCACCTGATCGGGCTTGCCACCGACGTAGCCGAGCTCGGCCTCGACCCACAACCCCGCATTGTGAGCGGACGCGGCGACGCGACGGGTCAATTCGACGTTGTCGGCGTACGGCAGCGCCCCTGCGTCGAACATGACGGAGCTGAACACCGAGTCGAGCGCCTCGTCGGCCAAGGCGGGATCGGTGACGTGGTCGAGGTGGAGAGCGACGGCGACGTCGGCGGTTCTGGCAATTGCCGCGGTCGCGACGGCGATCGGTTCGAGCAGGCCGCCGTGGTAGCGCACCGCGTTCTCGCTGATCTGCAGGATCACAGCGACGTCGGTCGATGACGCTGCGTCGACGATCGCCTCGGCATGTTCGAGGGTGATGACGTTGAAGGCCGCGACGGCGCCGTTGCGTGCCGCCGCGGCGGCGACGAGCTCGCCGGTCGCCACGATGGTCATTGCGTCAGCTCCTGGACGGCGACCCCGTGGCGCAGTTCGTCGTAGCCGGCAATGTCGACCTCGCCTGCGTGCGGGCAGAGCACGGCGGCAGCGGACAACGCGACGGCATCGCGGACGAGCTCGCTGAGATCGAGCCCGGCGACGAGACCCCGAGCAAGCCCGGCGACGAGCGCGTCCCCTGCACCGGTCGGGTTCCCGGTGACGAACTGCGGCCGGGCCGCCCACGCCTGGCGCGGCGTCGCGGCGACCACGCCGTCCGCGCCTCTCGAAACAACGACCGTCGTGCCGTAGGTGGCGGCTAGCTCCGCAGCGGCCCGGTGCGGGTCGGTCTCGGACGAGCAGTCGGCGAGTTCGTCGAGGTTGGGTTTGACCATCGTGGGCCGCGCGTCGAGCGCATGCCGCAAGGCCGACCCGCTCGTGTCGACGATCACCGGTGTCTGGTGTGCATGACACGACCGGACGAGCGCGCCGACGCCGTCGACCGGCGCGCCCGACGGCAACGAGCCGCTGATTACCACTGCATCCGCGCCTGCGATGAGTTGCGCTGCGACACGAACGAGCGCGTCCCAGCAGTCGATGACGGCCGGTTCCGAGAACAGCGTGGCAGCGCCGGACGACGCGTCCACAACGGTGAGCGTGCGACGGGTCGGCGCCGTGGTGTCGACCGAGTTGGTCGACACTCCGAGCGCATCAAGGTCGGCCGCGAACCGGTCACCATCGGCACCGCCGATGGGCGCGAGCAACTGGGAATCAACACCGAGCTGGTGCAGCACCCGCGCGACGTTCACCGCCTTGCCGCCGGGACGATGCGTGACGCCGCTTACGCGGTTCGTCGCGCCCGGTACCAGCCGCTCGACGTGATAGGTCACATCCAGAGCGGGGCTCGGGCAGATGCAGAGGATCACAAACCGGGTCTGGCGTCGTCGAGCAGGACCGCGCGAGTGAGCTGTCGCGGCCGGTCAGGGTCGAGACGGGCGGCCTTGGCGCGCGCGACCGCGAGCAACTGCGCGCGGACGAGATCGGCGACCGGGTCGAGCTCATCGTTGATCAGCGTCGCGCCTGTCGTGCGAATGTCGTCGACGATGCCGTCGACCGGTCGGCCGAAGATCCACACCGAGCGGCCGGGCTGTGCGATTGCGATCGGCCCGTGTCGGTATTCCATCTGCGGATACGACTCCGACCACGCCTGGGCGGCCTCGCGCAGCTTGAGCGCGGCCTCGAGCGCCACGCCGTACGCCCAACCCTGTCCGAGAAATGTCACCTGGTCGGCATCGTCCGCGCCCGCCGGTAGCGGGAACAGTCCCTCGAGCACGGCCTGCGCCTGTGCGATCACCCGGTCGGCGTCAGGCTCGAGACCGCTGCGCAACAGCATGAATGCGGTCGTGGCGAACAGGGTCTGCACGACGGATTGCTCGTCGGCGAAGTCGACGACGATCGTCTCGTCGGCCGCGGCACCCACCGGGGAGTCGACAAGTGCCGTGATCGCGGTGACCGGTGATTGCGTGGCTTCGATCGCGCGCACGACCTCGGTCGTGGTGCCGGATCGTGAGATCGCCACGACCCGGTCGTACCGACGTCCGGTGGGGAATTCGCTCGCAGCAAAGTGATCGGTCTCGCCGAAGCCGAGACTCTCACGGAGTTCGGCATAGGCGGCGGCCATGAACCACGACGTTCCGCAGCCGATGGCAGCGACGCGCTCGCCGTGGCGCGGCAGGATGCCCGACGAGGTGATGCCGAGCGCGGAGGCCTGTCGCCAGGCCTCCGGTTGGCGACGAATCTCGCTCTCGACGTGCGAAATCGCGGGGGTGACGTCGGTGGTCATCGGCGGCTCAGGTCCTTCCAGCTGTTCAGTTCGTCGCGACGCGGTTGTCCTGCGGTACCGCCGACGGCGCCGACCGCATGGGCGCCGGCGACGAGGGCAGCAGCCAAGCAATCGGGCACGTCGAGGCCGCGCAGCCGACTGTCGAGGAACGCGGCGTCGAACGTGTCGCCGGCGCCGGTGGTGTCGACGGACACGGTCGCGACTGCAGGCAGTTCGACCAACTCGTCGTGCGGCCCGACGGCGAACGCCCCGGACGCGCCGTCCTTCACGACAACGAGTGGACCGCGCGCGGCGAGCACCGCGGCCGCCTGGTGCGGATCGGCCTCGTGCGCGAGCGACACGACCTCGCTGCTGTTCGGTAACAGCACATCGAGATGTGGAAGCAGCGCTTCGACGCCCGTCCAGCGCCCGGCCGGATCGTCGTTCGTGTCGAGCGACGTACTCAGCCCGCGCGCGCGGAACTCGGCGAGCACGTCGGCAAGCGACTCGCCGAGCGCCGGCTGAAGGAACAGCGATGAGACGTGGACGTGTGCGAGCGATGGGCCGAGCCGGTCGGCGGCGGCGCGTACTTCCTCGGCGGTGAGTGACGCGATCGCACCTGGCAGCGTCAGGATTGCCCGATCATCGGCGCGCGACAGGACGACGGTCAGCCCCGTCGGCCGGCCCTGGCGGCGCAGCACCGGTTCGACGTCGACCCCGGCGGCGGTGAGCTCATCGCAGACCTGCGTGCCGAACACGTCCGAGCCGACGGCAGCGACCAGCGATACCGGGCGGCCGAGGCGGGCGAACCCGTGCGCAGTGATGCCGGCCGAGCCGCCGATGAGCAGGGTGGCCTCGTCGAGCAACTGCTCGGCCTGCCCGAACCGCGGGACGACGTCGCCCCGCAGAACAAGATCAGGGTTGAGGTCACCGACGACGAGCACGCGCGCAGCGTCGCGTCGATCGGTGTGCATAGGCCCATCCTCGCCGATCTGTGCACGTCGTGTCCAGAACCGCGCATGGAATCTGCTCGGTCTTGCTCGTTTTGCGCGCAGCGTGCCATGCTCGATCAGTGACCACGGTGTGCTTCGTCGGCGCCGGTTCGGCGGAGTTCACCCGTCAGCTGCTGCGCGATCTTCTCGAGTACGACGACCTCGACGAGCTGACTCTCGTCATGCACGACATCGACCCACGCCGGCTGCAGCTCGCCGACGGGCTGGCCCACATCGCGGTCGACCGCCACGGCAGACCCGCGACCGTGCGCGTCGATGCCGATCTGCGCAGCGCCCTCGCCGGCGCCGACTTCGTCATCAACGCCGTCAACATCGGGGGGCATGCGGCGACCGTCGTCGACTTCGAACTGCCGGCCCGTTACGGCGTGCGGCAGACGATCGCCGACACCCTGGGTGTCGGTGGCATCTTCCGTGGCCTGCGCACGTTCGTCTTCCTCGACGAGCTCGCGAGCGCCATGCGCGTGGCGTGCCCGGACGCCTGGCTGCTGAACTACACCAACCCGATGGCCATGAACATCCAGTACCTCGGGGTGCAGCATCCCGACATCAAGGTGCTCGGGCTGTGCCACTCGGTGTTCTGGACGGTGCACGACCTGTGCGAGCTCATCGACGTCCCGCTCGACGAGGTGCGCTTCCACAGCGCGGGTGTGAACCATCAGGCGTGGATCCTGAGCTGGGAACGCGATGGGCAGGATCTCTATCCGCTCCTCGACGAACGCATCGCCGCGGACGCCGAGCTGCGCAGGCGAGTGCGGGTCGACATGTATCAGCGCCTGGGTTTCTACCCGACCGAGACCAGCGAGCACTCGAGTGAATACGTGCCGTGGTACCTGCACGACGAGCGCGAGATCGAACGGCTGCGGATCCCGGTCGGCGACTATCTGCAGATCAGCGCGGGCAACGTCGCCGACATCGAGGCGCTCATCCCCCAAGTTGCCGCCGGGCAGTACGTCGAGCCCGAGGAGGAAGCCGCCGAGTACGCGCCGCAGGTCATCCACAGCATGGTGACCGGCACCGAGCGCACGATCCAGGTGAACGTCGCCAACGCAGGCTTGATCCCGAACCTCGCGGCAGGCGCGGGCGTCGAAGTGCCCTGTCGCATCGACACATCCGGGCCGGTTCCACAGCCGGTCGCCGCGCTGCCGGCGCAGTGTGCCGCGCTCAACCAACACTTCTTGTCGGTCGTCGACCTCACGGTCCGGGCCGCAACCGAGGGCCGCCGCGATCACGTCAGGCAGGCGATGATGTGCGACCCGAACACGTCGGCGACGCTGTCTGTCGATGACATCGCGCGGCTCGCCGATGACATGGCCGCGGCGCACGCTGCGTTGCTTCCCGAAAGTCTGCGCTGATCGGACGAACTAGCCCAGTGGGACGACATGCACCCGCGGGCCGAGTCGCTGCAGCTCGGCGACGTCGTGGGGCCGTACCTGCGAGTCGGTGACGATGTCCGATGCTGTCGCGATGTCGGCGATCTTGGCGAAACCGCGCTTGCCGATCTTGCTCGAGTCGGCGACGACAATGACGCGTTCTGCGGCCCGGACGAGCGCGCGATTGGTGTGCGCCTCGACTTCGTGATGGGTCGTCAGGCCCGCGCTCGCGCTGACGCCGTCGACGCCGATGATCGCGATGTCGAGGTTGATGTTGGCGAGTGTCAGCTCTGCGAGCGGGCCGACGAGTTCATACGACTCTGCGCGCGCGCTGCCGCCGCATACGACGAGTTCGATGTTCGAACGCACAGCCAGCTCGGAAGCGATGTTCAGCGCGTTCGTCACTACGCGAAGGCCCGACCGCGACGCCAGCGCGCGACCCACCTCGGTCGTGGTCGAGCCGCCGTTGAGGCCGACCGAACTGACGTCGGTGGGCACGAGCGCGACCGCAGCCTCCGCGATGGCCCGCTTCGCGTCGTAGTGCTGACCGCCGCGGTAGCGCATCGGCAGCTCGTACAAGACGCCCGACGCAACCGCGCCGCCGTGTGTGCGGGTGAGCAGCTTCTGCTGCTCGAGCAGGTGCAGGTCGCGCCGCACCGATGCCTCGGACACGTCGAGTTGCTCGGCCAAGCCGGATGACGCCCACCGAGCCGTGCTGGTTGAGCTGCTGAAGGATCAGCCCGAGGCGGTCCTCTTGACGCATGGCGTGCACGTTACGCGCACGACCGTGCTCACTTCGAGCACTTGCGGTCCTGAACGTCATTCCGGATTCGCGCCTGAGAGCACGAATTGAGGGCATCGACGGGTTGACCGTCGCGAGAACACCGTGCAAAGCTGAGCAGCGAACGCGATTGATTGTGCGCGAATGAACATCGGTGCCGAGGAGTTCGTGATGATCGTTGCCCGCCGAACCCGATCTGGACGCGTGCTGGCGGGTGGCATGGCGGCGCTGCTCGTAGCGAGCGCACTGAGCGCCTGCAGCAGCGGCGTCCGGCAGCGGCGGAACGACGATCACGGTCTCGCACGGCTACACCGATGTCGAGGCGGCCGAGATCAAGGCGCTCGCGGCACAGTGGAACAAGCAGAACCCGAACACGAAGGTCAGTCTCGAGTTCAACGGCGGCAACGACGGCGCCCTGCAGAAGACGGTCGCGGGCTTCACCGCGGGCAACTACCCCGATGTCGCCTACGAATACGGCTCGTCGGCCGCGCAGCTGGCCAAGCAGCCGAAGCTGGTCGATCTCACAGACAAGGTGAAGTCGGCCGCCTTCAACTGGGGCGACTTCTACCCGTCCGAGCGACAGGCCGCGACGGTCAACGGCAAGGTCGTCGGAATTCCCGCGCTCGTCGACAACCTGAGCCTGGTCTACAACAAGAAGCTCTTCGCCGCGGCCCATGTCGCACCGCCTACGAACTCGTGGACGTGGCAGGACTTCCGCACCGCCGCGAAGAAGCTGACCAACTCCAGCGCACACCAATACGGCTGGGCCTACGTCAACGACGGCAGCGAGGACACCGTGTGGCGTTACCTCGCGATGCTCTGGCAGGCCGGCGGCAACCTGCTCAACAGCGACAACACCAAGCCTGCATTCGACAACGCGGCCGGGCTCGCGGCCCTGCAGCAGCTCTACGACATGGCCGTCACCGACAAGTCCGTCTACCTCGACACCGGCAACGACAACTACCTCAACCTGTTCAACAGCGGGAAGATCGCCATGCTCTGGACGGGACCGTGGGATCTGTCGAGCATCAACAAGGATGTCAGCTACGGCGTGACGTACCTGCCCGGGTACAACGGCGACCACGAGACGATCTCGGGGCCTGACCTCTACATGCTGTTCGATCACTCGTCCGGACGGGATGCGACGGCGTTCAAGTTCGTCAGCTGGCTGACCTCACCGGCGGTGCATCTGAAGTTCGCGATCGCGACAGGCGATCTGCCGGTACGCAAGTCCGAGACGACGTTGCCCGGGTACAAGACGTTCCTGACCAAGTACCCGGCCGAGAAGGTCTTCGTCGACAACCTCAACAACGTCAAGCACGTCCGTCCGAACATCCCTGACTACGCGCAGGTGTCCTCGGCCGTCGGGCAGATGGTGCAGTCGGTGCTGCTCGGCCAGTCCTCGCCGGCAGACGCGCTCAAGTCCGGTGCCACCGCGGTGACGGCTGCCCTGGCCGGGTCGTGACGCAGGAGGTGGCTTCCCGGCCGCGTGCCAAGCGTCCCAAGACGATCCTGCCGCGCGGTCCCCAACCCGCGCGCAAGGCGCGGACGCGTCGCCGGCGCGGACGGCGCGGACGGCTGGACGCCCTCACCGGCTGGGCGATGATCTCGCCGAGCGTCGTGCTGATCGGCCTGTTCGGGCTCTTCCCCGTGGTGTGGGCGTTCGTGCTGTCGTTCCAGAACAACGATCTGCAGACGCCCGCGACGTGGGTGGGCTTGAAGAACTACCGCCAGTTGATCCATGACCCGGTGTTTCTCGAGTCGATCCGGCACACGCTCGTCTACACAGTGCTGTTCGTCCCGATCACGCTCGTCCTCTCACTGCTCGCCGCGGCCGCGCTCAACCGTCGCATCCGCGGCATCACCGTGTACCGACTCGCGGTGTTCATCCCCGTGGTTACTTCCACGATCGCGACGGGTGTCATCTTCAGCTGGCTGATGGACCCGAACTTCGGAATCATCAACGCCGGCCTGCACAAACTCCACCTCCCGACCTTCGGATTCTTCGCCGATCCGAACCAGGCGCTCTACGCCGTCGTGATCATGACCGTGTGGGGCTGGGTCGGCTTCGGCGCGCTGATCTTCCTTGCCGGACTTCAAGGCATCCCGCAGGACCTCATCGAGGCGGCTCTGATCGACGGCTGCTCGAAGCGGGGCGCCTTCTGGCGCGTTCAGGTTCCGCTGCTGCGCCCCGTCACCGGATTCCTGTTGGTCTGGCTGACGATCAATGCACTTCAGCTCTTCGATGAGGTGTATGCGACGACCAAGGGCGGTCCGTTGCACTCGACGACCGTGATCGTCTACTACCTCTACGAAGAGGCGTTCCAGTACTTCCACGCCGGATATGCCGCCGCCATCGCCGCGGTGCTGTTCGTCGCCATCGCGGTTATCACGGTTGTTCAACTGCGGCTCACCCGTGATCCGTCAGCAGGTGAAAAGCTGTGACGGCAGTCCGGACGGGCGAGACTCGACGGCGGTTCCGGCGGCCCTCCGGCTGGCACCTCGTGCTCATCCCGGTCGCCCTGCTCATGGGCTTTCCGTTGTTGTGGATGCTCGTCACCAGCCTGTCCACGCTGGACGAGACGAGACACTTCCCGCCGCAACTGCCTTCGAGCCTGCATTGGCACAACTTCGTCCAGGCGTGGTCGGATTCGCCGTTCGCACGTTGGATGTGGAACAGCGCGGTCGTGTCAGGGACGTGCGTCATCAGCAACCTCGTGCTGTGCAGCCTGGCCGGCTACGCATTCGCACGGTTGCGATTCCCGGGCAACAAGCTCGTGTTCATCGGCCTGCTCGCCACCCTGATGGTGCCGTTCCAGGTCGTCATGATCCCGACGCTGCTCATCGTCAAGCACCTCGGCCTGGTCGACACGCTGCCGGCCCTGGTCGCGCCCAACCTGGTGACGCCATTCGGGATCTACCTGCTGCGTCAGTTCTTCCTCACGCTCCCTATCGAGCTCGAGGAGGCCGCGCTCATCGACGGTGCGGGACGACTGCGCATCCTGCGCAGCATCCTGCTTCCGTTGATGGGGCCGCCGCTCAGCACCGTCGCCGTCCTCACCTTCCTGTCGGTGTGGAACGACTTCCTCTGGCCGCTCGTCGTCACCTCCTCACCGAACGTCATGACCGTCCAACTCGGGTTGTCCACGTTCCAGAGCGCGCACTACACGAACTGGCCCGAGCTCATGGCCGGAACCCTCATCAGCCAGTTGCCGGTTCTGGTGTTGTTCGTTGCCGGACAACGGTTCTTTGTCAGCTCTATCGCCAACACGGGGATCAAATGACCATCACGCGTATCACCCGCTTCGCCCTCGTCCCAGCCTTCGTCGTCCTCGGTCTCGCCGCGCCGCTCGCGACCTCGGCCGGAGCCGTACCCGCTGCGAAGGTCCTCGTCGTGGCACCGAACGGCTCGGACAATGCCGCCGGCACCGCGTCGGCGCCGCTGAAGACGATCCAGACCGCGGTCAAGCGACTGTCGTCAACCGGCGGGGTCGTCGAGCTCAAGCAGGGCGTCTACCACCAGCGAATCAAGCTGATCGGCCTGCACTCGATCACCGTCGAGCCGTACCGCGGACAGCACCCGATTCTCTCCGGTGCCGGACTCACCCCGCGGGGCGAGAGCGGCATGGTCACCGTCCAGCGAAGCAACCACATCACCGTCCGCGGCCTCGACATCACCGCGTACCGCACCAACAAACGCGGCGTCGTGCCGATCGGCATCTATGTCCACGGCCACGATCGCGATGTACGCATCCTGCACAACCACGTCCACGACATGGGCAACGACAACAACACCCTCGGCAGCTTCAACATCAACGCGCATGGCATCGCCGTCTACGGCGACGACCCGCACGCCTCGGTGAGCAACCTTCAGATCGAATACAACACGGTCGACAACCTCCACCTCGGGGCGAGCGAGACCGTCGTGGTCAACGGCAACGTCAACCACTGGACGATCAGCCACAACCTGATCCACGACAACGACAACATCGGAATCGACGCAATCGGGTTCGAACCGACGCTGTCCGGCAAGTACCGCTACACGCAGGCCAATCGCGCCCGCAACGGCGTGATCGCCGACAACACCGTGGCCCGAATTCGCTCGCGTGGTAACCCGGCCTACTGGGACGACGGATGGTGCAACTGCGCCGACGGCATCTACGTCGACGGCGGCACACGCATCAAGATCGACAACAACCACGTGACCGACAGCGACATCGGCATCGAGGTCGCCGCCGAGAACCCACATGGCAACGCGTCGCGCGTCAGCGTCACCCACAACCACGTCACCGGGAGCCTCTACGTAGGCATCACGACCGGCGGTTACTGCAACGGCGCAAAGAACTGCGGCGGTGTGAAGACCGGCGCGTCGTACAACAACACGTTCACCTACAACACGCTGCGCGACAACAACCGCCTCGACGACGGTTCACCCGAGTTACTCGTGCAGTACTACGCGCACAACGACACGTTCGAGCACAACACGATCACCGCGACCAACGATGACCATGTCGTGTACGGGACGGTGCCGAAAGCCGACGACGGCAAGGGCGACATCAGCAACGACAACACCTTCCGCGCCGTCGGCGCGTCAGCGAGCCATGCACAGTTCGGCTGGCGCGGGCACGTCTACAACAGCTTCGCGGCGTACCGCCAGGCCAGCGGTCAGGACTCCAACTCGACGTTCAAGTAGCGGAGCGAAGCGTCCGCTTCGACGGCGATCCGGGCCGGGAGCGGTACGGCATCGGATTGTCCAGTATTCGTCGCATGCGCTCAGGTTTCATCTGTTGCTACCGATGGGCGGGGGAAGGAACAGACGAACTGAGGTCCACGAGCGATGCGCAATGTTGGTGACGCCTGCGGCCGCGCGGTCGCCGTCGTTGTGCGTTCGCGCAGATCGGCTGCTGCGACCGGCGAGGCCCCGATTGCGCACCCACGAGCGTTGGGCTGGTTCAGCGCCGCCGCCATGGCGATGGGCGGGAGCAATCAGAGCCTGTTCCTGCTCACAGCGCTGATCGCATCGCAAGGCAGCGCTGCGATCCCCCTGCTGGCCGTCGGTCTCCTGCTTGCCTGGGCCGCGGCGCCGGGATGGACCGAGCTGACCCTGATGTGGCCCGATCGCGTCGGCGGCATCGCAGCGACATGTGCAGAAGCCTTCCGTCGCATCAACCCCGTTCTGGCCAATCTGACCGGCGTTTGTTACTGGTGGGGCTGGGTCCCGACGTGCGGCTTGACCGCCATCCTCTCCGCGGAGGCGCTGCACTCGTGGTACCTGCCCTCCGTCCCGGTGACCCCGCTGGCGGTCGTCATCGTTGTGGTGTTCATGGCGTTGAACCTCGCGGGAATCAGCCGGACGTCCCGCGTGGTGAACGTGATCGCCATCGGCGCGGCGAGCCTCGCGCTGCTCAGCGTCGTCGTCCCTCTGCTGCACGGCGACGTCGACTCGGGCAAGGCCTTCTCGTGGAATCTGTTGGCACCGTTCCACGGCGTGTTCGGCAAGATCTCCAGCGCGATGGCCGGTCTGTATCTGATCGGATTCGCTGCGCCCGCGTTCGAGGCTTCGACGTGCCACGTCGGTGAGATGCGCGATCCTGCGCGCAACCTGCCACGGGCGATGCTGGCCAGCGCCACGATGGCCGGCTTGTTCTTCCTGGTCGTTCCCGTGGTCTGGCTCGGCATGTTCGGAACGTCGGGGCTCAGTGCGGCCAACGGTGCAGATCTCGCCCACGTCCTCGGCCCGACCTTCGCGCCGCTGCTGGGCGGCCTGGCCAAGAGCGCGGCCGTCTGGTTCATGGTGCTCAACATGTTCCACGGCACCGTCCAGCCGTTGGCAGGCGCCTCACGCACGCTGTCACAACTGTCCGAGGACGGTTTGCTGCCGCGTCTGGTCGGGCGACGGAACCGCTTCGATGCGCCGCATGTTGCCATCGTGTTGACGGCGACGCTCGCCATCGTCTTCCTGATCGCCGGCGACCCGGTCTGGATGATCGCCGCCGCGAACTTCACCTACCTCATCGGAATCGCGTTGCCCAGCATCGCCGTTTGGCTGTTACGCCGCGATGCTCCGGATCACGCGCGACCCTGGCGAGCCCCGAGGTTCACGATCGGATTGGGTGCCGCCGCAGCTGTTGTCTGGATGATCTCGACGGTGCTGGGGTTCCGGCAGTTCGGACTCCCGGTCGTCTTGTTCGGGCTGGCGCTCGCGTATTCAGGATCCGCCTTTTACGCGTGGCGGCGGTTCACCGACCGACGCCGCGAGCACAAGCCGCGGATCCAACGCAGCCTGCATCTGAAACTCACCGGCGCGATGCTGGCAGTGATGATCCTTGACGGCGCCGGCTACGTCCTCGCAGTGACCTCGACCGGCCGGCACGACCGGCCGACCGTCGCGATCCTCGAAGACATCTTCGTCGCCGTCGCCATCCTCACCATCACCGTCGGGCTCCTGCTCCCGGGAATGATCGCGCACTCCGTCACCGAGGTTGCGCAGGCGGCGGATCAACTCTCGTCCGGCACTCTGGCCGATCTCACTCGCGCGATGGACGCTCTCGGAAGTGGCAACCTCGAGGCTGCCCATGCGGCGCCCCGCACGACACCTGTCGCCATCCGTAGCCGCGACGAAGTCGGCGCGATGGCCAGCGCGTTCAATACGATGCAGGACGAGATCGCCCGCGCCGCGACAGCACTCGACCGAGCCCGGCGCGCACTGCGGCGCTCACGGACCGACCTGGAATACCTGGCCACTCACGACTCGCTGACCACCCTGCCCAACCGTCGCCGAGTCAAGGACGAGATCGAACGCATCGTCAGCGACTGCGCCCTGAACAACCGCAGCTGCGCAGTCGTCGTCCTGGACATCGATGGCTTCAAGTACGTCAACGACAGCCGCGGTCACGCCGTGGGCGACATAGTGCTCAAACATGTCGCAGACCTGTTCCGTTCGCATCTGCGGCCGACGGACTTCGTGGGACGCCTCGGCGGCGACGAATTCACCGCAGCGCTGACCAACATCGATCCCGACGAAGCCCAACTTGTCATCTTCCGCCTGCTCGAAGCGCTCCGCAGCGAAGCGATCATCGTCGACACCGGACGCGCGGTGCGCGTGACTGCCAGTGCAGGCATGGCGTTCCTCAATCCGACTGCAGCGCAATCGGCGAACGACCTTCTGATCGAAGCCGATGTCGCCATGTATCAGGCGAAGGACAACGGTCGCGACCGCGTCGCGGTGTACTCGATGCTCGACCCGGGACAGGCTGACCTGCGTGGACGCCACACGTGGATCAGCCGCATCCAGGAAGCTCTCGAACACGACCGGCTCACGCTCCTCGCCCAACCAATTCTCGAGCTCGCCACCGGCAAGGTCACTCGCTACGAAGCGCTGCTGCGAATGATCGGGAGCGACGGCACCCTGATCTCGCCATCGCAGTTCCTACCGGCGGCCGAACGATCAGGTCTCATCGGTCGTCTTGATCAATGGGTCATCACGAACGCGTGCCGAATGCTCGCCGCCCGTCAGAACGCCGGTAAGCCCATCCAGCTCGAGATCAACCTGTCCGGCCCGTCCATGGGCGACCCGATCATCCTCGCCCTCATCGAGCGTGAGCTGCTCAAGCTTCCCGACCCCAACGGCCTGATCATCGAGGTCACCGAGACCGCGGCAATCACCGACATCGAACGAGCGAAGACCTTCGCCGAGCATCTCGAGGCGATCGGTTGCTCCTTCGCCCTCGACGACTTCGGTGCCGGGTTCGGATCGTTCTACTACCTCAAACATCTGCCGTTCGACTACCTCAAGATCGACGGGACGTTCATCCGTGACCTGCTGACCAATCGTGCCGACGAGGTGCTGGTGAAATCACTCGTCCAGATCGCTCGCGAACTCGGCAAACACACCATCGCCGAGTTCGTCGAAGACCAACCCACGCTGGACAAGCTGCGCTCGCTCGGCGTCGACTTCGCCCAGGGCTACCACATCGGACCACCCGCTCCCCTGCCGGACAGTCAGACCGAACTCGGTCGCATCGCCTCGCCGCTCGTCGCCTAGAGCGACGCGGCGCTACCGGGCGTGCGCCGGTCAAGTCGCTGCACCTCGATCGAGCGTGGGAGCAAGATGGTCGTGTGATCGAGTCCGGGCTGCGACTGCGCGAGCCGGCGAACCGGGTAAGTCCGCGGGCGCGCTCGTATTGGACGGTGCGGGCGCTGGCCGGCTGGATTGTCGTAGCGATCCCCGTGACTGCCGTCGCGGTGCAGGCGCCTGCCGGTTGGGTCGTCGGTCTGGTCGCGGTACTGCTCGCACTCGCGCATCTGATCGTCATGCCCCGCTGGCGCTACCGCGTGCACCGGTGGGAGACCACGCCCGACGCTGTCTATACGCAGACCGGTTGGTTCACCCAGGAGCGCCGCATCGCGCCGATCGCGCGGGTGCAGACGGTGGACACCCAGCGCGGACCGATCGAGCAACTGTTCGGGCTCGCCAACGTCACGGTGACCACGGCCTCGGCTGCCGGGCCACTCAAGATCCACGGCCTCAACCGCGCCGACGCCGAAACACTCGCCGCCGACCTCACCGCACGCGCACAGGACAGCCCGGGCGACGGCACGTGACCGCTGTCGAAACCCCACCCGAGATCGACTGGCGCCGACTCAACTCGAGGATGCTGCTGGTCCATCCCGTAGTCGAAGTCGGTAGGGCGCTGCCGGCGATCGTGGCGGCTCTGCTCGCCGGACACGGGACGAACTCCGGCACGGTGTGGGCCACGTGCAATCGCGGTTGTCGTCGCCGCGATCTCCATAATCCGCTGGTTCACGACCCGTTACAGGATCACCGGCCGACCGCATCGAGTTGCGGCGCGGGCTGTTGCGACGTCGCACGCTGAACGCGCCGTTGGACCGCGTCCGCACGGTCGACGTGACGTCCCACCTGCTGCATCGACTCCTCGGCCTGGCGCGAGTCGTGATCGGCACCGGAACCTCCGACCGCGATGGCCACGACCGGATGATCCTGGACGGGCTCACGCTGTCCGAGGCAGCGGGGCTGCGCGGAGAACTGCTGCACCGCGGCCACGCCCCGGTGCCGAGCGAACTCGGCGTGCCCACCGTCGTCAAGCAGGACGTTGAGGAAGAACTGGTCCGTGCCGACCCGCGCTGGCTGCGCTTCGCGCCGTTCACGCTGACCGGTGCTGTGACCGGGTTGGCGCTGCTCGGCGTGCTGTGGCGAGTCGTGAACGAGGCCCACGTCAATCTGCGCAGGCTCGGTCTGGTGCACGAGGTCTTCCATCGCATCGAGCGGTGGCCGCTGGCCGGAGTTGTTGTCATCGCCACGGCCGGGGTGATCGCGTTCGTGGTGATCGCGTCGACGGTTGGCTACGTGCTGGCCTTCTGGCACTTCCGCGTCACGCGCCATAGTGGCGGCACCCTGCAGGTGACCCGCGGTCTGATCACGACGCGGGCAACGAGTATCGAGCAGCGGCGGTTGCGCGGCGCCGAGCTGTCCGAGCCGTTACTGCTGCGTTCGGTGCGCGGCGCCCGGTGCCTGGCGATCGCGACCGGACTGCGGGTCGGACGTGGTGCCGAGCGCGGCGGCGAGATCCTGCTGCCGCCCGCGCCTCGCGCCGCCGCAATCTCGCTGGCCGCAACCGTGATCGGCACCGACGTGCCGTTCACGGAGGACTTGGCCCGGCATCCGATCGCGGCCCTGCGCCGGCGAATCACGCGCGCATTGGCCGCCACTGTGGTGTTGGTCGTCGCCGCGGCGCTTGCGGTCGGGTTCGCACACTGGCCGGTGTGGGTGCTGGTCGTGGCAGTCGTGGTCGCCTGCGCAGCCATCCCCCTCGGCATCGACCGCTATCACAGCCTGGGCCATGCGCTCATAGCTGATTACCTGATCACCCGCTACGGAACGCTCGTGCGCCGCCGCAGCGCGCTGCACACCGACAGCGTGATCGGCTGGAACATCCGCCGCAGCTATTTCCAGCGGCGGGTTGGATTGGCGTCCCTGACCGCGACCACCGCCGCCGGACGTCAGCGCTACAGGATCACCGACATCAGTGACACCGAAGCCATCGCATTCGCCGATGCCACAGTGCCGACTCTGCTGACTCAGTTCCTGATCGATCAATAGCCATCGTCGTGTCGGCGCCGGTAGCTTGTCGTCGTGGACGACCTCAGTGCTGCGGATCGGGCTGACCTCGCCCGCGCGGCCCGTCATCTGATCCGATACAGCGGCGCCGGGGACTTCGTCCCGTTCATCGCCGACCGCGCTGCCGGTTCGTACGTGTACGACGCGTCGGGACGCGCGGTGCTCGACTTCACGAGTGGTCAGATGAGCTCGATCCTGGGGCACTCGCACCCGGCGATCGTCGAGGTCGTGCGGCAGATGGTCGGCCGGCTGGATCATCTGTTCTCCGGGATGCTTTCGCGGCCGGTCATAGACCTCGCCGAAACGCTCGCGTCGCTGGCTCCCGGACTCGATCGTGTGCTCCTTCTGACAACGGGCGCGGAGTCGAACGACGCAGCATTGCGGATGTCGCGTCTGGTCACCGGTGGGTGGGAAGTCGTCGCGTTCAGCCAGTCGTGGCACGGGATGACCGGCGGCGCCGCGTCAGCGACATATTCGGCAGGACGCCGCGGCTACGGGCCGGCCGCGGTCGGGTCGATGGCGATCCCCGCTCCCAATGCGTACCGGCCGCGTTTCACCACAGCGTCTGGCGAGCTCGACTGGCAACGAGAACTCGACGACGGCTTCGATCTCGTCGATCGCCAAACCAGCGGCGGCCTCGCTGCCTTCATCGCCGAACCGATCCTGTCCTCGGGCGGCATCATCGACCTGCCGTCCGGCTACCTGCCGGCCCTTCAGCACAAGTGCCGCGAGCGCGGGATGCTGCTCGTGCTCGATGAGGCGCAGACCGGCATCGGACGAACCGGTCGGATGTTCGCGCACGAGCGTGACGCGATTACCCCGGACGTACTCACCCTGTCGAAGACGCTCGGCGCGGGGCTTCCACTGGCCGCCGTCCTCACCACTTCCGAGATCGAGGAGCGGGCACACGAGCGCGGCTTCCTCTTCTACACGACCCACGTGTCCGATCCGCTGCCCGCCGCGGTAGGCCTGGCCGTGCTCGACGTCCTCGCCCGCGAACACCTGGTCGACCGCGCACAGCGGGCCGGCGACCGGCTGCGTCGGGGGTTGCTCGAGTTGCAGGATCGGCATGAGTGCATAGGCGATGTGCGCGGACGAGGACTGCTGCAGGGGGTCGAGATCGTGGCCGACCGCACCTCGCGAAAGCCGGCACCCGAAACTGGTGCGGCGATCAGCCGTCGATGTTTTGAACTGGGACTGTCGATGAACATCGTGCAACTGCCTTCGATGGGCGGCGTGTTCCGTATCGCGCCACCGCTCACCGTTAG
Source organism: uncultured Actinomycetota bacterium (assembly GCA_963754285.1). GTDB lineage: Bacteria > Actinomycetota > Actinomycetes > Mycobacteriales > Jatrophihabitantaceae > RYN-133. The sequence continues at coordinate 771,528 of CAVWFN010000006.1, forward strand.
CGATGCCGAACTCGACCTCGGTCTGGACATGCTCGACCGCGCGATCGCCGACGTCACCGGCTGATCGACGACGTCGGCGTGCGGCGACCCGATCTGCACTCGGGCCGCTCGGGTTGGCCCGGTGGGCGGTGCGAGCATGGATCCCATGCCGGAAGAGCGACGTGTTCGGACGAGAACCCCTGAGTGGCACGAACTCGCCGAGCGCATCCAGACCGCCATGGGGCTGACGGCCCAGCTCAATGCGTTGCCGTTCGCTGACCTCGACGCGCGGAGAGCGGTTCTGACCGAGCTGGTCGGTAGACCGCTGCCTGACAGTGTCACCGTGATGCCGCCGTTCTACTGCACGTACGGCCTTGGACTGGAGATCGGCGAGCGAACCTCGATCGGCCAAGACTGCTCGTTCCTCGACCTCGGCGGCATCACCATCGGCCCGCGAACCATGATCTCTCCGAAGGTCACGCTCATCACCGAGGGACACCCCATCGATCCCGCCGAACGGCGCGGGTTCATCACCTTGGCATCGATCATCATCGAGTCCGACGTGTGGATCGGTGCCGCCGCGACGATCCTGCCCGGAGTCACCATCGGCCATGACTCGGTCGTTGGTGCCGGCGCAATCGTGGCCAAGGACGTGCCACCTCTGTCAGTGGTGACTGGCTCGGGCTACATCGAACGACGCCGCCTTTAGTCGGTTCTTGACGAGTACGCCGCTCGGCGACAGAAGATCCTCGATTCGATCTAGGCTCCGCCGCTTGTCGAACGTCATGGTCGAGCACGCGCCGCCGTGGCAGCGACCAGCAATGCGTTGCCGGCTACGTGCTGAAACCTCCATCGGAGCGCTACGGTCCTGGCCATGAGTTCGGTGCCCGACCAACCGCTGCGGCGCAGCGACGAGCAGACCGCTCTAACGGTTGTCACATCGGCATTCGCCGACGACCCCGTCGAACGATGGCTCTACCCCGACGAGTCCTATCAGCGGGAGTTCCCGGGCTTCGTGCACGCGCTCGGCGGCAAAGCCATCGACGCGAACACCGCCTGGAGCTCTGACGACGAAACCGCAGTCGCGCTGTGGCTACCGCCGGGAGTTACGCCGGACGAAGAGACCGTCGTCGAATACCTGACCGCGACAGTCGCCGAGGCCAAGCATGAGGACATGTACGCATCGCTGGAGCAGATGGGCCGCGCCCACCCGGTCGAGCCCCACTGGTATCTGGCGTGGCTCGGCGTCGAGCAGGGCGCGCAAGGTCGCGGTCTCGGCGCAGACCTGCTCGCCCGGTCCCTCGCGGTGGTCGACGCTTCCCATGACGCCGCCTATCTCGAGACGCCGAACCCCCGAACCGTCCCCTTCTACGAGCGACACGGATTCACGAAGGTCGGCAACTACACACGGCGGCAACTGCCCGCCGATCACCTTCATGCACCGGCCGCCGCGCTAACTCGTCTCGTTATTCGCGGGAGTCGTTCGCGTTATGTGGGCGCACCCTCGGCGTTGAGAAGGTATGCGCGCGTGGGTGGCATTCGGCTCTCGCCGCCGGGACCAGGTCGTACGGCGAGCACCTGGTTCACCCCGATGTCGTTCGACTCGAACGACATCGCCGAAGCGGTCATGTACAGCTGCCATACCCGCGCCCGCACCGAAGAGGAGGCGGCGAGTGCGGCGTCCCAGTTCCGGTCGAGGTTGTGGCACCAGGCGCGCAAAGTCAGGGCGTAGTGCTCGCGCAGCGCTTCGAGGTCGCGCACCTCGAAGCCGGCATCCTCGAGCGTGGCGATCATGCGCGCCACCGGCACGAGTTCGCCGTCGGGAAACACGTATCGGTCGATGAACGAGGATGATTCCGGGCCTTGCTGCGGATCGTCGGGACGCAGCGAGATCGCGTGGTTGAGCAGCCGTCCGTGGGGACGCAGCAGGGTGAACAGGTGGGCCGCGTACTCAGCGAGACGGTCGGATCCGACGTGCTCGGCCATACCGATGCTCGCGATGGCGTCGAACGGCCCGTCGCTGACATCGCGGTAGTCCTGGATTCGGATCTCGACCAGATCAGCGACGCCCGCATCGGCCATGCGTTTGCGGGCGTACTCGGCCTGTGCGACGGACAGCGTCACCCCGACGACATGGGCTTCGTAGGTGCGGGCGGCGTGCAGGGCGAAGGTGCCCCATCCGCACCCGACGTCGAGTACCCGCGCGCCGGGCGTCAGCCCGAGTTTGCGGGCGACCAGATCGCACTTGCCGAACTGGGCCGCGCTCAACTGGGCGGCATCGGTCACGTCGGGCTCGGGTTGGTCCCAGTAGGCGCACGAGTACGTCATCGACTCGCCGAGCACGTTGCGGTAGAACTCGTTGCCGATGTCGTAGTGGTGTGCGATCGCCTCGGCGTCACGGCGTTGCGTGTGCAGGCGCCCGCGCAGCCGGACTTCCTCCTTCGGCGGGCGCGGCGGGAGCCCGACCACCCGCAGCCGGACTGCTGCGGCGACCAGCGCCGCCAACGTGCGCACGCCCGGACGTTTTCCGACGATGTCGTCAGGACGGATGAGGTCGAGGACCAGCTTCAGAGCAAGGAACAGATCACCCTCAACGTCCAGATCGCCCGTGACGTAAGCGCGCGCGAGACCGATCTCGTCCGGCGCCCACAGCAGCCGGCGTAGCGCGCGGCGCCGGGTGATCACCAGGGTGACCGGTGGCTTCTTCGGACCGGTGACGCTGCCGTCCCAGAAACGCAGCCCGAACGGCAACTCCGCGCCCAGCGCCTCATGCAGGAGCGGACCTAAAACGGCTGCGGCAGTCCGCTTGGTACTTGAAACGCTGCCCATACGACCCCCTCGGCTGGACGGGTCTGTTCCACCGGTGACCGGTACCGGCTCTCGCCGCGGCACCGCGGCCACGTGATCAACCGTAACCCCGCCTCGCGACCGTTCCGCCCGGCCGTGTGTCACAAACCGGCCGCCGAATCACCTGCCGTTCGCTGCAGGGTCGTCGATCATCAGCTCAACCCCCGTGCGTATCGCCGCGCGAGAGCCGTCGATACCGCGCACGCCACTCACGACGGAACGGCACGCAGATCGAGTCGTATGTGTCCGCGGAGCGAGCGCGGGGTGCACGTAGGTTGAGGGTGTGAGTACCGCGGTGGCGACCGAGTCCGAGGCTGGGTCAGGCTTCACCCATCGGCAGATCCTGGTGATCATGTCCGGGCTGATGTTGGGGATGTTCCTGGCGTCACTGGATCAGACGATCGTGTCGACCGCGTTGCCGACGATTGTCGGCGACTTCCATCGCAGCGACCTTCTGTCGTGGGTGATCACTGCTTACCTTCTGGCGAGCACGGCGTCGACACCGCTGTGGGGCAAGGCCGGCGACCTGTACGGACGCAAGCGGGTCTTTCAGCTGGCGATCGTGGTGTTCCTGGTGGGCAGCGCGCTGTGTGGCGCGTCGCAGAACATGTACGAGTTGATCGCGTTCCGCGGCGTTCAAGGTATCGGCGGCGGCGGATTGATCTCGCTCGTGTTCGCGATCATCGGCGACGTCATCTCTCCACGGCAGCGGGGGCGGTACCAGGGCTACTTCGGCGCGGTGTTCGGGGTGTCCAGCGTTGTCGGGCCGCTCGCGGGCGGGTTCTTCGTGGACAACCTGAGTTGGCGATACATCTTCTACATCAATCTGCCGCTGGGGATCGTCGCCCTCATCGTGACCAACCGGGTCCTCAGGCTGCCGATGCGCACCCGCGAGGTCCACATCGATTGGTGGGGAGCGCTGCTCCTGGTCGCCGGCGTCTCATCGATCCTGCTGGCTACCCAGTCAGGCGGTAAGACGTATCCATGGACGTCGTGGCAGGTCGTCGGGCTGTTCGTTCTCGGCGCAGCGTTGCTCGTCGGGTTCGCCGTGCGCGAGCACATGACCGCTGAGCCGATCCTGCCGCTGAACTTGTTCCGGATCCAGATCTTCACGGTCAGCAATATCATCTCTTTCGTCAGCGGCATCGCCATGTTCGGTGCCCTGGCATTCCTGCCTCAGTTCCTCCAACTGGTGCACGGTGTGTCGGCGACCGCGTCCGGTCTGTTGCTCCTGCCATTGCTGATCGGCGTGTTGAGCATGAGCATCACCTCCGGTCTCTACATCTCGCGCACCGGCAACTATCGATGGTTCCCGCTCGTCGGCACCGTCCTGGTCACCGTGGGTCTCGTCCTGCTCACGCGCATCGGCGCGCATACGTCCCTCGCGGTTGTCGGCATCGACATCTTCGTGTTCGGCGCCGGGTTGGGACTGTTCATGCAGGTGCTCACCCTGGTCGTGCAGAACGCGGTCCCCAGAACGCAGATGGGCGTCGCGACTTCGTCGGTCACCTTCTTCCGATCCATGGGTGGCACGATCGGAGCCTCCGCGCTCGGCGCCGTTTTGACCGCCCGGATCGCGGTCGAGTTTCCCAAGTTCCTGCCGCCGAAGACGCTGGCGCAGGGCGGCGACAGCGTCGCGCAGTTGGTCCAGAGCCCGCAGGCCCTCAACGCCCTCAAGCGCACCAACCCGGCGTTGCACGAAGGGATCATTCAGGCCTACTCGCATGCGATCGACCGGACGTTCCTCGTCGCCGTGCCCGTATCCGTCCTGTCGATCGTGGTCGCGCTGTTCATCAGACAGGTGCGCCTTCGCGACGATGAGCCGGCGGCGACGCCGCCCGCCGTCGAGACACCCGCGGCGGTGCACTGATGCCCGGCGTGACGATCGCGTCGTCCTACGGCACCGGCGGCAGTGTCATCGCACCGGCGGTCGCCGCACGGTTGAAGCTGCCGCTGCTCGATCGAGCGATCAGCGTGCAGGTCGCTGCCCAGTTGCACGTGAGCATCGATGAGGCTCAGACGGCGCGTGAGCGGCGCTCTTTCGCCGACCGATTCCTATCGCTGCTCGCGCCGCTCGCCGGCGGTGTTCTCGGTGCCGGCACCGATGCCGCGCCGCCGACCGCACTTCCGCCGCCCGAGGAGACCGACGCGTTCCGCGAACAGGCCGAACGCGTCATGCGCGGTCCACTGGCCACCGGCGTCGTCATCCTCGGCCGCGCCGGCGCTGCCGCGCTGCGCCACGAACCCGACGTGCTTCGCGTGCGACTGTTCGGCGCGCAAGGGGCACGCCTCGAGCACGCCATGCGCGCCGAAAACGTCGACGAACCGACTGCCACCGAACGTATGCACCAGGTCGACACCGCACGCGCCCAATACGTGCGCCGTCTCTATCGGTGCGACGTCGACGATCCCGCGCTCTATCACCTACAAATCGACAGCACAGTGCTTCCGACCGACGCCTGCGTCGACCTCATCGTCACCGCCTACCGCGCACTCGAGGCCCAATGCGCTGACGTGCCGTCCAGCTGACGAACCGCCTCCACCAAGTGCCACGTGGTTGGGCTATCGCGCCACCGACACGCGGCTCGCACGCAGAGATCGTCAGCAGTCGCACCGTCCGGTATCCGTCTGATTGTGACTTGATGACGGACCGACGGCTTCGTTATCGCGCAGGTCGATCGCTAGCCGCCGACGCGCATTTGAATTGTTCTCGAATCGCAGCGGCCAACAAACAAGAGCTTGATCAAGCGGCCGGATCGGCCGAATTGAGTGCGTGTTAGCCGATAGCTCGCGCGTGATTCTGAGGCACATGCTGCACGGCGGATCGCGATCTTGTTGACGCAGCGCCTGACGCGGAAGACTATGCACGAAGGTTGTTCGGGGGGCGTCATGCGGGTCCTGTGGTCGGTGCGCGTCGGTCTGGCAGCGGCATTGCTTGGCTTTGCCGCCCTCGCTGCCGGATGCTTGAGCTCGGCGCCGCCTGCGGGACTAACAGTGCACGTCGGCGTATTCGGCGGACCTCTGACGCGTGTTGGCGGAAAGATTCGCATGGTTGAATCAAACGCCCCCGTGCCGCACGCACGGATCATCGTCACCGCCCGTGACGGCTCGGCCCGACAGGGCAGTACCGATGCCAGCGGTAAAGCGACGTTCGGGCTCGCACCCGGGCGATATTTAGTTAGTTCCTCCACCTGCGGTGACGGGCCGCACGCAGTGATTGTCCGGCCGGACCGTCACGCGTATGTGCAACTCATTTGCGGCATCCCGTAGTAGGCCGCCAGCGGATCTACCGTCGATCGTGAGCGTCATGAGATGGCACTACCGATCCGTTTCAACGAGCTTCCATTGCGTCGCCCCCCATCGCGGCGGTCAGTCGTGCGCGAACCTCGGCGTCTGCCGACTCCGAAACAGTCACGCGGATTATCCTCCGCCAGCCACCTCTACCGCCCGGACCGGCGGGATCAAGCCCTCGGCGCGTAGCCGCTCGATGATCTGCGTGAGCCGATCAGGGTTGGAGGTCATCCGGCAATTCTGCTGCGCTTGCGCAGGCATCGTTCCGCTCGCGCATCCTCTCGCGCCCTTCCGTCCCTGCCCCTCTCGGAGCGGCTAGATCAAACGCACGGATTTGCCGCGCAGCGGCGCTACCGGATCTCATAGGTATTGCCGGGCTCGTTGATGAGGCAAGCTCGGTGGTGGTAGCGGCCGGCGGGTCAGCACTGACCGGATCTGACCTTCGAGGTCTTGCGGCAGACCGTGCGCCCGCTGGTCGTGAGAAGGCTGATCGCTGCTGGGATGTCGTGCCCCCAGAGTTCCGGGTGAGCACTGTTCTATGAGATCGCGAATGTCTTTTCCACGCTGCCAGACAAAGGGAAGTTCGTGGAGAGGGTGCGGATGCTGTTCGTGGGTGATGACTGGGCCGAGGCTCATCACGACATCGAGATCGTCGACGAGACCGGCGAGCGGCTGGCGCGCCGGCGACTGCCTGAGGGCCTGGAGGGCATCAGCCGACTGCATGCGTTGATCGCGGCGGCGATGCCCGAAGAGTGGGCCGACCTCGATGACGCTGAGGCGGCCGGGCGGGTGAAGGTCGGGATCGAGACCGAGCGTGGCGGTTGGGTGGCTGCGCTGGTCGCCGCGGGCTATGAGGTGTTCGCGATCAACCCGAAGGCCACCACCCGGTACCGGGATCGGCACTCGATGTCGGGAGCGAAAAGCGATCCGGGTGATGCGCATGTGCTGGCCGAGATCGTGCGCCTGGATCGGGCCCATCACCGCCCGGTCGCCGGCGACAGCGCCGATGCTGAGGCCATCAAGCTGGTGGCCCGCAGCCACCAGACGATGATCTGGGAACGGACCCGGCACGTGCTGCGGCTGCGCTCCACGCTGCGCGAGTACTTCCCCGCAGCGTTGGACACCTTCGCCGATCTGGACGAGCCTGAGGCGCTCGAGCTGCTCGCCGCCGCACCCGACCCGGACCAGGCAGCGCGGCTGAGCAAGGCGAAGATCACCGGCGCATTGAAGCGCGCTCGGCGCCGCAACATCGCCGACCGGACGGTCGAGATCCAGCAGTCGCTGCGGGCCGAAACACTTCGGCAGCCAGCCGCGGTGCAGACCGCCTACGCTGCGATCACCGTCAGCGAGGTGCGGCTGATCAACGCGCTCAACAGTGAGATCGACACCCTCGGTGAGGTGGTGGGCGAGCATTTTGGCCGTCACCCGGACGCTGAGATCTACGCCAGCCAACCCGGCCTCGGCGTCATCCTCGGCGCCCGGGCCCTGGCCGAGTTCGGCGACGACCCGCACCGCTTCGCCGATGCCAAATGCCGCAAGAACTACTCCTCCACCTCGCCCATCACCAAAGCCTCCGGCACCAAGAAGCAGGTGCTGGCCCGCTACGCGAGAAACACCCGCCTGGCCGATGCACTGCAGCAGTGGGCGATGTCATCGCTGCGCGGCTCACCCGGCGCCCGCGCCTACTACGACCAACTGCGCGCCCGAAAGGTCAGCCACCAGGCCGCATTGCGTCGGCTGGCCAACCGCAACGTCGGCATCCTCCACGGCTGCCTGAAAACCCGCACCCTCTACGACGAGAACACCGCCTGGGGACACCGAAACACCGCAGTGGCTTGACTTTCAAAATCCTGGGATGTCTGCCGCGGAGCGGCTCGACCGGCTCTGCCGCGGTGCGTGCCGAAGGGACCTGCCGCGGTGCGTGCCGCTGATGACGGGCGGCACAGCAGGGGAGCGCGGCGAACCTTTCGCGACGACCAAAGGGTGAGGCGTGGGCGGTGAGGACCAGACGCGGATGGGTGATTCGGGCCCTTACTGGCGGACCTTGGCCGGGGAGCGAGCGCCGGTGGCGGTTGGAGCGCTACGAGGTTTCGCTGCTGCTTGCCCGGGTAGCGGATCACTGAGATCAGTGCGTACGAAAACAACGGCACCGCCGCCCAGTACCACCCGCCGCTGACGATCGCGACCACAGCGGCGACGACGACCGCCCCAGTGAACACGACGAGGTTGGGTGTGCGGTTGCGGTCGTAGTTGGCGAGTCGGTACTGCACCAGCGCGGCCGCAGCGGCTCGCAGCCTGAGATCGGCGGGAGGCTTTCCGGTCCTCGCCGCGCGCAGCACCTGGCGGCGCTCTTGATTGCCGAGTCCGCGAAGGAGCGTCTCGCGAGCCTGGTAGTTCTTGCGCGTGGCGAAGTACATCACCAGCGTGTATCCCAACCCGATGACCGCGTTCTCGATGAGGATCCGCGGCCAACTGTCGTGGTAGTCGTGACGGTTCCACACGCTCATCCACGCAGCGAAGAACACGCCCTGGAAGATCGCCGACTTCCACGCCGGCGAGATGCGGGCTTCGACTCTCATAGCGAGATGATGCCCGCCTCAGTCCGCGGCAGCAAATACTCTGCCGGCGCATTCCAAACACGCGACTGCTGGCGTGGTGCGCGCTGCTCCGAGTCCTCGAGTGTGCTCTCGCGAATCGACCGGATATGCCGCACACAGCGTGCGCGATAGCCGTCGATAGCGAGCAACTCGAGTTCGTCCGCGCGCCGCGCGGATGGATGAATATGCACTCATGAGTTATCGACCTTGAATCCGGAGCACTATGAGGGAATGAACCCGCGCGCTCGTGTCACGGCTGCTGCCGTCGCGCTCGGCGCGCTGCTCCTTACAACGGGGACATGGCATTTCGCCTCGCCAGAAGGCTTCGAATCGATCGTGCCGCGCTTCCTTGGTTCACCCGCCTTCTGGGTGCGGCTCAGCGGCGTCGGCGAGCTGGCTTGCGCGGTCGGGCTGCTGATCCCGCGGACCCGTCACGCGGCTGGGTGGGCCTCAGCCGCGTTGTTCGTCATCGTCTTCCCGGCAAATGTCGACATGGCCGTCCATGCCTGGCATGGCGATGGCAGCAAGGTCGTTGCCTACGGACGGTTGCCGCTCCAGGTCCCGTTGGTGTTGTGGGCGCTCTACATCGCCCGAGGCAGGCTTCGCTGGAGGCGGCGCTCGGCAACGAGCCTCGCGCTGAGCCGCACCGGATAAACGTCCATGATCGGCACGGATCTGCTGAGGACGTCGGATCCTCATGTCACGCCAGGGTCGGTTTGTTGTTCCGCGCGGCGAGTCGTAAGAGACACTCACCGGGCGCAGCCGATGGACGGGATCGCCAAGCCCGGCTCGGCATCTCGGCCAGGTCGCCGAATGGTCTTCTGACCTCGTCCGACGAGCTATCGGATGGGCCGCTGTTGATCGCGCACCTACCCGTCGATATAGCGCAGGTTGATCGCGGTCCGACGCCGCGCATATGAAGCGTTCTCGGATGGCAGCCGTCGGCGAAGAGGACCTTGATCAAGCCGCTGGATCGGCCGATGACCGGGCGACAGACCGACGTTTCGCCACGGCGTAGAGCGGGGCCGGTGTGCTCGCGCCGGCAGCCCAATTTGGAGCGAGAGCGCCACAGATCCCGGCGTACGTCCCATGCTGGTCTCCGCGGAGTGGTTGGTGGGCGTGGTCAGGGGTTGAGCGCGATGAACTCGACGTCGGAGTTGTGCCAGACGCCGCTCACGGTGCGGGTATCCGGACTGGTCGAACCGTTGTAGTTCAGTTCGCTGATACGGATGGTGCCGGCGGCGGGATAGACGCCGCTGACGAAGGCGACGTGCCCGGTGCTGTCGGTGCCGGGGAAGCCCGGCTCGAACACGACTATCGAGTCGGTGTGCGGGACACGATCGACGTCGTAGCCCGCCCGCGCGGCGGAGGTATTCCAGTACTGCGCGTCGCCCCACACATCGGGGTAATGCCCGGTGTACACGTGGGCCGCATCCTCGGCGTAGTAAGTGCATTGCCCCTTCGGAAACAGGTTGGCGCTGCGGGTGGCGCCGACGGAGCGCACGCTGTTCGTGGCCCAGTCGGTAGCACCGGCGGCGGTGTATGTGACCACGTTTCCGCTGGGCAGCACGCACAGCCGGTAGCTGCCTTGACGCAGTGGGGGGTAGGAGGCCCATAGCGGCTTGCCGGTCGCGCTGTAGACGACGAGGTTTCCGTCGGTCTGCTGGACGGCCCAGGCATTCGCGTGTCCGAACGTGCCTGAGTCCCAAAGCGGGTGGTCTGCCGCGTCGTACTCGACGAGGTTGCCGTCGTCCTGCATGACCAACCGGAACGAGCCGTTGACCAGCTCCTGGTTCCTCATGATGTGGATGGACGAGTTTGCGCACGTCCCGAGGTTGGTGAGCGTCGCCGCCGCGGCGGGGTCAGCGATGACCGCGAAGCTCGCCGCGGTCAGCACCGCGGTGAGCGAACTCGCGGCGAACGTGCGGATTCGCATCGGAATCTCCTTCGTGGAAAGGTGTCTGCGAGCAAGTGTGGCGAGCGCCGATGAGCCTGCGCATGCGCAGATCTCCGTATCTTCCGGCCGATGCAGTGCGTTGCGGGCGGTGCCCGGTTGACCCACAATGAGGCCACGCGGCCGCGGGGACGGCACATCGCGGCTGCGGATCGGTCCACATTCGACCGGTGGCGAGAGCGAGGTCGCGATGCCGGAGATGTCCGGGCTGACCGCTTCGCGCATGGCCGCTCTGATGGACCTCGTGCACGCGCTCGGTGCGGTGGGAGGGTCACCGAGCGACATCGTCGAACTGCTCCGGCGGATCGTCCCGAGCGACGACGTGAGCCGAGTGAGGATCGAACCGAGCAACCGGCGCACCACGGACGATTGCTGGTACTCCGACCTGCCGCCCACTGCCGCGCCCGGGCAGGACGCCGACCTGGATGAGATGTTCTGGACGGCGTACTGGACGGATCTCGTCTGCCGCTACCCGATGCAGTGGCGATCGGTTGGCGAGATCCTGTCCGCCCACGACTTCATGAGCGACCGCGAGCTGGCGCGGTCACCGACCGGCGCACTGTTCCGGAGATACGACGTCAAGCACAACCTCATCGTGCCGCTGCGGATCGTCGGCGGCGTCGAGCTCCGCATCGAGCTCTTTCGGGCCGACGGGATCGCATACTCGGACACGGACAAAGCCGTTCTCGCGCTGCTCCGTCCCCATATCGCGCTCTGGCAGGACCGCGTCACACGACCCTGCGCAGAGGTGCTGACCGCACGCCAGCGGGAACTTCTCACCTTGGTCGCCGAAGGCATGTCCAATCGCGACATCGCTGCCGCGCTCGTGCTGAGCGAGGGCACCGTTAGGCGGCACCTCGACAACATCTACCTGCGTCTGAGCGTTTCGAACCGCACGGCCGCCGTTGCTGCGCTGCAGCACCTCGACGAAACCGCGGGTCCCTAGCCAGGCCGGCGAGTGGCGCATCTATCTCGCCACTCGATCCGCCTACGACACCCGTCGTCCGACGGGCGGCCACCGGAACCGCCACGAACAAGAGCGGTGCGTAGCGAGGTAGGCCCGCGACACAGCGTCGCAACGACGAATCACGACACGCGCGTGTATCCGGGACGAAGCAATCACCCTCAACGCGAAGCAGCTCCCGAACCACATCTGGGTCCTCACCGGCGGACACAACTTCCATCCCAATCACTAGCAACTCCCATTAGCAACACATCGCGCCCGCTGTCGCGGCTGGCCAAAACAGCCGGATGCCGCGGAGAGCGCACGATAGCCGTCCGATCTGAGCGAACGCCGCGCCTCGACCGTGACGCGCATATGAATCAATACCGAGCTCAGGACGGTCAAGATCAATCGACCGCATGGGACGAATTTGAGTACGCGACTTCACGGCGACGCCGCTACGTTCGCTGCATGGACGAAAGCGTGGAACGTGCGCGCCGCGTGGCGGCCTCGCTGGTGGGCATGAGAATTGACGAGGCCCGTGCATTGATCTCGTCGCAGCCTGGCGTGTATCTGCGTGAAGTGCCATGGGGCGCTGGGGTCGAGCAATCGTTCGGCTTCGGACGGATCACCGTCCACATACGGGACGAGCGGGTCGTTCGGGCCGAATTGGGTTGACGACCGGATGCCTCGGGTCGGTGATCTTGCGCAGCGGTTTCTTCAGCTGGCGGCCGGATCTGCCGCTGATCGGCGCTAAGTTCGGCGGTGTGAGCGATGGCGCACCGATCGAACTGCTCGGCCTCGACGCAGAGCGGGAGGTGATCCTGGCTCGTCGCGCAGGCGAGCCGTCGTTCGTATGGGTGCAGGATCTCGCAGACGCCCATCAAGCCGCAGCTTTGCGGGGCGGGACGTAGCCGTCAGTCATCTAGTCCATCACGAACTGCGCGCAGCCGGGATCTCACCGTGGAGTACAGGCCTCCGCGTCATCTGACTTTCCTCGGTCAACGCATGCTCATGCTGCGTAGCGCGCGGAGCCGTCGATCTCGCGCACATCGACTCGGCGTCGCGGGCACGACAGATCAATCCGTATTCGTCCCCGCCGCCGGTTGGATAACCCAATCCATCCGATCATCTCGATCGGCCAGGGGTGAGCTTCACGACAAGCACCGGAGCTCCAGAGTGGCGGTGACGTGCAACAGATCATCGAGCGCGACGCGTCGTATGAGTACGTTTTGGCGGAGGTGGAGGGGCTGATGAGCTGGTGTCGGGCGGTTGTCGGGTCGTTGATGCTGGTTGTCGCGTTGACCGGTTGCACCAGCTCGACCGTGACAACGGCCAAAACGACCACGGTGCGCTCGTTGGTCCGGAGCACATCACCATCACTCTCGGCGTCGTCGAAACTGTCGTCCGCGGCGTCGACGCCATCAGGACGGCGTTCTGAGTCGGGATCGTCGGGGTTACAGCCTCCGCTTCGCGGCCCGCAGATCGAGGATGCGCATCTGTTCTCGCGCGGACACGGCTATGCCGTCGCTGCCGGGCACCTGCTGTGGACCACCGACGACGGCGCGACGTGGCACAACATCACCCCACCGCACGCGGTTCCGGTCACCCCCGGATCTCTCGCGGTTCGTCCCGACGGGGACGCGTGGGTTGCGGTGACCACCTCGTCGACAGGGCCGGTGACGGTCTTTCACCGAGGATCGAGCGCTGCCGGATGGCAGTCCACCCGCGTCGCCGTGAGTGCACTTAATCCGGACCGGTACGGTAAGCTGCACGCCGCGGTGTCCTTCGATTAACCCCCGCGACGGATGGCTGCTGATCGGCAGCGACGTCACCCATAGCTCTCGCGCCGAGCTGATGCGCACTCGCGACGGCGGCAGCACCTGGACGCTCAGCGCACCGGCATCGGCTGTTCCGGGCGGCGGCGCGATCACGTTCGTGTCAGCGACCGTCGGATACCTGCAGCAGAGACTGAACGGGATCTATTGGGACACCGACGACGGCGGCGCAGCTGGACCCGACTGAACCTGCCCCCACCCGCATCGCACCCACACGACATCGTGTCGATTGTCGATCCGCCCGTGCGCACCGGTGCCGGGACGACAGTCGTGGCCGCAGAGATCGAGACACCCGTCCAGGGAACTAGCGACGCAATCGCCATCTACACGAGCACACACCGCGGACGCCGCTGGACGGGCCGCTACCTCCCCGCCCGCGTGGAGAACGCCGGCTACACGTTCGCAGCACTCGCCGACGACCAAGCTGCGCTAGCCATCGCCGGCCCCATCGCCGCGCAAATCAGACCTGGACCATGCAGATCAGCACCAACAACGGGCACACGTTCACCAGCGCGGCAAGCACCCAGCACGCCTACGCGAGCAACCTCAGCCTGGGCGACCCTGAGCATCTGTGGGCGATCGCCCAGGCCGACGGCTGCAGATCCTTCAAGACCAACTGCTACGACACCACCGGCCTATTCGCCACCGCCGACGGCGGCCACACAGGCGCCAACTCCACGTTCGCGCCTAGACGCAACGCGGAGTTTGGGCCGGGCGAGCTCGACGCGTTCGCCGCGATCGCGTCCTTTCCAGTACGCCCGTTCTGCCAAGGAGTCTGGAAGTTCTGCAACCTGGCCAACATGAAATCGTGGCGGCGACACTTCGGTGACCGGCCTCCGAACGACTGGTGGGACCGCGGAGCTCCCAAGCAAGCGTGATCCAGGATTCGCGCGCGCTCGCAAATGACACGCGCAATAGCCTCGATATGCGCGCTCTGTCGTGCTTAGCGTCAAGTGCCAAATAATCGCTCGGCGCGTACTGGCCGCTCTGATCATTGGCACTGCCGGCGTCAAGTGCACTGCCCCGCGCAGTCCCGCAACTGGGTGCCTGGCCCCTGCCGCTGACGCTTTGCTGCGCATGGGCCGGCACGCGCGAAATGACTCGCTCACTTCCACGACCCGAGCGTCAGATTTTTACCCCTTCAGTCTCGGTCGATGGGGCGGCGTCCGAGCGCCTGCGTCGCGGTCTTGCGCCACTTCGGGATGGACTGCGGCGCGCAGTTGAAGACCGCTGCGGTCGACTTTGTTAAACCTTCAGCTCGGTCTCGACCAAGACCGGGATCTGGGCCTCCGCCTCGACGAAGGCGTGCAGTTCTGCGTAGACCTCCCCGTGGCCCTCGTCGCGTTCAATCTCGATGGCGAGTGCATAGGATTGCAGCGGGTCCTCGGTCGGCCACTGCGAAACGTTGCGGACCGCGATGACTAACTCCGCTCCGCGGGCTCGGTCGAACGGCTTACTTCGCCGGTACGTTCCGTAGTGGTGGGCGCCGCGAGCCCGCTCCTGGTCGCTGAGTTAGAGATTCGACGGCGGGACGTAGGGCAACGGGAACACCGTCTCCTGAGGCGCTTTCCTCCGCGACGTCATAACCAGAATGAGCCTCGCGATCATCGGCAGACGTATCGGCGTCGGTGTCTGCCCCGTCCAGACCATCGTCGTCGGTGGCAGCAGCGAGGAAGGCTTCGGCGACCTCATCCAAGGACGCGCCGAAGTAGGCGAACACGTGCATGCGGCTCGAGAGCGGGACTAGGCGGGTGGACCTCGATTTCGGGGTCATGCGCCAGAGCGATCTGACGCGTCGCTGGCCGCCGGACTAGAAAAGCTGGATGGCACCGGCACCCGGTAGAGGTGGACCGCGTCTGCCGGGATGCGGTTCTCGGCGATGAGCACGGCACGGTGGTCGCTGGAGGCCACGCAACGCAGCGCCACGGGACGGCCGAAGCCGAGCACCGAGCGTTCCTGCCCGACGTCGGGCAGCATGGTGGGGTGGCCTGAAGATAGTCGGCGGACTCACGACCGACAGTAGGACCAGGGCGCGGACGCCGTTGGCCGTGAGGCTGGCGTCGGTGGCCCATACCTGAGCCGCGATGTTGGCGACCACCGGTGCTGCGAAGCTCGTGCCCGACCGAGCTTCCAGGATTCGATCGGTGCGCGAAGATGCGCCTACGACGCTGCGCGAGTTCGATCCCACGAGCTCACCTGTCGAGGCGTTCGTCAATGCGTCGCCGCCGGGGGTGACGAGCTCGGGCTTGACCATGCGAT